>NZ_DCKA01000021.1:0-589523 GCF_002320215.1 Alistipes sp. UBA1686
CTTGCCATCCTCCTCGGCCGTGCGGACTGCCTCGCGAAGAAGACCCGTGAAGCCCGAGCCGTGGAAGATGTTGTCGCCCAGAACCAGGCAGACCGAATCGTCCCCGATGAAATCCGAGCCGATCAGGAACGCCTGCGCAAGACCGTCCGGGGACGGCTGCTCGGCATAGCTGATGCGAACCCCGTAGTCGGAGCCGTCGCCCAGCAAACGACGGAAACCGCCCAAATCCTCTGGCGTAGAGATCAGGAGGATGTCGCGGATACCAGCCAGAAACAACGCCGATAAAGGGTAGTAGACCATCGGCTTGTCGTAAACAGGCAACAACTGCTTGCTGACGCCCTTCGTGATCGGGTACAAACGCGTTCCGCTGCCGCCTGCCAAGATTATGCCTTTCATAGGTTTCTGAAATTAATATGCGTTCTCATCCTGCCGCAGGGCATTCCATACCGTCATGAAGATGATGCGGATGTCGAGCAGCAGCGACCAGTTTTCCAAGTACCAGATATCGCGGCGTACGCGGCCTTCCATCTGGCTCAGGGAGTGGGTCTCGCCGCGGTATCCCGTCACCTGGGCCCATCCCGTGATGCCGGGTTTGATCAGGTGGCGAACCATATATTTGTTGATGAGTTTCGAGTATTGCTCGGTGTGCTGGAGCATGTGCGGCCGCGGCCCCACGATGGACATGTCGCCCTTGAGCACGTTGATGAACTGGGGTAGCTCGTCGATGCTCGACCGGCGCAGGAAATCCCCGAACCGGGTCTTGCGCGGGTCGTCCCGGGTCGCCTGCACCCTGTCGGCATCGGCGTTGACGCGCATCGAACGGAATTTAATGCACCTGAACGTCTGGCCGTTCTCCCCGCTGCGCTCCTGCAGGAAGAGCACCGGGCCCCGCGAGGTCAGTTTGGTGCCTATGGCCACGAAAATATAGATGAAGGGGAACAGCGTGCAGAGGAACAGGCTCGATACGGTGACGTCGAATGCCCGTTTGATAAACCGGTTCGACGCCTGCCGCAACGGCTCCTCGCGGATGTAGAGGATCGGTACGTTGCCCAGCAGTTCGAGGTTCATCGTGCGCTTCATGTAGTTGCGCAGGTTGGGCACGTAGAAGAAGCGGACGAAGTTGTTTTCGCAGAAATCCATGATCGGGAATATCTCTTCCGCGTAACGATCCGTCGAGAGGCAGCAGTACACTTCGTTTACCGGGTGTGCCTCCAGCCACGGCAGCGCCTCGTCCACGCTACCCAGGCAGGGGGTGTTGTCCGGCAGGGTGTGGTCGTTGTGGTTGCTGAAATAGCCGAGCACGCGGTAACCCGTGCTGGTGTTGTCGACCATTTCGTGGTATACCTCCACCGCATTGTCCTTGCTTCCGACGATGATCACGCGGCGGGCGTTGCGGCCGTGTCCGCGTGTGACATTGACCACGATGCGGCAGATGTAGCGCCACAGCATCAGCAATACGGTGAGCACGATGTAGAACGTCCCCATCAGGTGCACCGGCAGCAGCCCGTAGCTCCATACGGTCTGGATGAGCACGAAGAACCCCAGGTGGCAGAGTACGACGTAGAATACGCGGCGGATGATCTCCTCGTAGGGGACGATCCGCGAGGAGAGGATCACGCCGAACCACGAGAGGCCTGGGATGAAACAGATGTTGAGATAGGCGAATATCTCCAGCGAGCGGGCGATACAGGCCGGTTGCGGATACAGCGTGAGCGCCAGTATCCAGGACAGGTTCAGTAAGAATAGGTCTCCGATGATGACGGGAAGCTTTATGAGCAAAGACTCCCGCATGACTTGTTTCATAACCGAAAATTTAGAGGCGTTAATTTTCGAATTAACGTTGCGCAGATTGCGTATGTGTGGGAAGAAGGATCTGCTGATTTATTTTTTCGATATACCTCAGCGGCACGTAAGCCGTCAGTGCGGTGGCTATGTCCTTGATCGCCACGGCGACCTTGCTGTGCCCCTTGTGCCGGATGTAGCGGCCCTCGATCCCGGCGAACACCCCGCCGGTCACGCGGACGGCATCGCCTCCGGCCAGGTCGACGTCCTGCGGTGCCACGATCTCGACATGCTCGTTGCGTGTCGCCACGACCGCCATGAAATCCCGCATCTGGTTGTCCGGTATCACCGTCGGCGCCTTCGTCTCCCGATCCATGATGTAGCGGATCGGCAGGGTGGTGCTGGCCTTGATCTCCTTCAGGCGCAGGGCCGAAGTGCGGATGAACAGCAGGTTGTGGATGAGCGGCTCCCAGACCTTGCGCGTCCGCTCCCCGTATGTCCGCCGGGCGAAGTGCATCGGGATATAGCTCTCCACGCCGATGCCGTCCAGATAGCCCTTTACGAGCATCTCGCGGCCGTAGGTGACGCGCAATGCGTACCAGCGTTGTTTGTTTTCCGGATTTTCAGCCATGGGCATACCCTGGGGACACCTCCGCATGGGTGCGGTTGTCAAGCGATGAAATAATTGTGTAGGAATACGACTCTTGTCTCATGTACATCCCTACGATAGGGCCTGCGCATTTTTTCCTGTCGAACGCAAAGATACGAATTTTTCCCGCTCCGCCAACAACTCTGCTGCCATGCCGGGAATAGGCCATTCGGCCCGCGTAACAAACAATAAAGGACACAAAAAGGGCTGGATATTCCAGTTTTGCGCCTCTTTATGTCCTTATTTCTTGCCGATATGCACTAAAAAGCGTATACCTTGCGTTGTTTTACGATGCAAATATAGCTCTTTATTTTTAAATCCAAAATATCCGGCAAAAGATTTTCCCGGATCATGGCTGTTTTTGTCCTTTCGCGGCCAGCTTTCCCCGGGGGCGGATTCGGCCGGGAATTCCGGCGCCTGCGGCCTGCGGCTACCTGAATACGGTGAATTTCTCGTTCCACTGGCCGCGCACCGTATCGTAATAATATCTCCATACGGGTGTCCGGAGCACTTCGCGCAGCCGCCAGCGGTTCCGGTACGGGCCGGACAGTTTGCGCAACAAGCGCGGCAGGGGCTTGTCCGGCATCGGCGACAGGGTGAGTACCTCCTCCATGAACCGTCCGAGCATCCCCGCTTCGCATTCCGGGCCCGGAACCTCCGCCCCGAGGTATTCCACGGCGGCGGCCGTCATCAGGTCAGCGAACCTGTCCATGCGGTAGTCCTCCATCGCCGTGCGGAACAGTGCATGGTCGATCTCGTCCCAATGCCGTGTCAGGAAACATGCCCAGTCGCAGAGGTGCCGCAGCACAATTCCTTCCTTCTGGAAATGCACGGCGGCATGGCGTATCAGGAATATGGCGTTGAATGTCGCCCGGGGTGCCTGTATGCCCGGCGCCAGGCCGTGCGTGCCCTCCTTCTCCAGCAACCGCACCAACACGGCGTTCAGCTCCCGCTCCGTCCTGTTGCGGCGCACGTTGAGTATTGTCCTGTGGTTTTCTATCAGCACCCCGTCCCAGACGTATTCCGAATGCTTGGGGACGTCGAAATAGAGGTGTGCCCCGATCTCATGCAGGACGCGGTCGCCCTTGTCCGATTGGCCGTAGAGGTAAATGTCGATGTCACCGCATTCCCGGTGCTCCGGGAGGGGGTAGTCGCGGCTCAGTCCGAGCCCTTTGAGCAGCAACATGCGGAGTCCCTCTTCGGAGAACCGCGCCGCGAGTTTTGAGGCCGTTTGCTGCTGGTGGCGGTACCTTTCCTCCAGTTTTTCGGCCGACAGCGCCCAGCGTATGCGGGTTTCGCGCGGCGGTTGCTGTGCTGCGGGCAGCCGGCATATGCCGTCCCACACGACGGCGCTCAGCCCGTGGTCGGCGGCCATGCGGTAAATCCGCTCCCACGATCCCGGCGTGACGGCGGTGTCGGCGGTATCGCTCACGGGGGCGGCCCCGAGGCCCGCTCCGCTGCGTATGAGCCGGAAGAAATAAAGGGTGTCCTTGTTTATTGGCATTGGAAGGTTTTTATCGTCCGATAGTGCCGCAAATATACGACAATCTTGCGAATAATCAATCATGTAGGGAATTGCGGCTTGCAGCCACGAAAAAACGGCCGCCTTGAACAAGGCGGCCGTTCTCCGTGATCCCGCTGGGGTTATATTTTGCTGTTGAGATATAGCGCTTTATATCTTATTTTGCAGAGTTGTAACGCATTATTTGTAACGCATCATGGGTTAAACTGACGGTTTTTCAAATTTATACTCAATATGCTCCTGTTCAAATATGTCTATTAATTGATCTTCTGTCAACACTTCGATGTGGGCAGCGCCGCTGTTGTTTAATTCGGCAACCTTTTCCATTTTCTGTGGGCCCGGCATTTCCCCGCATACCACATAGTCGGTCTTTTTGTTAATTGCTGCTCGTATATTGGCTCCGCATTTTTCTAAAATAGTCCGGAGTAGTTCCCTTTCAATAAAATTATGAAATACCCCTGTTGCAACAATATTTTTGCCAGCGAAAAACGAACAAACCGGGATTTCTACTCCCGCAACCATATTGTTTATTTCAGCTTTTAGTTGTTCCTCCCTCTCTTTTTTTCTTTCAGCGGGCGTTTTTCTGGCTAATTCGGTTAGTTTGATGTATAGCTGAGCACATGCCGTTGCATCCGCAAGCGCCTCATGATGATTCGTAAGCTCTATGCCGTAGTCTGCGCAACACACATCAAGGGGCAAGCCGGTGAGGTTGTAGGTGCAATGCCATTTATTTACCTGCGGTATTGGCAGCCCATATACTTCAAGGGAATTATATAATACGGATCGGTCGAAAGAAACATTATGTGCCACCACGTTGTTGTTATTCAACATATCGTAAATTTGTTTGTGATACGCTACAAGGGTCGGCTCATTCTCTGTTTGGCTTGGAAATATTCTGTGTATGGCAATATTCTGTCTGTCATATTGGTTGTCTGGGGGCTGACATATAAAACTAAACCTATCAATTATTTCCCCATTTTTAACATGCACAATAGCCATTGAACAAGCGGAATTACGCTTTTTTGTCGCAGTTTCAAAGTCGATTGCGCAAAACTCGTCAAAATAATAATCTGAACGCATAGAAAATAGAATTAGGATGGCAGGATCGGGTTATAATGTATTTTTAGATATTCCGCCCTTCACGAGGTAGAGGCGCAGAATGTCGGTCTTTTCTATTTCGAACGGGTCGAACTCTTTGTTCTCGGACACGCACAGTATATGGGCGGGGTCGGAGCCTTTGCGCAGGTATTTGACCATCCTGTTACCGCTCTTCGTTACTACGAGGTACACGTTGCCGAAGTCGATGAAACTTTCCCGCCACTCTTTCAAAATGATGATCTGACCGCTCTTGTAAAGCGGAACCATAGAATCGCCGTACAAGTTCACAGCATCGGTACAGTCGCGGAATTCAGGAATCGACAAACTGATATATTTATCCGTCACCATATCGTCGAATTGCTGAACACCGCCGGCTGTCGCATCGACATCTATCCAGTAGCGAATTTTGCTTTGATTTTCTGGGTATTGAGGGAGTTTTTGCATTTCTCCCTCGCCTTTTTCCAACCAATCAATGTTTATAGAATATTCTTTTTCTAATATTCGTTTTATTGAATCGGATACTTTGATTCCTCCCTTTCCTCTGTATATGTCTGATAAACTACCCTGCTTTAGATGTAGCTTTTCTGCAAATTTTGCTTGGGAGGAGAATCCAAGTTCTGATTGCAAAATTTTTAATCGTTCATTTTCAGTCATATAATAGTATTGATAAATCTATAAATAATTATTATAGAATAATCTTTACAAAATGAAAGAATATTCTATATATTTGCATTGTGTTAATTAAGATATACCGCAAAGGTACGACGGAATTAACGCAATGTAAATAGCAAATATATATAAAAAAATCTACGAAAGCGCAAATTGGAAATGGAAATCCCTACAACTCTATCATTCAAAAAGGGGCTGCGAGAAGCCAAATATGGCGACGTCCCGGCGATCAGGGCTTCTATTATGGCCGCGCTGGGTATCACGAGCCGTCAGGCGTATGCGAACCGGCGCGACGGAAAAGTCGGCTATTCGGTCGACGACGTACGGTGTGTGGAGGCTGCATTCGCGGCCTACGGAGTAACCGACCCGTGGGGTGAATAGCCATGAAAACCGATGCGATTTTATCGAAGGCCGAGGCCCGGGTCGCCCGGGCGTACGTGGACGGGCTGATCGGAAAGGAGATCGCCGACAGGCTGTGCATATCCTATAATACGGTCATCCGGCATACGCAAAATATCTACGAAAAGATCGGCCGGAGGTCGGTGAATGCACTGGTCGCATGGTGGTTTTGCGAAAATTTCAATATCGACCTCCGAGAGGTCGGACGCCGTATCGGTGCTGCGTGCCTGTTGTCGCTGTTCTGCGCCTACACTTTCTGCGGCGGCGATTACGAACGCGCGACGCGCCGGGTGCGCCGCGGACGGCGGAATGAATATGAATACATAATCGAGGAATGATATGCTGACTTTGACCGAAATAGACATGATCGCCGAACGTGTGGTGCGCATGATGAAACCGGCCGACGAGATTATGAATATCGAACGGGCCGCGGAATACCTCGGAACGACGACCGACGCCTTGTCGAAACGGGTGGAGCGGCGCCAGGTGCCGTTCCACAAGCAGGGTAAGTTGTTATATTTTTCCCGTAACGAATTGAACGAACATTATTTGAGAGACAAGGACATGGTTGCGGCGACGACGGGAAACCTGTACGGGCGCCGCCGAAAATAAACCCTTTGCTAAATGGGATTGTGATTTTGCTAATGGCATTATGCCGGGGCGATGGCCTGCCGTGAGGCCCGCGATCGCTTTTTTCGATGAAATTACTATGGACGAAATATACCACAAGCGATGGCGCCCGGCGGACGTGCGCAAGTTGTCAGAATTATATGCGGCGGGACGGTCGCCCGAGGAGATCGCCGGGGAACTGGGACGTAATGTCCGGGCTGTGAAAAGCAAGGTGTGGCGCCTCGGACTGCGGAGGAAACAGATCGCCCGCGAAGCGCGGCGCAACCTCGATTGTATGCCAAACCCTTTTGGATGGATGAAATAACACTTTATATCATGAGGAATATTGTTGTGGTTGATATTGACGGCACCCTGTCCGTCGTCGGCGAACGCCGAAAATACATTGCCGGGGAACCGAAGGATTGGGAGCGGTTTTACGCCGACAAGTTCGACGACGATCCGATCCCGGAAGTCTGCGACCTGGTGCGGGAGCTTGCCAAAACCTATTCGATCTTATTCTGCACCTCGCGGAGCGAGTGCGCGCGCCAGAAGACGCAACTGTGGCTGCACCGGTACTTGGGGATGTCTCCGCAGGACTACACGCTGATTATGCGTGCGCCTGCGGACGAGCGCCCGGATGTGGTATCGAAGATCGACACCTTCACGGCCGAAACGACGCCCGAGGAACGCAACGCCGTATCCTTCGTCCTGGACGATAGCGAGGCTATGGCCGTGGCGTGGAAAACAGCGGGGTATACGTGCCTTCATGTAGTTGTAGGGGATAGATAATATGGCCGGATACCTGAAAATACCGCGCGACCTGTTCAATTCGGACGAGTGGAAAGAACACCGCGTTTTCGGCAAGATCGAGGCGCAGGTCGACCTGCTGCAGATGGCGGCCTATGTCGACGGGCGGGTGGTTCACTGTGCGACACGGGACGTGGTGTTGCAACGCGGCCAACTGCTTACGACGATGCGTTTCCTGGCCGACCGGTGGGGGTGGGGTGCCGCGACGGTGTACCGGTATTTACAGTCGCTGAGAAACAGCAATAGAAACAACATCCGAATACAGATTGAAACGGCTGTCGAAACAGGCAGGACGCTTATAACTATTTGTGATTATGGCAAATGGGATTTGGATGGCGTGGCAAATGAAACAACCGATGCAACACCTTTTGAAACAGCCTGTGAAACACCGGATGAAACGCTATCAGAAATAAAGTGTAGTAATACAGGGGAGATACAGGATAGAGAAAGCACTATATCACAGTTGGTAAGTGACTTTAAAATCGCGTGCGCACGTGCGGATACGCGCGAGGATGCCCGGCGCATCCACCGCGAGCTGTGGCGGGCCGGATGCTGGGACAAATCGTCGGAGGTGTGGAAGTCCCTCGGGAAGGAATACCAGTTCCTCGTCATGGTATGGATGTATTACCCCGACTTGCAGATGAAGATAGACGCGCCCCTGATAACGTGGCAATCCCGCGATTTGGTCGGGCACTATAAGCCCGGCGATTTGATGCGTACGGTGGAGGCTATGGCCAACAAGAAAGGCATCGAAAAAACGGTTGCCTCCGTCCACCGGACGCTGAGGATATGGCTGCGTCAGGATTGGGAGATAAACGGCCGAAAGGACAAACGAGAATAGCTATGTTCAAGCGTACGAAACAACCCACGCCGATACAAATGGTTTTGCGTGTTGTCTACGACATCCAGGCGCGCAAACGCGCTGCCCGGATAGAGCCCGACCATGCGCTGCTGATCGGCGACAGAATCTACCTTCACGTTTCGCAGGTTCTGACGCCCGAAGGCTTTAAGCGGATCGTGGATAAGCTCGTGGCCGATGGAATAATTCTTCGCGGCGACACCGCGCGAGACACGTACATTCGGATAGCCGATTACGATAGCGTCACAAGCCGCTATAATGACGCCCCGCGACGCCAGTCCCCTCAGTTAACCTTTAACGAACGATAAAATGAATAATATCGAGCTTTTTAACGATCATTTTCAAAATTACAAAGTTTACGGGATTCCGAAAGCGCAACTTATCATCGCTGACGTGCCGTATAACTTGGGCGCTAACGCCTATGCCAGCAATCCGGCCTGGTATGTCGATGGCGACAACAAGAACGGCGAAAGCGAGCTTGCCGGGAAGCAGTTTTTCGACACGGACAAAAATTTTCGACCTGCGGAGTTCATGCACTTTTGCAGCCAGATGCTTCGCAAGGATAAACCAATAAAGGTCGAAAAAAACGGACAGAAAGGCAAGAACAAAGGCAACGCTTCCTGCATGATTCTTTTCTGTCCTTTCGAGCAGATGCACTACTATATCGAACTCGGACAGCGGTATGGGCTGAAACGCTACATCCCGCTCGTATTCCGAAAAGATTTCTCCGCACAGGTTTTGAAAGCCAACATGAAAGTCGTCGGCAACTGCGAATACGGATTGATCCTCTACCGCGACCGCCTGCCAAAATTCAACAATGACGGGAGGATGATCTTCAACTGCTTTGATTGGGTACGCGATACCGATACGCCGAAGATCCACCCGACGCAGAAACCCGTACCTCTGTTGGAACGCCTGATCGAGATATTCACCGACAAGGGGGACGTAGTCATCGACCCATGCGCAGGAAGCGGAACAACCCTGCTCGCGGCGGCCAATATGGGACGTAAGGCATACGGTTTCGAGATCAAAAAGAATTTCTTTGCCGCTGCCCGTAGCAAAGTTTTAACGAGAGTCCAAAAATCATTATTCATATGAAAGTCATAGTCACCTTTTCTGGTGGGAAAGACAGCTGTATGAGTTATTACGGATTATGCGAATAGGTTTGGTTGACATAGACGGTCACCACTTCCCGAACCTCGCGCTGATGAAACTGTCAGCTTGGCATAAATCGCAGGGTGATTCGGTGGAGTTCGCCGACCCGATGTTCGGTCGCTACGACCGGGTTTACATGTCGAAGGTTTTCACTTTCACGCCCGATTGTCCGGACATCTACCATTGCGAGGTGATCCGGGGCGGGACGGGATTCCGGGACTATACGACGGTACTGCCCGGTGAGATCGAGCATATTTGCCCGGATTATTCGCTGTACGGAGTAAATGAGGCATACGGATTCCTTACCCGCGGCTGCCCGAACAGTTGCCCGTGGTGCATTGTTCCGCACAAAGAAGGAACTATCCGGCCCGCGTCCCCGCTACGGGAGTTCATCGGCGACAAACGCCGGGCTGTATTGCTCGACAACAACGTGCTGGCATCGGACTTTGGGCTGGAGCAGATCGAGGAAATAATCCGCATGGGCATCGCGGTTGACTTCAATCAAGGGCTGGACGCCCGGCGGGCCTGCAACGACGCTTACATCCTTGACCTGTTGTCGCGGGTGAAGTGGATTCGGTATATCCGGTTTGCCTGTGATAGAATGTCCCATCTGGAGGCAGTTACAAAGTGTGTCAAAGAGTTGGGGCGTCGAGGCGTTAAGCCATATCGCATTTTCGTCTACTGCCTGATACAAGATGTCGATGAATCATTGGAACGGATCAACGCCCTGCGCAAACTGGAAGTCTGCCCGTTTGCCCAGCCTTACCGGGATTTCGATAATAACATCGAGCCGACAAAGGAGCAGAAACGGTTGGCGCATTGGTGTAACAAGAAATCAGTTTTTTACAGTTGTGAATTTAAAAACTTTAGAGGATGAAAGACCAAGTAACGAGCATCGAGCAGTCGAAGCGGCTGATCGAGATTGGGGTGCCCGCAGATAAGGCGAGCATGGTGTGGGAATTGGCTCATGGTGCAGCGGGCGAAATAAACTACGAGCTCAAAATTTGGCAGGAGTGTAAGCTGGATAAGGTTCTGGCCTATCAAGAATTTCCCGAATCTTTTATCCCCGCCTTTACAGTCGCCGACCTGCTGGGGATGATTCCAGCTGAAATAACATACGGGAGATTGTATGTATCCCACCCGAAAATTCCAAGCGTCAAAAACGATTTTAATGTGTTTTACAAGAGGGTGGGACGCGAAAAGGGAGCTATCAAATCTTTTAGGCATCCTAATTTAACATGCGCCTGTGTTATGATGGTAGAATGGCTTTTGTCTAACGGCTATAAAATGAACATATGAAAAGCGAAAAAGCAAAAGCAATTATCCGTGAAAGTGATTTTTATTTCCAAATCGACGGGGTAACGTTTCATGAGGCCCGGGCGATGATGAAGAAGGACGCAATAAGGGCGGTCGAAATCGCCGAGCAGGAGGCCGAGGAGCGGATGCGGAAGAAAGCGGCGAAGGCGTATTGTCAAGACTGTTGCTGTACGGTAGTAGGTGAATGTAGATGCGGAATAGGATCGGAAAATTGTGTGGCATTACGAGATTTCATCCAAAAACTGACCGAGAATGAGAACGACGATTGAGGAAAGAGCAAGAAAGTATGCCTGTGATTATATAATTCCAGATAGTGACGAGTGTAAAAGATGTTACGATATTCATGGGAAATGCGAACACGATGCCTATATCCAGGCAGCTGTATGGATATTGGGCGAACTGACGTGCTGGCGCGACCCGAAAGAGGAGCTGCCGGAAGAACGTAGAGATGTTGAAGTCAAAACGGATAAAGGAACGGTGTCGGTTTGCAACATGGAGTTAGATGAGCTGGGTCGCCGTTTTTGGAATGTAAGCCGTACAAATTATATGATTCCAGATGCGAATATCATCGGCTGGCGGGAGATTCACGAATAAAACAGAGCCATGACACCGAAGGAACTTTACGACTGGGCGGTCGAGCATGGAGCCCAGGATTACGATATTTTAGTTGATGGTGATGCGATAGATTATCTGCTGCCGGAGATTGATGGACGACTTAAAATAATAGAAATCATACGATGATGAAACGAGAACTCACACTGCCCGACATTGTAGGGTACCTTCCGTATGGGTTGTACTGCTGGTATGGCGAAAATATCAAGGCCGCTCTTATGGTTGGAATTACTGATTATCAGATTCCGATTTTCGAAGTAGGCCGCAAGCCAATCCTGCGTCCGATATCCGATCTGCGCGTGGAGATCACCGAGCGAGGTTACAACGACGGGAAACCGTTCGTGCCTGTCAAACGGCTGGGCGAACTACTGGGTTCGGACTATGAGGATTGCCTAATTCTTGATTGCCGGATAAAATATTCACCAAGTGAAGTTTGGTATAGCGATATGTGCGCATTTTTCGACCTGTTCCACCGCCTTCACTTCGACTATCGCGGTCTGATCGACGCCGGACTGGCCGTCAGCGTTCACGATTTACCCACAAATCCCTATGAGGCATGAAAACCAAACTACTGCGCCGACTGAGGAAGGAAGCGCTCACAGAATGCCCCTGCGAGGAATTACAGGCATTTGCAGAATATGTTGGATGGAGCCATGACAAAACCCGCAGGCGCATCCAAGCAAAAAAGATGAATTACATCCTCCGCCGCGTTGCGGAGCTAAAACAGAAGAGAAAATGAAGAATGAAATTATAGCGTGGGCGTTGCTTTCAATCCTCGGAATCGTTACTGTTTGGCTTATGTATCGCGCCGTGGAAATACACGAACGGCTCAGAAAATCAATCGAGGAACTCAAAAAAGAAACAGAATCGCATGAAAACAGGACTTGAGATGATCGCAGAAAGGCAAAGTAAGCTATTGGTGTCAAGCGGGTGGTTGGGAGATATAGGCAGGATGATTATACGCGCAGAAATGCTGATTGAATTTCAAACCAGACCATCCCAAAAGGACGAAGCAATCAGATTACTCGCCGAGGCTGGTGCCCGCATCGCCACCGAGATCGACAGAATCAATAAATTATCCACAAAATGAAACTTACACGCGAGGAACTGAGACTAAGTTACAACGCGGTTTGCAACGCCTATCTGGCCGCTTTCTGCGAAAAGCACGGCTACGATTATGAGCCGGATGCGTGGGTAGGCAACGACCCCGGAGGAATTGCAGAGGTAGGCGATCTATTCGTGAGTATGGCCGATATGCTGACGGACATCGACCGGGACGCTCCGGAGGAGGAATACATCAAGTACTACGACTACTGTATGCGTGTCGGAGGGATTTGTGACGGCAAACTGAACACCCCGAATTACGACAGCTGGCTGCGGGGATGCCCGCGGATGGACGAGGAGCAAATAGCTCGGCTGGAGGAATTGCAACGGGATGTGCGTAGTGCAGAGATGAATTTGAAGGTCGAGATCGACAGACTTAATAACCTAAAACAAGAATAGTTATGCGAGAAATTAAATACAGGGGCAGACGCCTCGACAATGGGGCGTGGGAGTATGGAGATTTAGTCCAATTTGGACAGAAATGTCATACCCCTTGCAAATGCGCAATTATACCGGGTACAGCATCGGGGAGCGATCCACTTTGTAAGGTTTTATTAGATTATGAAGTTGATCCCGCCACCGTCGGCCAGTACACAGGGCTGAAAGACAAGAACGGAAATGATATTTGGGAGGGAGATATATTCAAAGAAGACGGTAGCGGAATTGTGCGATCCGTCTTCCGAGTTCCCGGCGGCCTTGCTTTAGAGGATAATCCTGTGTCGTTCGGCTATGACCATAGAGCACCGATGTATCCGTATTCGTCTATTGCTGATTCACAAAATGCATCATGGCTGGCTCAATGTTGCGAAGTAATCGGAAACATACACGACACCCCGGAATTACTTAAAACTGAATAACCATGCAGAAGATAATGTTTAACGACCGCTACGGACTGACGAATGCGGTCATCGAGGGGCGAAAGACCATGACGCGACGGTTGATTCCTGATGAGTTCTTCGGACTTACGTGGGACACGAGAGGCAACACCTTGGTTTATGAAAACGAATACGGGGATTTTATTGATGTCAGGCACTCGAAGTATACCCGCTATAAGCTCGGCGAAGTCGTGGCCGTGGCGCAGTGTTATTACAATGCGTTTTCGTCAAGATGTGACATCCCTGTATATGGCGCGGATAGAACACCGGGCTGGCTAAATAAAATGTTTGTGCGAGCGGATTTGATGCCCCACCAAATCCGCATCACGGGAATCCGTTGCGAGCGGTTGCAGGATATTTCGGATGCGGATTGCATGAAAGAGGGGGTGCGCGTAGAGTTTGCGAAGAATGGAATGCCGATGTATTATTATTTCGACATTAAACGATGGAGGCAGGTATGGTTTGACACTCCCCGCGAAGCCTTCGCCTCGCTGATAGACCGGGTGTCGGGTAAAGGTACTTGGGCATCGAACCCGTGGGTGGTGGTTTACGAATTCGAATTGGTGAAATAGTATGAAATTTACAACCCCCTGCTTTGTTCGCGTCGAGGATGCGGAAAAGCGAACCGAGTTACTCAAATGGATGTTTGATGTAGGATATGCGGGCCGCTATCGAATTGATCCATCCTGTCCGATTGTGGTTGCTGGTCTGGAAAAAGATTGTGCCGATGTGGCATGTGCGGGTGCAACAGAAGGGCTTGCGGTTTTCGGGCTTATCGACTGCGGCGATAACATCGAGCTGTTCAAGGCTCTGGTGGCGATGAACGACGAGAACGACATGCAACAATTGTTCATCTGCGACACCTACGCAGATATAGGATGCGTAATGTGGCATTTGTGCGAGAATAAGAAATTCAAGCACTACTATGTAGAATGGGAGGATGGAGAGACGGATATTCGCAGCGAATTCCGCAAGGCAACGGTCGAGGAGATCATTAAACATTTTAAAAAATCTTAAAGAATTTTATACAATGAAACCTTTTGACTTAGAGGCCGCCAAAGCAGGCGCGCCAGTGTGCACGAGGAGTAAAAAACCAGTAGAAATCATAACTACGAACGGAAAAGCAGGCAAATTCCCGATACTCGCATACGTCGGTTCTTCGGTTCGCGTGAGGTCGTTTTCGGCAAATGGTCAATATGGGTATAAATATGAATCGGCCGACGACCTTATGATGCGCGATGACGACTATGCCGAGAAGCTGGCGCGGGGAGAGTACGGGAAGCATATAGACGAAGCCACCGAAAAGGTTGATCCAACTATTAAGGAAAACTTAACAGTTGACCGGGAGTACTGGCGGAGGGTGTATGCGGGGGAAATAATGCCTGTCGTATTGTCTGCGGCTATTACAAATCGTGCGAATATCAAAGACGAGTACAAAGGCATGCCCGCTGAAGTGGCGGTTGCTCGTTCTGCTATCGCCCTCGCCGATGCCCTCCTTGAAGAGCTGGAGAAAACGGAGAAGAAATAGATATGCCAACCATCCCCAAGCCGACCCGGCGCGGCTATCTTCCGCCGAGGATCACACAAGGCCGACGTCTGCACGATAACGGTGAATTCTATCGGTCGACCCGATGGCGGCGGCGCCGGCTTCAAAAACTCGACGCGGATCCGCTTTGCGAGGAGTGCAAACGGCGCGGTCTTGTTACCCCGGCCACGGTGGTCGACCATATTGTACCGATTAACGAAGGGGGCGCAGCTATGGATATGGACAACCTGCAAAGCCTTTGCGACAAATGCCATAACCGGAAGAGCGGTATCGAGGCTCACAAATCAAGACAATGAAAACAAGTGCAACGATTAACCAGGTCATCGCCGAATGGTTGGCGAACATAGATGTAATGGCTACGACCCGCAGAAGCTATGGTGCGAAGGTACAGTTATGGTTCCGCTGGCTGCATGGCCGAGGGTGCGCTCCTCGGATGCCGCGCCGCGTCGATCTGCTCAGCTACAAACAGGATTTGGAAGCACAGGGGAAAACGGCGCTGACTGTCGACAGCTACGTGACGGCGGTGCGGTTGTTCTATAAATACTGCAAGCAGCGCGGGTACTATGACAGCATCGGCGATGGTATACGTTCCTCTGTGCGTTACAAAGGGCATCGCAAGGGACGGCTTATTGCTGCCGATGCTGCACGCCTGTTGGATTCTATCGACGTGACGACCAGGAAGGGCAAACGCGACAAACTGATGATCGCACTGATGTTGCTGTTGGCGCTTCGTACCTGCGAGGTCGAGCGGATCAACATAGAAGATTTCGACCGCACGGAAGATGGCATCCCGATCCTGTATATTCAGCGTAAGGGACGACATGAGAAGGTTGAAGCGATGGCTTTGCCGGACAGCATCGTCGAATTGTTCACGGATTATATCGCAGATCGGGATTTGAAGCCGGGCGAAGCGTTGTTCGTCGGCGAGAACCGAAAGGTACCGCAGCGGTTGTTGCGCACCTCGATCAGCCAGATCGTGCACGAACGACTGGCGGCAATAGGGATCAACCGACCCGATATAACGGCGCATTCGTTACGCCACACATGCGCTTCGATGATGGTTGAGGCCGGGGCCGACCTTGAGACCGTACGCGATATGCTCGGCCACACGACGACGAACACGACACGTATTTATGCGCAGGAAGTACACGCCCGAATGCTGCTTCGCAACTCGCCGTCGAAACTGGTGGAAAAAGCGATAAAACAGTTCCAGCGCGTCGGGCAGTGCGGTGTGTATATATAATTACTTCCGTGATGTATATGATACTGTGTTGTGTCATAAATTGACACAAACCTTCACGAGCAAAAACTATGAGTTAATGCGATAAAATATTGAAACATAGTGCGGAAGGGTAGGGGCTGGAATCACGACAGGGTGGCCGCGACACAACCGCCCCCACAATCTTCTGCACACACGTCCAAAATCTGAAAACTTTTTGAGTGAAATTATGGGAAGGAAACCGATCCCCGATGCAAAAAAATCCTTGCAGGGAACATTGAAAAAATGCCGGATGCAGGAAGCCTCGACGCCGACCTCCGGGGTATGCAAGCCGATCACCAAGACCACAGCGCCGCCGTGGCTCACGGACAAGGCCCGCAAGATATATGGCGATACGGCAAAAATGCTTATCACGTGGCGCGTGCTGACGAAACTCGACCTGCCCCTGTTAGCTGCGTACGCGGCGGCCTATGCTAACTTGATTGAGGCGAACGATGATATTGCGGAGTATGGGTATTTTGTTACGAACTACACCGACAGGGGCGTTTCGCGCACCTTGCATCCGGCTGCCAAAATGTTCAAGGATTCGTTGGATACGGTCAACAAGATCGGGGCGCAGTTCGGGTTGTCGCCCGTTTCCCGTCGGAGTTTCGACGCGGCCGCGGGCGCCAGGAAAGAGGAGCCGAAGAAGGAGGAAGATCAGTTTGCAGAGTTTTTCAAATGACAAGAGTGAAGAAGATACATCCGGCCGAACAATATGCCGCCGACGTCCTGTCCGGCCGTGTCGTTGCGTGCAAGTATATACGGCAAGCGGTAGAGCGCTATTACAGGGATTTGGATCAGGCTGTGGAAAAGGGATGGTATTTCGATGCACGTGCAGCAGAACGCTGTATCAACTTCATCCAGTCGTTGAGGCATATCAAAGGCGAGTGGGCCGGCCGGCCGATCACGCTGGAGCCGTGGCAGCAGTTCGTGCTCTGGAACGTGTTCGGCTTTCGCCGCTCGGCGAACGGTTACCGCCGCTTCAAGGAGTTCTATTTGGAGGTTGCCCGCAAGAACGGCAAAACGACGTTGCTGGCGGGGATCGGGTTGTATATGCTTTTCGCCGACGGTGAGGCCGGGGCCGAGGTCTACTCGTGCGCAACGACGCGCGACCAGGCACGCGAATGTTTCGGTGCGGCGCAGCAGATGGTCGAAAAATGTACGCTTTCGAAGCGGGCGAAAGTGTTCCGTTCTGCCGGCGGTTCGATCGTTTACGAAAACAACGGGTCGGTATTCAAACCGCTGTCGTCCGATGCCAAGACGCTCGACGGTAAAAATGCCTCGTGCACGATCCTTGACGAGTTCCATGCCCACCGAACCGACGAGGTGTACGCGGTCATGAAGTCGTCCATGGGTGCGCGCCGGCAACCGCTGATGTGCATTATCACGACCGCAGGTTTCAACCTTGCGTCTGCATGTTACACCTACCGCACGAGTGCGTTGAAATTGCTGTCCGGAATCATCGAGGACGACACGCTGTTCGTCATGATCTACACGCAGGACAAGCGCGAGGAGCTGGCCGATCCGGGTATGTGGTATAAGTCCAATCCGTGCTACGGAGCCTCCGTGATTCCCGAATACCTGCTCGAACAGTATAACAACATCCGTACGAAACCCGAGCAGGAAACGAACATCCTGACGAAGAACTTCAATATGTGGGTGCAGGCCGCGGACACGTGGATCAACGACGAGGTTTGGCGCGCCTGCAAAACCACGACCGACCCGGCGACGCTGGCCGGTTGCACCTGTTACGGCGGCCTCGACTTGGGGGCCGTCAACGATTATTCGTCGTTTGCGCTGGAATTCCATGAGGGCGGCAGGACGCAGGTGCTTGTCTGGTTTTGGATTCCCGAGGAAAAGTACCGCAGCCGGCAGGAGATGTTGCGCGAGAATATCAATATCGAGGTTTGGCAGCGGCAGGGATATATCGCCGTCACGCCGGGTAATGTCACCGACTACGACGCGATCCGGGCCGATATAAACAGGATTGCGGGGCAATACAACATCGTCAAGATCGGGTACGACCGATGGAACTCGTCGCAACTGGTCATCGACCTGCTGGCCGACGGGCTCCCGATGGACGGTTTCCAGCAGTCGATAGCCAACATATCGCCCCCGACAAAGGATTTCGAACGGCTTGTGCGGCTCGGAGAGTACGAACACTTCGACAACCCCGTGCTGCGGTGGCAGATGTCCAATGTCGTCGTCTACCGCGATGCCAACGACAATATAAAACCCTTGAAGAACAAGAGCCCCGAGAAGATCGACGGCATCGTCGCCGCGATCATGGCGCATGGTGAATACATGAGCGCACTGCGCGATCCGGAAACTCCGTCCGTGTACGAAAGCCGCGGTTTGAGAACATTCGATTAATCAAAATATACGACTATGAAAGAACCAACCAATCCAGCAACCACACGGCTCGACGCCAACACCTCGCGTTTTATCTCCACCCCGGCGGGATTCTATGACCGTTATATCCTCCTCCTGGCGTATTACGAAACGAACGAGCAGGCATACGAAGCGACCGAGCGGCAATATGCCGAGATCGTAGGGCGCCGCCGCTTCAAATGCTACGAAAGTTTCAAAAGTTCGTACAGCCAGTGGTGCAAACGCCGCTCGGGCACCCCTTGCAGACGGCATTAGGAGGCCGATTTGTTAAAAAGTTAATGCCGTTAACCTGCGAAAGTTAACGGCGTTAACCTTTTTTCCGAAAATTGTTTCCGAACCTTTGTATAGCAAAAACGCCGTACATGGGAATTGTCAGAAACATAATCGCACGCGCCGCGCTCCGCTTCGGGATTCCGGTCTTTTACGAACGCCGGATGTTTAATACGATGGGTGGCGATGCCAACGTAGATACCGACTTCGCATTGAAAATATCGACGGTTTGGTCGTGCGTCGACCTGTTGTCGGGTGCTATGTCCACGCTGCCGCTGCATGTCAAGGAGCGAACCGATAGCGGCCGTCGTGTGTTGTACGACCATCCGGTCGCCCGGCTGCTGATGAAGCCGAACCCGAAGATGAACGGGGTGATATTCCGGCGGGCGATGATGACTTCGGTGTGCCTTCGGGGGAATGCATACGCCTTCATTACCGCACGGGATGCGATGCAACGGCCGACGCGGCTCGATTTCGTGCTGCCGTGGAACGTGTCGCTGTGGGAAGGCGATGACGACATCTACTACACCATAGCCGGCAATGAGGCGAAGATTCCGAGCCGTGACGTTATCCACCTGAAAGGGTTGTCGATGAACGGGCTGTTGGGACTGTCGCCGATCCGCCAGCACGCCGACCTGCTCGAAACCTCGGGCAACTCGCTCGACTTTGCCCGCTCGTTCTATAAGAACGGATGCCGGACGACCGGGGTGTTTAAAAAAGACAAGACACTGAGCGACGAAGCGTATGAACGCTTGCGGAGACAACTCGCAGAGCAGTATTTCGGTGCGAAAAATGCCGGGAAACCGCTGCTGCTGGAGGACGGTTTGGACTATACGGCTATCACCATCCCGCCCGAGGACGCACAGTTCATCGCCACGCGCCTGCAATCCGTGGACGAGATCGCGGCGATATTCCGCGTCCCGCCCCACATGGTCGGCAATCAAAGCCATTCGACGTACAACAACAACGAGCAACAGAACCTCGAACTGTATAACCTCACGTTGCGACCCTGGATCGTCAACACCGAGGCCGAGTTCAACGACAAACTGCTGCGCGAGGATGAGAAGGGACGCACCTATATCGACATCGACGCAAAGGGTTTGCTGCGGGCCGACACGGCTGCGCGGACTGCCTTCTACAAGGAAATGTTTTATATCGGGGCGATGAACCCGAATGAAATCCGAGCCAGCGAGGACATGGACGGATACGAGGGCGGCGACCAGTTCTACCACCAGGCGAATATGGAGCCCGTGACCGGAAAATCTCAAAACAATGGAACAGAATAACGAAAAAGCAATCAATCGGCTGCTGCGGCGCTCGGTGCCCGTCACGGACTTGTGTGTCGAGCAGCGGGGCGAGGGTGAGGAACCCTCGCGGCGGATCAGCGGTTACGCAGTCCGTTTCAACGAATGGTCTAAACCCTTTTGGGGGGAATGGGTCGAAATGATCGACCCGAAGGCGTTCGACGGATGCGATATGTCCGATGTACGCATGTGCACGGATCATGGTACCGACTGCGTGGATGTGCTCGCACGCTACCGCGATGGGGCGGGGACACTGAGCATCGAGATCGACGCCGTAGGTGTCAAATTCTCGTTCGAGGCCCCGACGACGACGCGCGGCAACGACATCCTGGAACTGGTGCGCCGCGGCGACATCAACGAGTGCAGTTTCGCGTTCGTCGTGGCCGAGGACAGCTGGTCATGGAAAACCGCGAACGCTTCGCAGCAGTACGACCAGCGTGTCGTAAAACGAATCGCAAAGTTGTACGATCTGTCGATCGTCATTGTCGGGAAATACGATAACACGTCCGCCGTAGCGGAACGGGACGCCGTCGACGAACTCCGCACGGAGGCGACCCGGACGGCGCATAAAAGCCTCGAAGTCGTACGGGCCCGCGATTTCCTGGCTTCCGAACTCGAAAACTTTTAACACCTTCAAAACTATGAAAAGCATTAAAGAATTGAAAGAGGAGCGGTCGGTGCTCCACGAAAAGATGCACGAGATCGTGCAGACCGCCGAGCAGCGGAGCGACACGGCATTCACGGCCGAGGAGCAGGCGCAGTACAACGAATACCGGACGGAGTATGACGCCCTGTCGGAACGCATCGCACGCCTCGAAGCCGACGAGCAGCGTGCGGCCGAGCTGGCCCGCCCCGTGTCGACCGCATTGGGCAAGGGTGCCGATACCGAAGAGACCCGCGCCGAGAAGCGCAACGAAGAGCTGCGTGCAGCCTTCCTCGATGTGTTGTCGGGACGCAAGACCCGCAACGACCTGACACAGGAGGTGCGCGACGGCCTGTTCCTCGGTGCGTCGAACAACCAGATCGTCGTGCCGAAGTTGGTGATGAGCAAGGTGACGATGGCGCTCAAGAGCACCGGCACCTTCCTCAATGCGGTAGATTTCGTCATTACCCAAACGAGCGATTCCTACGTCCTGCCGACCTACGACGCTACGGGTGACGAGCTGGTGCGCGTGAAAGAGGGTAGCAAGACGTCCGACGATTCGTCGAACAAGTTCGGCGGCACGGAGATCAAGGCCTACGACTACAACACCAAGATTCAGAAGATCCACGTCAACCTGCTCAAGACGTCGGGCGTCGATGTGGAGGCCGTCGTCGTCGAGGCGATCGCGCAGTGCATCCGCCGCGGCTTGAACAAACTTGCGACGATCAGCGGGACGGGTACCGACGACATTACGGCACTGCTGAGCAGCGCACCCACCGGGGTGACGACCGCCAGCAAGGACGCCGTGACCTACGACGAACTCGTCGATATGGTCGCCAGCGTAGACGGCGCCTATGCGGATTCGTGGATCATGTCGCGCAACACGCTGCTGAACATTGCGAAGATCAAGACCACGGACGGATCGCCGATCTTCCTCAAGGACGTAAACACCGGGGCCATCACCCACATCCTCGGCCATCCCGTGGTCATCAACAACGACATGCCGCAGATTGGTACGGCCGAGGCGAAGGTCATTGCCTTCGGCGACCCGAAGGCCTACCACCTGCGTATGGTGGACGGTGTGCGCATGACCGTATTCTACGAGAAGTACGCCGACGAGAACATGATCGGTATCATGGGGCACATCCTTGCGGACGGCAAGTTGAACGATGCGGGCACGCACCCGATCAAGGTACTCGCACTCGCTTCGGCATAACAGGGGACGGCCATGACGAAGAACCGGAAGCAAAAGGAGTATCCGCGCCACCTGATCGAGCGGATCGCCGCCGAGCAGATGCGGGTGGTGCCCGAGGACGGTGAATTGTACGACAATGCGATCCGCAACCTGTATGCGGCGTTCGATATTGCCGAGCAGTACACCAACAGGATCATCGTGCGCAGCGTCGTGACGTTCGGCCTGGCCGCATTGACGTCGCTGGTGGATATTCCGACCGCTCCGGTTCTGTCGGTGGCCTCGATACGGTATTACGATGCCGACGACGTTTTGCAGACACTCGACAGCGGGGATTACGAACTGGTCGCGTCGGAACACAGTACGTCGGTCGAGTTTTTCCGCATCCCTGAATTGTCGTCGCGCCGCAAGCGCAACCGCGTACTGATCGAAACCGTATGCGGGTACAGCGACTATGAGGATGTTGTGACGCGCGAGCCCCTGGATGCCGGCGGGATCGTTCTGCCGGGAAACATCGAGGCTGCCGTGCAACTTCGGGCGGGAACGCTGGCCGAGGCTGACGGCGACGCGATCATCGGCCGCACCATCGGAGCGCTTCCCCTTACCGTCGAGAGATTGTTGAACCCCTACCGCATGGCGCCCTATGGCTGGCAAGATTAAAATTCTGCTGCTGAAACCCGCGGTTCGGCAGGATAGCACCGGCGAACTGGTGGGCGATCCGACGCCGTGGCGTCATTTCTGGGCGACAAAAACCGAGAACGGCGGCCGTGCCAACCTGTATGCCTCGCGCATCGTCCATGAGAACAGCGTCGTATTTTCGGTGCCGTACAACAAGGGGATCACTCCCGACATGCTCGTCGAGGTCGACGGGGAACGTCGCCCTATCGAGGCCGTCTACGAAGAAGGATTCCGGAAAACGACACATATACTTATCACCAAAACCGATATTGACAACAATGCCGGATATTAAGATCGAAGGGTACAAGGAAGCCGTACAGGTTTTCGTGCAGCTCGCCGAGCAGATGCAGAAGCGCATCGTGCGGCAGGTATTGCGCAAATCGGCCCGCCCTATGGTGCTGGCCGCCCGGAGCCGGGCGCCGAAGCGAACCGGGCGGCTTCGCAAGTCGATCCGGGTCGTGTCGTTGAAGAAAGACCGCGTGCCGACCGTGGTGCCGATGGCTATTGCCCCGGTGTTCGACGTCTCGAAGAACGGCAAGGTAAACGCCTTTTATGCGCGGTTCGTGCACGATGGGACGAAGGATCGTTATCCGCGCGCCCTGACCCGCAAGCGGGCAAAGGGGGCGAAAGGTTCCCGTGTGTTGGTGTTCACCGGCTCGCACGGTGAAAAGGTATTCACCCGCTCGGCGCGGGGCTTGTCGCCGAACCCCTTCATGATGCAGGCGTTCCACAGCGCGACCGGTTCTACCGTCGACGATTTCGGTAAGGAGATGGCGGCGGCGGTCGAGAATTTTGCAAACAAAAATTTTGTAAAACTATGATCCCAACCGAGATAATGGTCGACATGCTGTCGGCGGTGCTGTCCAAGGAAAAGATTTATCCCGAGGTGGTGCCGAGTGCCGTGCAGCCGCCGTTTATCCACTATTCCGAGAGTTGCGAACCGACCCCTTCGAAGGATGGGGATGCCGGGGCTGTGACGACCACGGTGGTATCGGTCGCCGCGTCGACGAAGGCCGAGGCCGCACGGTTGGCCGACGCTGTTGTCTCGGCGTTGGATATGCGGGAATACGGGGAGCGTGTTTTCTTCTATCAGGGGCGCGAGTATGTGTTCTTCGATCAGGACAGAATATCCACCTATGACATGACATTTAAAATCTTATAATATGAAAACAGGAAACGGGCGCAGCCTCACGATGTTATGCGCCAACAAAAGCGTCTACCACGCACAAACGCACACCTTCACGATCTCGCCCGAGTTCGAGGAGTGGGAAACCAAGGACACCAAAGGCAAGGAGTTCGAATTGAAAAACCTGGCGTTCTCGGCCTCGGCCGACGGCATCGTCTGCGTGCGGGATACGTCGGAAACGGGCGACAACCTCGATACGCCCGATATGATCGCACAGGCGATCAGCGGGCAGGCGGTCGATGTCGTGGTCGAGCTGACACTGCCCGGCACGACGGCCAAGAAATATACGACCAAGTGTGTCGTGGAGACGTTCGAAGTCAGCGAAACCGTCTCGGAGAAAGCAACCTACAAGGCCTCTTTCAAAGGCTACGGGTTGACGCCGATGGAAGTAGCGCGGACAAACAAGCAATAACCTACGGGCGGAAGGCTCCGCCCGTATATTCCTAAAAACTATGTTGCAACAGATAACAACGAAGGGTGAAACCTATCCGCTGAATTTCGGCATTCGCACGCTGGCGACGACGGCCGACGCTCTCGGGATGAGCCTCGACAAGATGGTGAAGCAATTCCAGATGCCGGACATGAACGTCGGCGACATGATCGGGCTGATCGTGTCCGTATCGGCGGTGGCCATGACCGACGGCGCCCGTAAATCGGGACAACCCCGGCACTACTCCGAGGACGACGTGGTGGATATGATCGACGAGGACGAAACGCTGCTGCCGCAGCTTGTCGCGTTGTTCCGCGCGTCGATAGGTACCGGGCAAAAGGTTTTTCCGATGGCGGCGACCGCAAAGCCCGGCGAGTAAGCCGCCGCAAGGAGAACCCCCGGGAAATATCCTACCGCTCGCTCTATGCCGTGGGTGTCGGGATGATGGGGCTGGCCCCGTCGGAGTTCGACGACATGACGCTCGACGAGTTCGATGCGGCAGAACAGGGATATATTCGCCGTCTGGAAAGCGAATACCGTACGGCAATGGAGGTGCAGCGGTGGGGTAGCTACGTGGTGTCGTCCGCGATGCGGGACTACAAGGGGCAGGGCCCGGGCGAGGCATTGCCTTTCCCGTGGGACGAAAAGCCCCGGACACGGAGGAAAACGGGCAAGTTGTCGAAGAGGGATATCGAGCGGATGGAACGGGAAGCATTGGAGATCGCAAACGGATTTGAAGCATGGCAAAAAAAATCGCGGAACTCCTGATTAAATTGGGAGCCGACACATACGGCTTTAAGGCCATGAGCGGCGAGGTGAAGAAGCAACTGGCGGGACTGAGTAAAGACCTGCAGGGCTTCGGTAAATCCATGTCGCTTTATTTCACCGCGCCGCTCACGGCTGCGGCCGGTGCTTCCGTGCACCTGGCCGATGTGCAGATGCAGGCCGAGCAACGGTTGCTAACGGCACTGAAAGGGCGTGAAAGCGTGCAGAAGCGATTGATAAAACAGGCCGGGGAATTACAGTCCCGGTCGATCTTCGGCGATGAAGTGATTATCGGCCAGCAGGCATTCCTGGCTTCGCTCGGCCTGACCGAACAGCAGATCAACGATACGATCGAGGCGTCGGCACAACTCTCTGCCGCAACGGGCATGACGCTCGACAGCGCCGTCAAGAACCTGGCGAAAACCTACGGCGGGCTGACCGGCGAATTGGGGGAAAGCATTCCGGCGCTGAAACAGTTTACCGCCGAGGAACTGAAAAACGGTGCGGCCGTGCAGTTCGCATTGGACAATTACAAGGGGTTCGCCGAGACGGTCGCACGCACAGGCCTCGGCCCGTTGCAGCAGTTGAAGAACTCTCTGGGTGACCTCGGCGAGGAAATAGGCATGGTCTTGATGCCGGTCGTGAAGGAGATCGTAGGCTGGCTCCAGGAGGCCGTGACGTGGTTGCAGGAACTTCCGTCCGGGACAAAAACGGCGATTGTGGCAGTTGGAGGATTGGTTGCTGCTATCGGCCCGCTATCGATGGCGCTGGGTGCCATCCTCAAGATACTACCGCTTATAAAACCTGCACTTGCCGTGGCATTTGGCCCGGTAGGTATTATCGTTGCGACTGCCACTGCATTGTTCGGGGCGCTTGTCGCGTGGAGACAGGGGGCGGTGGACGCTTCCGATGCGCAGCGGGAATTGAATAGGATTACCTCCGAGACGGAGACGAAAATCGCGGCGGAACGATACGAAATAGACCAGCTATTCGGGCGGCTTGAGGCAGCGACTAAAGGCACTCAGGAGTATGCCGATGCCAAACAGACTATTTTGGACAAATACGGCACTTATCTTTCGAAACTTGGGGATGAGGAAACCGCACTAAACGACGTTGCAGCGGCGTATAGGGCTGTCACGCAAGGGGCCGAGCGGGCCGCTCGGGCTCGTGCAATGGACGCAGCCCTACAATCGACGGCTGATATTTATGCAAAGCAACAGTCCAGGACTTATGATGCGATAAAAGAGACTTTTGAGAAACGTCTCAAGGGGCAAAAAACGTCCAGCGGCGTGGATATGGCTGCGTATGCACTTGCAAAAATACGCCCTGTCGTTATGGAAGGGGCTGAAATCGACGCTGAAACTCGCGGGATCATAAACAAGGTTACAGATCATATCAACGGTGCGGAATGGAATATTGTCGATTATCTCCTAAAACGCCTGCAAGTTGAAAAAGCCAAGGCAGATAAGGCGGTTTCCGACTTGATGTTGAAGTGGGGGAGTCAAGCTGAATCTGGATCGGGCACAATCGCTGATGAAAATGATGACGACGGCAAAACTGGGAACGTTAAGATCGAGAAAACGATCGGTCTGATCGGCCAGTTGCAGGAGAAGATCAGCCAGCTGGAAGATGCGAAGAAGAAAGCTACAAATACCTACGAGATTGCCAACCTCAATAAAGAACTGGAGCAAACCAGGTTGAAGTTGGAGGGTCTGCAAAACACCGGGCAGCTGGGGAGTATCGTCAAGAACCGGAACGGTTTAATGGACAAACCGATCACGCCGCTGCAATTCGATCCGAACGCAATCAATCCGCCCGCTGCCGACTGGGAAGCGGCTGCCGAGAGGTTCAGGCAGAACCTGGGCGATATGAAAGATACGGTACAAGGGGCAATTATGGATTATGGCGCCATGTTGAATAACCTTGTACAAGACCTCGCTTTTGCTTTTGGGGAGGGTTTGGGCAATATTCTGTCCGGGGATGGAGCCTTCGATGATCTTGCTGCCGGGTTTGGGCGTGCCGTCGGGCAATTTTTAGTGTCATTGGGAAAACAGCTTATTGCGACATCCGAGGTGATTGAATCCATAAAAGTTGCATTAAACAGTATATGGGCTACACCGTGGGTCGGATTGGTTGTAGGTGCTGCTGCGATAGCCGCAGGTACGGCAATGATCAGTGCCTTCAAGAGCAACGCAAGTAAAGGTATCGCTCTGGCAAACGGCGGCCTTGCTTATGGGCCTACTATGGCGCTTGTCGGTGATAACCGCGGAGCGGGCAGCGACCCCGAGGTGATTGCGCCGTTGTCGAAACTGAGGCAATACGGGTTTGGGCGCCAATCGCTCGAATTTGTCGGCGGACAGTTCCGTGTGAGCGGTTCCGACCTGTTGCTGGCTATTCGCCGCGAAGATGTGAGAGTGAACTATGTAAATGCAGGGGTGTAATGGCATACGGGCTGAAATATTATATTGACTACCGATCGAAGATGCGCGACCGGTTGCTGTATCGTATCGAGATCGAAGAACGCGGCCTGACGAACGCGATCCCGGCCATGATGCGCCCGCACGACGATGTGTTTACCCTCAAACAGGGCGGAGCGGACGATCCGGAGTATACGGCAATAAAGGGTGGTTCGTTGACGTTGCAGGTACTTTGCGTCAACAGCATGGAATACCTGTCGCTGTTTACCACCGATCCGAGAAAATTCCGCATCACGATCTACGAATGGCGCGCTGATGCGGCCGGACAGCCTGAAAAACGGTTTTTATGGCGAGGATTTCTCGCTGCGAACAGCTATAAGGAGGAATTCGCCCGAGCACCGTATGCAGTGACCCTATCGGCTACGGACGGGTTGTCGTTGCTAAGTGCTATGCCGTTTCGCAATACCGACGGCGTTAAATTCACCGGTGCAACGACGGTGTACGACCTGTTGCAGGAGGCTGTCGAAAATCTCGAACTCGATTTGCCGGTTTGCGAATGGTTGAATCTCGAATCGGACGATTCGACAGCGCCATCCCTGAAAACCATATATATCGACCGCGCCCGCATATATGACATGCAGGATACCGAGGCGACCTGGCGCGATGTGTTGGAACTCTGCGTAGCGCCTTTCGGCGGGCAGATATTCCAGGCCACAGGGATGTACCACCTGCGTACCGTCATGTCGTTACGCAGCCGGATTAGGCCGGCCGCGTTCTTTGCGGATAAGAATAGGCCAGTCGTGCATAACCTGTGGTACGACAAGTGTAAAATGTCCTCTGCGTCGGAGATCAATTTGCTGGCGCCGTATCAGAATGCGGAAATCCAGCTTGCGACCAAGGAGCAAGAAGAGGAAAATTATTATAAACCGCAGGATTGGACGGCTTTGAATACGGTGTGGCAGTTCCGTGTTTTAAAGAATAGGGTATTTCTACATGCTACGCATGGGCGTGTTGAATATCGGTCGGAAACTTATTACCCGGCTGCCAAAATATCTATTAGCATATCGTTCGATGTCTTTAATGCGACGAATTATAAACTGTACGCCAGCTGTCATATCGAATTTCGACAGGGAAGTAATTCGCGTTTTTGGAATATCAGGACGAGTTCATGGGATGAGAAAATTTCCGATGACACAGAGTTGAAAAAAGATATAGCAGGTTCCGATGTTACTGATGCGTCGAATTATTACCCTTTGTCTGGGTTGCAGTCGCAGTCGTTTGATTTTGCCGTAACCAGCATTCCCAACCTGGAAAATAAGGCCGGTCAGCTTATCATTTATTTCTACATTTATGGGTTTGACGGACTTCAAAAGTCATTTATATCGAATATCGCTATTGATAATGACCTTGGCGATAATTCTCCGGATATTTCGGGGGTTAATTTACCGGTAACCTCAGCCAACTCAGGTAAATTTACCTGCTCTGTCCCCGTACGTGACGGTGGGTACAACGCGAATGCAAACGTCATCCTTCCGAACGTGCTGACGGACGCGGCCGGCTCGCCTGTCGTTTCATGGGTCGCCCGGACGGAGCGAGGCTGCATTATGGATATTCTCGCTGATGGCGTGCGTCGTCTGCGGGCGGGAGTTCGGCGACAACTGTACGGAGAATTACAGTGCCCGTTCGCCGTCGACATGAATTCCTTGTTTCGTGACTGGATGTTTACGAAGGCAATCTACTATGTCAATTCGTGGGAGTTGTACGCACCCCGTCAGATATATAAAGTCCAACTGCGCGAGTTGGTCGATACGCAGCGGGTTTACAAGCCGCTCGAATTAACCCCGACACACACGTTTCGTGAATACCAGCGGTTATGTGCGGCTTTGTATGGAACTTTATTTTTCCGGACAGGATTGGTTTCTCACGAGGTCGAATTGTTTGACACGGAAACGGGGGATACGATCCGCTTGCCTTATAGCGCGGAAAAACTGGACATAAGGAAAGGTATAAATTCTGTTGTTATCCAGGTCGGGGACGGTGAACTGTATGCCGTAGATAATGTCGGTACCGTATTGTCTCACCTCGATGCTACTACGGCTGACGTGTTGGCGTACGACAAGGCCCTGTATGATGCCTCCCGCAAAGTGTGGGTTTCATACGACGCCGTTACTGTGGCCGGGAAAACGACGGTAACCGTGTTTACGGATGGCCTGGAAATAGAATCGCAGGATGTGTTCGATATTTCCGTCACCGATATGATGCTTATGTCCAACGGGTACGTCCTGCGGACTGCGACCAATACCTATTGGCACAACTACGAGCTGCATCCCGCAGACGTCTTGCCGGCAATAGACGATGAGTATAATCCTATGACTGCCGCGCCGGTCGAAATGCTGGCCGTCTCCGATTCTCTGGTCGTAGTACGCGATCCCGCTACGGCACGGCCGGCCGTGAGTGTGCGCCGCCGGGTCGGCGGAGAATTGAAATTCAGCGAATCCCTGTTCGCTCTCGACGATGGGATGGGGCAGGTCGTCGCGGCCGATTGCAACAGCGCGATTGCGGCCGTGAAGGTCAACAGCGGCGGCAACTTCTATCTGTCGGCTTACGATGCGAGAAGCAAAGCGCAGTGCAAGATACCGATAGGCGCAGATAGCGACGTGATTGTCTGCGGCCCCTATCTCTGTGTGGTGGCATACAAGGCCGACGGCAGTTACCTGTCCTATGTGTCGTTCGACGATAACGTGGGACTGATCGAAATGCCCGAAGCATCGGTGCAGTTCCGTGTGAAGGTGGTCGACGCGGTGTCCGGGGGCATGCTCCCCGGCGTGCGAATCATCATAAGCCACGGCGATGATGACCTGGTGAGCCTGCACACGGACGAGAAGGGCGCCGTCGTATGGAGCCTCAATGAAGCGCCGGAGGATTGGGAGGATGTCTATGCCGGAACGAAAATACGGGTCAGTATGAAGGCGGACGAACCCCTTGTGCTCCTCGATTCGCAAGGGCGGACGCTGCTCGATTCATTCGGCCGCACGCTGGCTGTGCCTGCCGAGTTCGAACCCTATTTCGAGGGTGAAACGTTTGTTGACCTGACACACTTTCCGACGTCGGTAAAGTCGGGCTACGACCTCACGCTTCGCCTGATCCGCAAGTCAGATTTTGTGCTGTCGCCCACGTCCGTCCACTTGCCCGTCATCGGGGGCTCGCGCAGTGTAGAGGTACAACCGGGCCTGTTCCCGGTCAAACAATACGCGGGCCCGGACTGGCTTCTCGCAACCTTTTCGGGCAATACGGGCATCACGCTTTCTGCCGCCGCGACGCAGTACGAGCGTGATGGCGTCGCCGAGTTCGGGCCGGATGCGTACGGGTGCCTTGGTCGTCGCACGGTCGCCGTGCACCAGGAGGGTACGGCGCTTGCCTCGCGCAAGGTTCGCGTCCGCCTGTCGATCCTGAATCCTTCGGGCAGCCCTGTCACGGCTGCCGCGACGGACATCTACTGGACGCGGCCCGACGGCAGCACGGGGCGGAACAGCTACCGGGGCTTCGACGTCGTGGATTCGCTTATCGACGCGGCCACGGTGCTCTCGTTCCCGCTTCGTGTCACGGTCTCGGAGCCGGGTTTCAAGGAGTACGACCAAAGCGTCGACATCCCCGCGGGCGAGGAGGATTATTCGTACGAAGGAGAGGTGCGCCTGAGCAATGCGGGGCGTTCCCTGCGCCTCGACTTCTCGGTCACCGACCAGGGCGGGCGGCTTCTCTCCGATGCCGAGGCCGTCGTGTTGTATACGCGGTCGGACGGCGAAGAGACCTACTACTCCACCAAGAACGGACGTATTCAGACCACGCTTGCGGACGTCACGACGGCTGCGTTCACGCTGGGCGTCGCTGCGGTGTGCGAGGGCTATGAACCCTATGAGCACACGGTCTCCGTCCCCGAAGGCGATGACGCGTATTCCTATACGGACGACGCCGTGCTGGAAGCCGCTGCCCCCGGAAGCCGCTCGGTGTACCTCGACCTTACGATTACGGACGCTCAGGGCGCCCCGGTCGCTGCGCAGTCCGTGGAGGCGGAGTACACTAAGTCCGACGGCAGTCGGGCGACCTACGCCGGGTCGGGCTCGAAGGTCACCGCCACGCTTACGGACGTCACGACCGGCCGCTTCGCCATGTCGCTCAGGGTGGAGGCCGAGGGCTACGAGCCGTGGAGCGAATCCGTCACCCTCGTCGCGGGTGCCGGGAGCTTCCGGGTCGCCAAGACCGCCACGCTGAATAGCGCCGTGCCGCGCCGCCCGTTGAAACTCCGCCTCACGGTGACGGACGACCAGGGCGCACCGCTTGCGGCCGACGAGGTTACGGCCTCGTATATCCTTCCGTCGGGCGACAGCAAGCTGGAACGCTGGGCCGATACGGACACTGTCGACGTCACGCTGGAAGCCTCCACGGAATATATGACCCTGGGTCTCGCCGCGACCAAGGCCGGGTATGCGGGCGGCAAGAAGCGGGTGGACATCCCCGCCGGCACCGCGGAGTACATCGTGACGGAGGCGCTGCCGCTCACGCTCGGGAGGCGTAACCTGCACGTCGTGCTGTCGATCGAGGACGTGGACGGCAGCCCCCTCGCGGCCGATAAGGTCACCGTCACCACGGAGGACGCCGCGGGCCAAACCGTGACGCGCGAATATACGAATACCTCGGCGGTGGACGATACCATCGCCGACATCCCCACGAGCGGATCGAGCGTCACGGTCACGGCCTCGAAGTCCGGCTACAACGATGGCTGGATTCAGGGGTCTATCCCTTCGGGCAGCTCGGACTACACCTACACCGGGGTCGTTCCCCTGCGCTCGTCGCGTACGGTGGGTGCCGACATCCTCGTGCGGGATGCGAAGGGTTCGCCCGTCGTCGCCGACGAGATCGCCTGCACGTACCTGCAAAGCTCGGGCAATACCAATACGATCCGCACCACGAACAGCAGCCACCTCGACTACGGGGGCTATTCGGACTGCTCGGTGAATGCCTTTACGTCGCGCATCACCGTCACGGCCGCGGACTACGCCGATGCGGTGGAGGAGGTGCCCGTGGAAGCCGGTGCGGATCCCGTTACGATCCGCAAGACTGTCACGCTCTCCCCGGGCTCGCGTTCCCTGCACCTGGACTTCGCGGTCAGGAACGAGCAGGGCGCGGCGGTGGAGGATGCGGTCGTGATAATCCAGTATATGAAGCCTGACGGGAGCGACGAAAACCTGCAATTCACGGGCGGCGTGCATGAGACTTTCGACAATGCGACCATGCAGGGCTTTACGCTCCTGATTATGGCGCATGCCGAGGGCTCGCGCATGCATATGCAGGAGATCGCCGTCCCGGCGGGTAAGGAGGCGTACACCTACGACACGGATGTGGTGCTCTACTACGACTACTCGCCGGGCATTACGCTCGATCCGCCATCCCCGTGGACATCCACTGCACACCTGGGTACGCTCCGCAATACGGGCAACGTCGACCTGGAGCTGCTTTCGGCGCCGGAATGGTGCACTTTCTCCGGGGACGTCCCGGGTACGGTGGCGGTGGGCGAGGGACGTGCCTTTGCCGTCTCGAAGAACGAGACGGGCGGCCGGCGCACGGGGACGATCTCGATGCGGTACCGCAACGTCGAATCGAGTGAGGACGTGACCTACGATGTCGAGGTCTCGCAGGAACCCTGATCGCCGATGTTCCACAAACTAAGCGGTAAATTTACACAGTGCAACCCTAAAACCGAACACAGAGAAATGGCAACTTACCAATTACAAACCACCGGGGAGCAGACCGACGAAGCCCTGCGGCGGGCTCTTCGGCCGCAGAACGCGATGCAGGGGGACAAGACCGCCTCCGGCGCCTATGTGCTTACTAACGCCGAGGGCAAGGCGTTCGACCCGCAGACCTCGGCGTCGGCCGTGCTGATGGGAGACGGCACGACGCTGGATGCGGAGCTGGGCTACAAAGACCACGTAGCCTACATCCTCAAGGACTTTACGAAGAGCTATTATAATAATACGGGCTCGGACATCACGGATCGGAGCATGGTCGTTACGCCTACGCAGTCAGGCGTGACGTCGAATTTCTCCCTGACCAGCCGCATCCCGGTCGCAGCTTCGGACTTTATTTTCGTGCGCATGAAGCTGCGCGTGGACAAAGAGTGCTCTTTGCGGATCATCACCTATTCGGACAATCTCGACCAGCGGGGCCGATGGTTTGCCCTCAAGGCAGACCGCACCTACGAAATCTACTACCGCGGCAAGGCGGCGTCGGTAGCGGGACGGCTGAATGTGGGTATTAGCATACCCGCAGCCACCAATATCGGCCAAAAGGTCACCATCGAGGATTTGATCGTCACGCTCAACAACTATGACGCATGGTGCGACGCCGAGAGCCGGGCCACGCTGAAAAACTTCGACACGGACTCCTTCACCGTGGACGAGGGCGGGACGGGGCATTTCTTCTCGGTCGCGCAGGCGTGCGACTTCGCAAGGGACGCCTTCGATGTCGTGAACAACGCGGTCACGGTGTTTATCCGCAACGGCCTTTACGATCACGAGGCCCCGAAGAATGTGGCGATGGGTTACCCGTATGCGATCATCAACAAGGGGGCGAACCGCATATCGCTTATCGGCGAGAGCCGCGACGGCGTCATCGTCTCGTATGAGAACAACTCCGTGAACCGCGCCAAGATCATCGAGGCGGGCGGCGAATGCACCGTCGCCAACATGACCGTCAACTGCCTGAACGACGAGAGTTATACGGACACCAGCGCCGGCGGCCACCAAGCCTGCTACTGCGTACATGTCGATTCGACATTTGCCGCCACCGAGCGATATTTCACGACGATTCGGAACTGCAAACTCTTCAGTACGTGCCATTCACCCGTCGGCGCGGGCCTTGCCGACAACCAGACCATTCGGTTAGACGGCTGCGAGTGCGTCAGCGACACGCACGTAGGCACTTCGACGGGCGCGGCCACCATCCACGCAAGCACCGATGCTGCGGCGAAAAATATGGCCGTCGAGATCATCGGCTGCCGCCTGCTGTCGCTCGACGGAACCAAAGCGCTCTACATGCCCGACGTGGAGGGCGGCGCTCCCTTCACACAGGTCGACGTCACGCTGCTGGGCAACACCTACTACACGACGGGGCCGGAGATCACCGATGCCGACTTCTTGTCCAGGCACAAGCTCACGCCGTGGTCGGATGCTTCGTTCAGCGAAATTTCGGTTATCGCGCACTCGGACTGCACGCTCGAAGCGCGCGTGACGCACCTCGAAGGGCTGCTCGTGGAAGTGCTCTCGGGCAAAGTGCTGATCCCGGAGTTGCAGGTGAAAAAACTGGGCGTGTGGGACGACAACAACCTGGTCGTCACGGGCGAGGGTGCGCCGACGAAAGCCCCCGACCGCGCGGGGCAGTTCTATGTCGATACGAAGAACAACGCGGTCTACCACTCCGTGGGCAACGGCGCGGTGTCGGACTGGAAGAACGCTTAAACTACATACAACATGTCACAAGTCAACAAATACGCCGACAAGGCGGGTTACACGGCCGACAAGAACCGCAAGGGCACGCAGTCGGCAGTATCATACATCGAGGACGACGGGGCGCTCATCTACGACGGCGTGAACGTCGTGGTGGACAAGCCGGCTGCCGGGGTTGGTGACCTCGCGGTCTTCGACAAGACCACGGGAACTATCCGCTTCGTCAAGGGTGCGACGCTTGTTGCAGAGCAGTTGCCGCCGCAGCTTGTCCCCGTGGCCGTGGTCTACGCCCGGCAGGGCGGGCGGGTGCTGATCGTGTCGCTCCGCAACGCGGCATCCGAAGTTAGATGGGCATATAGCTATGAGGTGGCATTGTCGGGCTTCAACCTCGCCGCGGGCGGTGAATTCACGCTGAACATCTATACCAGCGAATTCTCGTTTACGTACCCTGCGGGTTCGACATTGGCAGACATTGCCGCACTTATAAATTCTAAACCGGAACTCAAAGCTACATACTCCTGGGTGGCCTCGGCCTCCGAAGAGCTTTCCGCGGTTGTCATGACATGTGATGCATGGTCTACGATAGAGGGGTACAAAAAGATTTCGGCAACAGACTGCACGTTGACGCGCCGCGCCGTGGATGTGGATTACCAAAGTATCCTAATCTTGGACACGGGTGAAGCGGAGTATTACATCCGCCGCAAGAATGGTGCGAAAGGGACTGCGGCGGGTGGTGTCCTCGACCAGTTCGCGGAATATTATTCGAAGAGAGGCCAGATAGCCACGGGGCAGAAGCCGGGAAGCAACATAATCATTCAGGAAAGCGTTTTCACCGAAGTCGACAACCCCGATCTGGTTGCCGTGTATCCCACCTACAAGGACTACCTGTTCGCCGAGCACATGGCACAATATCCTACGGCGTTCGGGACGATGTTGCAGGATGGCAAGATCAACACGAACCTGATCGGACGGCTTACCTTCGAGGACATTTATGGTAAGACACAGTACCGCTACCCAGCCGCTGCGGCCGCTCTCGACTTCGGCATCACCGTGGAAGGGATGACGATGGGACTGGAGGCGGGGGCATGGTGGCTGCCGTCGTCGGAAGAGGTCTACCTGCTGATGCACGACAGGGTGCGTTTCGTCGCTGACGTGGAGAAAGACCCCGTAAACCGTACCCTCTTACGCTTGAAAGCTACCATGTGCTATGGTTATAATTATTATGTCCATACTTCGTGCGAGCAGGCGCAGGGAGGCATATTTATTTACAGTGGAGGCGCTGGCACCGTGGGCTATACAGGCAAATGTTTTAAATTTTCCGCCCGTCCGGTCTGCGTCTTATAACTATCAGAATCATGGAAACACAACGACAGATCGACATCCTCGAATCGCGGCAGCTCGAATTACGGGCGATCATGGCCAAATCCGACGACAGGGCGGCCAAATGCATCAAGTCCGGCCTTGACTTCCGGGCTACCTATCCTCTGGATTATGAGGAGTACGAAGCGGCCAACGCGGAGTACAACGCGAACGAAAAGACCCTTGCGGAGCTGAGGGCCCGGCGTGCCGAAGAGCTGGCCGCCGAAGAAACGGTTATGGACTTTCAAAACGGATAAGGCATGGATACCTGGCTGCAATGGATAACGGTGATATTCGGTGCCGGGGGTGTCGGTTACCTGCTTATCGACCGTTTTGCCCGGACACGGGAACAGAAAGGCTCCGATTCGGCGGATATGGTGAGCAAAATAAGCGATGCGTTCGACAAGACGTTGCAGACCACCATGCGCTATTCGCAGGAGGTTATCGACAAGATGAAACAGGACGACGAACGCAACGAACGCCGTTACAAGGAGCTGGAAGTCCGCTATGCGAAACTCGAAACTCGTTTTGACGAAAAAGAGGCCGACCGTGAATACCTCAAGGAGATCGTCAGCCGCTCGGTAGAGTGTAAATTCCTCAAGGAGGGGCATAATAACGAATGCCCGGTATTGCGGGGCAACCAGAAGCGGCTGGCCGCGAAATGCAAATCCTGCTCCGATAAGGTCGAAGAAAAGCGGAAAGCAAACCAATAGCGATATTCGGAAAACTACGAACAAAAACAAAAGGACAAATGAAAAAGAAATGGATCGTATGGAGCATCGTTGCGGCCGTGGCCGTAGTGCTCGGAATCGTATTTCCGCGTTACATCCTCGTGGGGGTTGTTTGTGCTATGGCCGGATGGGTCGGGCATATCCTGTACACTAAACGTTTTGCCTGATGAAGCATTTTACAATGGCGGAGCTCACGCGCTCGGCCACGGCCCGTGCAAAGGGCCTGGACAATACCCCGACGGCGGAACACCGCGTCAATATCGAAATGTCCGTCGCGCAGCTGCTCGACCCGCTGCGGGAGGCGTGGGCGGTGAAATGCGCCAATGAGCAGTGGGGCACGCCTGCAATCCGGGTTTCGTCCGGTTACCGCGGCTTCGCGCTCAACAAAGCCGTCGGGGGCTCTGCGACCTCGGCGCATTGCGTCGGCTTCGCGTTCGACCTGGTGCCGGACAACGGCCGGCTGGCCGACTTCAAGCGCTTTTGCCGTACGTGGCTCAAGGGCCGCGCCTTCGACCAGATGATCTCGGAGGACGAGGATGCCGCCGGCACGCCCCGTTGGGTGCATATAGGCTACAAGAACCGCCAGGGTGGCCAGCGGCGGCAGCTGTTGACCATGCGTGCGGGCAAATATATCCCCATGACGGCATGAAACGCCTGCTCCTCTACCTGCTCGCCGCCCTTGCTGCCGGGGCGCTGCTCTTCGGCTGGGGATACCGCCGGGGCGCCGCGTCGGTGGTTGTCGAAGAAACGACGCGCATCGACACGGTGTTCTACCCGAGACCGGAACCGCTGCCCGGCACGTACCGCTTCGCCGACATCTCGGTGCCGGTGCTGCTCTTCGCGCCGCCCGACACGGTAACGGAGACCGTCGTTGTGAAAGTCGGGGCAGACAGCGTGCAGATGAAGGTGGCGATGGAAACGCGCCCCTACTCGGACAGCACCTACCGGGCACAGGTCAGCGGGCCCCGGATCGGCAACCTGCGGCCGACGCTCGACTGGATAGAAACATACGACCGCACGACCATCCGACAGCAGGTAGTTACCCGGCGAAGCCGCTTCGCCCTGACTGCCGGGGTCGGGGCGGCGTACACGCCGCAAGGGTTCCAGCCCTATGTTGGGGTTGGAATAGGAGTGATACTGTGGCAGTTTTGAGTGCCAATCCATATGATTGAAACAAAAAATACAATATTTCGCATTATAAATTAATATTTTGCGTTATATTTGCACACACAGTATGAAACATATAATGTAATATGTCTGATATTAAATCGTTGTTTCAGTATTATCTTGAACATCAAGATGAGCTCGTTAAAACATATAACGGGAAATATATCGTTATTGTTGATAACGCTGTTGTCGGTTCGTATGATAGGCAAGATGAAGCCTATTTTAGCGCCGAGGCAGAATTTGGGCTAGGAAATTTTTTAGTTCAGTTATGTACTCCGGGCCGTCAGGATTATACCCAACATTTCACTTCTAGAGTTTCATTTTCGTAGCTATTATTAATCCAAACTTGAAACCGACTGCATTTACCCAAAAATATTCTGGCGGGGTTCCTAATAGACTTATATCTTCTTGCGGTGTTTGTAAAGCTTTTCATCCTACAGCAACATCCCGGCCACCAGTAATTAAATTCAATGCCTTGTGGGATACCGGAGCCACTAATTCGGTAATAACAAAGAATGTTGTTGATGCCTTGGGATTAAAGGCAATGGGAGCTATTACCGCATACCATGCTAATGGGGAATATTCTGCGGAAACTTATATGGTTAATATTTTGCTTCCTAATGAGGTGTTTGTGCCCGCACTTAAAGTCACTGAAGGTAAATTGAATGAGTGTGATGTCTTAATTGGAATGGATATTATTTCTCAAGGGGATTTTTCAGTCTGTCATAATGGTGGGAATACTGTATTCACTTTTCAATTGCCCTCTACGCATTGTTGGGATTACGTTGAAGAAGTTAATGCTGCTAATGCTGCTGTTGTAGAACCGCTACGAGCAGAGCCCAAAATTGGGCGCAATAATTTATGCCCTTGTGGATCTGGGAAAAAGTATAAGCATTGTCACGGTAAAAAATAGTAGTTACTTGAGGTTGCATAATTAAAAGCGTGCGCCCCGGAGAAATCCGGGGCGTTTTCTATCGCAATATGGCGGCATATCGTTCTATGGATGTCGTTAGAATCTTCGCGTATATCTGCGTTATTGCGATGTTCTTGTGCCCGAGCATCCGCGCAAGGACTTCGATCGGTACGCCTTTATTCAGCGCAATCGTGGCGAATGTGTGACGCGCAAGGTGCGAGGTGAGGGATTTTCCTATGCCTAATTGCGCTTCGATGACGTGGAGGTAGTCGTTGTACTTCTGGTTAGAGATAATCGGTAATTTGTATCTGTGACGCTTTAATACGTCCATCGCAGGCGGTAATATGGGTGTAAAAAAGGCAGAGCCGGTTTTGAGGCGTTCGCCGTCGATATAGGGGAATTCGTCTTTAAAAACAACGTCCGTTTCGTAGTTAAAGCGCGCCATGTCCGAATATGCAAGGCCGGTGTGGGCGCTGAATACGAACAGGTCGCGTACGTCGCTGAGTTTCGGCGACAGGGTGGCCTCCATGATTTTGTTGACTTCCGCTGCGGTCAGCGGTTTGCGCTCTTTCGATTGTCCTCGTACGTCTTTGAATTTGTTGTAGGGGTTTTCTTTAATGTATCCTAATCGTAATGCCTCCAGGATGTAAGGTTTCAGCCCTTTGTGGTAATTGTGTAGGGTTACTTGGGTGCGTACTGTGGTTTTGTTTCCCGCTTCATCGAATATCTCGGGATCGCCATCGCGTAGGAATATATCGAACCTGCTGATATTTTCTGCTGTTACGGATGCGAACGACCGGATGCGGCCGAACCGTTTCAGTGCGTTGTACACGACAAGTTTGCGCCTGCGGGTCGATTCTTGCATGGTCTGCGTCGTTATGCGTTCATACAAATAATCCAAGAACGAATTACCGCCAAGGCCGGCATCTTGCAATCGGGCGTTGAGAGACGGGAGGTCGATCGGTTCCCCGTTTGCCTCCATACGCAGCAACAACCGTTCATGCTCGTCGCGCATTTTCTCCAACTGTACCGACAGTTGGTGTGCCGCGGGGTGGTTTACGATTTTCCCTTTCTGCCATTGGTGGGGCAGCAGCATAATGTCCGTAGGGATAATTTTCCGCGAGTTGCGGGAGAAGTAGATTTCCAACTCGATCCGTGAGGGATTGGTCGGTGTGGCTTTCTTACGCCTGTCGTAGACAAAGCGTACCGCCTCCTTCGTCTGTTTCATTGTAACGCAGAATTTTGTCCGTGTAACGCATTTTGTACCGCGAATGTCAGAATAGGACGGAATAAGTCGTCACTACGGGCCGGTTTAACAAAAATTAAACCTCTGCGAAATAAGATGTGATTTGCTTGTATCTTCTTGAAAAATAGCGCGATTGTATAAATGTATAACAACCGCGCTATCTCAAACCGAGGTGTTGACCCCTCTTTTTCGTGATCCCGCTGGGGTTATATTTNNTGGGGCTCGAACCCAGGACCCCAACATTAAAAGTGTTGTGCTCTACCAGCTGAGCTACGGAATCTCCGTGTGCCAATCGGAAATTACTTTCCGTTTTGGTGGTGCAAATGTATAGAATATTTTTGTTTTACCAAAATAAAACGATATTTTTGTACTCGTTAATACGAAAAAATAAACTTTAAATCCACAATACCTATGTGTAGAGCGCTAATTATCGGTGCCGGAGGTGTCGGGACGGTCGTCACCCAGAAAATCGCAGCCAATCCCGTCTTTTCGGACGTGATGCTGGCCAGCCGAACCAAATCCAAATGCGATGCCGTTGCGGCGGCCATCGGCGGCAACCGTGTGAAGACCGCCCAGGTCGACGCCGACAATGTGCCGGAGCTCTGCGAGCTGTTCCGCGCCTTCAAACCCGACATCGTCGTCAACGTGGCGCTTCCTTACCAGGATCTGACCATCATGGACGCCTGCCTCGAATGCGGCTGCAATTACCTCGACACGGCCAACTACGAACCCAAGGACGAGGCCCATTTCGAATATTCGTGGCAGTGGGCCTACCAGGATCGTTTCAAGGCCGCCGGGCTCACGGCGATCCTCGGCTGCGGTTTCGACCCGGGCGTGACGGCCATCTTCACGGCCTATGCCGCCAAGCACCATTTCGACGAGATCCACTACCTCGACATCGTGGATTGCAACGCGGGCAACCACGGCATGGCTTTCGCCACGAACTTCAATCCCGAGATCAACATCCGCGAGGTGACGCAGAAAGGGCGTTATTTCGAGAACGGCGAGTGGGTTACCACCGAGCCGCATGAGATACACCGTACGCTCAATTACCCGGGTATCGGCGAGCGCGAGTCGTATGTGATCTACCACGAGGAGCTCGAGTCGCTGGTTAAGAACTATCCGACCATTAAGCGTGCACGTTTCTGGATGACCTTCGGCCAGGAATACCTCACGCACCTGCGCGTCATCCAGAACATCGGCATGGCGCGTATCGACCCGATCATCTACAACGGCGTCGAGATCGTCCCGATCCAGTTCCTCAAGGCGGTGCTTCCCGATCCCAAGTCGCTGGGAGCCAATTACCACGGCCAGACCTCGATCGGCTGCCGTATCCGCGGCATCAAGGACGGCAAGGAGCGTACCTATTATATCTATAACAACTGCGATCACGAACAGGCTTTCCGCGAGACGGGCACGCAGGCCGTCAGCTTCACCACGGGCGTACCGGCAGCGCTGGGCGCGTCGATGTGGGCCAAGGGGCTCTGGCGCGGTGCCGGTGTGTTCAATGTCGAGGAGTTCGATCCCGATCCGTTCCTGGCCGAGTTGGGCGAGCAGGGGCTGCCCTGGCACGAACTGTTCGACGTCGACATCGAGCTCTGACGTGCAGGGCGGTAAAATCCCAAAAAGGGGAGCGGTTCATGGCCGCTCCCCTTTTCGGTCTTATAATGCCGACTTTTCGGCCGCGGCGTTAAACTTGCGCCCCTTTATTGTATTATATATGATACATTTTTATTATCTTTGGGCATCAATTAACCCATTTGAATAGATAGTATGAAAATGAAATGTATCCTATGTGCCGTCGCCGCACTTACAATGTGCTCGACGACCCTGACCGCAGCTTCTGCGGAGGAAAAAGAGAACGTGGAGTTCAAACGCCATTGGTTCCTGCAGGTACAGGCGGGTGCCGCCTATACGCTCGGCGAAGTGGATTTCGGCGAGCTGGTATCTCCGGCCGCAGCGCTGTACGCCGGGCATCGGTTCTCGCCCGTATGGGGTATGCGCTTCGGTCTGAGCGGCTGGCAGAGCAAAGGCGCCTGGGTCTCGCCCGAGTCGGTCTACCAGTATAAATATTTGCAGGGCAACGTCGACGTGACGCTCGACCTGGCCAACCTGTTCGGCAAGTTCAACTACCGCCGCACGGTCAATCCCTACCTGTTCGCGGGTGTCGGTGTGAACGGGGCGTTCGACAACGGCGAGGCCAACGCCCTCGACAACCAGGGCTATGCGCTCCAGAACGTGTGGTCGGGCAGCAAGGTCTTCGTGGCCGGACGCCTGGGGCTGGGCGTCGATTTCCGCTTTTCGGACTGCGTGTCGTTCGGCGTGGAGCTGAATACCAACATGCTTTCCGACAAATACAACTCGAAGAAGGCCGGGAACCTCGACTGGCAGTTCAATGCGCTGGCCGGGTTCACCTTCCGCTTCGGCAAGAACTATAAGAAATCGCGTCCGGCAGTCGCCGCCGCGCCCGTAACCCCCGCCCGGACTACCGAGCCCACGCAAAAGGAGGAACCTGCCGTGCAGGAGCCCGCTCCCGTGCAGGCTCCGGTGACGAAGGCCGCCGAGAAGCCGGCAGCACTGCGTGAAAATATCTTCTTCCGTATCGGTTCGGCGCAGATCCGCACCTCCGAACAGGCGAAGGTCGCAGCGCTTGCCGAGTACCTGAAGGCCAATCCTTCCGCCCGGATCGAGATCGTCGGCTATGCCGATGCCGCTACGGGTTCGCACGCCCTCAACCTGAAACTCTCGCGGCAGCGTGCCGCGGGCGTTGCAGCGGCATTGGAACAGGCCGGCATCGCTGCCGACCGCATCTCTGCCGAGGGCAGGGGCGACACCGTCCAGCCTTTCCCCGGGGTCGAACAGAACCGTGTGAGCATTTGCATCGCCCAATAAACAGGGTGGGGCAGTGTCCCTTGCGGCGGCAGATTTCCTGCCGCCGCTTTTTTTTGCCCCGCATTTCCGCCTCCGCCTCCTCTTTTTACGGTCTACGCCAATGTCTTGCCGTCCGCCGCGCATGTCTGTCCTGTGTGTCGTTTTGCCGTTCGCGCGCCTTCCGGTCGCCATCGCGCCGGCCGTTTCTTGACCCCGTCCGCCGCGTTTCCCGCCTGTACTTCTGCCGTGTCTTTCAGCCGCAGGCCGCAAGACGGTAAGTATAAATACCTATTTCGCCGAAATTCCCCCGCGGGGCGTCATGGTTTAGCCGGTAATTTGCTATTTTTGCATCGTTTTGAGCGTCTCCGCCGTGCCGGGCAGCACCGTTTCCGGGCGGAGGGGACGAGGGATCGAATCCAATTGAAAACATTTCGATGATTGACTTCTTGAAGCTGCCTTCTCCGTGCTACGTCCTCGACGAGACGTTGCTGGATCGCAATCTGGCCGTGATCGACCGCGTGCGCCGCGAGTCGGGCGCCGAAATTATCGTAGCCCTGAAGGCCTGCGCCATGTGGAGCATTTTCCCCGAGCTGGCACGCCATTCCGACGGTGCCACGGCGAGTTCCGCCGCCGAAGCGAGGCTTGTATTCGAGGAGTACGGCAAGCCTGCGCACACCTACGCTCCCGTCTATACCGACCGCAATATCGACGAGATACTCCGTTGCAGCGACCATATCACCTTCAACTCGGTCGCGCAGTTCGGGCGTTTCGGGCCGATGGCGCTGTTGCGCGGCATTTCGTGCGGCCTGCGCATCAACCCGCAGTATTCGCCCGTGGAGACCGACCTTTATAACCCTTGTGTCCCCGGCTCGCGCCTCGGCGTTACGGCCGATGAACTGAACGATCTTCCCGCCGGGATCGACGGGCTGCACTTCCACGTGTTGTGCGAGTCGCGCCCGCACCACCTGAGGCTGGCGCTGGAAGCCGTCGAAAAGCATTTCGGGCAATATCTCGACCGGATCGGGTGGCTCAACATGGGCGGCGGGCACCTGATGACCCACGCCGAATACGACTGCGACGAGCTGATCGCCCTGCTGCGCGATTTCAAGTCCCGCCATCCCCGCCTGCGGCTGATCCTCGAACCGGGCAGCGCCTTCACCTGGAGGACGGGCTGCCTCGTCTCGACGGTCGAGGACATCGTCGAAAATGCCGGCGTGCATACGGCGATGCTCGACGTGTCGTTCGCCTGCCATATGCCCGACTGCCTCGAAATGCCCTATAAACCGGCCATCGTCGGGGCGCACGAACCCGCCGAAGGGGAGAAACGCTGGCGCATGGGCGGCACGAGCTGCCTTGCCGGCGACTACTGCGGCGACTGGGCCTTCGACCACGAACTGAAAGTCGGCGAGCGCATTGTCTTCGAAGATATGATCCACTATACGATGGTCAAGACCACGATGTTCAACGGCGTGGCGCACCCCTCGATCGTCATTGCCCGCCGCGACGGGCGCACGGACGTCATCCGCGAATTCGGCTACGAGGATTTCCGCAACCGCATGTCGTAAATTACACAAACGCATATAAATGAAAGATTTTACACCTACCTCCTACACGCTCGAATGTGTCGCTACGGGGCGTGAGTTCGAGGACACGGGCTGGATGCTCTCCGATCCGCAGTGCAAGACGCCCTCGCTCATCCGTGCGAAATATGCCCGCAGGCAGCTCGAAGTGAAACCCGCCGAATACGGTCTTTACCGGTTCTGCGACTGGATGCCCGTGCGGCGTATCCTCAAGGGCTCCTCGGCGCCCGTCACCTACAAAAGCAAGGGGCTTGCCGCCCACCTCGGGCTGGAAAACCTCTGGATCACGTTCAACGGCTACTATCCGGCCATCGGTGCCACGATGTCTACCTGTTCGTTCAAGGAGACCGAAGCCTATTCGGTCTGCGGGCGTGCCGCCGAACACGAGGATCGCGTCCTTGTGGTCGCCTCGGCGGGCAATACGGCCCGTGCCTTCGCCAAGGTGTGTTCCGACAACAATATCAAGCTGCTCCTGTCGGTGCCTTACGACAATATCGGGGCGCTGTGGTTCGAGCATCCGCTCGACCCCTGCGTGAAACTCATCTCGTGTGCGGCGGGCGGCGACTATTTCGACGCCATCCACCTGAGCGACCTCGCCCTCAAGGGGCCCGGGTTCTATGCCGAAGGCGGCGCGAAGAACATCGCCCGCCGCGACGGCATGGCCACGACGGTACTTTCGGCCGTGACGACCATCGGCCGCATCCCCGACTACTATTTCCAGGCCGTGGGCAGCGGTACGGGCGCCATTGCCGCCTGGGAGGCCAACATGCGCCTGATCGGGGACGGCCGCTTCGGGACGAATACCATGAAACTCATGGTGTCGCAGAATGCGCCGTTCGTGCCGATGTACGACGCATGGCAGGCCGATTCGCGCAAGATGCTGCCCTACGAGGACGACAAGGCGCGCCGCGATGCGGAGATCATCGACGCCAAGGTGCTCTCCAACCGCCGCCCGCCCTACGGCATCACCGGCGGGCTTTACGATGCGCTGAAAGCCACGGGCGGAGAGTTCTTCGTCTCGACGAACGCCATGGCGCGCAAGGCGCGCAAGCTTTTCCACGAACTGGAGGGCGTGGACATCTACTCTGCGGCGGGCGTAGCACTGGCTTCGCTCATCAACGCCGTCGCCGCGGGCAAGGTCGAAAAGGATGCCACCGTCATGCTTAACGTCACGGGCGGCGGCGAGGAGCATTTCAAGGAGGGCAAGGAGCTCTGGTACCTCAGGCCCAGCCATGTATTCCCGCTCGAACCCGACACGGACGACGTGGTCGCCAAAGTCGAGGCGCTCTTCAACTGATCCCCGATACGATCCGGCTCCGGCCGGATCTTTTTTTCGGGCCGTCGCGTCCCGGATGCCGCCCCGCGGCAAGGGGGCGGCAGCTCCGTACTTTGGCCCCGTTTCCCGTCCGCTGCCTCGCCCGTTTCACGGCGCCTGCCGCATGTGCCGGTGCATTTTCCGGTGCCGGGAAAGAAAACGGCCGCAAAGGCCGGAATACTGCCGGAAACTATTATCTTTGCAGCGGTTTCCGGAGGGCGGCGCGCAGCCGGGCCTCTCACCGGGAGCTCCGATTTTTTTTTATTATTAACCCAACAAATTCAAGATGAAAAACATCCGAACCAAGCAGACTCCCTGCTTCAGGCGTTGGAGCCGCAAGGGCTGGGCAGCCTTTGCGAGCCTGCACCGCCATGTAACCATCGGAGTCCTCGCCGTGACGATGTCGATCCTCTTGCTCGCGACGCAACATGCGTCTGCGCACGATGCCGATACGGCCGCCGTCCTCAAAACGCTGAGGATCGACGAGGTCGGCATTTCGGGCAGCCAGTCCGCCCCGACGCGCAACGTACAGTCGCAAACCCCGCTTTTCGACCGGAAAGCACAGGCCGCAGCGCCCGTCCAGACCCTGGAGTCCGCCCTGCGCCTCGCACCTTCGGTCGATATCCGCGAACGCGGGGGCAAGGGCATGCAGGCCGACATCTTCATCCGTGGGGGCTCTTTCGACCAGACCATGGTACTTCTCAATGGCATCGACTTCACCGATGCCCGCACCGGGCACCAGTCCCATTCGCTGCCCGTCGACATCGACTGCATTTCGGCCGTCGACCTGTTGGACGGCGTGCCGGGCGTCGGGGCCTTTGCCGGGGCGGTGAATATCCGCACGGCGCCCCTGAAACCCACCTACCTGCGTTTCGAGGGCGCCGGCGGCCAGCACGGCTACGCCTATGCGAACCTTTCGGGCGCCGTGACTTCGGGCCGTTTCTCGCTGCTCGCCGCCGGTTCCTACCGTCGCAGCGACGGCTACCGCCACAATACCGACTTCGCCAATTACAACGCTTTCGTGCGTGCGACCTACGAGGCTCCACGCGCCGGGTTCTTCGACCTGCAGGCCGGTTACCAGAACCGCACGTTCGGTTCCAACGGCTTCTATGCGGCCTATAACCCCGACCAGTGGGAGGCGACCTCCACGGCATTGGCGTCGCTGCGCTGGTTGAAACAGGCCGGGCGCTTCTCGTTCGGCGCTTCGGCGAGCTACCGCAAGAATTTCGACCGTTACGACTGGACGCGCGGCACGGCGATGAACCGCCACAATACCGACAACGTCGGTGCCCGGCTGTGGGCCGATTACGACTGGCGGGCGGGTACGACCTCGCTCGGCGGCGATTATGCCTTCAACCACATTTACAGCACCAATCTCGGCGAGGCGCTCTCCCGGCCGCACGGCCGCTACACGCACGCCAAGGCGCGCAGTACGGGCAACCTCTGGCTGCGCCATGCCAAACAGTGGCGGCGGTTCGACCTCGCGGCTTCTGCGGGCATCAGCCTCACGCCCTACGGCACTTCGGCGCTGTGGAGCCTCTCGGGCGGCTATACGCCCGCCGCGGGGCTGCACCTCGGCATCGGGGCGTTCCAGTCGATGCGCCTGCCGACCTTCACCGACCTTTACTATACTTCCCCGGCACAGATCAACAACCTTGACCTGACGCCGGAAAGTGCTGTCACTTATCTGTTTGATACCGGTTATATGAAGAACAGATGGAGGTTGTCGCTGCAGACCTACTATCGTGCCGGCCGCGACATCATCGACTGGGTGTGGCGTGAGGATATGGGCGACAAGTGGCACTCCGAGCAGACCAGCCGCCTCGACACCTACGGCATCGAGCTTTCGGGCGGTTATACGGTCGCCGACGGCTTTCTGCGCCGCGTGACGCTTTCCTACGGTTATATTACTACTGACCGCAACAGCGACATCATCGCCAAGGGGGCGATGGATTACATGCGCCACAAGGCGGCGCTGGCCGTCGAGGTGCATTTCCTGCGCCGCATGTCGCTGGCACTCACGGCGTCGGTCTACGACCGCAACGGCAGCTACACGCACTATCCCGTGCCGGGCGACCCGTCCCTCTCCGAGGTGCGCGATTACGAGCCTTATTTTCTGCTCGACGGCCGCCTCCAGTGGGAGAAAGGCATCTGCCGGCTTTATGTCGATGCGACGAACATCACCGATTCCCGCTACTGCGACCTGGGCGGCATCCCGCTGCCCGGGGCGTGGGTCACGGCGGGCGTGGCGCTGACCATCGGCCGCTGATACGCTCCCTTCCGGCTGCATTCCGGCCCGTCGCCTCGCGCGGCGGGCTTTTTTTTGCCGGTTGGCCGCCAGCCGTGCGCAGCGTTTCTTCGGGCTTCTCGCCGGACGGGCAGCGGTTTCGGGAGGGTATTCCGGTTTACTTCCTGTGGCTATGGGCTTTTCTGCGGCGGGGCTGCCGCTCGCCCCGAGTGACAGGCAATATCCGTTGCCTTATCCCGCTGCCTGCTTGCGCGGCCGGCTTTTTTTTGAGGCTCCGGCCGCCAGCCGTGCACAGCGTTTCTTCGGGGCTTTCTCTTCTCCCTGCAGGGTGGACAGCCGGGGAAACGGGGGCAGGATAGCGCACCATCTTCGAGGGGGGGGGCTTCCCGTACCTCCCGATTTTTCCAATCTTTCCGGTTTCCCTGTTCTTTCCGAAATCTTTCCCTCCTTTCGTACCCCCCCCCGTTTTCCTGCACCGCGTGACCCGCCGCTCGCTTTTTCTCCCTGCGGGAATTTCCGGCTCCGTGCCCGCCTCTCCTGCGGAAAAACCCCGGAAACTGCTGTTTCAGAATCCGGAGTGGCTTTTTTCGTTACGATTTTTTCGTATTTCTCCCGGATTTTCTTTATCTTTGAAAGTATAAATCTAACCTCATTACCTATGGAAAAGCGTATCGTGGAGTGTGTCCCTAATTTCAGCGAGGGACGCGACAAGGCAGTAATCCGTCAGATCACATCGGCCATCGAATCCTCCGGGGGCGTCAAGCTGCTGGACGTGGATCCCGGCGAGGCGACCAACCGGACTGTCGTCACGTTCGTCGGCTCGCCCGAAGCGGTCATCGAAGCCGCCTTTGCGGGGGTGAAGAGGGCTGCCGAGCTGATCGACATGCGCCGTCACAAGGGGGCACACCCGCGCATGGGGGCTACCGACGTGTTGCCGCTGATCCCGATTTGCGGCATCACACTCGCCGAGTGCGCCGAGCTGGCCCGCAAACTGGCCGAACGCATCGCCGCTGAACTGCATGTCCCTACCTATTGTTACGAGGCCGCGGCCTTCACCCCCGAGCGGCGCAACCTTGCGGTCTGCCGTGCCGGGGAGTACGAGGCGTTGCCCGAGAAACTGGCGCACAAGGAGGCGGCCCCCGATTTCGGGGCGCGGCCGTTCGACGACGGGGTAGCCCGCACGGGCGCCACGACCGTCGGTGCGCGCGATTTCCTGATCGCCGTGAATTTCAACCTCAATACCACCTCCACGCGCCGCGCCAACGCCATTGCGTTCGACGTGCGCGAGAAGGGGCGCCCCGTGCGCGAGGGCAATCCCGTCACGGGCAAGGTCGTAAAGGATGCCGCCGGCAATCCCGTCATGCAGCCCGGCACACTTCCGGCCACGAAGGCTATCGGTTGGTTCATCGAGGAATACGGCATCGCACAGGTGTCAATGAACATCACCGACATTGCCACCACGCCGCTCCACGTGGCCTTCGACGAGGTGTGCCGCAAGGCCGACGCCCGCGGCGTGCGCGTCACGGGCACCGAAATCGTCGGGCTCGTCCCCAAACGTGCGCTCATCGAGGCCGGGAAATATTTCCTGCGCAAACAACGCCGTTCGACGGGTATCGCCGAGCAGGAGATCGTCCGTATCGCCGTCAGGTCGATGGGGTTGGATGACCTCAAACCTTTCGACCCCGCCGAGAAAGTAATCGAATATCTGCTTGAAGCGGAGGATAAGCAAAAACGGCTTATCGACATGACCTGCAAAGGGTTTGCCGAAGAGACAGCGAGCGAATCCCCGGCACCGGGCGGCGGCTCGGTCGCGGCCTACATGGGAGCGCTGGGCGCAGCCCTCGGCACGATGGTCGCCAACCTCTCGTCGCATAAGGCGGGGTGGGACGACCGCTGGGAGGAGTTTTCCGATTGGGCCGACCGGGGACAGGCGTTGCTCGGGGAGTTGCTGCACCTCGTGGACGAGGATACGGCGGCGTTCAACCGCATCATGGCCGTCTTCGCCATGCCCAAGTCGACGGACGAGGAGAAGGCCGCCCGCAGCGCGGCCCTGCAGGAGGCGACGCTCTATGCGACGCAGGTGCCCCTGCGGACGATGAAGACGGCCTTCGGGGTTTTCGAAATCGTGCGTGCCATGGCAGCCGTCGGCAACCCCAACTCGGTGTCCGACGCGGGCGTCGGGGCGCTGGCCGCCCGCAGCGCCGTGCTGGGCGCCGGCCTCAATGTCCGGATCAATGCCGCCGGGCTGAAAGACCGCGCTGCGGCCGATGCGCTCGTGGCCGAAGCCGACCGCCTTGCGGCCGAGGCCGAACGGGCCGAACGCGAGGTGTTGGAGATAGTAGTAAGTAAAATCTGAGCGATATGACACTGCAAGAGTTCCAGAATGACATCCGCGCGGGCATTCCCGACCGGCTGCCCGCCGCTAAACCCTATGACAAACAGATCAACCACGCGCCCAAGCGCAAGGGGATACTCACGCCCGAGGAGGAGGTGCTGGCGATCCGGAACGCACTGCGTTATTTCCCCGTGAAGCACCACGCCACGCTGGCCAGGGAGTTTGCCGAGGAGCTGCGCAAATACGGGCGCATCTACATGTACCGCCTGCGCCCCGACTACGAGATGTATGCGCGGCCGATCGACGAATATCCCTGCCGCTGCCGCCAGGCCGCGGCTGTGATGCTGATGATCCAGAACAACCTGGACAAGGCCGTGGCGCAGCATCCCCACGAGCTGATCACCTACGGCGGCAACGGCGCCGTGTTCCAGAACTGGGCGCAGTACCGCCTGACGATGAAGTACCTGTCGGAGATGACCGACCGCCAGACGCTGGTGATGTACTCGGGGCACCCGCTGGGGCTGTTCCCGTCGCATCCCGATGCCCCGCGCGTCGTGGTGACCAACGGCATGGTGATTCCCAACTATTCGAAGCCCGACGACTGGGAGCGCATGAACGCCCTCGGGGTGTCGCAGTACGGCCAGATGACGGCCGGCTCCTATATGTATATCGGTCCGCAGGGGATCGTCCACGGCACCACCATCACGGTGATGAACGCCGCGCGCAAGCGTTTCTCCGGCGGCCGCAACGATGCCCGGGGTATGCTTTTCGTCTCCTCGGGGCTGGGCGGCATGTCCGGGGCGCAGCCCAAGGCGGGCAATATCTCGGGCGTGGTGAGCGTCATCGCCGAAATCAACCCCAAGGCGGCGCAGAAACGCTACGAGCAGGGATGGGTCGACGAGATGTACGATTCGCTCGACGCCCTGGTTCCCCGTATCCGCGAGGCCTGCCGTGCCCGCGAAGTGGTCTCGATGGCCTATGTGGGCAACGTCGTCGACCTTTGGGAGCGTCTGGCGGCCGAAGAGATCCCCGTAGACCTGGGTTCCGACCAGACCTCGCTGCACAATCCCTGGGCGGGCGGCTACTATCCCGTGGACGTAAGCTACGAGGCTTCGAACAAGATGATGGCCGAGGAGCCCGCCCGCTTCCGCGAGTGCGTGCAGGAGTCGCTGCGCCGCCAGGTCGACGCCATCAACAAACTCACCGCGCGGGGGATGTATTTCTTCGACTACGGCAATGCCTTCCTGCTGGAGGCCTCGCGCGCCGGGGCTGCCGTGATGGGCGAGGGCGGCCGTTTCCGTTATCCCTCCTATGTGCAGGACATCATGGGGCCGATGTTCTTCGACTACGGCTTCGGCCCGTTCCGCTGGGTCTGCACCTCGGGCCGCCCCGAAGACCTCGAGCTTACCGACCGCCTCGCCGCCGAAGTATTGGAGGAGATCCGCTCCACGGCACCCGCCGAGATCGCCGGGCAGCTCGACGACAACATCCACTGGATCCGCGAGGCCGGCCGCAACCGGCTGGTCGTCGGTTCGCAGGCGCGTATCCTCTATGCCGACAGCGAGGGACGCATCCGGATCGCACAGGCCTTCAACCGGGCCGTTGCCGACGGGCGCCTCTCGGCCCCCGTCGTGCTGGGCCGCGACCACCACGACGTGTCGGGCACCGACTCGCCCTACCGCGAGACGTCGAACATCTACGACGGCTCGAATCTCACGGCCGACATGGCCGTGCAGAACGTCATTGGCGACTCGTTCCGCGGCGCCACGTGGGTGTCGATCCACAATGGCGGCGGCGTAGGCTGGGGCGAGGTCATCAACGGCGGCTTCGGCATGGTGGTCGACGGCTCGGAAGATGCCGACCGCCACATCCGGGAGATGCTGCTGTGGGATGTCAACAACGGCATCGCCCGCCGCAGCTGGGCGCGTAACGAGGGTGCCATGTCGGCCATCCGCCGCGAGATGGAACGCACCCCCGGCCTGCAGGTCACGCTGCCCAATGTCGCCGATGAGGAATTGATACGTAATATATTGAAAGAAAACGAATAAATCCCTATCACTTCACATGGAACATCACCATATCTCCGCGGAGCACCTTTCCCTTGCCCGCATCCGTGAAATCCTCGAACGGCACCTTCCCCTGGCACTGAGCGACGATGCCCGGACTCGCATCGTCCGCTGCCGCGAATACCTCGACCGCAAGATGGAAAACCCCGAGCGGCCGGTCTACGGCATCACCACCGGATTCGGTTCGCTGTGCGACATTTCGGTGGGCTACGACGAGCTGGCGCAGTTGCAGAAGAACCTCGTGATGTCGCATGCCTGCGGTACCGGCGAGCGGGTGCCTTCCGAGGTCGTGAAGCTGATCCTGCTGCTCAAGATCCAGTCGCTCTCCTACGGCCATTCGGGCGTGCAGCTTGCGACCGTGGAGCGGCTGATCGACTTTTTCAACAACGACCTCCTGCCCGTGGTCTACCAGCAGGGTTCGCTGGGCGCATCGGGCGACCTGGCGCCGCTGGCGCACATGAGCCTGCCGCTGCTGGGGCTGGGCGAAGTGGAATACAAGGGGGCTGTGCGCCCGGCTGCCGGCGTGCTCTCCGAGCTGGGGTGGCAGCCGATCGAGCTCCAGTCCAAGGAGGGGTTGGCGCTGCTCAACGGCACGCAGTTCATGAGCGCCTACGGCGTCTGGGCTTTGATCCAGTCCCGCCGCCTGAGCGAGTGGGCCGACCGCATCGGGGCGCTGTCGCTCGACGCTTTCGACGGGCGCATCGAGCCTTTCTGCGACGAGGTGCACCTGATCCGCGCCCACCGCGGACAGCTCGCCACGGCACGGAACATCCGGCGCCTGTTGGAAGGCAGCCAGCTGGCCGCACGCCCCAAGAAACACGTACAGGATCCCTATTCGTTCCGCTGCATCCCCCAGGTGCACGGGGCTTCGAAGGACACCATCGACTATGTCGAGAGCGTACTGACGACCGAGATCAACAGCACCACCGACAACCCGACGGTCTTCCCCGACGAGGACATGGTCGTCTCGGCGGGGAATTTCCACGGCCAGCCTATCGCGCTGGCGATGGATTTCCTCGCCATAGCCCTCGCCGAGCTGGGCAACATCTCCGAGCGGCGCACCTATAAACTGATTTCGGGCGCCCGGGAACTTCCGAAGTTCCTGGTCGCCAACCCGGGGCTGAACAGCGGTTTCATGATCCCGCAATACACCGCGGCGTCGATCGTCAGCCAGTCCAAAGGGCTGTGCATGCCCGCCTCGGTCGACTCGATCCCCTCGTCGCAGGGGCAGGAAGACCATGTGAGCATGGGCTCCAACGCCGCCACCAAACTCTACCGCGTGGTGCTCAACACCGAGCGGGTGTTGGCCATCGAGCTGTTCAATGCCGCGCAGGCGCTCGACTTCCGCCGTCCGGCGCGTTCCTCCGCAGCGATCGAACATATGGTCGCCGAGTACCGCAAGCGGGTGCCGTTCATCGACAACGACTCGGTGATGTACCCCCATATCGAATCCTCCATCCAATTCCTCCGGACACTATGAGGCTGCTGGTAAAGAACATCGGTACGATCGTCGGGATCGAGACCGCCGGCCGCCTCCGCCTGTGCGGCGGGGAGATGGATCGGCTGGAGACGTTCGACGATGCCTGGCTGCTCTCCGACGACGGGCGTATCGCAGCCTTCGGGAGCATGGATTCGCTGGGCGAGATGGCCGCGGACGAGGTGGTCGACGCCGGGGGCGGGATGCTTTTCCCGTCGTTCTGCGATTCGCATACGCACCTGGTCTATGCCGGGAGCCGCGAACAGGAGTTCCTCGACAAGATCAACGGCCTGACCTACGAGCAGATCGCCCGCCGCGGCGGGGGCATCCTCAATTCCGCCGACCTGCTGCACCGCACCTCCGAAGAGGAGCTCTACCGCCAGGCGATGGGGCGTATCCGCGAGATCGCCGCCATGGGGACGGGTGCCGTGGAGATCAAGAGCGGCTACGGGCTGACTACGGCCGACGAGCTGAAGATGCTGCGCGTCATCCGGCGCATCCGCGAGACGGCGCCGCTGGCTGTGCGCGCCACGTTCCTCGGGGCGCATGCCGTGCCGCGCGCCTACGTAGGACGGCAGGAGGAGTATGTCGATCTGGTCTGCAACGAAATGCTGCCTGCGGTGGCGGCCGAAGGGCTGGCCGATTTCGTCGACGTGTTCTGCGACGAAGGGTTCTTCACCGTGGAGCAGACGGCACGCATCATGAAGGCCGGGCGCAAGCTGGGCATGCGCGCCAAGATCCACGCCAACGAACTCGCCGTCTCGGGCGGCGTGCAAGTGGGCGTGGAGTACGACGCCCTGTCGGTCGACCACCTCGAACGCATGGGTGGGCCCGAGATCGACGCCCTGCACGGCACGGTGACCTCGCCGACGATGCTGCCCGGCGCGGCATTCTTCCTCGGGATGAGCTATCCGCCGGCCCGCGAAATGATAAATGCCGGGCTGGGCGTGGCGCTGGCTTCGGACTACAATCCCGGTTCGTCGCCCTCGGGCAACATGCGCATGGTCGTGTCGCTGGCATGCATCCGTATGCGGATGACCCCTGCCGAGGCCATCAATGCCGCGACGCTCAACGGGGCCTACGCCATGGGGCTTAGCCGTGACTACGGCTCCGTCACGGTCGGCAAGGTCGCCAATTTCTTCCTCACGGTGCCGATGCCTTCGGTGGCGTTCATGCCCTATGCCTATACCACGCCGCTCATCAGCCGCATATTCCTGCGCGGCGAGGGGGTCGTGGCGTAATATTTGACGGGAGAGCCGTATGAGATTGTTGGTTCTGATCATTGGCCTGGCGCTTGCCGGGGCCGTAAAAGCACAGGATATGAAGCCGTTGACACCGGAAGAAAGACGTGTGATCGTCGACAAGGGTACCGAAGCGCCTTTTTCGGGCCGTTATTACAAGCATCGCGGAGAGGGGGTTTACCGTTGCCGCCAGTGCGGTGCGCCGCTGTACCGTTCGCAGGACAAGTTCGATGCCGGGTGCGGCTGGCCGAGTTTCGACGACGAAATCCCCGGTGCCGTGAGGCGCACGACGGATGCCGACGGCCGGCGTACCGAAATCACTTGTGCCCGCTGCGGCGGACACCTGGGACATGTCTTTACGGGCGAAGGCTTTACGCCCAAAAATACGCGCCACTGCGTCAACTCCGTCTCGCTCGTGTTCGAACCCGGAGGGGAAGCTTCCTCCGGGGCCGAAACGGCCGTAAAACCCGCGGTTTCCTCCCCGGAATCCGAAGGCCGGACTGCCTCGCAGCCCGAAAAGCAGACGCAGCAGCCCGGAACCCAATTCGGGAGTCCCGGCGCTCAGGCGTCCGGGGCTGACTCGACGTCGGCCGCCGCCCGGCCGGGGGACGGGATGCCGCCCGCAGGGCAGGCCGCGGAGCGTGGCGCGACGGCGATCTTTGCCGGAGGTTGTTTCTGGGGCGTGGAATATATGCTTTGGAAAGTGCCCGGAGTCCTGAAGGTCGAGTCGGGCTACATCGGCGGCACGACCGAAAATCCCACCTATGAAGAGGTATGCAGCCACCGTACGGGACATGCCGAAGCCGTACGTGTGGTATTCGATCCTGCAAAGGTGTCCTACGAGACGCTGGCACGCCTGTTCTTCGAAATCCACGACCCGACCCAGGAAAACGGGCAGGGCCCCGACCTCGGCGACCAGTACCGTTCCGAGATATTCTACACCTCGCCCGCCCAGCAGGCGACGGCCGAGAGGCTCATCGCCGAGTTGCGGCGCAAAGGCTACGACGTCGTGACGCAAGTCACCCCTGCGGGCCGTTTCTGGCCCGCCGAGGATTACCACCAGCGATACTACGAGCGCAAGGGTACGCAGCCGTACTGCCACGCCTATACCAAGCGGTTTTGAGCCTGCGCCGGACTTGCCGTCGCATTGCGCCCGCCGCCTCCGTAAGGGCATTTCCGATTCCGATACGATTGTAAGACACCCCGCCTCACAGCGGGGTGTCGTGCCGTTCGGGCGTAATCCCGGCCAGGGGCGATACGGGGCCTCGGCGCCGAAGGGTTCTGAAAATCCGCTGCGACGAAACGCTCCCGGCCGAGGACAGATTGCCTTTCGGCCGTGGATTGGTTGCCTTCCGTCCGTGGACAGGCTGCCTTCCGGCTGTGGACAGGTCGCTGTGTTTTAGGCCGTTGCCGCGTGCAAAGCCTATTCTTCGGTGAGTTTCCCGATCTCGCCCTGCATGATATGGGGCAGATTTTCGCGGATTTTCCCGATGGGCCAGTCCCACCATCGCAGTTCCTGCAACCTGGCTACGGTGTCCGCGTCGAAACGCCTGCGGATCTCCCTGGCCGGCACGCCGCCGACGATGGTGTAGGGCGGGACATCCCTGGTGACGACCGCCCGCGCCGCGATCACCGCGCCGTCGCCGATCCTCACACCGGCCATGACGACCGCTTCGTACCCGATCCATACGTCGTTCCCGATTACGATGTCGCCTTTGTTGTCCCACGCCGCGGCGACATCCTTCCTGTCCAGCCCCCACTCCTCGAAAAAGAGCGGGAACGTATAGTTGGCCAGCGATCCCAGCGTGTGGTTGGCACTGTTGAACAGGAACTTGGCGCCGCACGCTATCGAACAGAACTTGCCGATCACCAGCCGGTCGCCGTTGACGGGGTAGTGGTACAGGACGTTGTTCTTTTCGAATTGCGTCGGGTCGTTCACGAAATCGTTGTAGATCGTGTAGTCCCCGACCTCGATCATCGGGTTGCCGATGACCGTGTTCAGGTAGACCGTCTGCCGGTCGTTCGTGCGGGGATAGGTCTTGCTATTCATGGTTGGTCGTTTCAGTCTGCTTTTACGGTGATGATCTGTTTCCAGTCGGTCGTATATTCCTGCGAGAGGTGCTGGCGGTTCATCTTCAGCGGGGCGAACCCCTGTGCCGCCACCACGACCCTGTTGCGGCCGTAGGTGCGGTTGGTCGCGTCCATGGCGTCCATCAGCCGGGCGTGCCTGGCACGATCCACGGGGTCGAACAGGTCGGTTTGCAGCCCCGTGCGCGACGAAATGTCCGAAAGCGTAATCCCGGCTTTCTTGTAGCCGTAGCCTTTGCGGAATATGCGTTGCAGGGCCTTTGCCGCCAGCGGCACCAGCTCCAGCGTGTCGTCGGTCGGCACCACGGGGCGCACGGTCTGGCTTTCGAAATACTGGGGCAGCTCCTCGCGGTGGCGGTTGGTGAGGATGTAGACCGTCACCTCGCCGCAGAGGCTTTGCTGGCGGCGCAGTTTCTCGGCGGCCATCGAGACGAACGCCGCCACCGAGGTGTGTATCTCCTCGTATTGGGTCAGCTCGTGCGCGAAGCTGCGCGAGACGGTGATCTGCTGTTTGGCCGGCGGGGCGCTCTCGAAGTCGATGCACGCCTCGCCCTGAAGCTCTTTCCATGTGCGCAGCCCCGTGACCCCCATGCGGCCGCGTATCCATGCCTCGGGACGCTGCACGAAGTCCCATGCCGTACGTACGTTGGCGGCCTGCAACATGCGCCGGTGCTTGCGCCCGATGCCCCAGACATCCTCTATCGGGAATTTGCGCAGTACCTTTTCGATGTCCTGCGGACGGTACATCAGGCAGGCGCCCTGCAACTTGGGGTACTCCTTGCAGAGTTTCGACGCGATCTTGGCCAGCGTTTTGGTCGGGGCGATGCCGATGCTCACGGGGATGCCCGTATTGCGGCGTACCGTGCGGCTGATGTGCCGTCCCAACTCCTCCAGTCGTCCGGTTTCGATGCCCCGCAAGTCGAGGAACGCCTCGTCGATGGAGTATACCTCGGCGGCAGGAACCATGCGGCGGAGCGTCCAGATCACGCGCCGCGACATGTCGCCGTAGAGGTTGAAATTACTCGAAAAGACGGCTACATTATGCCGTTTTTCGAGGTCGCGGATCTGGAAATAGGGGTGTCCCATGCGGATGCCGAGCGCCTTGGCCTCGTTCGAGCGCGCGATCACGCAGCCGTCGTTGTTCGACAGCACGACCACGGGCAGCCCTTCCAGTTCGGGGCGGAAGACCCGCTCGCACGAGGCGAAGAAATTATTGCAGTCGCAAAGTCCGTACATCGTTTTTTCGTGTTGCATGTCGTCCGTCGCCCTCTCCCTGGGCGTTGCCGCTCCCTCGCTGGGATATTGCTAGGGGTGAGGTAGTTGCGGCGTTTCGGCGGCCGCTTCAGACCTTTTTGATGGCGTACGTCACCACGCCCCATACCGTGAAATCGCTCTCCTGGCCGATCTCGATCGGTTTGTAGCGCTTGTTCGCGGGCACGAGGACGATCTTGCCCTGTCCCATCCGCAGGCGTTTGAGGGTGAATTCCCCGTCGAGGAAACATACGGCGACACAGCCGTCGTAGGCCTCCAGCGACTTGTCCACGACCAGCAGGTCGCCGTCGGCGATGCCGTCGTCCTGCATGCTGTCGCCCGCGACCCGAGCGAAGAATGTCGCACCCGGATTGCGGACCAGCTCCCGGTTCAGGTCGAGGGGCGGGTCGAGGTGGTCGTCGGCCGGCGAGGGAAAACCCGCCGAGACGCCGCTCGTCGCCACGGGAAGTTCCGTGCGGGTCGAGGTGTCGGGGCGGACGAGCCGGAGCCGTATTTCTTCCTGGTTGTCCATCTTGTTATCCATAGTCGCTGCAAAATTGCAAAAAATTTCGTGTAAACCGGCAATATTTCCTACATTTGCCTCCTGAAATCCCGGTTTTATGGAACGTGCCAAAGGTATTCTCTACGCGGCCCTGTCGTCGTCGACCTTCGGGCTGGCGCCGCTCTTCACACTGCTGCTGCTCGGCCTGGGCTACTCTTCGTTCGAGGTGCTGTCCTACCGTTGGGGTGTCGCGTCGGTGTTTCTCTGTGCCCTGGCGCTGCTCGCCGGGCGCAGTTTCCGCCTCTCATGGCCGGAATTGCGGACAGTATTCTTCCTGAGCCTTTTCCGCGCCGCCACGTCGCTGAGCCTGGTCATCGCCTACCAGCATATCGCCAGCGGCGTCGCGTCGACCATCCATTTCATGTATCCGCTGGCCGTCGCCTTGGCCATGATGTGCTTCTTCCGCGAAAAAGGCTCCGTATGGGTCTTTGCGGCCATCGGCATGTCCATCGTCGGCGCCGTGCTCCTCTCGCTGGGCAACGTCGATTTCACCCGGGGGAATACCACGCTGGGCATGGTCTCGGCCGCCGTTTCGGTCGTCTCCTACGGCGGTTATATCGTCGGCGTGCGCAAGAGCCGTGCCGTGGGGATCGACTCCACGGTGCTGACCTGTTACGTGATGGGGCTGGGGGCTTTGTATTTCATTGCCGGCGGCCTCTTTACGGGCGGTATCCGCATCGAGACGGACGGCACGGCGTGGCTCTGCATCCTCGGGGTGGCGCTTCCGGCCACGGCCGTGTCGAACATGACGCTGGTGCAGGCCATCAAACGCATCGGGCCGACGCTGACCTCGGTTTTCGGGGCCATGGAGCCGCTTACGGCCGTGGTCATCGGCGTCGCGGTCTTCGGCGAACGCTTTACGGCGCAGGGCGCTGCGGGCATCCTGCTGATCGTCGCCGCCGTCATGATCGTCATCCTGCACAGCGGCCGCCGGAAATCCTGACCACGCTGTGCTGCGGCGTGCTGCCGCCCGGGGAGCGCGGCTTCCGGATAAAGGCGGCGCGCATCCGGCCGGGAGACGGCTTCCCGGATACGGATAACGTACTCCCGGACAAAATAGAACTGACGGAAAACCCGTTTTACCGATATGATCATCAGTGCCAGCCGCCGGACGGATATTCCGGCTTTCTATGCGCCGTGGTTTTTCAACCGCCTGCGGGAGGGTTACCTCCTTGTACCTAATCCGTTCAACCCCAGGGCGCTCAGCCGCATCAGCCTCGGGCGCGACGTCGTGGACTGCATCGTATTCTGGACGAAGAACCCGGTGCCGATGCTGCCGCGGCTCGGGGAGTTGTCGGGTTACAACTATTATTTCCAGTATACGCTCAATCCCTACGGTGCCGACCTGGAAAAGCACTTGCCGCCGCTCGAAAAGCGGATCGAGACCTTCAAACGCCTCTCGGATAAGGTAGGGCGCGACAGGGTGGTGTGGCGCTATGACCCGATTCTCACCAATGCGGCCTGCGACGTGGATTTCCACTGCGAGGCCTTCGCCCGGATCGCCCATGCCCTGCGGGATCATACGACGACCTGCATGCTGGGCTTCATCGACCATTACCGCCATATCCGCGGTGTCCTCGGGGCGCTCGGTATCGGGCCCTTGCAGCGGGACGAAATCCAGCGGATGGCCGTGTCGTTCCGCCGGACGGCGGCCTCGACGCCGATCGCATTGAATACCTGCACCGCAAAGGTCGACCTTCGGCACCTGGGCATCCCGGCCGGCATGTGCATCGACCGCGGGCTGGTCGAACGCATTGCGGGCTATCCGATCGCGGCGAAGAAGGATGCGAACCAGCGCCATATCTGCAATTGCGTCGAGAGCATCGACATCGGCACCTATGAAAGCTGTCTGAACGGCTGTGTCTATTGCTATGCCATCCGGGGCAATTACGGTACGGCGGAGTATAACCGCCGCAGGCACGATCCCCGCTCGCCGCTGATGATCGGGCATCTTTGCGACGGTGATGTGGTGAAGGAGCGGCCGGTGAAAAGCCTCCGCAGCACGCAGCATACGCTGTTTTAACAGGACGGCGTCTCTTCGGGGGAGTGTTTCTTCGATATTTTCCCGGATAGCTCCCGGTATGTGCAGTTCATTATTTCATAGCGTTTTACTTCATGCGTCCTGCGGTCTTCCTGCACCAGATAGGCGCGTTTTGCCCACGCCTCGATCGTGAAATCGCATGCCGGCCCTTCCAATTTCAGCACGTGCGAGTCCATCAGGTTCCAGAAAATGAAGCGCAGCTTGTTGGCATAGCTTCCGTTTGCAAACGACATTTGTACGCCTGTTTCGTCCTTAAAATAGACGCTGTTGAAATTTTCTCTTGCCCGTCCCATAGCAGTTGTGTTTAGTCGGTGCAAAGGTCGGAAGGTATAATGACAAGTTTTGACACCGTTGTGTTTTTTTTGAATGCACGATGCCGGAATGGAGTTCTCGAACTATCGTTTCAGCACCTTTCGCAGCCTGTCGAGCCCCTCGGCCAGCAATTTCCGCGGGCAGGCGATGTTCAGGCGGATGAAATCCCGGCCGGCCTCGCCGTATATCGACCCGGGGTTTATGCGCAGTTTCGCCTCTTCGAGCAGCTTCGTCTCCAGCTCGTCGGACGTAAGCCCCGATGCCCGGCAGTCGACCCACACCAGATATGTCCCCTCCAGCGGCAGCACCGGGTACTGCGGCAGGTTGCGGTCGAAATACTCCCGCAGGAAGCGGTAGTTGCCATGCAGGTATTCGTTGAGCGCATCGAGCCATTCGGCGCCTTCGTCGTAGGCTGCGATCAGCGCTTCGATGGCCAGGGGGCCGATCTCCCCGGTTTCGTTGATCTGGAGCGAGTGCCCGATCCTTGCCCTCAGGGCCGCATCCGCCGCAAAGATGTTGGCGACCTGCAACCCCGCGAGGTTGAATGCCTTGCTCGGCGAGGTGCAGGTTACCGAGCGGCGTTCGAACTCCTCGCAGAGCGAGGCGAACGGCGTATAGCGGAATCCCGGCATCACCAGCTCGCAGTGTATCTCGTCGGCTACGACCACGACGTCGTGGCGCAGGCACAGCTCCCCGATGCGGTGTAGCTCCGCGGGCGTCCAGACCCGTCCGGCAGGGTTGTGCGGGTTGCACAGCAGCATCAGCTTCACGGCCGGGTCGGCGGCTTTACGCTCCAGGTCGTCGAAGTCGATCGTGTAGGTGTTGTCGCGGTATACCAGCGGGCTTTCGGCCGCCTGGCATCCGCTGTTGTGGATCGAGGTGAAGAAATGGTTGTAGACCGGCGTCTGGATCAGGACTTTGTCGCCCGGTTGCGTCAGGGCCTTGATGACGGCCGACAGGGCGGGGATGACGCCTGTCGTATGGAGCACCCATTCCGGCCGTATCTGCCAGCCGTGGCGGAGGCGGAACCACCCCGTAATCGCATCGTAGTAGGCTTTCGGAGCCGTCGCATACCCGAAAATGTCGTGTTGCACCCGCCGCTTCAAGGCGGCTGCGACAGCGGGTGCCGTGCGGAAGTCCATGTCGGCCACCCACATGGGCAGCACCTCGGGATCGGTATCCATATCCCATTTGATCGCGTTCGTCCCGCGGCGCGGGATTATTTCATCGAAATCGTATTTCATGCGGAATTGTATTTGCTTGTTCATAAATACGTCGGAGCCTCCCCGAAAGTTTCATTCCGGGTTCCGGTTTTGCACGGCAGGCAGGCTGCCGGCTGACCCTCACGTTCCGGCAGCGTACCCTTATGCTCGCCGATGTACCCTTATCTGCTTCTCCTTTCCCCATCCGTACCGCCATGCGATGCGGGGAAACGAAAAACGAGGCAGTCGTAAACTGCCTCGTTTCCTGTTTTTTATCTCCAAAGATTTCCTCTCCGGTTTGCTGGCGGTGCGTAGGGGACTCGAACCCCTGACCCCGTGCGTGACAGGCACGTATTCTAACCAGCTGAACTAACGCACCATTTTGGTATTGCGAGTGCAAAGATACTATATTTTCTAAAACCTGCAAATAATTCCGTGATATTTTTTTTGCCGTTTGCCTGCCGTGTCCGGCTGTGCCGCCGCCGGATGCGTGCCTCCCGGCAGGTGTGCTGTTCCCTGCCCCCTCCCGGCCTGTCCGGTGCTTCCCCGCCTCCCGCCGGGGATGTGGATGGATGCTCCGGAGCCGGCGGATGTTTTTCCTTTCCGGGGTCGCCGGGCGGATTCTCCGGAGCATCCTATTGTTTCCCTTTCCCGGAACCGTAGGGTAGGTGTCCTTGGGGACTTTCTTTCCGGCGTGAGCCCTCCCCCTTGTTCCGGCAGGCGTACCCCCTCCCTTATGCTCGTCGACATACCCTTATCTGCCTTGCCTTTCCCCGTCCGCACCGCCATGCGATGCGGGGAAACGAAAAACGAGGCAGTCGTAAACTGCCTCGTTTCCTGTTTTTTATCTCCAGAGATTTCCTCTCCGGTTTGCTGGCGGTGCGTAGGGGACTCGAACCCCTGACCCCGTGCGTGACAGGCACGTATTCTAACCAGCTGAACTAACGCACCGTTTGGTCTATTGCGAGTGCAAAGATAGTGTAATTTTTCAAAACGGCAAGCGCTTTTACGGCTTTTTGAAGAAAGAAAATTGTACGCTTCCGTAACTCCTTAATTGCCAGAACTCCTCGCAGGCCGAGAAATCCATTTTTTTCGAATGTTCGAAGATGAAAATCCCCTCCGGGCGCAGCAGGTTGCCCTCCAGCACCAGTTTCACCACCTGTTCGCTGCCCTCCAGGTCGTAGGGGGCGTCCGAAAAAATCACGTCGAACTGCTTGGTGCAGCTCTTCAGGTAGAGGAACGCATTGGCCTTCACGGGATAGAGGTTGCCGATGCCGAGCTGTGCCGCCGTCTGCCGGATAAAGTTGTAATGCACCGGGTTGATCTCCACCGATGTGACGCTCCGTGCTCCGCGCGAGGCGAACTCGTAGCTTATCGACCCCGTCCCGGCAAAGAGGTCGAGCACGTCGCACTGCTCGAAATCCACCAGGTTACCCAGTACGTTGAACAGGTTTTCCTTGGCGAAATCGGTCGTCGGGCGTGCCCGCAGGTTGCGCGGCGGGTTGATGGCCCGCCCCTTGTATTTTCCGCTGACTATTCGCATACGATCCGTTTGAAATAACCTTTCAGCAGCTTGCCGCACGCCTTGGCGTCGTCGCCGGAAATCCTGAGTTCGCAGCTTTTGAGCGCGAACTCCTTTTCGAGCCGTTCCGTGAAGTAGCATACGTCCGCCGTGTCCGGTGCGGGGATCACCCCCGCGAAGCGGAGGCTGCCGTCGTACACCTTAATATATAGGAGTCCCGCCGTGCGGTATGCCCATACGGTCGGTGTTCCGGCCTGCACCTCCCGGAGCAGCGGGGTGGTGTAGAGGATGCGGTCTCCCAGCTTCTCCTCCGCCTGCCGCAACGCCTCCCGGTGCGCAGCCATTACGGCGACGATTCCCTGCACGGGGAGGCTGCATACGGCGCGCTCTTCCGCGGCGGGAGCCATGCCGTTTGCCGCGAGCAGCGTCCCGGCGTCCCCGGTGCCGAGCACCTCCTCCGGGACGAGCATCGTCCGTGCCGTCAGCAGCTCCGCCTCCACGGGTTCCTCCCCCGGAAATTCCCCGTCGAGGCCGTGCGCCGAAAAAGAGTGTCCATCCAACGTAAGCTGAATGGACACCTTATTTGTAGCTTGCGGAGTGTTACTCCCAGTTACCTGCTTCATTGTTACCAGCTTCCATTGAACCGAACTTGACGCCGGGGTAGCGGTTGAAGTTGTTCTCCTCGTCGTCGATCAGGTTGATGATCTCCTGGCGGTAAGCCACCGTGTCGAGGAACATCTTGTAGGGTGCGCGGCACTCCACGATCGGGATCACGACCTTCGACTCGGTGGTGATGATGCCTGCCTCCATGATGTACTGGGCCTTGTCATCGGTGCCGGGGATGTAACGCAGCTGCTCAACGTCCTGTTTCGAAAGGCGCTTGGGCGAGAAGATCGTATCGATCACGGCGATCTTGAACTTCTCGACGTTCTTTTTGCCCATCTTCTTCAGCTGTGCCATGGCTACGGAGTCATCCTCGTCGACGATCTTGCGCTCGAGTTCGAGCGTATCCTGCAGGATGAAATTCGCCAGCGTGTCGAAACTGCCCGTGAAACGCTGGTACTTCGACTTGAATGCGCGCTGTGCCGTACGGATGTCCTTGATGCGGTCGATGACCTGGGCTTTCTTGGCCTTCAACTCGTCATCGAACTTGATCGGGGTCGAGATCTGGTCGTAGATAACGTAGACCAGCGCCACGATAGCTACAGCAAGAATGATTTGAGCGATTTTTTTCATTTTTTAAGCTAATCTAATATTTGTTTGTAATTTTGTACAAAATAAAACACACGCATGTTCAGCACACGTATTGCGACCCAAATTTACGCTAAAATTTGTTTTGAAACAACTCTTGGGCAAAAAAAAATCATAGAAAAATTGTCCGAATACCTTGCAGGTGACGATTTTTCGCGGATTTTCGTGCTGAACGGGTATGCCGGCACGGGCAAAACGACGCTGATTGCGGCACTCGTGGGGGCGCTTAAGGATTTGAATATCAAACCCATCCTGCTCGCCCCGACGGGCCGTGCGGCCAAAGTCCTCGCCCAATACGCTCAGGAAAAGGCTTTTACCATTCACAAGCGGATATACCGACAGCGCACCAATGCCGATTACGAATCGAAATATTCGCTCAACTTCAACGCCGAGAAGGGGGCGGTATTCATCGTCGACGAGGCCTCGATGCTCTCCGACAGCCCGGGCGGCGGGGCGCTTTTCGGTTCCGGGTCGCTGCTCGAAGACCTCGTGCAATACGTCCGCAGCGGCCGTGACTGCCGCCTGGTGCTCGTCGGCGACAGCGCCCAGCTGCCGCCCGTCGGGGCGGATCGCAGCCCGGCGCTCGACGCCGCGTCGCTCGCCCGTTTCGGCGATGTCGAGTACGCCACGATGGATGACGTGGTGCGCCAGGAGGCCGAGTCGGGGATTCTTTTCAATGCCACGCTCGTGCGGTGCATGCTCGAGAACGGCATCCACGAAATCCCGCATTTCGAAATGGGCTTCCCCGACATCGAGGCGGTCGAAGGCGGGGAGTTCCTCGAAAAGCTGCAGGATTGTTACGCCCGGTACGGCCGCGACGAAACCATCGTCATCACCCGTTCGAACAAGCGTGCCAACCGTTACAACGAGGGCATCCGCCGCAACGTGCTCTATGCCGAGGAGGAGATCGAGAGCAATGACATGCTGATGGTCGTGAAGAACAACTATTATTATACCGGGCACACCGAAAACTGCCCGATGCACTTTATCGCCAACGGCGACATCGCGCGGCTCAAACGGCTGCGGCGCTACGAGGATTTCTACGGTTTCCGTTTCGCCGACGTCGTGCTCGAATTCCCCGACTACGAGGATACGGAGATCGAATGCAGGATCCTGCTCGACACGATCGCCTCGGAATCCCCGTCGCTGACCCGCGAGGAGTCCTCGCGCCTTTTCTACGAGGTCGAGAAGGACTACCTCGACGTCAAAAGTAAAATCAAGCGCTTCAAGGAGATCCGCGAGAACCCGCATTTCAACGCGCTCCAGGTGAAATTCTCCTATGCCGTGACGTGCCATAAGGCCCAGGGCGGGCAGTGGAAGGCCGTTTTCGTCGACCGCTGTCTGTTCGGCGACGAGCCCATGACGCGCGACATGCTCCGCTGGCTCTACACGGCGCTGACGCGCGCCACCGATAAACTGTACCTCGTAAATTTCGACAAGAAGTTCTATGAATAGCGAACTGCATCCCCTCGAACCTTTCCTGCCGGCCAACGCCCGGGTGCTGATGCTGGGCAGCTTCCCGCCCAAGCGCATCCGCTGGTCGATGGATTTCTTCTACCCGAACCTGCAAAACGACATGTGGCGGATCGTGGGCTACCTTGCCACGGGCGACAAGTCGCATTTCCTGATGCCCGGCGGCCGGAAATTCGACAAGGAGCGCATCGAGGCCTTCTGCCGCTGCCGCGGGATCGCACTCTACGACACGGCGGTCGAAGTCATCCGGCTGAAAGACAATGCGTCGGATAATTTTCTTCAAGTCGTGCGCGAGGTGGATCTCGCCTCCCTGCTGGCGCGTATCCCGGCCTGCCGCACCCTCGTCACTACCGGCCAGAAAGCCACCGATACGCTGCGTGCGATCACGGGGTGCGACGAACCGGCCGTAGGCCAGAGCATCGGGTTCGAATATGCCGGGCGGAACATGCGGCTGTGGCGTATGCCCTCCTCGTCGCGGGCCTATCCGCGGCCTGTGGAGTGGAAGGCCGAATTTTACCGAAAAGTATTCGAAATGAATGAAATTCTGTAAAATAGAGTATCTTTGCGTAGCAAAAAAAACAAAAATAATTTCCATTCCCGGCTTGGTTTGAGAACCAAATTCTGTTATCTTTGTATGGAAATTACATACAATTTTTTATTGTGAACGCAGAGAAAAAAATAGACAAAAAATACGTCGAGACACCGCTGATGAAGCAATATTATTCGATCAAGGCGGTGCATCCCGATGCCATCCTGCTCTTCCGGGTAGGGGACTTTTACGAGACATTCGGCGAGGACGCGATCAAGGCCAGCGGCATCCTCGGCATTACGCTCACGCGGCGGGCCAACGGATCGGCAACCTACGTCGAACTGGCCGGGTTTCCCTACCATGCCATCGACACCTACCTGCCCAAGCTGGTACGGGCGGGCGAGCGCGTAGCCATTTGCGAACAACTCGAAGACCCGAAGCTCGTCAGGGGGCTGGTCAAGCGCGGCGTGATCGAGCTGGTCACCCCGGGCATCGTGCTGGGTGACAATATCCTGGCCAACAAGGAAAACGCCTTCCTCGCTTCGGTCTACTTCGGCCGGCAGACGACCGGTGTGGCGTTCCTCGACATTTCGACGGGCGAGTTCTACGTGGCCGAAGGCTCCGACAACTACGTCGACAAGCTCATTTCGAACCTCGCACCCAAGGAGATCATCTACCAGCGCGGTTACGAAGACCGCTTCTCTGCCGCTTTCGGGTCGAAACATTACACCTACCGGCTCGACGAATGGGTCTTCTCGGAGGAGGTCAACCGTGAAAAACTCTGCAAGCAGTTCATGACCACGTCGCTCAAGGGCTTCGGCGTCGACCATTTCACCAGCGGCATATCCGCCGCCGGCGCCATCCTCTACTACCTCGAATTCACCGAGCACCGCGACATCGCCCATATCCGTTCGATTTCGCGTATCGACCAGGACGACTACGTGTGGGTCGACAAATTCACGATCCGCAACCTCGAGCTGTTCTCGTCGAACGGGGGGTGCGAGAAGTGCAGCTTCGCCGATGTCATCGACCGCACGCTCACCCCCATGGGCGGCCGCCTGCTCAAACGTTGGATCGCCATGCCCGTCAAGGATACCGTGCAGATCAACGAACGGCTGGACGTAGTCGGACATTTCGTCGAGGATGCCGACCTGGCCGACACCGTGCGCGAGCAGGTGGCGCTGGTGGGCGACATGGAGCGTATCGCGTCGCGTATCGCCGCGGCGCGGGTGACGCCCCGGGAACTGGTGCAGCTCAAGAATTCGCTCTTTGCGGTCGAATTGCTCAAGGCGGCGCTCGAATCCACGGACGACGACCGATTGCATGCGCTGGCGGCGCAGATCGACCTGATGACCGACGTGCGCGACCGCATCGCGCGGGAGATATACCCCGATCCGCTCAACAACCAGATTCAGAAGGGCGGCGTCATCGCAGACGGCGTGGATCCCGAGCTGGACGACCTGCGCCGCATTGCGCTCCACGGCAAGGATTACCTGGCACGCATCCAGCAGCGCGAGAGCGAGACGACGGGCATCCCGTCGCTCAAGATCAGCTACAACAACGTCTTCGGCTACTATATCGAAGTGCGCAACGCCCATAAGGACAAGGTTCCCCAGAGCTGGATCCGCAAGCAAACCCTTGCCAATGCCGAACGCTACATCACCGAGGAGCTGAAGGAATACGAAGAGAAGATCCTCGGGGCCGAGGAGAAGATGCTGGTGATCGAACAGCGCATCTATGCCGACATCATCGCCCACATAAGCCGTTCGCTCTCCGTGCTGCTGCGCGACGCCGCTGTCGTGGCGCGTGTCGACTGCCTGCAATCCTTCGCCCGCATCGCCTGCGAACGCCGCTATGTCCGCCCCGTGCTCGACGACGGCAAGCGCATCGACATCCGCCAGGGACGCCATCCCGTCATCGAGACGCTCATGCCCGTAGGGGAGGAGTATATTCCCAACGACGTGTTGCTCGACGACAAGGAACAGCAGATCATGATGATCACCGGCCCCAACATGTCGGGTAAGTCGGCCCTGCTGCGGCAGACGGCGCTCATCATCCTGATGGCGCAGATGGGATCCTTCGTTCCCGCCAAGTCTGCGCATATCGGTGTGGTGGACAAGATATTCACGCGCGTCGGGGCGTCGGACAACATCTCGCAGGGCGAATCGACCTTCATGGTCGAGATGCTCGAATCGGCCAGCATCCTCAATAACATCTCCGACCGCAGCATCGTCCTGCTGGACGAAATCGGCCGCGGCACGAGTACCTACGACGGTATTTCCATCGCCTGGGCGATGGTCGAGTACCTGCACAACCACCCGACGGCGCACGCCAAAACGCTCTTCGCCACACACTACCACGAGCTGAACGAAATGGAGCAGATGTGCCCCCGCGTGAAGAACTACCACGTGAGCGTCAAGGAGATGGGCAACCAGATCGTCTTCCTGCGCAAGCTCGAACGCGGCGGCACGGAACACTCGTTCGGTATCCACGTGGCGCGCATGGCCGGCATGCCGATGTCGGTGGTGTCGCGTGCCGACGAGATCCTGCGCAACCTCGAATTGGTCTATGGCAACAACGAAATCGTACCGAGCCGCAGCCTCAAAAGCCGCGGCAAGAAACCGTCGCCGTCGGTCAGGGAGGCCGCCGAGGCCGGTGCCCCGCAGAACATGCAGTTGTCGATGTTCCAGCTGGACGATCCGGTGCTGGTGCAGATCCGCGACCAGATCAAGGGGCTGGACATCAATTCGCTGACACCCATCGAGGCGCTTAATAAACTCAACGAAATCAAAAAGATAACAGGCATATGATCAAGCATCGCATCATGTCCGTGGCGACTTTGCTGGGCGGAGTGATTTTTACCGGACATGTCGTGGCGCAAAGCCCGGAGGTGGCGCGGCGGCTCGATGCGAAATACGATGTGGTGTGGCCTGCGGTCGACGGACTTATAAGGGTCAATAAGGGCGGGTTCCGTATTCCCGATTCGCGTATGGAATCCAACGGGAAATACGGCTATGCCGATACCCTCGGGCAGGTGGTGGTGCCGCCGGCCTATGACGATGCCGCGGATTTCGGCAACGGCCATGCCGTGGTCGGGCGGAAAGTCCGGGACGGCAGGATGCTCTACGGCCTGATCGACCGCTCGGGGCGTGTGGTCGTGCCGCTGGAGTGGGAGCGCTTGGGCGGTGTCCGTGACGGGGTCTGTGTGGCCCGCACCGGCACGGCCGCCGAACGGGAATTCTCGCTCGCCGATACGCTGGGCTATGTACGCAGCATCGGTTACGACTATTGCAGCGATTTTTCCAACGGGCTCGCCCGCGTGGGTGTTGGTGCCTATGTCGAGAAGGAAAACGTGGCGGGGATTACGTTTCGGGATGCGTACGAATTCCGCGGGAAGTTCGGGTATATCGCCCCGGATGGCAGAATCGTTATTCCTGTGCAGTTCGACGACGCCCGGGATTTCGCGCAGGACGGGCTGGCCCCGGTCGGCATTCAGGGAAAATACTATGTCAAATGGGGGTTCATCGACAAGTCGGGGCGACAGGTCGTGCCGTGCAACTTTTACAGTGCCGAGGAGTTCCTGGGCGACCGGGCCGTAGTGAGCAAGGTTGTTGCGGGCGGGAAATTGGCCTACGGCTATATCGACCGCAGCGGGAAGGAGGTAATCCCCTGTCAGTTCGACATGGCTTCGGGCTTCCGCTTTGCCAACACATGGGTCGGCATGGAGCAGGACGGCGAATATACCTATACGCTGATCGGCCCCAACGGGGAAACTGTGCTGCCGTTCCGGGTGGGCGATTTGCAGGACGGAGGAAAATACGGGCACGCGGCGGCCTCCATCTCCGATGCCACGGGGTGTAAACGCTTCGGGATCGTCGCCAATAACGGGAAGGTGATCCTGCCGTTCGAGTACGACCATATAGCTATTTTTTCGGAGTGGGATGCGGTGAACAACCGCTGGCAGGAGAGCGCCATGGGAACAAAGGACGGGCAAAATTTCAGCTTCGACATCTCCCGGCGGGGCGAGTAGCCTTTTCCGCCCCGGCGTGTTCCTTCCTTCCGGCATTCGGTTCCGCGGCAGGCGGGTGCTTTCTGTTTTGTTTGGCCCCGGGTACCCATGTGCAGTGACGGTTGGCTGCCGCAGCCGGCAAGTCGCAGCTGATCGTAGCCTTAGGGTGCAAAGCGGCTGCGGCTTGGATTCCGATTCCGAAATAAAACCCCGGCGCAATCTCTTTGCGCCGGGGTTTTCGTTGCAGGATATCCGTAAATTCCTCGGAGTCCCGTCCTGTTATCTCCTTTCCCATAATGCCGTTCTCGGGCCTTTCGGTCACCCGGTTGTCCGGCTACTCGTTACGCGCGATCAGCGAACTGATGTTCTGGATCAGCATCGCCACGGCCACCGAGTTGAAACCGCCCTCGGGGATGATGACATCGGCGTAGCGCTTCGAGGGTTCGACGAACTCGTCGTGCATGGGCTTCACGGTCGAGGTGTATTGCGTGATGACCGACTGCATCGTACGCCCGCGCTCGCAGACGTCGCGCAGGATACGGCGCGCCAGGCGTATGTCGGCGTCCGTGTCCACATAGACCTTGATGTCCATCATGTCGCGCAGCTCCTTGTTTTCGAAGATCAGGATGCCGTCGACGATGATTACCTTCGAAGGCTTCACGCACACGGTTTCCGCCGTACGGTCGTGGTCGACGAACGAGTAGACCGGGTGCTCGATGGGGACGTTGTCCTTCAGCGCCTTGATGTGGTCGACCAGCATCTGCGTGTCGAACGCCTGCGGATGGTCGTAATTGAGTTTCGTGCGTTCCTCGTAGGTCAGCTCGGGGTGCGCCTTGTAATAGTAGTCGTGGCAGAGCGTCACGACGTCGTCGCCTACGAAGGCCTCTTGCAGGCGTTTGACGAGCGTGGACTTTCCCGAGCCGGTTCCTCCGGCGACTCCGATTACGGTAACTTTCATAGTGTCAGTCTGTAATATCGGTTATATAAAGAAAAGGATCGCACCTTTCGCAAGGGCAATCCTTTTCCTTTTCATTATGCGTCGATATTTGCGTAATGCGCGTTTTTCTCGATGAATTCGCGTCGGGGCGGCACTTCGTCACCCATCAGCATCGAGAAGATGCGGTCTGCCTCGGCAGCGTTTTCGATGTTCACCTGGCGCAGGATGCGCGTGTCGGGGTTCATCGTCGTTTCCCACAGCTGGTGGGCGTTCATCTCGCCGAGACCTTTGTAACGCTGCACGTGCGCCCCCTTGCCGAATTCGGCGGTGATGGTGTCGCGTTCCTTCTCCGTCCAGCAATAGCGCTCCTGCTTGCCTTTCTTCACGAGGTAGAGGGGCGGGGTGGCGATGTAGACGTGGCCGTTCTCGATCAGCTCCTTCATCTTGCGGAAGAAGAACGTCAGCATCAGCGTCGCGATGTGGCTGCCGTCGACGTCGGCATCGGTCATGATGATGATCTTGTCGTAGCGGAGTTTCTCCAGGTTGAGCGCCTTGCTGTCCTCCTCGGTGCCGATCGTCACACCCAGCGCCGTGAACATGTTCTTGATCTCCTCGTTCTCCCACATGCGGTGCTCCTGCGCCTTTTCGATGTTCAGGATCTTACCGCGCAGCGGCATGATGGCCTGGAAATTACGGTCGCGGCCCGATTTGGCCGTGCCGCCTGCCGAGTCACCCTCGACGAAGAAGATTTCGGCGATCGAACGGTCGCGGCTCGAACAGTCGGCCAGTTTGCCAGGGAGCCCGGCTCCCGAAAGCACGGTCTTGCGCTGCACCATCTCTCGGGCGTGGCGTGCCGCGTGGCGTGCCGTCGCGGCCAGGATGACTTTCTGCACGATGGCCTTGGCATCCTTGGGGTTCTCCTCCAGGTAGTGGCCCAGGGCGGCAGACATCGCCTGATCTACGGCGGCCGAGACCTCGTCGTTGCCCAGTTTGGTCTTGGTCTGGCCCTCGAACTGCGGCTCCTGCACCTTCACCGAAACCACGGCCGTGAGGCCCTCGCGGAAGTCGTCGCCGTTGATGTCGAACTTCAGCTTGGCGAGCATGCCCGAATCCTCGGCGTATTTCTTGAGCGTGCGGGTCAGCGCGCGGCGGAAGCCCGTCAGGTGCGTACCGCCCTCGATGGTGTTGATGTTATTAACATAGGAGTGCACGTTCTCCGAGAACGAGTCGTTGTACTGCATGGCCACCTCGACCGGGACACCGTTCCTTTCGGTGTCGAGGTAGATGATCTGGTCGATGATCGGCGTGCCGCGCGTGGCATCGAGGTACTGGACGAACTCCTTGAGGCCCTCTTCCGAATAGAAGTGGTCTTCGCGGGTCTTGCCTTCGTCGTCCTTGCGCTTGTCGTAGAGGTTCAGGCGGATGCCCTTGTTCAGGAACGCCAGTTCGCGCAGGCGGTTGGCCAGGATGTCGTATTTGTATTCCGTCGTGAGCGTGAAGATGCTCTCGTCGGGTTTGAACGTGATGGTGGTGCCGCGGTCGGAGCATTCGCCGATGACCTCGACCTGCGAGGTGGGAGCGCCCTTGCTGTACGTCTGGCGGTATATTTTCCCGTCGCGGCTGCGGATCTCGGCGATCAGCAGCGTCGAAAGCGCGTTCACGCACGATACGCCCACGCCGTGCAGGCCGCCCGAAACCTTGTAGCTGCCCTTGTCGAACTTACCGCCCGCATGGAGAACCGTAAGCACGACTTCGAGTGCCGATTTGCCCTCCTTTTCGTGGTAGTCGGTCGGGATGCCGCGGCCGTTGTCGCGTACGGTGATGGAGTTGTCCTCGTTGATCGTCACGTCGATGTCGGTGCAATAGCCCGCCAGCGCCTCGTCGATCGAGTTGTCGACCACCTCGTAGACCAGATGGTGCAGGCCCTTCTCGCCTATGTCGCCGATATACATGGCGGGGCGCTTGCGCACCGCCTCAAGCCCTTCGAGAACCTGGATATTCGAAGCGGAATATTCTTCTTCTTGCTTTTTTACGTTTTCTAATTCGGTACTCATCTGTCGTCTTTAAAATATCGTACAAATATACGAAATATATCCCGAATAAACAATAGCCGTCTGGCTTCTGCCAGCCGATTTTTTGCGGTTGCAGGACGTTTCGGAGGCATCCCCGCAGGGTGTGCCGCAACATACCCCGGGCGGGATGCGGCAGCGTGGGGTTTACGGTCTGTTATCCGAGTTCGGCTTTGAGGTCTACCTCGCGGATTTTACCCTGCGCAAAGAGTATGGCGCGGGCGGGGTAGTTCTCGATCAGTGCGGTGTTGTGCGTGGACATGACCACGGCACAGCCGCGGCCGGCAATCTCCTGGAAGAGCCGCATGATGCCTTCGGCCGTCACGGGGTCGAGGTTGCCGGTGGGCTCGTCGGCCAGCAGTACCTGCGGGTCGTTCAGCAGGGCGCGTGCGATGACCAGCCGCTGCTGCTCGCCCCCCGAGAGTTCGAACGGCATTTTGTAGCTTTTGGCCTCGAGGTCTACGAGCTTGAGCACCTGGTCGATCCGCTCCCGGATCTGGTCTTCGCGCTTCCATCCCGTGGCTTTCATTACGTAATAGAGGTTCATGAAGACGTTGCGGTCGGTCAGCAGCTGGTAGTCCTGGAATACGATGCCGATCCGGCGGCGGAGGTAGGGGATGTCGCGGCGCCTGAGCCTGCGCAGGTCGTAGCCTGCCACGCGTCCTTCGCCGGAGAGCAGCTGCACCTCGGCGTAGAGGGTTTTGAGCAGGGTGCTCTTGCCGCTGCCGACGCGTCCGATCAGGTAAACGAATTCGCCCGGAGCCACACACAGGTTCACATCCGACAGCACCATCTCTCCCCGGCGCATCAGCTTCTCGGCCGAGGTGCTGCCGAACGGGTTGTCCGCATGGTAGATGGCTGCGTTTTTCAGCCTTACGACATATTTTTCGCTCATAGGTTCTGGTCGCTGGAATTATTTTCCAAAGATAGTCAAAATATCCGTACGGGGATGTCGGCACGGCGAAAAAAACCGCCAAAACTGCTTCTGAAGGGATATTTTGATCCTTCTCGACCGGAAATATACAACAAAAAAGCCCTTTGGGTTGCGCAAAAACAACCGTATAATTTGCATTTCCGCCCGAGGGTGCTTAAATTTGCACGATAGGCCGTGACGCCTCGGTCTGTTGGTAAGCAAAAAATCTGTGAATGAAAGAAAATGAGATCCTGCGGGAGATTATGCGGGATGCCAAAATCGGTTGGTGGCAAGCCGACCGTAACCGCCGCGTGTTCCATATTTCGGAAGGGCTCCGCGACCTGCTGGGGGTCGCTTCGTGCGAAGTGACCTACGAAGAGTTCGGGAAGATGATAACTCCGGCCTACCGGGAATACGCCCTCGCCTCGATCGGGGTGCGGGGCGGCGCCGAACGCCTCTATCCGCTGCAAGGGGCGGAGGGAGAGATATGGTGCTACTGGAAACTGTTGCGCGAAGAGGTCGCCGACGACGGGGGAATGCTGCTGACGGGCTATTTCCGGGTGGTCGACCCGCCGTCCGAAGTGGTGAATTCGCAGGAAAAGCAACGCATCAATGACCTGCTGTTCCGGCTGAACAGCATTTCGCAGACGCTGCTTTCGCTGCTCAAGGTCGACGACCTGGATGCCGTGGTGAACAAAATCCTGGCCGACGTGCTGACCATGTTCGATGGCGGCAGGGCCTATATCATCGAATCCGACCCCGAACACCGCTTATATAATTGCACCTACGAAGTCACGGCCGAGAACGTCACCGGGGAACAGGAGCTGGTAAGCGGTATTTCGATGGACGAGGTGCCCTGGTGGACGCAGCGCATCGCCAACGGCCAGCCCGTAATCATCTCTTCGCTCGACGAATTGCCCGACGAGGCTTTCCGCGAGCGCGAGGTGCTGGCCATGCAGGACATCAAGTCGCTGATCGCCGTGCCGCTCCTCTCGCGCGACAAGGTGTGGGGATATGCCGGCATCGACATCGTGAACCGGCCCCGGAGATGGACGGGCGAGGATTTCCAGTGGTTTTCGTCGCTGATCAATATCATCAGCCTCTGTATCGAATTGCAGCGCTCCGAGCGCGAGGCGCAGTCCGAACGCAAGTACCTCCAGAGCCTCTACCACCACATGCCCCTGGGGTATGCCCAGCTGCGGGTCATCCGTGACGAGCAGGGGAAACCCGTCGACCTGCTGGTGCTGGATACCAACTACACCGCCGACAAGATCATGGGTACCAAGCGCGAAACCTATATCGGCAGGCGTATCTCCGAACTGGGACTGGATATGGAGCAATATCTGAAAACTTTTACGGAGGTGCTCCGCAGCGACGGATTTATCGAGCGCGACTCCTTTTACGAGATCTCGAAACGCTGGATACATTCCATCCTCTATACGACCCGGTCGGACGAGGTCATCAGCCTCTTTTCCGACACTACGGAAATGCGCAATGCCCACGAGGCGTTGTTCAACAGCGAAAAAATGCTGCGCAATATTTTCGACAACGTCCAGGTCGGGGTGGAGCTTTATGACAAAGAGGGCTGCCTGGTCGACATCAACACCAAAAACCTCGACATCTTCGGCATCGCGGCGAAGGAGGATGTGCTGGGGATCAATTTTTTCGAGAACCCGATCGTGCCCGAGGAGATCCGCCGCAACGTGCGCAACGGGCAGGAGCAGTCCTTCAGGCTCGATTATCCTTTCGACCGGCTGGGCGGCTACTATCCCTCCCGCAAGAAAGGCAGCGTGCAGATATATACCAAGGTGACCATGCTGTACGACATGTACGGCGAACTGGTCAACTTCCTGGTGCTGAATATCGACAACACCGAGATCAACGAAGCCCACCACAGACTGGAGGAGTTCGAAAGTTCGTTCTCGCTGGTGAGCCGCTTCGGCAAGGTGGGGTACGCCCGCTTCGACCTGGTGACCCGCGACGGGTATGCCGTGCCGCAATGGTACCGCAACCTGGGCGAGGAGAGCGACACCCCCATGACGCAGGTGATCGGCGTCTACAACCATGTCAATCCCGAAGACCGGGAGGCCATATTCCGGGAAATCGGGCGGGTCAAGGCCAACGAGTCGAACGGCTTCACGCTCGACCTGCGGGTCGGGCTCCGCGACGGCAAGAGCGGGTGGACGCGCGTCAATGTGGTGCGCAACCCGCTGAATACCGACCCCTCGAAGATCGAAATGGTATGCGTCAATTTCGATGTCACGGAACTCAAGCAGACGGAGAAGAGCCTGATCGAAGCCAAGAACAAGGCCGAGGTCAGCGACCGCCTGAAATCGGCCTTCCTGGCCAATATGAGCCACGAGATACGTACGCCGCTCAATGCCATCGTGGGATTCTCGAACCTGCTGGCCGAAACCGACGATATCGCGGAGCGCCGCGAGTACATGCAGGTCGTCGAGGAGAATAACGATCTGTTGCTCAAATTGATATCAGATATCCTCGACCTTTCGAAGATCGAGGCCGGAACGTTCGAGTTCAATTACGGTATGGTCGACGTCAACCGCATGTGCGAGGAGGCGGTGCGAGCGCTGAGCCTCAAGGTACAGGACAAGCCCGTCGAATTGCTTTTCGGCGACCATGAGGCGCAATGCTGCATCGTCGGAGACAAGAACCGGCTGTTGCAGGTCATCACCAACTTCATCAACAATGCGGTGAAATTCACCGAGCAAGGCTCCATCACGCTGGGCTACCGCCGGGAGGCCAGGGACTTGCTGTTCTACGTCGAGGATACGGGAAAAGGCATCTCCGAAGAGCATCTGCGCACTGTTTTCGACCGCTTCGTCAAGCTCAACAGCTTTGCGCAGGGCACCGGGCTGGGGCTTTCGATCTCGAAGAGCATCGTCGAGCAGATGGGCGGGCATATCGGCGTCGAGTCGGAGGAAGGCCGGGGCTCCCGTTTCTGGTTCACCATACCTGCCGTGGCATGCAATGCCGGGCCGGACGACGAACCGTCCGTTGTGGCTGAGGCTCCGCATCCCGTGTCCTGTCAGGACGGGAAACTCCCGTTGCTGCTCGTGGCCGAGGATACCGACAGCAATTTCCTGCTGGTGTCGCTGATGTTCCGCAAGGAGTTCGACATCGTGCGGGCCGTCAATGGCGAGGAGGCGGTGCGGATATGCCGGGAAATGAACCCTGCGGCCATCCTGATGGACATCAAGATGCCTGTGATGGACGGGTTCGAGGCTACGCGGCGGATCCGCGCGTTCGATCCCGCCGTGCCGATCGTCGCGGTCACGGCATTCGCCTACGACCGTGACCGGCAGAAAGCCTTCGCTGCCGGGGCCAACGGATATGTCGCCAAGCCGCTCAGCGGGGAGCATATCCGCCGCGTATTGGGGACATTGCTGGCGGAGATATAACCGCGTCGTGCGTTGCGGGTTTTGCCGGTAGGGAAGTGTCCGACGTTTTCCGGGGGATCGCCCGCCGCGAAACAACGGCGGCGCTGTGGCAGCCCGGTAGGGAAACCTGTGCCGGGAAGGGGTACCGCGGTGGCCGCGTCCGTTCCTGCCCTGTTTCCGGAAAATCTGCCGATCCCCGATGTATTTCCTGCCCGAGGAGCGGTATTTGGAAAAAAAGTATTATTTTTGCACTGTTTCCATGAGGCTTTGTCCCGCGAAATTCTGGGGGTGCCCGGTTTTGACAGCAGGCAGAGTTTGATTGTAAGCACGCCGAGCGCTGTGTGGCGGCTCGTAAATCCCGACGCTCAAGATTCAAATGGCAATAACAGCTATGCACTCGCTGCATAATTTTCAAGGAAAATTAGCTTAATCGCCGGGCCCAAGGCGGCTTGACGACGAGTATCCCGGGGAGTGGTTCCGCCCTTTAACCGCTTTCCATATGGGGTATCATCAATTCAGGGATAGTGCACCGGAGCGTCCCGGCCGGTGTGCGAAATTCAGGGACTGGGACTCGGGTTCGGTTGCCGCCTGCCAGGCCCGGGTAGAAGGATCAAACGGCGGCTAAGCGTGTAGAAAGCTTTCGGGTTCCCTGTTTGGACGCGGGTTCGACTCCCGCCACCTCCACGAATGTAAAACGCATCTGCTTATAAATAAAGCGGATGCGTTTTCTTGTTGTATTATATCCTTTATTGCTTGCAGAACGGATGTCGGCGCAGCGGCCCTTCGCAATTCGTGGCGGACACTTTTATGCGTCTTAAAACGTGGTTTCGGTCGTATGTCCAGCAGCCTTATGAGGGCGATGGCCTGCATCTGGTTTCGCAGGCGTCTGTCGCAAAGTGCCGTCAGGGAATCCGGAAGAGCTTGCCTTCGGCGAAGGTAATCCACAGCGACCCGTCGGGCGCCTGGCGGAAATCGTTTCCTGCCGAATTGCAGCATTTCACACTCCACAGCAGCGTGCCGTCTTCGCGCACGGCGGCAACCTGCCCGAGCCTCCCGGCGACATAGACCACACCGTCGCGCACACAGGCCGGGCAGGAGTTGTATTCGTATCCCCATCCCAGATCGGTGCACCATGTTTCGCGGTAGGCGTCCGCCGACGTGTCCACGGCCGCCAGCTCGCCGTCCATCGTCTTGTAATAGAATTGCCGTCCGTCACCGCCGAGGCCCGTCGTTTCGCGCGCTTTGCGGCTGTTGTCGCGCCATAGCTGCCGTCCGGTAGCCAGGTCGAGGCAGGTCACGGCCCGGTCGGGCGCCACGATGAAGACCTTGCCGCCGGCGATGCGGGGCACGACATGCCCCGGGGAGAGGAACACGCCGGGGCGGCCGTTGTTCCATTTCCAGAGGCATCTGCCCGTCGCGGCGTCGAGGCAATAAAGTTGCCTGTCCCACGCCCCGAATACCAGTTTCCCGTCCGCGAGCGTCGGGCGCCCCTGCGCCTGTCCCTGTCCGTAGTCGTAACGCCAGAGCAGTTTGCCGCTGCGCAGGTCTATGCGGCCGACGGAGCCGACGCCCAGCCCGATGTAGAGCGAGCTGCGGTCGACGAGCCCGTCGCCGACGACGGCCGTGGCGGTCGGCAGATGCCACCTTCGGCGGCCTGTCCGGGCGTCGAAGGCCCATATCCCGCCCGAGGCGGCGCCGACAATCACCAGCCCGTCCGTGCAGAGCGGGGTGGTGTAGAGCGCGTCGGGAAACCTGTGCCGCCACACTTCGCGCCCCCGGCGTGTGTCGTACGCCCGCAACACGCCCTGTGAATTGCCGTAGTAAACCATGTCGCCGCAGCATCCCGCGCCCGTCAGTACCATGGCGCTGTCCTGCAGGACGTATTCCATGCGACCTTCGTAGTCGGGTGCGGCGGGCGGCGGGTCGCAGGGCAGGGCGAGTATTTGCGGATCCCCTTCCAGGCATACCGTATGGCGGGTGCGTGCGGTGTGTCCGAGCGGCTTTTCGCGGATGCGCACCGAGTCGGCGAAGAAATCGAGCAGGGTATATCCCGGCGCCTCGCCCGGCCTGCCGGCCAGTGCCCGGCCGGGTATGCCCGCGATGCCGTCGAAATTGCGCAGGTCGAGCCGGTGGTAGTGCCCGTAGAGCGAGGCGGTGATGCCCAGCCGTTTGAGCGTTGCGACCACCTCCTGCCTGTTGGTGAGGTCTTTGTTGAGCGGGTAGTGGCAGAGGCTTACGATACGTTCGCCGGGACGGGCCCCGTCGGCCTGCGCTCCGAGCCATGCGAGGTCTTCGGTGCGCACGACGCCGTCGGCCATTTTCATGTAGGGCCCGCAGTTGTAGCCCAGGAAAAGGTAGCCTCCCGCACGGTGCGCGACGCGCCCGTCATGGCCGAATATGCGGCGGAATGTCGTGCATCCGCTCTCCGACCAGGTCGTTTCATGGTTGCCCATGACGGTGAACCACGGTTTTTCGAGCTGCGACATCAGCCCGTACACGTGCTCCAGTTCCTCGTCGCTGCCCGTGTTGGTGAGATCCCCGCCGAAGATGACCAGTTCGGCATCCGACGCGTTGGCTTCGGCGACGGCCACGCGGAAGAGCGAGTCCTGTGCATTGCCCGGCGTGACATGTATGTCGGTGAAAAAGACGACGTGCAGCGTATCGGCCGGGGAGGGGCGTGTTTGCGCCGCGGCGGTTCGGGTGTCCCGCCGCGCTGCGTGATCCGCCGTCGCGGAGGCTCCTGCCGCAGGCGCATGCACGGGAACGAGTGCCGACAGGCACCACGCCATGCCGAAGCACAGCCGGAGGGTTTGATTTTTCATGGCCGTCGAGGTAAGTTTTAATGCGGTAAGGTACGAAATTCAGGGCAAAAAACATATCTTTGTGCCACTGAAAAATACAGACATATGGCTAAAAAGATCATGCTGCTCGGTTCGGGCGAACTGGGCAAGGAGTTCGTAATCGCGGCGCAGCGACTGGGACAGACCGTCGTGGCGTGCGATTCCTATGCGGGCGCCCCTGCCATGCAGGTGGCCGACGCCTGCGAGGTGTTCCCGATGCTCGACGGCGATGCGCTCGCCGCCGCCGTGGCCCGGCACCGCCCCGACGTCATCGTCCCCGAGATCGAGGCGATCCGCACCGAACGCCTCTACGACTTCGAACGCGAGGGCATCCAGGTCGTGCCGAGCGCCCGCGCCGTCAATTTCACGATGAACCGCAAGGCCATCCGCGACCTTGCCGCCCGGGAGCTGGGGCTGAAGACCGCCCGTTATTTCTACGCCACGTCGCTCGCCGAACTGGAGGAGGCTGCCACCCGGATCGGGTTCCCGTGCGTGGTCAAGCCGCTGATGTCCTCCTCGGGCAAGGGGCAGTCGCTCGTCAGGAATGCCGGCGAACTGGAGAGAGCCTGGCACTACGACTGCGAAGGGTCGCGCGGCGATATCCGCGAGCTGATCATCGAGGAATTCATCCGCTTCGACAGCGAAATCACGCTGCTGACCGTCACGCAGAAGGACGGCCCGACGCTCTTTTGCCCGCCAATCGGCCATGTGCAGAAGGGCGGCGACTATCGCGAAAGTTTCCAGTCGCCCTACGTGGCACCGGAACACCTCGCTGAGGCGCAGCGCATGGCGGCCGCCGTCACCGAAGCCCTGACCGGTGCCGGGCTGTGGGGCGTGGAATTCTTCTTGAGCCACGAAAACGGGGTTTATTTCTCCGAACTTTCGCCGCGCCCGCACGACACGGGCATGGTGACGCTGGCCGGGACGCAGAACCTCAATGAGTTCGAACTGCACCTGCGCGCCGTGCTGGGGCTGCCGATCCCCGCGGTGACTTTCGAACGCCTGGGCGCCACGGCCGTGGTGCTCTCGCCCCTGGCAAGCCCCGTGGCGCCGCGCTACGAGGGGATCGACCGGGCGCTGGCCTCCGATCCCCGTACCGACGTGCGGATCTTCGGCAAACCCTCGGCGCGCGTCAACCGCCGCATGGGCGTCGTCGTGGGCTATGCGCCGCTGGGCGACGACCTCGATGCCCTACGCGGACGGGTGAAGGCCGCGGCCGCCGAAATCAAAGTCCTCGAACCTTAAAAACCTGTTTCGATATGGCACAATATGCAATTATTTCGACCGAGAAAGGCGACATGAAGGCCGAACTCTATACGGAGGAGACCCCCGGTACGGTGGCGAACTTCGTCGAGCTGGCCAACCACAATTTCTACGACGGGCTGACCTTCCACCGGGTGATCCCGGGCTTCGTCATCCAGGGCGGCTGCCCGCGGGGCGACGGCACGGGCGGCCCCGGGTACAAGATCAAATGCGAGACCTCGGCGCCGCGCCAGTACCACGACCGGGGCGTGCTCTCGATGGCCCATGCCGGAAAGGACACGGGCGGCTCGCAGTTCTTCATCTGCTGCGCCCGCGAGTCGACGCAGCACCTCGACGGCCGCCACACCTGCTTCGGCCGGGTGGTCGAGGGGCTGGACGTCATCGACGACATCCGTCCCGGCGATCTGATCCTCTCGATCCGCATCGTGGAGGAGTAGGCATACCGCCCGCGTGTACATGAACAAAGCCCTCCCTGTGCGGAGGGCTTTGTCCTTGCCCCCCCTATATTTTTTTCACCATTTCGAACTGCCGCCCCGTCACGGCGATGTTCGCCGCCTCCAGGAACGCCGTTAACGATTCGCAGCCGGCCTCGGTGTTTATGGCCTTGACCGAATCCGCCTTGTTGAGCCGGAGCGCTTCCCGCAGCAGCGAGGTGGCGATCCCCCGCCGCCTGTACCGCTTGTCGACAGCGATTAGGGCAATGTCGCCCGAGGCGGGTTCGAAGATGCAGTATCCCACTTGTGTCCCCTCTGCGCGGGCGCTCAGCCCGGCGAAGTCCCCCGCAGCCCGCCTTATGGCCTCGGGGCTGTTCTGCCAGGAGGGCATGAAATCCCAGAACTGCGGGTCGGGGGCGAACCGTCCCACATCGACGGGCGTTACCGTACAGGCAATGTCCGGGATTTTCGCGCCGAGGTGCACGTGCGCGCCCTGTTGTATGGAATAATTGAATTCACGCGCCGTTTCGAACCCGAGCTTCCGGTAGACCGATACCGCCTTTGTGTTGTGTTGCAGGACTTCCAGCAGGTATTGCCGGATTCCGGCCTCCCGCAAGTAGGGGATGGAGTGTTCGAAGACCTTTGCAGCGAGCCCCTGCCCGCGATAGGCTTCGAGGGTTCCCGTGCCGGTGTCGTAGGCCGTCGGCAGGCCGTTGAAATTCCCTCTCCCATTCAGGGTGAACGCGGCGATCCGCTCCCCGTCGAACGCGGCGAACGACAGGCGGGGATCGAAACCGCGCCTGCGCAGCATGCGCCGGAGCTGTGTTTCGTCCAGTTGGACTTCGTAATCGGCGAATGCCTGGCCGAATGCCTCGAACAGCGTGCCGAAACATGTATTTTCCAGTGATTTTATCTCCATATGTGTCTGTTTCGGATTTCGGGGGACAGGGCTCCGTCCCCTCTTTTCAAGAGTCGTCGGTTGCAGCTTCTTCCCGCTGCGGGATCGCGCTTTACGCCGGGCACCGCCCCCTCTTCGCCGGAAAGCGAACTGAAAAAAACTCCCCTCGGGAACCGATGTCCGCGAGGGGAGCGCCTTATTCCGTATTGCCCGGGAGTTATTTCCCGAACTTGGCGATGATATTGTCCGTAGCTTTTTTCAGCAATTCCTCAGGGCAGCAGAGGGTGATGCGGATGTAACGGTTGCCCTCCGAGCCGAAGATGCCGCCCGGGGTCAGGAACACGTCGCATTTGTCCATCACCTCGTCCGAGAATGCAAAGCTGTCGCCCTCGTACGATTCGGGCAGCTCGGCCCATACGAACAGCCCGGCCTGGTGCTCGCGGTATTTGCATCCCAGCGCGTCGAGCAGCGCATAGGCCTGCTTCTCGCGGCCGTAATAGATGCCGTTGAGCTCCTCGAACCACTCTTCGCCCAGTGCCAGCGCCGTGTCGGCCGCCGCCTGGATCGGGTAGAACATGCCCGAGTCCATATTCGACTTGAACGTCAGGATCGAGTCGATCCACTCCTTCTTGCCCACGACGACGCCCACGCGCCAGCCGGCCATCGAGTGGCCTTTCGACAGCGAGTTCATCTCCAGTGCGACGTCGCGTGCACCCTCGGCCTCCATGATCGAGATCGGGGCGGCGGCATTGCGGATGAAACTGTACGGGTTGTCGTGCACGATCAGGATGTTGTGCCGGGCACCGAAATCCACGATTTTCTGGAACAGCTCCATCGTCGGGGTCTGGCCCGTCGGCATGTTGGGGTAATTGACGAGCATCATCTTCACGCCGTCCAACCCGGCCTTCTCGATCGCCTCGAAATCGGGGTAGAAGCCGGTCTGCTTGTTCAGCGCATAGGGAACCATCTCGCCGCCCGAGAGGCGTACGGCAGCCGAGTAGGTGGGGTAGCCGGGATTGGGCACGAGCACCTTGTCGCCTTTATTGAGGAACGTCATGCATATGTGCATGATGCCCTCCTTCGAGCCGATCAGGGGTAGTACTTCGTTGTTGTAGTCCAGTTCCGTGCGGTACCATTTCTTATACCACTCCGCAAAAGCCTTGCGCAGGATGGGTTCTCCCTTGTAAGACATGTATTTGTGTACGTCGGGGCGCTGTGCCTCCTTTGCGAGGCGGTCGATGACCGACTGGTGCGGGGGCAGGTCGGGGCTGCCCATAGCGAGTTTCACGATCTGACGGCCCGTTGCCGCTTCGATTTCGGCGATCTCGCGCAGACGGCGCGAAAAATAGTACTCTCCGATGCCGTCCAACCGATGGGAACGGGCGATATTGACTGCTTTTGCCATAGTATAAGGGTGTTTGGATTTTTGCCAGCAGCAAAGATAGGTATTCCGATTAAAATTTAAAAGCCATCGTTGAATTTTATCTGCCATCCGACTCTCTCTGACGCTTCATTTCCCGCCCAAAACTGCTTTTGAGCGACATGCGGGACGGGTAACAGTTCGTAACATTTTTTACGAACCACCCCGCTTACAGCGCGAAGAGGATGAATATCTGCGCCGTCAGCACGCGCAGGAACATCACTACGGGATAGACCGTCGAATAACCCACGGCCGGCATGTCGTTGCCTGCCGTCGCATTGGCGTAGGCCAGCGCCGGGGGATCGGTCGTCGATCCGGCGATAAGTCCCATCAGCGTGTAGTAGTTCATTTTGAGCCACAGCCGCGCCACCAGCGCGACGATTATCAGCGGCAGGACGGTGATGGCGACGCCGTATCCGATCCAGCGGTAACCGCCGTCGACGATGGCGTCGATGAATCCGTCGCCCGCGCCGATGCCCACCGCCGCGAGGAACAGCGCGATGCCGATTTCGCGCAGCATCAGGTTGGCGCTCATCGTAGTGTAGGTGACCAGGTGGAAATGCGTGCCGAAGCGTCCGATCAGGATGGCCACGATCAGCGGGCCTCCTGCCAGTCCGAGCTTCACGGGCTGGGGTACGTTGAGCAGCGGAATTGACCCCAGCAGCACACCTAAAGCGATACCTACGAAGATCGTCACCAAATTAGGCTGGTTCAGCTTCTTGAGCGAGTTGCCCAATACGTCGGCCACCTGCGCCACGGCTTTCGCGGGCCCTACGACCATCACACGGTCGCCGACCTGCAGTTCCAAGCCCTGATAGGGGATCAGATCGACGCCCGCGCGGTTTACGCGCGTGATGGTGATGCCGTATTTCGTGCGCAGGCGCAGGTCGGAGAATTTCTTGCCGTTGAGCGACGATTTCGTAATCAGGATGCGGCGCGACACCAGCTCGGCATTGGGCGTATTGTTGCCCCACTGCTCGTCGGTCATCTCCACGCGGCGGCCGAAGAAGGCCACGATCGCCTCGATGTCCTCGGCCTGCGAGATCAGCCACAGCCGGTCGCCGATATGTATCACGCTCTCCGCATCGGCCATCGAGATCGTTCCGTCGGGACGCAGGATGCGCGATATGACGAACTGACGGTTGATCAGGTCGCGGACATAGGCCACCGTGCGGCCGTCGAGCGTCTTGTTGGTGAATTCGACCGAAACCTTGTCGGCGAGCTTGTGTTCACGGCTCAGCGCCGCCAGCCCCTCGTCCTCCTTTTCGAACTTCACGCGCAGGGCGTAGCGGATGAAGATCATCGTGAATATGATGCCCACGACGCCGAGCGGATAAGCCACGGCGTATCCCAGCGCGATCGTGGGGTCTTCGATTCCCAACGCATCGGTGTAAGCCTGCTGCGCGGCACCCAGTCCGGGGGTGTTGGTCACTGCGCCCGAAAGGATGCCGACCATCGTCGGAATCGGCGTGCCCGTCGCCAGATGAACTACATAGGCCGTCGCCACGCCCAGCAGTACGATCGCTACGGCACACATGACCAGCGTCATGCCGCCGTGCTTGAACGATGCGAAAAATCCCGGTCCGACTTGCAGACCGATCGAGAAGACGAACAGAATCAGCCCGAATTCCTGCACGAAGTGCCTGACCTCGCCGTCCACCGTCATTCCGAAATGACTCAGGACGATACCTACGAACAGAATCCATGTGATTCCGAGCGAGATGCCGCCGATTTTGACTTTTCCGAGCAAAATGCCGATGGTGATGACCAATGCGAAGGTCAGCACGGCATGGGCGATGCCGCTGCCGAAGAACAAGGTGTGTAACCACTCCATATTAACCTACTTTTGTGCGAATTGCCAGCAATTGTGCAAAAGTAGTATTTATTATAGAATTTAAAAAACTTTGATGCGACTTTTATAAGCCCGATATATGCCCGTCCGCCTGCCGCAGGGCTTACTGCTAATACAGATACCGCTCCATCAGCGGCATCAGCAGCGCCGTAGCCAATCCCATCAGGGCCATCGCCAGTCCGCTCAGGGCTCCTTCGACGGCTCCCATCTCGATGGCGCGCGCCGTACCGATGCCGTGCGCCGCGGCTCCCAGCGCAAACCCCCTTGCTTCGGCATCCCGCACGCCACAGCGGCGCAGGATCCACTCGCCGAAGATACTGCCGAAGATCCCCACGCAGAACACCACGACCGACGTGACGGGGACGATGCCGCCCAGCGGCCCCGAAACCGACACGGCGATGGGCACGGTGACCGACTTGGGGGCTATCGAGTTGAGTATCTCGCGTCCGGCGCCGAACGCCATGGCGATATATACGACGCTCAGCACGCCCGCCACGCAACCCGCAAGGGTGGCGATGCCGACCGGGAGCAGGCTTCCGCGCAGTTGTTCGACCTGTTCGTAGAGCAGGTAGCCGAGTGCGACGACCGACATGCCCAGGGCAAAGTCGAGGATGCCCGTGGCTTCCTGGTAGCGGGCATAGCCGATGTCCGCCGCACGGAGGAATACGATGACGGCGACGAACGTGAGCAGCACGGGATGCAGCAGCGGCATCCGGATGCGGCGGTAGACCGCCGTCCCGAGGCAGTAAAGCCCCACGGTGAGCGTCAGCAGGAAGAGGTCGGTGGAGAGGAACGCCTTGTCAATCATTGTCCGGGGTGTTTGCGGCGGTTTCACGAAGGTGCCGGATGCGGCGCAGGCGCGAGCGGCGGTTCAGGCTCTGGAACGTCTGCCCCGTCACCAGCAGCACGATGATCGTCGAGGCGATGCCCGAGATTACGATCGCCCACAGGTTGTCGAGGATCACGCGGTAGGAGTCCATCAGCCCTACGCCGTAGGGGACGAAGAAGAGTGCCATGGCCCCCAGCAGGAACCGGGCTGCGGGACGTACCGTTTCGGCTTTGACCCAATGCAGGCACAAGGCTGCGAAGAGCAGGATCATGCCGATGATGTTACCTGAAACATAACCTCCGGTAAGGATGCTCAATGCATTGCCGATCAGCCAGAAAAGAAGGATGTAAAAAAGTCCGGGCATTGTGTGTGCGCTTGATTCCGGGGCAAAGATAGCATTTCCGGCCGGAAGTTGTTGCGCCCGCCTGTGATTTTATGTGCGGAGTGTCTTTTTCAGCGGGCACTGCGTACTGGCGCACGACGCGCATCCGCCGCGCCGCCTGCCCCTGAAGAAGCACCACATCCGCCGCACTACGACGGCTGCGACCGCGATGCCGATACCCCAGACCGCAAAGTCCTGCCACCCCATGTCAGAGCCACATGAAAAGGCGGTAGACCGCCCATGCTACGACCCACGCCAGCACCGTGTTGTAGGCCACGGCGGCCGCGGCCCATTTCCACCCGGCCTCGGCGCCGATGGCGGCGATGGTCGCAATGCAGGGGAAGTAGAGGAGGATGAATACCAGGAAAGCCAGTGCCGATGCCTGCGTGAAGTCGCCGCTTGCCAGCAGCTTGCGGGAGAGGTTCACGGTTTCCTCGTCTTCGCCGGCCGGCTCCGTGACCTTGCCCGCCTGCGTGCCCGTGCCGATCTGTGCGTCAGTGTTTTCCGCAATGCGGATCGCCGTCTGTCCGTCCGCCCCGCCGATAACGGCGATGCTGCTTTCCGGTACGCCTTCGATCTCGATCTTTTCGCCCGACCCCGTGACGATCTCCGTCGTGCCAGCGCCGGGGGCGGTTGCCGCCTCCCCGCCGTCGGAATAGAGCACGCCGAGCGTGCTGACGACGATCTCCTTGGCCGGGACACCCGACAGCAGTGCCACGCCCGCCTTCCAGTTCAGCCCCAGCGGAGTGAATACCGGCGCGCAGTTCTGCCCGAGACGCCCGAGGTAGGAGTTCTCGTAGTGGGCCGCCGTGCCGCCCTCTTCGCTGCGGGGGTAATAGCTCAGGAACCATACGACCATCGAAGCGATCAGGATCATGCCTCCCATCTTGCGCAGGTATTGCGCGCATTTGTCCCACATGTGGGTGAGCGTCGTCTTCCATGTCGGCAGGCGGTAGGGCGGCAGCTCCATGACGAAGGGCGTTTCGTCCACCGGGAACATGAAGCGCCGCATCAGCCGTGCCGTGACGACGGCCAGCACGACTCCCAGCACATAGAGCCCGATCATCACCAGACTGGCGTCGGCGGCGAAGAACGTCCCGGCGAGCAGGAGGTAGATCGGTATTCGTGCACTGCATGACATGAACGGGGTTATAAGTATGGTTATCAGCCTGCTGCTTCGGCTCTCGATCGTCCGGCTGGCCATGATGGCCGGGACGTTGCAGCCGAAGCCCATGATCAGCGGGATGAACGATTTGCCGTGCAGGCCGATGCGGTGCATCACGCGGTCCATGATGAACGCGGCGCGCGCCAGGTAGCCCGAGTCCTCCATGAACGAGATGAACAGGTAGAGGATCATGATGTTGGGCAGGAAGACGATGACTGCCCCCACGCCGCCGATGATGCCGTCGACCAAGAGGTCGCGCAGCGGCCCCGCGGGCAGCAGCGCGTCCACGCCGCTGCCGATCCATCCCACGAGCGTGTCGATCCACTCCTGCGGGTAGGCGCCGAGGCTGAATGTGCACCAGAACATCAGCCACATCAGGAAAAAGAAGATCGGGAAGCCCCACAGCTTGTGCGTCACGAAGGTGTCGATCAGCTTCGTGGCCGAGGCCTCTTCGCGTTTCCCCGGGGTGTAGGTCTCCTTGAGCGCCCCCTGAATGAACCCGTATTTCTGGTTGGCGAAAGCCGTCTCGACATCCTCGCCCAGGGCTTCGGCAATGCGTTTGGCCTCGCGGTCGCGGATCTCCGCCCACTCGGGGTAGCGGCTGCTGCCGCGCAGCTGTTCCTCGACCTGCCTGTCGCCTTCGAGCATCTTCATGGCGTAGTAGCGCGGCGGGAAGGCCTTGGGCAGTTCGCCGCGGTAGTCGCTCATGTCGTCCTTGAGCCGCCGGAGCCCCTCTTCGATGACGGGGCCCATGTTTATGTGGATGTGGCGTACGCGCTCGTCCTGGTTCTCGTACACGGCGATCACGGTGTCCAACAGCGCTTCGATGCCTTTGCCGTTGCGTGCCTCGACGGGTACCATCGGTACGCCGAGCATCCGTCCCAGGTTGTCGTAATCGAGCTCCGAACCGCGTGAATCGAGCTCGTCATACATATTGAGAGCCACCACCATGCGCGGGTTTATATCGATCAGCTCGGTCGTCAGGTAGAGGTTGCGTTCGAGGTTCGACGCCACGACCGAATTGATGATGACGTCGGGTGTCTTTTCGGCGACATGGCTGCGGACGTAACGCTCCTCGGGGGTATAGGCCGAAAGGGCGTAGGTGCCCGGCAGGTCGGTCACCTCGAAGCGGTAGCCGCGGTAGTAGCGGTGCCCGCTCTTGGCGCCGACGGTCACGCCGCTGTAATTGCCCACGTGTTCATGGCCGCCCGATATGGCGTTGAAAAGCGAGGTCTTGCCGCTGTTGGGGTTGCCCACGAGCGCCACGCCGATCGTGCGGCTGTGGCGCGAGATGACCTCGTCGGCCGTGGCGCAGTCGTCTTCCGCGCCCGGCGTCCCGGCGGCGGGGTATTCGGGGGCTTGTTCCGGCGTTCCGCAGCCGCAATACCCGTGGCGGTGCCCGGGATGATGGCGGTGGTGGTGATGTCCTCCGGCAAGGTATTCGTTCACTTCGCTGTCGGAGAGTACGACGACCATGTCGGCCTCGGTACGGCGCAGCGAGATGTCGTAGCCCATGATTTTATATTCGATCGGGTCTTTCAGGGGGGCGTTGAGCAGTACTTCGACCCGCTGCCCGCGGACGAATCCCATCTCCATGATGCGCCGGCGGAAGCCTCCGTGGCCCGTCACCTTGAGGATCGTGGCCGACTCGCCGGTCTTAAGTTCGGATAAACGCATTGTCGCTCTTTAGTTTTGGCGCCAAAGATACGACTTTGCGGCCGGATATGCAATCCCCATTTGTGGGTATATTCGGGCGGCCTTACCACCCGCCGCCCAGTGCCTTGCAGAGGTTCACGTAGTTGATGTACTGCTGTGCCGCGATGTTCACCAGCTCCATCTGCGACTGGTAGAGGCTCCGCTGGGCGTCAATTACGTCGAGGTAGTCCGACAGCCCGCTGCGGTAGAGCGCCTGCGTCATGGTGGCGATGCGGTCGTTCGAAACGACCAGTTCGCAGGAACGCTCTGTCTGGGTGCGGTAGGTGGCGATGGCGACCAGCGCCTTCTCGACATCTGCGAATGCCGTCAGCACGGTTTGCTCGTAAGTCTTTGCCGCTTGCGTATAACGCTCCATGGCCGCCAGCTCCGAGCGGCGCAGCTTGCCGAAGGCGAACAGGGGTTGCGTGAGCGAGCCCAGCGCATCCCACGCCCAAGGGTTTGCCGAAGTTAAACCTTTGATCGAATTGGAGGCTATTCCTCCTTTGGCTGTCAGTGCAATGGACGGGAATCTTGCCCCGCGTACAACCCCGGCATTCGCGGCCGCTTGGAGCATATTGTAACGCGCCTCCATGATGTCCGGGCGCCGCTTGAGCAGTTCCGACGGAAGCCCTACGGGGATGTCGGCGGGATGGCGGTCTGCGAGCAGGCGCAGCCCCGAGCCCGTGCTGTCCGCCGCCTGCGGCGTTTCGCCCAGCAGTATGTCGAGCGACAGCCGCGTCTGCTTCACGGCGCGCTCGTATTGCGGGATGTCCGCCTCGGCCGTGTAGACCAGGCTGCGTGCCTGCTCCAGCGCCACGCCGTCCGACATGCCGTAGCGGAACATCGAGTCGATCAGTGCGGCCGATTCGCGCCGCAGGGTGCAGCTGCGCCGGGCGATCGCCAGGTCGCGTTCGTATTCGAGCAGCGTGAAGTAGGTCGTGGCGACCTCCGCGGCCAGCGACAGCCGCACGCCCCGCAGCGCCCATTCCGAGGAGGCGATCTGCGCCCTGGCCGCCCGTTTGGCGTTGCGCAGCTGCCCAAACAGGGCGATTTCCCACGAGAGCGACGGTTCGACGGCGTAGGTCTGTACGATCTTGGTCTGCGGCGTGTATTCCCCCTCGGCCGTGACGCCTATGCCCACCTGGGGCAGGAACTGCGCCCGCACGACGCCGAGGTTCTGCCGCGCCTCTTCCACGCGCGAAGCCGCTACGGCCACGTCGCGGTTGTTCTCCAGCGCCCGCTGCACGAGGTTGGCGAGCACCGTGTCCCCGAACAGCCGCCACCAGTCGGAGGCGAGTGCCGCGGTGTCCCGCGGGAAGCCTTCGCCGTAGAGGTAGCCGTCGGGCACGTCGATCTTGGGCGGGTAGAAACGGGGTGTGCAGGCCGCGCAGGCGAGTGCGAAGATTAGGGTAAGGTATCCGGTTTTCATAGTTTTTCCTCCTGTTTTTTGCGTTCGCGGCGGCGTTCGAAATTCCCGATGCGCCCCACGAAATAGTAGAGTGCCGGGTAGACGAAGATGCCCAGCAGCGTGGCGAACAGCATGCCGCCCACCAGTGCCACGCCCATGATGTTGCGTGCCGTGGCGTAGACCCCGCTGGCGAATACCAGGGGCATGACGCCGAGGATGAACGCGAAGGCGGTCATGATGATCGGCCGCACGCGCAGTTTGGCGGCGCCGATCGCGGCGTCCATCAGCGACAGGCCCTTTTCGTTGAACAGCCGGTCGGCGTACTCCACGACCAGGATGGCGTTCTTGGCCGCCAGGCCGATGAGCATGACCAGCGAAATCTGCATGTAGACGTCGTTGACGAAGAAGGCGTCCAAAAGGTGCGATACCCCGATGAAGAGCACGGCGCCCAGCACCGCGACGGGGACGCTCATCAGGATCGCCAGCGGCAGTCCCCACGACTCGTAGAGCGCCGCGAGGGCCAGGAAGACGAACACCAGCGCCAGCAGGTAGACCAGCCCGCCCGTCTTCGAGGCATTGGCTTCCTGGTAGGAGGTGCCGCTCCACGCCGTGCCGATGTCGTCGGGCAGCACCTCGCCGGCCGTACGGGTGATCTGCTGCATGACGGTCGTGGTCGAGGCGCGCGCCGTGGGCGTCACCGTGAGGGAGATCGAGCGGTAGAGGTTGAACTGCGAGACGTATTCCACGCCCACCGTGTCGACGACCTCCACGAACGACGATACGGGCACGCTCTCGCCCGAGGACGAGGCGACGTAGTAATTGTCGAGCGAGCGTTTGTCGATCCGGTATTCGGGGGCCGCCTGAATATAGGTCTGGTAGAGCTTGCCGAAACGCGAGAAGTTGTTGATGTAGGCGCCTCCCAGCAGGGTCGTCAGGTCGCCGTACAGCACGCCCAGGTCGACGCCTGCGGCGAGCGCCTGCTCCTTGTCGATGCGCAGGCGGCGCTGGGGCACCCCGGCGTTGAACTGCGTGGTCACCGAGGCGATCGAGGGCTGTTTGCGCAACGAATCCATCAGCCGTCCGGCCTGGGCGAGCAGGTAGGCCGTGCCGCGCCCTTCGAGATCCTGCACCTCGACCGATACGCCCGAGGTGATGCCCAGCCCGGGGATCGAGGGCGGGATGAAGGCATAGCACTCGGCGCCCGGCACAGCGACGTACAGCTCGTCGGTGAGTTTCTGTGCGATTTCCATGGCCGAGAGTTTGCGGTCGGCGAAGTCGACCAGCGAGACGAAGATGATGCCGCTGTCGGTCGAGGCGATGCCCGCCATCATGTTGAAACCTGCGGCGAACGAGGTCGAGGCCACTTCGGGCAGGGTGCGGATCACGGCGTCGGCCTCCTCCATGGCGGCCTGCGTGACGGGCAGCGCCGAGGCTTCGGGCGTGGAGACCATCACCATGACGTAGCCCTGGTCTTCCTCGGGGAGGAACCCGGCGGGCAGCTTGCGCCATACGACGAAGATGACCGCGAGTACCACGGCGATGAATACGCCCGTGCGCGTCACGTGGCGGATAAGCGTCGGCGTAAAGGCCGTATAGCGATCCATGTTGCGGGAGAACCAGCGATTGAAAGCGGCGAAAAAGCCTTTCTGCGGCGGTTCGCGGCGGCGCAGCAGCAGGGCGCACAGCGCCGGGGAGAGCGTCAGGGCGTTGAATGCCGAGATCACCACCGAGACGGCGATCGTGATGGAGAACTGCTGGAACAACCGGCCTGTGATGCCGCCCGTGAACGACACGGGGACGAATACGGCCAGCAGCACGACCGTCGTGGCGACGATGGGCGAGGCGACGTTCTTCATGGCTTCGAGCGCCGCGGCGCGGGGCCGCATGCCGGCGGCGATGTTGACCTGCGCGGCCTCGACGACCACGATGGCGTCGTCGACCACCAGGCCGATGGCCAGCACCAGCCCCAGCAGCGAGATGATGTTGACCGAGAACCCCAGCAGCGGGAAGAGCGCGAAGGCGCCGATGAGCGAGACGGGGATCGCCACGAGCGGGATGACGGTCGCCCGCCAGTCCTGGATGAAGAGGTAGATGATGAAGATCACCAGTAGGAGGGCGATCACCAGCGTGTGGAATATGTCCCGGATACCGGCGTCGATGCTGGTCGTGGTGTCGACGATCGTGGTGGCCGCAATGCCGTCGGGCATGCGTTTTTCGAGCCGTGCCATCGCCGCCCTGACCTTCTTGCCCACCTCCACGGCGTTGCTGCCGGGCTGCTGGTAGACGACGATCATGGCCGTGGGCTTGCCCTCGAAGAGCGAGCTCACGCCGTAGCTCTGGCTGCCGAGCGAAACCTCGGCCACATCGCACAGCCGGATCTGCTGGCCTTCCGAAGTCGTGACGACCACGATATCGCCGAACTGCGCGGGGGTGGTGATCTGCGGCGGCATGGTCACCGTATAAGTATAGGTGGTGCCGTCGGGCGCGGGTTCGGCCCCGAACTGCCCGGCGGGGTAGATGCCTCCCTGGTTCTCGATGGCCGCGGTGACGGCCGAGACCGGGATGCCGTAGTATTTCAGCACGTCGGGCTTGAGCCATACGCGCATGGCGTACTCGCCGGCGCCCATGATCGACACCTTGCCCACGCCGTTGATCTTGAGCAGCTCGTTCTGGAGGTTGATGTAGGCGTAGTTGGAGAGGAACTCGGCGTCGTAGCGTCCGTCGCTGTGCAGCGAGAAGACCAGCAGGAAGCCGGTCATGGTCTTGCGCGTGGTGACGCCCTGCTTGGTGACCGTCAGCGGGAGCTGTGCGGTGGCCGACGAGACGTTGTTCTGGGTGAAGATGGCGTCCAGGTCGGGGTCGGAGCCTATGTCGAAGGTCACCTGCATGACCATCGAACCGTCGTTGGCGCTGGTGGTTTGCAGGTAGAGCATGTCGCTTACGCCCATGACGCTCTGCGCCACGGGTGTCGCCACGGCGTTGTTGACCGTCTCGGCATCGGCGCCGTCGTACGTGGCCGAGACCTCGACCACGGGCGGCGTGATGTCGGGGTACTGTTCGATCGGCAGGTTCAGGATCGAAATCAGCCCCACGAGCACGATGACGATGGCCAGCGACAGGGCGAAGATCGGGCGCGAAACGAAAAATTTCTCCATGGCGTCACTTTTTTTCGGGGATGACCTTCATACCGTCGTGCAGTTTCTGCTGCCCGGCCGTTACCACCAGTTCCCCGTCGATAAGCCCTTCGTCGATGCACCACATCGTCCCGTACGTGTCACCCGGGATCACCCGGCGGTACATGGCCGTGCTGTCGGGGCGCACCACCCAGACCGAGTTGACGCCCTGTGCCTGCCTCACGCACGCCTGAGGAACGACCACGCGCGGCCGTACCGGGCCGACGTTGGCCTCCACACGGGCGAACTGCCCGGGTTTGAGCGAACGGTCGGGGTTGGGGAACATCACCACCAGCACGAGCGTCCCGGTCGTGCTCGACACGTCCTTGCGCGTGTAGTCGTAAAGCCCCTCGTAGGGGTATACCGTGCCGTCGGCCAGCATCAGGCGGATGTCGGTAAGCAGCCCCGCGTTGTCGAAGATCGAGGTGCGCGGCCCCGCCGCGCGCAGGTATTGCGCCATAGGGATCGCCACGTCGACGGTCAGCGTATCGATGTTCGAAATGGTCGTCAGCACGCCGAACTGCGTGCCCGGCCCCACGTAGTCGCCCACGTGTGCCGAGGTGTTGGAGATGATGCCGTCGATGGGCGAGCGAAGCTCCGTGTAGCCGACGTTCATGCGGGCGCTGCTGAGGGTTTGCTCGGCCGAGCGGACGGTGGCTTCGGCGGCTTTGTACTGGGCCGTATACTGGTCTAACTGCGACTGGCTGATGGCGTTGATCCTGGCCAGCGGCACGGCGCGGTCGTAGTTGTTGCGGGCTTCGACGGCCTGTGCCCGGGCTGATTGCAGGGCGGCCTCGGCTGCGAGCATCGAGGTCGAGAGCTGGTCGGGGTCGATCGTGAACAGCAGTTGCCCGCGCTTCACGGGCATGCCGTTGGCGAACTGCTTCGTAAGCAGGTAGCCGTTCACGCGCGGCTGGATCACCGCGTCGAAATTGCTCGCCAGGTAACCGATGAACTCCATGCGGTTGGGGACGCTGTCCGTGACGGCTTCGGCCACGCCGACCCTGAGCGGGGGCATGGCGGTTTGGGGCTTGTGCCTGCGGCACCCCGCGAGGAGTACGGCGAGCAGCCCCGTGATAAGGAAAAGTCTGTTCATACCGGGATGTTTTACGCCCTTGCAGGGACAAAAAACGTACCGTGAACAGGGTGAGAGTTAGTTAAAAAGGGGATTTTATGCTAAAAAAGGCTGATTTTTTTGGCTGCAAATGATGATGTTTAGATAATTTTTATATCTTTGCGTTGATAACAAACCCAAATTAATATAAAAGTTATGAAAGAATTAGTAGCAAAGATCAATGCCGAATACGAAGTATTCGCAGCAAATGCAGCAGCACAGGTGGAGAAAGGCAACAAGGCTGCCGGTACCCGTGCCCGCAAGTCCGCACTGGAGATTTCGAAGCTGATGAAGGAATTCCGCAAGATTTCCGTAGAGGCTGCGAAATAATCGCTGACTACGTAGACGCAACAAAGGCTGTCCTTGGGGGCAGCCTTTGTTGTTTTCGTGCCGTATGCGGATCGTTCCCGCGACAAGCCGCACGGTCGCGGCGCAGGTCAGGGCTCGATGCCGAATTTGCGGAACACCTTCATATCCTCTGCGGAGAGGCCCGTCTTGCGGAACGGTACGGCCTCGTTGTGGTCGTTCAGGTAACGGCGCGGCCGGGTGCGGTCGTAGTCCGCGTTGACCAGCGACACGCCCGTGTCGATGTAATTCCCCCGGATCGAAGCCATGTCGGCCATGGTGTGGAACAGCGCATGGGTCGTGGCGGGCGCCGTGGCGTTTGCCTCGGCGGCAGCGGCCTTGTCGGGGAAATTCTGCCGGTAAGCGTCGGAGAACCACGCCAGCGAAGCGACGTAGAGCTGGTAGGCCGTCGTCGTGGGCGAAGCGTGCAGGAACCGTTCGCGCCTGTCATCGAGGATGTCCTCGCCGTGGTCGGCGCAGTAGAGCAGCGCCGACGAAGTCCCGCGCAGCCCGCGCAGGTACTGGATCGTCTCCGAGAGGAAGAAATCCGTGTAAAGGATCGAATTGTCGTAGGCGTTGCGGAGCGTCTGCACGTGTTCCCGTGAGATCGCCACGTCGTCGTCGGGGCGGAACTGCGCAAACTCGCGCGGGTAACGCTGGTGGTAACTGAAGTGCGAGCCGTAGCAGTGGAGTATGAAGAGCATCTTCTGCGCCTTGTTGCTTTCCACGGCGCGGCGCACCTCGTCCAGCAGCTGCATGTCGTGGCGCGGCGAGCGGATATAGATCAGGTGGTCGGCGTCGCGGGCGAGTTTGTCGATCATGGCGCCCTGCGGCGACTGGTTGGAGATGAACCAGGTCTCGAAACCGGCCTCGTTGAACAGCGCCGGGAGCCCCTTGCGGCGGTAGAGTTCGGGATGTTCGTCGGTCGCAACGGACGAGAGGATCAGCGGCACGCTCTTGTGCGTGGTGTTGCTCTGCGTGAGCATGTCGCGGAAAACGACCAGGTCATCGACCTGCGAAAGGCGGGGATTCGTCTCGCGGCCGTAACCGTACAGCTGCCAGTTCATCGCACGCGAGGCTTCGCCGATGACGTAGACGTATATCTCGCGCCCCGGTGCCTGGGCCGTGCGCGACGCGCCGTAGGTGAAATCCTCCGAGGTCTCCTCGAAATTGTAGGCCTTGCGGAATTCCGTGGCACTCAGGTGTACGTTGTAGAGCACGTTGAGCGGGAAGATCTCGTCCCGCAGCACGTGCCGGTCTTCGCTCACGCGGTAGGCCGGCCACAGCGCCAGCATGCCCAGCGCCATGAGCACCGCCCCGGTCAGCCCGACGTTCATGCGCGTGGTGCGCGATATCTGCCGTTTGTGCCCGATTTCGCGCGCGGCGAACCACAGCAGCGGCAGGTACATCACGCAGACCAGGATCACGGAGGGGTAGATGTTGCTCAGCAGCTCGCCCGCCTCGCCCGGGTTGGTCGTCACCAAGTTGGTGAACATGTCCGTGGCGATGATCGAGTTGCCGAAGAGGTACAGCAGCACGATCTGGAACGCGCACAGGAAAATGAACGGGAACGCCAGCCAGATCATTATGCCCGAACGGCGCAGCGCCACGCTCCACATCATGTAAAATCCCAACGGCATCAGTATCAGCGCCTCGACCGTCCAGACGGAGTAGGGTTCGGTATTGGCCAGCACGCAGTTGGGGATAATCAGCGCGACAAAGAAATAGACGGTCAGCAGCGTGGTGAAACGGCTGCGGGTTTTGACCGTCCGTTGTCGGTTATGTTTGTTCGGATCAGCATTCATATCTTTACTAACCTAAAAAGCTTCGTTCAGGCTCAGCAGGAATCCGCTGGTTTTCTTGCCGAAGCCGTAATCGAGCCGCACATTGACCCGTTTTTTCAGCTCCCATCGCAGGCCGACGCCATAGTTGGGAAGCGTTTCCGACCAGTCGAACCGGTCGAGACTGTTGAATACGTTGCCGGCACCGCCCCATACCGTGCAGCCGATACGCCGCCAGATGCGCTGGCGCAACTCTACCTGGAAGGTAATCATGTCGTTGTCCGTATAGCGCCCCTGGTAGTAACCGCGCATGCGCTGCGAACCGCCCATGCGGGCCAGCATCGGCCACGGGGTGCCTTCGGAGTTGAACTCCGCGTAGAGGTCGGTGGCGATCAGTCCCCCTTTCCACACCTGCCGGTACCAGTCGGCCGTGAAGGTCGTGCGCCACAGCGACTTGCCGCAGTTGCCAAGCCCCTTGGCGTAGAAAGTCTCCTCCAGGCTGACATAGATGCCCCGGTACGGGTTGGGGATGAAGTCGCGCGAGTCGTACTCGAGGATGGCTCCGATGCCGGTGGCAGTGTAGTGCGTTTTCTGCCCGTACTCCTGCAGGTAGCCCTCGCTGCGGGCGTCGAATTTCTTGCCCTGCGTGTGCTCGAAGCTCAGGATGCCGCCCACATAGGTGTTGGGCAGCACGCGGTGCAGGTAGCGCCCCTTCACGAGGTAGCGTTTTTCGTTGTACGACCCCTCTTCGTTATACCGCCCGTCGTGGTAGCCGATGCCCCACATGTCGCGGGGCGCCGAGGCGAACATTACCGTGTAGTCGATGCGCTTGCTGTTGCGGGCGAAGATGTTGTTGCCCGTGACCCCCAGCGCATAGAACCCCGAGATCGAGACATTGGCGAAGATCGAGATGTCCGAGGGTGCCGTCACCGAGTCCGTGCGGTCGATGCGGTAGAGGCCCGCGGCCAGCAGCCCGATGCCGAGGCTCGTATTCTTCGAGTAGCTCGGGCCCCCCGCGAAAGTGAAGTCGATCTTCTTTTCGAACGTGCGGTCGGTGGTCGAACCTTCGAAGTATTTTACGACGCGGCGCAGGAACGGCGGGCGCTTTTCGGCCTGCGGTTCCTCTTCCTGCCCCGGAAGCGGGGTGTACGTATAGTGCAGCGTATCGCTGCCGTTGATGTATACCTCCTGCTCCTGTGCCCGTCCGTGCAGAACGAAACCCAGGACGAAGCATACAACGGCTATCCTGCGCAGCATCCGGCTATTTGTACTTCTCGATTGTTTCGTAGAAATCGGCCTTGTCCTGCTCCGAGAGCACGCCCTTGCGCAGGAATACCAGCTCGCCTTCCTTCGATACGATCATCAGCACGAACTGGTTGTTGCAGTCGCCCAGCTCCCATGCCGTGCTCAAGATACGATCCTGGTCGGCCAGCACCAGCGCGCCGTTCTTGGCCGTGCGCTTCTTGGCCATGTTGCGGGCCATGCCGTTGGGAACCATCGGTGCGTCCTTGAGGTTCATCACCCCGAAGCCGTAGATGTTGTCCCCCTGTGCACGGTGGTTCTCCTCCAGCTCGACCGTGAAGTCGTTGTTCTGCTTGTGGCGGTCGGGGTCTACATAGAATATCATCAGGTTCTTCTCGCCCCAGTACGGCAACTTGGCCGGTTTGCCGTCGAGGTCGAGCACTTCGACATTGTTCACTTTGCGCGGCAGTTCCTGTGCTGCGGCTGCGGATGCCGTGAGCGAGAGGGCCGCCAGCATCGCGATTACTTTCATCTTCATTATATTCTGTTTTTTGGTTTTAAATGAAAACAAATCGGGACAAAGTTACAATATTTCCGCCAACATACCGACCGGCAGGCGATCTAATATTGTTCTCTTCGTTCAATTTTTTCGTTTCGCAGGGAAAAGGGCCGTGTCGAACGCATAGAGCCCCCCGCCGGACATGGCCAGGAACACATAGACCCCCAGCCAGGTGAATGCCAGCGTCCCGAAGCCCGGGGCGCCCCAGAGCAGCACCCCGAGGATTCCCGCCGCCATGACGATGGCCGAGGCACGTACCCACAGGCCCATGATTATCAGGGTGGCGAGCACCACCTCGACGAGCGAGACGATGACGAATACGGCCGGGCTGCCGGCGAATGCGAAAGAGGGATACGAGTTGACGATCTCGTTGTAATCCTGTATTTTGCCTATGTTGTGGAAGAACATCATGCCTCCCGCGAACAGGCGCATGTACAATACGGCCCAATCCATGTGCCTGCATTGTGCGATCCGTTCACCGATTCTTTTTTCCATGCCCCGTGCCGTGCAATTTGCATTCCAAACCCCGCACAGCGAATATTCGGCAACGCCGCACCGCCTCAATCGTCCTGCCGGGCGAAAGACCAGTGCGTATGTACGATCGATCTCCCAACCGCCGGACGTTGCGGCCGTGTAAACTTCCGTGTAGTGCATCCTGAACACCTGCCCGTCCCTGAGAACCTCGTAATCGTATGCCAGGACGGTAGCGCCCGGCGACAACCGCACGACGGGGTCGATCATCCGGTACGTGTCGATCCTGACTTTGCCCCTGACCGTGCCGTAGTACTCTCCGAGGGCTTTTTTGCCGATGATTTTGCGTCCGAGAGCCGGGTCGAAATAGACTACGTCGCCGGACGTGAGTTCCAGGAACCCGTCGGGGTCGCCCTGGTTCCACCGCTCCAGTGCCCGCCGTTCCAATGCGATGATTGCGGCTTCGGGATCCCCGCCGCAGGGGGTGTGGTTCGTGTTTCGGTACATAAAATTGAATTTAGGATGTATGACGTGTCGGACTTGTTATACCGCGGGTTACCGGCACAGGCTCCGCCTTTTGGACGGGCAGCGGCACGGCACGACCCGATAAATTTGGCACTCCTCGCGTCTTGTACTATCTTTGCAGCCATGGAAACAAAGATACTTTTCGTTTGTTTGGGGAATATTTGCCGCTCCCCGGCTGCCGACGGAATCATGCGGCACATCGTCCGCGAACGCGGGCTCGGGGCGGAGGTTGCGGTCGACTCGGCCGGGACATATGCCGGGCACACGGGCGAACTGCCCGATGCCCGCATGCGGCGGGCTGCGTCGCGCCGCGGTTACGAACTGACGCACCGTGCCCGGCAGATCCGCGAGGAGGACTTCGGGAAATTCGACATGATCGTGGTGATGGACGACCGCAACTACGAGCACGTACACCGGCTGGCGCCGTCGCGTGCGGATGCCGCCAGGATCTTCCGTATGCGGGAGTTTTTCAGCCGCCATCCCGGCTGGGATCATGTTCCCGATCCCTATTACGAAGGGGCCGAGGGCTTCGAGCTGGTGCTCGACATGCTGGAAGACGGCTGTGAGGGAATCCTCGCACACCTCGGGAAATAGGCTGCCGGAATACCGGGCGGACGGGTGCAGGTGTCATTTGTCGGAAAACCCTGCCGGCACCGCGGCTCGGAATGCGAAACACCGGCCCGGAAGTACCCGGGCCGGTGTTTTCATGTTCCGGAAATCCCTTAGAAATCGAGCCCGAAGCTGATGCTGTACGTGTTGTGCAGCAGTGTCTCCTTGCGTGCGATCAGGTAGGCGAAATCGAGGCGCAGGTGCAGGAACCGCACGCCGGCGCCGACCGACCCGTAGGTGGGGTAGTAATTCCGCCGTTCGCCGTAGTGGTAGCCTGCCCGCAGCTGGATGAGCTGCATGAGGTTGTATTCGGCGCCTACGGACATCTGGAACCCGCGCACCCGTGCCGGGGAGAAATAGTAGCCCCAGTCCGCCCCGACGGTTATTTCGTGGGCATCGGAGAGGAACGTATCCAGCGCCACGCCTGCCGTGAGATCCATCGGCAGCGTATAGTCCGTTTTCCCGAGGTATCCGCCCAGGTTGCCCAGCTTGCCCCCGACGCGCAGCGTGGAGTAGCTGCCGACGTTCTCCAGCGGCATCGACCATGCCGCGCTCAGGTCGACGGCCAGTGCGTCGGCCGTGTCGTCGGGGCGTTTGAGGTGCATGTAGCGCCCCACGATGCCGACGGCCCACCTGTCGCCCAGGCGGCGCGAATAGCCCAGGTCGACGGCCATGTCGTTGTTGCCCCGTTCGCGCAGGTATTGCCGCCAGCCGATCTGTGCCAGGTTGACGTTGTCGAACCGGCAGAACCCGGTCACGGCATAATAATCGAATTCGCCCTGCCCGTAGTAGGACGAGGAGACCTGCGAGGGCATCTGCGAAAAGATGGCCGTCGCCGAGTTATTATAGATGGCGTGCGAACCCGACAGGGTCGTCATGGCTACGCCGCCCATGCCGAGTGCCTTGGCGTCGGGTGTCGGGAGCGTAGCCTCCTGCGCCGTCGCATACAGCGCGGCGGCGAGGAGTGCCAGGGTGGTTGTCAGACGTTTCATACGGCAAATATAGCAAAAAAGATGCAACTTGTATTCCGGGGCACCGGCTGCACCCGTTCCGCGGGCACGAGATCCGCTTCAGGAGCGCTGCGACAGACTCGAAGAAGTGCGAAAAGGCTTCTGCCGACGGAGCGTAAGCGTGCGGAACTCCCGGTAGGATGCGAATATAAGAAAAGTGCCCGCCGGATTTGTCCGGACGGGCACTTTTCCTTTTCGGCCGGTGTCTCGCGGCGCGGTTTTCCGTATTTCTATGGCCTGTACCGCCTTTTAGCAGTTCATCGCGCCGCAGCAGTGGATCACCTGCCCGCTGACATACGACGAGAGATCCGATGCGAGGAACAGCGCGACCTTGGCCACATCCTCGGGCGTGCCGCCGCGGCGGAGCGGGATCTGCTTGTACCAGCCTTCCTTCACCTCGTCGGGCAGCTTGTCGGTCATCTCGGTCATGATGAAGCCCGGGGCGATGGCGTTGGCGCGGATGCCGCGCGGGCCCATCTCCTTGGCGATCGACTTGGCCAGGCCGATCATGCCGGCCTTCGAGGCCGAATAGTTGCACTGGCCCGCGTTGCCGCTGACGCCCACCACCGACGACATGTTGATGATCGAACCGCTCTTCTGGCGGGCCATAATGGGCGTCACGGCATGGATGAAATTGAACGCCGACTTGAGGTTTACGGTCAGCACGGCGTCCCACTGCGCCTCGGACATGCGCATCATCAGGCCGTCCTTGGTGATGCCGGCGTTGTTCACCAGGATGTCTATGCGACCGAAGTCCTTCACGATCCGGTCGATGACCTCATGCGTCTCTTCGAAATTCGCCGCATTCGAGGCATAGCCTTTGGCCTTGACGCCCAGCGCCGCGATCTCGGCCTCGGTGGCCTTGCCGTTCTCGTCGATCGCCAGGTCGGTGAACGCCACGTCGGCGCCTTCCTTGGCGAATTCAAGTGCGATGGCTTTGCCGATGCCCCGGGCAGCACCCGTTACGACAGCCACTTTTCCTTCGAGTAATTTCATAACTTTCAACGTATTAAGAGTTTCGGTAAAATATTCTGTTTTTCCTTTTTTCGTCCAAAAGACGAACAAAGTTAAGAAAAATATTTTGAAACGTCCCGCCGCCGCCGGATTTTCGCCAAATATTACTAACTTTACCCTCCGTAAACGGAATTTCGTAAAACCCTTAACGATATGAAAAGAGACACCCAGATTTTCGATCTGATCGCCGCCGAGCGCAGCCGTCAGATGCATGGCATCGAATTGATCGCCTCGGAGAATTTCGTCAGCGACCAGGTCATGGAAGCCATGGGCTCCGTGCTGACCAACAAATATGCCGAGGGCTATCCCGGAGCCCGCTATTACGGCGGCTGCGAGGTCGTGGACAAGGTCGAAACACTCGCCATCGAACGCATCTGCCGCCTCTACGGCGCCGAATACGCCAACGTGCAGCCCCACTCGGGCGCACAGGCCAACATGGCGGTATTCTTCGCCTGCATGCAGCCGGGCGATACCTTCATGGGGCTCGACCTGGCGCACGGAGGCCACCTTTCGCACGGTTCGCCGGTCAACATGTCGGGTAAGTATTTCAACGCCGTGGGCTACCAGCTCGACGAGGCCACGGGCGTCATCGACTACGACGCCATGGAGCGCAAGGCGCTGGAGTGCAAGCCCAAGGTGATCGTCGGAGGCGCCTCGGCCTATTCGCGCGAATGGGATTACAAACGTATGCGCGCCATCGCCGACAAGGTGGGGGCGTTGCTGCTCGTGGACATGGCGCACACGGCCGGCCTGATCGCCGCCGGGCTGCTGGACAACCCCGTGAAATACGCGCATATCGTCACCTCGACGACGCACAAGACCCTGCGCGGCCCGCGCGGCGGTATTATCCTGATGGGCAAGGATTTCGAGAACCCCTGGGGGCTCACCACGCCCAAGGGTGCCGTGAAGATGATGTCGCAAATCCTCAATTCGGCCGTATTCCCCGGCATCCAGGGCGGCCCGCTGGAACACGTCATCGCCGCCAAGGCCGTGGCGTTCGGCGAGGCGCTCGAGCCCTCGTACAAGGAGTACCAGGCGCAGGTGCAGAAGAACGCCAGGGCGATGGCCGAAGCGTTCGTTAAACGCGGTTACAAGATCGTTTCGGGCGGCACGGACAACCACCTGATGCTGGTCGACCTGCGCACGAAATTCCCCGAGCTGACGGGCAAGCTGGCCGAGAAGTGCCTCGTGGCGGCCGACATCACCACCAACAAGAACATGGTGCCCTTCGACAGCCGCTCGCCGTTCCAGACCTCGGGGCTGCGCTTCGGGACGCCGGCCATCACCACCCGCGGCCTGAAAGAGGACAAGATGGACTACATCGTCGGCCTGATCGACCGGGTGCTGCACGACCCCGAGAACGAAGCCAATATTGCCGCCGTACGCAAGGACGTGAACGCCCTGATGGCCGACTATCCGCTTTTCGCCTGGTAAAATTCCGGTAGGATGAAAGAGGTCATCGACTTTTTCCGCCGCCTGCACGACAACAACGACCGTGCATGGTTCGACGCCCACCGCACCGAATGGGCGCACGTGAAGGGATGCTTCGCGGCTTTCACGGAGCAGCTCATCGCCGGGATCGCCGAGTTCGACCCCACGGTGCGCGGCCTCAGGGTGCAGGACTGCACCTACCGCATCGCCCGCGACACGCGGTTCAGTCCCGACAAGTCGCCCTATAAAACATATATAGGTGCGTATATCGCGCCCAAGGGCAAGAAGTCGGGGTTTGCAGGCTACTATTTCCACATCGAACCCTGCTGCGACAGCCTCGTATGGAGCAACCTGCTTTCGGCGGGGCTCTACTGCCCCGAGCCGGTCGTGCTGCGCAGCGTGCGCGAGGAGATCCTCGACAACGGTGCGGAAATCGCGGCGGCCATCCGCAAGGCCAAGGGGTTCGCCATCGTCGAAGAGAACAAGCTCAAGCGGGTGCCTACGGGATTCCCTGCCGACAGCGAGTATGCCGAGATGCTGAAACTCAAGGATTTCTATATTGCCAAGAAGATCACCGAGGAGTTCCTGCTCTCGGACGACCTGCTGGAGCGAACCCTCGCGGAGTTCCGCCGCACGCAGCCGTTCATCGCGATCCTGAACCGTGCCGTGCAGTTCGCCTACGAAGAGATGATGTAACCTGCCCGTGCAATAATGCAACCGCCTTCCCTGACCGGGGAGGCGGTTTTTTGTTGGCGGGAGCCTCCGGCGCGGCACCGTACGGGGGCAATAAAAGGCAAAATCCGCCGCCGCCCGAAAAAAAACAGGGCGATTCTTTGCCTGCGGAATAGGTGATTCGCGCGCTTTCCTTGTATTATATACAAGAAAGAAAGCTATGCGACAACAAATACAGAAATTCGGCAGGGCCCTGAGCGGCATGGTCATGCCCAACATCGGCGCGTTCATCGCGTGGGGATTCGTCACGGCGCTCTTCATCCCCTCGGGATGGTGGCCCAACACCCAGATGGCACGCCTGGTCGACCCGATGCTGACCTACCTGCTGCCGTTGCTGATCGCCTATACGGCCGGGCGCAACGTCGCCGGCGAACGCGGCGGGGTAATCGGGGCCATTGCCGCCATGGGCGTCATCGTCGGCAGCGATATCCCGATGTTCATCGGAGCCATGGTCATGGGCCCGCTGGGCGGGTATACGATCCGGTGGTTCGACAAACTTACGCAGGGACGCATAAAGGCGGGCTTCGAGATGCTCGTGAGCAATTTCTCGATAGGCATCCTCGGTATGCTGCTGGCCATACTGGGCTATTGGGTCATCGGCGGTGCGGTGACGGGGCTGACGCTGCTGGTCAGCAACGGCGTGGAGGTCGTGATCCGCCACGGACTGCTGCCGCTCGTGTCGCTTCTGGTCGAGCCGTCCAAGGTGCTGTTCCTCAATAATGCCCTGAACCACGGCATCTTCTCGCCGATCGGCATCGAGCAGGCCCGCGAAACCGGGCAGTCGATCATGTTCCTGCTGGAAACGAATCCAGGCCCCGGGCTGGGCGTACTGCTGGCCTGCTGGTTTTTCGGCCGCGGCAATATGCGCCAGTCGGCGCCCGGCGCCGTAATCATCCAGTTCTGCGGCGGTATCCACGAAATCTATTTTCCCTATATCCTGGCGCGCCCGGCGCTGATCCTCGCCCCTGTTGCGGGCAGTGCCGCCGGGCTGCTGTTCTTTTCGCTTGCCGGGGCCGGACTGGTGGCGCCGGCTTCGCCCGGCAGCATCATTTCGGTGCTGGCCATGGCTCCCAAAGGCCAGACCCTCGTCGTGCTGGCCGGAGTGCTGATCTCCACGGCGGTGTCGCTGCTCATGGCGGCGCCCTTCGTCCGGCGTGCCGCCACCGCGGAGGATATGCCGACAGGCGCAATCCCCGCCACGCAGGGCGGGGCGCCCGCCGTAAAGGCCGCGCAGTACTTCCCGGCACATATCCGCAAGGTGGTTTTCGCCTGCGATGCGGGCATGGGGTCGAGTGCGCTGGGTGCCACGCGGTTTCGAAAAAGGCTCTCCGATGCGAGCATCGGCATGGTGGTCGGCAACTGTGCCGCGGACGGCATTCCCGCCGATGCCGACGTCGTTGTCTGCCAGTCCGTGCTGGCCGGGCGGATCGCCGGAGCGGGACATGGCGCTGCGCTGGTCGTGATCGACAATTTCCTGGCAGACCCGGCCCTCGACGCCCTGTTCGCCCGGTTGGCGCAGCAGGACGGTGCGGACGCCATTCCCCGAGCCGGCGGTCTGCCTGCCGGGACGGCGGATGCACAGCCCTCCGACGCCGGCCTGCGAAGGGTGGGGGATGCCCCGGATCGCATGGCCGCCCCGCAGCCGGACGATGCCGCGGGGCGGTCTTCCGGCGAGGTTTTGCGCCCCGGGAATATCCGGACGGGGCTTCCCTCCGAACCCAAGGAAGCCGCGATCCGGCGGGCTGGGGAACTGCTCGCAGCGGGCGGATATGTCGAACCCGGATATGCGGATGCCATGCTGCGCCGCGAGGAGTCGGCAACGACCTATATGGGCATGGGCATCGCCATTCCGCACGGGACGTCCGACGCCAAGAAGTGCGTCCTGCACTCGGGCATTGTGGTGCTGCAATACCCCGGCGGGGTTGCGTTCGGCGACGAAAAGGCATACCTCGTAGTGGGCATTGCCGGCGTGGGGGACGCCCACCTCGATATCCTGGCCCGGCTGGGCGAGGTATTCGGGGACGAAGAACTGTTGCGGAGGCTGACGACCGAAGACGATCCGCAGGCGATATACGAAGTACTGAAATAACTACTTATATGACAACCGGAAAAGTAACGATCACCGCCCCTAACGGCATGCACGCGCGGCCTGCGGGCGAACTTGTAAAGTTAATCAGAGGGCTTGCGCCCGCCAGGGTCACCCTGCGCACCGCGGCCCGGGAGGCCAGTGCCGTGAGCATTCTTTCGCTCCTGGCATTGGGGCTCAAACACGGCACCGAAGTGGAAGTCTGCGCCGAGGGCGGCGACGAAGCCGCCGCCGTGCGGGCCGTAACGGATTTCATCGCCGGCATCCGCGAATGATGTTCACGATCCGAGGAATCCCGACGGCGGGGATCGCCGTCGGGACAGCGTTCGTGCTGCAACGCCGCGCATCCGCCGCTGCTACGGCCGCGGCAGGCGACCCCGTGGCCGAGGCCGGGCGGTTCCATGCGGCGCTGGAGCGTGCGAAGGCGGAGCTGTCCGCACTGGCAGAAGGCGAGGCTGTTTTCGCCGCCCATCTGGAGATGGCCGGCGACCCGATGCTCGCCGGGCTGGTCGAGGGAAGGATTGCGGAAAAGCACCTGTCCGCCGGGCAGGCGCTCGGCGAAGCCTGCGAAGAGGTGTGCGGCATGTTCGCGGCGCTCGACGACGACTACCTGCGGGGACGTACCGACGATGTGCGGGACGTATGCGCGCGTATCCGCCGCGTCCTGTCGGGCGAAACCGCCCACGACCCCTTTGCCGGACTGGCTCCCGGGACGATCGTGGTGGCCGACGAACTGGCGCCTTCGGATACGGCACAGATGGATTTCGGCAGGGTCGCCGGGCTGGTGACGGCACACGGAAGCGTGACGAGCCATGTCGCGATCATCGCCCGGAACAAGGGCATCGCGGCGCTGGTCGGCGTTGCCGGGTGCATGCGGCAGGTCAGAACCGGCGACCGGCTGATAATCGACGGGGAGCGGGGCGAGCTGATCGTCGACCCCGATCCGGCTACCGGACGCAAATACGCCGCACGGCTCGAATCGCTGCGCCAGGATGCGTTCCGCTGCGCGGCGGAGGCGCAGGCGCCTGCCGTTACGCCCGGCGGGCGGCGGATCACGGTGCTGGGCAATGCCGCGAACGTCGATGAAGTGCGACGCGCGCTCGATGCAGGCGCCGAGGGCATCGGACTTTTCCGGAGCGAGTTCCTCTACATGCAGGGCCCGGCGCTCCCCGACGAAGAGACGCAGTTTGCGGCATACCGTGCCGCGGCGGAGCTTTGCGGGGCACGTCCGCTGACTGTACGGACACTTGATATAGGCGGGGACAAAGCATTGCCCTACATGCACTTCGAGCCGGAGGAAAACCCGTTTCTGGGATGGCGTGCGATCCGGGTTTCGCTGGCCATGCCGGAGCTGTTCCGCACCCAGCTGCGGGCATTGCTGCGCGCGAGCGCATTCGGCAACGTGCGGGTGATGTTCCCGATGATAGCTTCGGTCGGGGAGTTCCGCGCCGCCAAAGCGGTTGTCGAGACCTGCATGGCGGAACTCGACGCAGAAGGGGTTGCCTACGACCGCGATATAGCGCTGGGGGTGATGATCGAGACCCCGGCCGCCGTATTCATCGCCGACGAACTGGCTGCCCGGGCGCGTTTTTTCAGCATCGGCACCAACGACCTGACGCAGTACGTGATGGCTGCCGACCGTGGAAACCCCCGCGTAGCCTACCTTTGCGACGCATTCGACCCGGCCGTGCAACGCAGCATCGGCATGGTACTCGACGCCGCGCACCGGGCGGGTATCGAAGCCGGGATGTGCGGCGAACTGGCCGCCGACCCGCGCGCCACGCAGCGCCTCGTGGCGCTCGGCCTCGGGGAATTCAGCGTCGGCCCCCCGGCCATCGCCCCGTTGAAACACCGTATACGGACTGACAAATAATTTTTATCTTTATCCCAACGTCTAAAACTCGAATTATGAAGAAAACAATGCTCCTGCTCTTCGCCCTCATGCTGTCGTCGGCGATTTGTGCGCAGGATTACCACGTTGTCCTGTGGGACAACACGACGGCACCCACCTCGAACGGGCTTTCGGGCGACGAGGTCGAATCCAAGCCCGGACAGTGGAAAAACACGCAGACGGCCGAAATGTGGATTTACAAGGCCGGGGACAATGCCACGGGACAGGCGCTCGTGTTTTTCCCCGGGGGCGGCTATTCGTCGCTCTCGGTCGGCAACGGACATAAGGAGGCCCAGTGGTTCGCCCGGAACGGCATCACGGCCGCGGTGGTGAAATACCGCCTGCCCAACGGCCACAGCGAGGTTCCGCGCAACGATGCCGACGAGGCGCTGCGCGTGATGCGTTCGATGGCTGCGGAGCTGAACATCGACCCCGCGAAAGTGGGGGTGTCGGGGACTTCGGCCGGGGGTTACCTCGCCGGGAGCGTCGGGACGCTTTCGGACGTGAAGCCGGGCTTCATGATCCTCTTCTACCCGGTGATCTCGGCCGACCCGGACAAACGTCACAAGGGGACTTTCGTACAGCTGCTCGGCGCCGAAGATGCCGACAAACCCCTTGCACAGGAGTTCTCGCTCGAGAAGAAGGTCGATGCCGCCACGCCGCCGACGCTGTTGTTCCATTGCGACGACGACAAGGTGGTACCGGCCGTGAACAGCGCGCTGTTCTACCAGAAGCTCAAGGAACACGGCATCAAGGCCACGCTGCACATCTATCCGTCGGGAGGCCACGGCTGGGGCATGAACTCCCGCTTCCGCTATTACGACGACTGGCAGAAAGCCACGCTCGACTGGCTTTCGACGCTCTGATCCCGCGGCGCCTGCGCTCCGTGAAACGATAAAAGAGGCTCCCAAGGAGCCTCTTTTTGTTGTGCGGTTCTGCCGGCATTCCGGTACGCGAGCCGACGTCGGTGCCGCGTGCGTCCGATCCCGGGAATCCGGCGGACGGTATTCCCCAGTAGGGTTATTTTTTGCGGTAGATAACCTCGCAATGCTCGCCCGTGAGGTATTCGACGATATTGAGCACCTCTTCGAGCGAATTGGAACGCTGGTAATTGAACGTATAGCGTTTGTCGTCGTAGCGTCCCGCCACCGAGAGCCGCACGCCGAAGGTCGTCTCGATGTGCGAGATGATCTCGTGCAGCGTAGCGTCGGACATCGTCACCAGATCGTACTGGGTCAGCACGAGGTGCGAAGCGTTGACCTGCGTAATGGCGAGGTTGTCGTCCGCAGCGTCGTATAGGGCGCGCTGGTCGGGTTGCAGCGTCACCAGGTTGACCCCTGCGGGCGTCTGAAGGCGTACGGAACCGTGTTCGAGGACGACTTCGGCCTGCTGCGAACCTTCGTAGGCCTGCATGCAGAAGGAGGTGCCCAGCACGCGCACGCGCAGTTTGTCGGTGGACACGACGAACGGGGCGGCTTCGTCCCGCGCTACCTCGAAGAAGGCCGCACCGGCCAGCTGCACGTTGCGCTGCGTCGGGCCGAAAGCTTCGGGCAGCGTCAGCCTCGTACGGGCGTTGAGCCACACGTGCGTCCCGTCGTCGAGCGTGACGGTCGTCACCGCATCGCCCGTGTTCTCGTAAACCCGGTATATTTTGGGTGCCGAAAGGAAATGCCATGCCGTGCCGGCGCATACGGCGAGCAGGACGGCAGCAGCGGCCCCCAGCGTCCACCGCACCAGCTTGCGGCGCCTGGCGGATCGCTCCCCGGCGGCTATCTTCCCGATCCGGTGGTCGGTGCTGCGCATGAACGATGCGAAGCGCGCCAGGTCGGTGCTCTCTTCGAAGACGCAGCGTGCCCCCCACAGGCTCTTCAGTTCGAAGAAGTATTTGCGGTGCTCCTCCGACTCCTCCAGCCACGCGAGGAGATATTTTTCCTCCTGCTCCGAAGTCTCCCCGGCAAAGTATTTCTGTATGACAGCGTCCATTATAATCGTATCGTCCATTTGTTCTGTGTCCGTTTAGTATACAATCCACGGGCGAAATCTACCCAAGCGGATGGGAATTATTTTGCAAAAAAATGAAAAACAGCAGCAGAATCAGCTCCGATTTCGACAATTTCGCCCGCAGTTGCCTCAGGGCAAGGTAAATATGGTTTTCGACCGTGCTCTGCGCAATCCCCATCCGTTCGCTGATCTCGCGGTGGGAGAACCCTTGCAGGTAACTCAGCGAAAAGACCTCGCGGCATTTGGCCGGGAGGGCTGCGATCGCCTCGTTGATGCTCGTGCGCAGATCTTGCGAGTAGAGCTTTTCGATGACCGGATTCCGGTCGGGATCGTAATAGGCGTAGCCGATGCTTTCGATACGTTCCTGGTAGTAGGAGCGGTAGCTGCACGCATGGCGGTGCTTGTTGACGTAGTTGACCGACTGGTTATAGACCGAGCGGAGCAGGTACCCGTAGAGCGACTGCCCCGGGTCGAGCGCCTCGCGGCGCACCCATACGTTAACGAATACGTCCTGCACGACGTCCTGCGCCCAGTTCCCGTTCAGGAAGAGGCGTGCGTAGGCCGTCAGCGGCGCATAATAACGGCCGCACATCTCGTCGAAGGCTTCGCGGCTCCCGGCGCGTATGGCGGATATGAGTTCTGCAGGCTCCATGTTCGTATCGTATGCGCAAAGTTAGAAAATATTTGCAGATTGGCGAGCCCGCCTGCCTTTTTTGTTTTCCGCAGGGCAATAAAAACGGCGGCGGGCATGATACCCGCCGCCGTCGGCTGTCGGTCGCGCCTTCAGGGAACTGCGGAGTGCCGGGTGAATTCCCCGGGCATGCGCGCACCGCCCTGCGGCAGTCAGTTGGCCGACACGAATGTCCTGGTGAGGAGCTCCTTCAGGGTCTCGGGGTTGTTGGTGGTGATGAAATCCATTCCCCATGCGATGCAGGTCATCATGTCCTGCACCGTGTCGACCGTCCATACGTTCGTGACCATGCCGTTGGCATGTGCCTCCTTGACCCATCCCGGATTGCCCGAATAAGCCGAGAAGCGGTAGTCGATACCCCCGATGCCGTCCTGCCGGACTGCGGCGGGAGCCAGGTCGCCGTTCAGGTATTGCACCATGGCACCCGGGAGGGCGTTGACGATGCGTTTGCAGGTCGTATAGTCGAAAGCGATGTATTCCACACGGTCGGTCAGCCCCTTTGCCTTTACGGCCTCGATGACGGCATCCGCCGCACGGGCGTTGCCGACGAGGAGTTGTCCATAGCCGAACCGTCGTTGCGGAACACCACGTCGAGCAGGTCGGCCGTCGGAAGGAGCGGCTCGCCGCCGCTGTCCATGGTCGTGGCGTTCGCCGTTTCCGACCAGTCGGAATCGAGGCTGCCGACCGCCTTGACCTTGGCCCAGTAGGAGGTGTTGCTTTCCAGGTTGGTCAGCTCCTGCGACGTTGCCGTGGACGCGATGCCGGTCTTGTAGGCATACTCGCTTTCGGGGGCTGAGGCCGAACCTTTCCAGTAGGCGACCGTGTAGGAAGTCGCATCGGGGACAGCGTTCCATTTGAGCGTCAGCCTGTCGGCCGCCGCTGCGGCGTCGAACGAAACCCCGCCCGGTGCTGCGGGTTTGGTCGCGGGGGTGATGGCCGTGCAGGTGACGACCACGTTGTCCAGCAGGGCGCGTTTCTCGCTCGTCGAGATCACGATGCGGCAATCGGGCGTCACGTTCGTGAGGGTTGCCTCGAACTCGCGGAACCGGGCTTTGGCAGCCGAAATATCCACGGGGTCGGCCGCGGAGACCTCCGTGACCGTGCCGGTGATGGCGCCCTTTGCGCCGAGCACGGCGCCGCGGACGGCCTTGACGAGGATTTTCCCGGCATCGGCGCCCGAACCGTCGTATTTCTCGCTGTAAGCCTGTGCCGAGAAGCGCACCTTGACGGTCGCCGCATCGGGCAGGGCGGTCAGTTCGGGGGTGTAAAGCGAGGCGGCCGCACTTCCGGCGCCCATCTTGACATAGCCCGGGCGGCCAGCGATGTTGCCCGACTTGCCCCAGGCCGAAAGGCCCGTGCCCTCGGTGTAGGGCGCAGCCACGCCGCCGCCGCTGAACAGGTCGAACTCATTGGCCGTACAGCGGGTGGCCGAGAACCCCGAAGGATTGTCGCCCGAAGCTGCGGCGTAAGTCCCGCGGTTCGAGCTCGGGGGATAGTAGCCCGCGGCGAAATTGGCGATGTCGCCGCCGTGGATCACCTTGGAGAAATCTTCCGCCAGGAGGATGTCGCCCGCCTTTGCCGAGCCGGGAGCGGTGGCACCCGCCTGCGGCCCCGCGGCGGCAGTCGCATATGCGAGCGGGTCGGAGAAGAAATCGTTGGTCTTGTCGTCCACGCAGACGTAGTAGGTCGTGGCGGGGGCCAGTCCCGAGAAGGTGAAGCGGAAGCGGTTCCCGGCCGTGATGCCGAAGACGTTCGAGGCATTCCAGCCGACGAAGAGATCCTTGCATTCGGCGTCGCTGTAAAGTTTCACGTGGTAGACCTGCGCACTGCTGTTGACACACGCCTGGCCGTCCGCACGGGCCCATTCGACCGTGAGGGTCGAGGAGGTCGCCAGCACTTTCGACACGACGATCCCGGCCTGTACCGGGGCTATGTCCGTCTTCTGCGACACGACGGCGGAGTAGTCCGAATCGTAGCCGGGGTTGTTGTAGCGGCACGCCTTGACCTTCGCGTGGTACTCGGTGCCGGCCTCCAGTTCCTTGAGCAGGTACGAGGCCGAGGTGATGCCCTCCGCTATCGTGGCGTCCTTCTCCTCTGTGCCGTCGGCCCACCAGGCCACCGTATAGGAAGCCGCCCCGGCCACTTCGTCCCATTCGAGGGTCAACTTGTCGGAATAGACGGCTTCGGCGTCGAATTTCACGTTCGCCGGAACGGTGAGTTTTTCCAGTTTGGTCTCGCCGTCGTAAACCACGACGATGTCGTCGAGCAGGTAGCGGGTCTTGTTGGCGCCCGCCTGTGCGGGGTTCGACGAAAATGCGATGCGCGACGTGGGCGAGAGGCCGTCGAGCGTCACCGTGAAGGTTTCGAACCGGCCTACGGCCGACGAGATGTCCACGACCTTCGAAGCCACGGCCGTGCCTTTCTTGCTCACGGAGTTGTTCGACCCGAACTCGGCGCCCTCGATGGCCTCGACCACGATGTCGCTGCCATAGACGTTTTCGCCTTCGGCATAGGCGCTGGCCGAGAAGCTCACCGTTACGGTCGTGTTCTTGGGCAGGGCCGCCAGCTCGGGCGTATAGAGGATGCCGATGCCGCCGCCACCGCCGCCGCACTTGATGTAGCCGGGGCGGGTCGAGGTGTTGCCCGACGACCCCCAGCCCGTCATGCCGAGGCTTTCGACATACTCGGCCGAGGTTCCGCCCGTGTGGATGTGGAATTCCGTAGCCCAGTTGCAGACCGGACGGTCGCCGTCGGCCTGCGGGTTCTCGCCCGTGGCGGGTTCCCAGGCCTTGCGGTAGTCGGTCCCCGATACGGCGTTGTAACCTGCCGCCGAGCGGACGATGTCGCCGCCGTGGATGAATGCCGCGAAATCCTGCGCCAGCACGATGTCACCGGCCTGTGCCGGATTGTTCGGCGAGGCTTCGGGCCCGGCCTTGGCCGTGGTTCCGGCGACGACGGGGGTCATGATATTGCCGAAGCTGGCATTGGTAACCCGGGCGTAGTAGGTCGTTTCGGGATCGAGCCCCGAGAAGGTGAACCGCACGACGGGATAACCCGCCAGGGCGGTGAAGATGCCTTTGTCCGACGCGAGTTTTCCGTCGGCCAGCCAGCTGACATGCAGCTCGCTGCACGCCTCGTCGCGGAACAGTTCGATGTTGTAGAGGCGCGTGGCGTCGGTCGCCGCATCTTCGGTATACGACCACTCGTAGGTGAGCGTCGACCCCGTCGCGGCATTGAGCGTGAGCTTCGGGTCGAGTTCGAGGATACCCACCGAGGCCATCAGCATGGCCGGCTGCTCGTTTGCCGTGACGTATACCCAGTCCGAGGTGGAGGAGTAGGGGAAGTTGGCCCTGACGCGGCCGTAGTATATCCGGTCGGTCGCCAGGTCGGTGAATTCGTGGTAGTCGATCGCGTCGGTGGTCTTGCAGAGCGCTTCGCTCACGGGGTTCATCTCCCCGTCGACGAGCTGTACGGTGTACGACGTCGCGCCGCGGATGAAATCCCAGCAGATCGTAAGCGACGTGGGCCCGTATTCGAGCAGTTTCACGTTCTTCGGGGTCTTGGACTTGTTGGCCCCCGATATTTCCACGCCGTCGTCCTTGCAGGCCGTCAGCGAGACTGCGGCCGATAGCGAGAAGAGGGCGAACAGAATATATAAAATGCTTTTTTTCATGGTAGTTGTCCGGTTTTAGTATACGAGCTTGATGTCGTCGATGTACCAGCGGCCCGCCTTCACCGAGGAGCCCGAGAACCAGCTGTCGGCCGTGGAGATGAAGAATGCCAGATTGGCTTTCGCGCCGGGATTGGGGATGACGGCCGTGACCTCGACCCACGTGTAGGCGGGGATGTCGAGCGAAACGTAGCTCTTGGTCGAAGCTACGATCTTGTCCAGCGTGCCCTTCGGGATCCAGAACCCGTCGTTCTTCTCGCAGATGCCCACCATGCCCTGGTCGGGGGCTGCGGCCCAGATGGCGACCTTGCAGGTCAGCAGCAGGTCGTAGCCCGCGGGGATGTTCAGCACCGGGGAGATGAGGTTGCCCGGCTGCCCGTCGGCATTGTCGCTCGCGGCGCCCAACTGGATGTAGCCCGGACACATGTAGTTCAGGTAGCCTGTCCACCCCTCCATGCCGATGGCGCGGTAGAACGCCGCGTTGCCGTTGCGTACGGTCGAGGTGATGCCGCCGATGCTGGCGTTGGTGCCCGCCGTAACGCTCACCGTCTCGTTGTCGAGGCTCAGGTTGGCCACGGTCTTGTCGGCCGTCGTGACACCCGCCTTCTGGCCGATGCAGTCGCCGCCCCAGGGGAATTTGCCGAAGTTCTGCGTCAGCAGGGGAAGCTCCTCGCCCTGGGCGTCGAACCCGGCGCGGACGATGGTCGAAACGGAGCCGAAATCCTTCTCCGCGCCAGCCTCGTCCGTAGCCTTCACGGCGAAGGTCACGATGCCCTGCTTGGTGGCGGTGCCCGTCAGGGGCACTTCGATGTAGCCGTTGCCGGCCGTCGAGATCGAATAGCTGCCGCTGGCGGCCGTGATCCCGTCGCCGCCGGTCTGCGTCACCGTGACGGTGTATTTTTCCGTGCCGAGCGCCTTGATGTAGGGGATGCGGAGCTTGGCCCCGGCTTCCGCGTTGAGTTTGAGCATACCCGAGACGTCGAACTGCTGTCCGTTGTCGAAGGGTTTCCACTCGAAGATACCGTTGTCCTGCCTGATGGCGATGGCGACGTTCTCTTCGCCGCAGCCGTGCAGGTAGATGGTGGCATTACGCTCCTCGGAGGTGTTCTGGTCGCAGGTGACCGTCACCTTCTGGTAGGTGCCGGGGTCTCCCTTGCCCGAGAGCTGGTCGACATGCACCCAGCCGTAGGCGTTCGTCCACTCGCGGCTGTCGGGAGTGTCGCTGATTTGCCAGTCCCCCGTGGCGCGGATCGTAAACGTATCGCTCGATTCGACGTACGGGAAACTCATCTCGCGCAGGTTGCGTTTGAGGAACCCCTGGTCGTCGTCGCTGCACGCGGCAAGACCGCAGATCCCGCCCAACGCGAGAACTATCGTCAGTTTATGAATAAATTTCATCATGATTGGATCGTTAGTTTGTTTGTAAAACCAATAAAAAAACAGAAACCGACTCCGGATACACTGCCGGATGTCAATTTCCTACACGGTTTCTAACGATATCGAATGACTTGCACTGCAAATATAGCAATTTTCCGGGATTCGCAAGAAAAATGTTTAAAATTTTACGAACCTTGCAGCGAAAAACCGAAAAATAAAATATCTGTAATATATAGGTATAAAAATTTGCATTGTAATCTTGTGAAAAAAGCTTCCGGCATTGGGTAGTTTGCCCCGGTCGCTTGTATCTAATGCAGACCGGGCGGAAAACGCCGGCCGCAACCGCCCCAATGTAAACTTTAAAAAAGCGATTATTAACCGGAAACTTTAAAACAGCTTCGAAAAATGCCTGACTAATCCCCCTACACCAGCACTACACGGTTTTTTATCGGACGACGGATGACTTGCAAGGTTCTGTCTGCCGTATCGGAACGAATTTCCCCGGAGCCCGCCTGCACGGCGCGGCTGCGGACGTGCTTTGCACGCGGCAGCGGGAAATAACCAATTAACCGAATTGAAACTATGAAGAAATTATTCCATAAAGGACTATGTCTGGTCATGGTGCTCTGCGCGGGGGCTTTCGGCTGCTATGCCGCCCAAGGATCGCTCCCCGGTGCGCAAGGGCAGGGGTATGACCTGAATTTATCCTACTCGCGGACGACGCTCAAGGCCGTTGCCGATGCTATTACGCAGCAGGCGGGCATCGCCTTCTCCTACGAAACGGCACTGGCCGGCTATCCGATGGAGAACCTGGAGGTCTCGGAGAAGGGTGCCACCATCGAGGCCATCCTTGCGACCGTATTCACGCCCCGCGGCATCGACTACCGGGTGGTTGACAAAGTGGTCGTGCTGACGCGCAGCACGCGCCCCGTCCCGGCAGCCAGGGCCGCCGCCAAATCGGAGGTGAAAGGGGTCGTCCGCGACGCTGCGGGCAACCCGATGATCGGCGTGACGGTCACTATCAAGGGGACGCTGGTCGGCGTCTCGACGGGTGTCGACGGCGGCTATGCGATCCCGGCCGACGGGAACGCCACGCTGCTCTTCTCGTATATCGGCTACCGCCCCCATGAGGAGGTGGTAGGGCGCCGCACTCAGATCGACGTCACGATGCAGGAGGACGAGCTGGTGATGGACGAAGTGGTCGTCGTAGGCTACGGCACGCTCAAGAAACGCAATATCGTGGGCGCGGTCGAGAACCTTTCGGGCGACGCGGTCGAAAACCGGCCCAATGCCAACATCACCCGTTCGTTGCAGGGCCAGATCCCCGGCCTGAACATCGTACAGGTCGACGGTAAGGCCGACCATGCCGGCGAAGTCACCATCCGCGGCGTGAACAACACGTTCAAGGCCCGTGTGAGCGGCGGTGAAAAGACCAACAAACTCGGACAGGGCGGCGGCGCGCTGGTGCTCATCGACGGAGCCGAAGGCGACATGGGTTCGGTGAACCCCGACGACATCGCCTCGATCTCGGTGCTCAAGGACGCTTCGTCGGCCGCAGTATACGGCGCCCGCGGCGCATTCGGCGTGATTCTCATCACGACCAAGGATCCCGAGAAGGGCAAGGTGCGCGTGAGTTACAACGGCTCCGTGTCGCTGCACCGCCGTACGGTGATCTGGGAGGACAACGTGGTCACCGACCCCGTGCAGTGGGTCGATGCCTTCCGCGAGTCGTATCTCAACTCCTCGCCGACGGCGACCGTACCGTCGCTCTTCAACAACTACATGCCCTATTCGAACGCCTGGTTCGAGGAGCTCAAACGCCGCCGTGCCGATCCGACGATGGACAACTACGACATCGACGCCAACGGCAACTACAACTACTACGGCGAGACCAACTGGCTCAAGGAGATCTACAAGTCGGTGAACTATTCGACCACCCACGCCGTCAGCATCCAGGGCGGCCGCGAAGGGGTCAGTTACTACATTTCGGGCCGTTACTACAACCAGGACGGCATCTACAAGGTGGGCGAGGAGACCTACAAGAAGTATAACCTCCGTGCCAAGGGCTCGATCCGCATCCGCCCGTGGCTGACGCTGGACAACAACACCAGCCTGATGAGCAGCAAGTACCACCAGCCCATGGTGCACTACGGCCAGCAGGTGATCTCGCGCCAGATCGACATGTTCGCCTTCCCGTTCGCCCTGCTGAAGAACCCCGACGGCACCTGGACGCAGACCGCGGCCAAGACCGGTTATGCGGCCTTCGCCGAGGGCACCTCGTGGCAGGAGAACAACAAGCTCGAAGTGGCCAACACCACGACGTTCAACTTCGAATTCGTCCCCGATGTCTTCAAGGTCTCGGCCGACGTGACCTACAAGGGATCGCGCTGGTCGCGCGACCGCATGGAGAACCTCTACACCTACTACACCGGCGTGAACGTTTCGGGGCAGGACAACAGCTATTCGTCGCTCGAAAACTGGACGTACCGCTCGGACTACATCTCGACGAACATCGTCGGCACGGTCACGCCCAAGCTGGGTTCGGATCACGACCTGAACGTGGTCGCCGGATGGAACCTCGAGGACTACGACTACCGCACGCAGAAGACCTACCGCCAGGGTAACCTCTATCCCTCGAAGCCGAGCTTCACGCTCATGGACGGCGAGTATTACTCGACCACCTCGGGCGGCTACACGTGGGGGCTGGTCGGATTCTTCGGCCGCGTCAACTACGCCTATGCAGGCCGTTACCTGGCCGAAGTGAGCGCCCGCTACGACGGGTCGTCGAAATTCCCGTCCAGTTCGCAGTGGGGCTTCTTCCCCTCGGCATCGGTCGGATGGCGCCTCTCCGAAGAGCCGTGGCTCAAACCGCACGTCGAAGGGTGGCTGGACAACTTCAAGGTTCGCGCCAGCATCGGTTCGCTCGGCAATGCCAACATCGACCCCTACCAGTACCTCGAGACCATGACCGCTTCGGGCAGCGCCTCGATCGCCAAGTCGTCGGTCATCATCAATGGCCAGAACGTACCTTACACGTCGGTGCCCAGCCTGATCCCCGACGACATCACCTGGGAAAAGGTCACCACCTACAACATCGGCCTCGACCTCGACCTGTTCCACAACCGGCTTTCGTTCACCGGCGACTATTACCGCCGCAATACGACCGACCTCTACACCGTCGGCCCGAACCTCCCGCAGGTACTCGGTAGCGCAGCGCCCTACGGCAACTACGCCAGCCTCAAGACCAAGGGGTGGGAGCTGAGCCTTTCGTGGCGCGACTCGTTCAACCTGGGCGGCAAGCCGTTCAGTTACAGCATCAAGGGTATGCTGTGGGACAGCCGCAGCTGGATCACCGACTACTATAACGAAACGGGCGACCTGACGACCTACTACAAGGGCATGGAGATCGGCGAGATATGGGGTTTCCGCACGGCGGGCATCTACGCCAGCAACGCCGACGCCCTGAACGGCCCGGCCTACAACTTCTTCAAGAACGGCGAGATGTTCCGCGCCTATGCCGGCGACCTGCGCTTCGTCGACGTGGACGGCGACGGCATCATGACCAAGGGCAACCGCACGCTGTCCAACCACGGCGACCTGGAGATCATCGGCAACCAGTCGCCGCGCTACCAGTACAGCATCAACATGTCGCTGAACTGGAACGGCATCGGGCTTTCGATGCTGTGGCAGGGCGTGGGCAAGCGCGACTGGTACCCGTGGACGGAGTCCGGATTCTTCTGGGGCAAATGGAACCGCGCCTACAACTCGCTGATGAAGACGCAGACGGGCGACAACGTAGTTAAGATCGACAAGAGCACCGACAACTGGCGCGTCACCAACATGGACAAGAACCCCTACTGGACACGCATGGTATCGCTCGCCGCCAACCGCAACGACGGCCCGCTGACGTGGGAGAACGACCACTACCTGCAGGACGCTTCGTACATCCGACTGAAGAACATCACCGTCGACTACACCTTCCCCAAGCACATCTGCAAGAAGCTGCGCCTCGAGGGGCTGAAGGTCTACCTGTCGGGCGAGAACCTCTTCACCCACTCGCCGATGTTCAAGCACACGGACATGTTCGACCCCGAAGTCATCACCAGCGGCGACTCCGATTTCGCGGCCTCGACCACTTCGGGCCTGAACGGTACGGGTAACGGCTATTCCTACCCGATGCTCAAAACCGTGACCCTGGGTATAAACGTAACATTTTAACCGACAGCAACCATGAGAAAGATACTGCTATATACGCTGATGACCCTCGCTGCCGCGGGAATGGCCTCCTGCGAGGATTTCCTGACGCGCGACACCTACGACCAGATCGGCAGCGACGAGTTCTGGAAATCGGAAACCGACCTGGAACTCTATGCCAACGGTTTCATCCAGAAGATGATCCCCGGCGACGGAACCATCACGCGCGGCGACATCTATGCCGACTACTGCGCCGTGGACATCCCGACCGACCTGCTGCGCCCCGACGGCAACGTCTCGCCCGACAACCAGACCGGATGGGCCGAGAGCAACTGGACGAACCTTCGCCGCGTGAACTACATGCTCGACAATATGCACAAGTGCAAGGGGCGTGTGAGCGACGAGATCTACAACCACTACGAGGGCGTCGCCCGTTTCTGGCGCGCCTGGTTCTACTACGACAAGGTGCAGACCTTCGGCGCCGTGCCCTGGTACGACTTCACGATCGCGGCCAGCGACAAGGAAGCGATGATGAAACCCCGAGACAGCCGCGAGTACGTCATGGACAAAGTGCTGGAAGACCTCACCTTCGCAAGCACCTACTGCCTCTCCGACGCCAAATTCACGAAAGGCTCGGCGCTCATCAACAAGTGGGTGGCACTGGCCTTCAAGTCGCGCGTCTGCCTCTATGAAGGCACCTTCCGCAAGTACCACTCGCGCGAGCCGTCGTCCGACAAACCGTGGCAGGCCGAGTATAACGCCGACAACAAATTCCTGCGCGAGGCCGCTGCCGCCGCCAAGGAGATCATGGACAAGGGGCCCTATTCGCTCGTCACGGGCGATGTGAAGACCGCCTACCGCTCGCTCTTCACCAGCGCCGGGCTGCTCACGCAGGAGGTGATCTTCGGCCGTGAGTACAGCAAGGAGCTCTCGGCGTTCCACGAGACCAGCTGGTACTACTATTCGCCGACCTACGGTGCCAAGATCGCCATGACCAAGAAGTTCATGAACACCTACCTCACGACCCGGGGCACGCCGTTCACCGACATCGACGGTTACCAGACCATCGACTTCATCCGCGAGTTCGACGGCCGTGACGCCCGCATGGCGCAGACGGTCATCAGCCCGACCTACAAGATGAAGATCAGCGGCCGCGAACGGCTCTATTCGCCCAACTGGAAAGTGACCCGTACGGGCTACCATCCGATCAAGTGGTCGATCGACGACGATGCCGACAACGTGCTGTCGAAGGCCGCGAGCTGGAATTCGCTGCCGATCCTCCGCTATGCCGAGGTGCTGCTGAACTACGCCGAGGCGAAGGCCGAGCTGGGCGAAATGGACGCCGCGGTATGGGATCAGACCATCGCGCTGCTGCGCAGCCGTGCCGGCGTGACCCCGGTCGTCCCGGACAAGGCCGACCCCTACATGGAGGCCTATTTCCTCAATACCGTGACCGACAAGTGGATCCTCGAAGTGCGCCGTGAGCGCGGCATCGAGCTCTGCCTCGAAATGGGGCTGCGCTGGGACGACGACATGCGCTGGCACATGGGCGACCTGCTCACGAGCGACAACAACCCCTGGACGGGCATCTGGATCGGCAACACGGGCTACACCTACGATTTCACGGGGCAGAGCACCGACGACAACGGCGATCCCGTGCCCGACTTCTACATCCGCCCGGGCGAGGATACCGAACATTCGATCGCCATTTCCAATACGGGGGCCAACCAGACCTTCTCGCTCAACGCCGCGGGGAATATCGTCTGGGAGTACAAGCGCAAGTGGGGCGAAAAGAAATACCTGCGCCCGATCCCCCAGACGGCGATCACCCGCAACCCGAACCTCGAACAGAACGCGCTTTGGAAATAAGCAATAAAAAACTCAGGATATGAAAACGAAAATCATGTTATTATGCTGTATGGCGGCGACGCTGATGCTGGCATGCAGCAACGACAAGTCCGGCGGGCATGACGGCGGCGAGGGTGTCGAAACCGAAGTCAACGGCACGCAGCTCGACGGCAATACGACCCTCTACGGACTGGTGACCGACACGTCGGGGAACCCCGTCCCGGGCGTGGTCGTGTCGGACGGCTACGGCTGCGTGGAGACCGATGCCAACGGCGTCTACCAGATGGAGCGCTACAAGAAGGCGCGCTTCGTACATTACAGCACGCCGGCAGGGTATGCCGTCAACACGTCGGCGGACAACTACCCGCTCTTCTACGCCGAGATCGTCCATAAGAACATCGCCGACCGCCACGACTTCGTGCTGACGCCGCTGCCGGCCCCGGAAAGCGATTTCACGCTGGTCTGCATCGCCGACCCGCAGTGTTCGACCACGGCCGAGATCAGCCGCTACGTCAACGAGACGATCCCCGACATCGAGGCTACGGCCGACGCTTACAAGGCCAAGGGCACGCCGGTCTACGGCATCACGCTCGGCGACATCGTCTTCGACACGCCCGACCTGTGGAGCAACATGAAGGAGTCGATGGCCAACCGCAACCTGCCCGTCTTCCAGACCATCGGCAACCACGACCATTTGCAGACCGAGACCTCCGACGACAATGCCGCGGCCAATTTCGAAACGCAGTTCGGCCCGCGCAACTATTCGTTCAACCGCGGCGACGTGCACATCGTGTCGATGGACAACGTCCTCTACGAAGGTAAGAAGAAGTACAAGGGCGGCATCACCGACAAGCAGCTCGAGTGGCTGCGCCAGGACTTGTCGCACGTGGACAAGGACAAGCTCGTGATCTTCTGCGCGCACATCCCGTTCCGCGGGGGTACGAGCGTGACGGACGAGAGCCACGAGAACTACGACGGCGTGCTCGACCTGCTGTCCGGGTTCTCCGAGGCGCACATCATGATCGGCCATACGCATTACCACCAGAAATACATCCACAAGCGTAACGGGAAGACGATCCTCGAACATGTCCACGGCGCCGCCTGCGGTGCATGGTGGACGGCGAACATCTGCGCCGACGGCACGCCGAACGGGTACAGCGTCTACGAGATTTCGGGCAACACCATCGCCAACCAGTACTACAAGTCGACCAACAAGGAAGCCGGCTACCAGATCCGGGCCTATTCGGCCACGCAGGTGTTCGGCAAGTCGGGCAGCCTCACCTTCGGCTGGGCGGCCAACTCCCCGGCCATGAACGATGCGAAGTGCATCGTGGCCAACGTCTGGAACTCCGACGCCTCGGGCAACTGGAAAGTCTCGCTCTGGCAGAACGGCACGAAGGTCTGCGACATGACCCGCGTCAAGACCTACGACTACTGGGCCTATGCCTACCACGTGCTCTATTACAGCAAGAGCGTGGGCACGACCTGGGGCAAGAACCTCGACCATTACTATTACGGGAACCTGGCGTCGGGAACGCCCGAGACCGCCGATTTCGAAATCGTGGCGGAGGACGGCATGGGCAACACCTACCGCACCTCGAAGCTCCAGACCGACTTCACCGGCTTCTGATCCTCCCGCCGCGTAAAAGCGATGCCGCGCCCTTTTCGGGGCGCGGCATTTTTCTTGCCGGTTCACAGGCGCGGTTGCAGGCACGTCGCCTCCCGGGCGCAGGTTCCTCCTCCCGCCTTGCGGGAACCCCGTCGCCGCCCCTATACGGCGGCGTTCCGTCCCGGGCGGTCAATACCAGCCTTCGGTCTGCGTGAGGTTGTAATTTCGGCTCATGGCCGCCTGCGTGATGGGCCATAGCAGTATGTTGGGGTTCTTGTCGCGCTGCGCCGCGATGTCGGCGCTGTACTCCCATATCTTGTCCGTGCGCAGGAGCATCCACCAGGTGCGGCCTTCGCCGACCATCTCCCTGAGGTATTCGTCGACGATCGCCTGCAGGACGGCTTCGGGCGACGTGTCGGTATAGTAATCCCTCCGCCCGTAGGCCCTGGCGGCCAGCGGTGCCAGGGCTTCGAGCGCACCCGCGTAGTCCTTCCCGTAATACCGGGCTTCGGCCGCCATCAGGAAGGCTTCGCCGTAGCGGTAAAGGATGAAATCCGAGTCGAAGATGCGTGTGCCGTTGTCTACGCGCCCCATCAGCTTCTCCGTCCAGCCGATCCTGCGGCCGCCCGTGCCGTAATCGGCCGTGCGACAGGTCAGCGCTGCACGCGTATCGGCGGGGTCGGCCTGCAGCAGGGCCCGGTAGGTGTCGGTATACCACCACCACTGGTTGCCCCCGGTGGTGGGGACGGGGTTGTTGCGGTAGGCCGCTTCGACGTAACTCTCGTTCCAGCCGAGGTAGTAGGCCGGGCCGTTCAGGGCTTCCGACACATCCTGGTGCACGGCGAAAATGACCTCGCGGCCGCATTTGTTCGACGAACTGAAAATATCGGCATACGCGGGCTCGAGCAGGGCGTCCGACAGGCCGAGTTCCCCGAGCGCCTCTTGGGCCATCGCCAGGTAAGCCTCGCCCCCGGCCTGCATACGATACATCCACAGGGCATAGTCGGCCTTCAGCATCGCCACGGCGGCCGGCGTGGCCACGGTCTTGTCCGACGTATCGGCGACGTACCTTTCCGCGTCGGCAATGTCGCGTTCCACGCGCATCAGCACTTCCGAGACGGGGGTGCGTCCGAGGAACAGCTCCGTGTCGGTCGATTCGTAGCCCCAGAGCGGCAGCGGGGCATCGCCCCAGATGCGTGCGATCTGGAAGAAGCAGTACGCGCGGACGAAGTGGGCATTTCCCAGGCAGAAGGCCCGCGGTTTCTCCTTCAGCCCCATTGCCGGGACATGCCTGATGACCAGGTTTGCCTGGTTGACCGTCGTGTAGAGCGCCGTCCAGTCGGCATACTCGTTGACCGAGCTCATGGTGCTGGTGCGCACCTGCGACTGGTCGACGCCGTTGAGCGTGTTGTGCGTCCCCGGGCCCCACAGCCCGTTGCGCAGCTCGCCCCAGCAGAGGTAGATGTCGTTCATGCTCTTGAGCGCACTGCGCAGGTAGACGTACAGCCCGTAGGTGGCCGACGTGGCGTCGCTCTCCTCTTTCCACATGTTGCTGGCCGAGAGCTTGTTGTCCTGCATGATGTCCAGGTCGCCGTGACAGCCGCCCGCCCCGTATGCGCAGAACAGCAGCGCGACTCCGGCTATAGTCTTTCCGAATTTCGTTTTCATGGCAGTAGGGTGTCAGAACGTGAGTTTGGCCGTGAAGAGCACTTTGCGCGTCGGCGGGTAGGGACTGAACCCGGTGTCGTAGGTCGACGACGCGGTGTAGAGGCCGCCGGTGGTCGCGGCCTCGGGCGAGACCCCGTGCACGGCCGTCCAGTAGCAGAGCGTGTTGCCCGAGACGGTGAGCGTCACCTGGCTTATGTGCAGTTTGCGCAGCCACGCCTTCGGGAGCGACCACGAGAGCGAAACGTCGCGCAGGCAGAGGTAGTCGGCCTTCTCGACGAATATGTCGGACGTGCGCCCGTAGTTGCGGTTGCCCCAGTCCGTATCGTTGGCCGTGAAACGGGCGTAGCGCGTGTCGTCGCCCGGCTGCGACCAGCATTTTTTCACCTCGTTCACCAGGTTGTAGTTGCAGTTGCCCATCGTCGACTGGAAATAGCGCATCTGCATGTCGTTGCGCACCGAATGTCCCAGGGCATAGTCCATGTAGACGTTCAGCGTCCAGTTCCGGTAACGGAACGTATTGCCGATGCCGCCTGTCGAGTGGGGCAGGGCATACCCCAGCAGGAACTGGTCTTCGGCGTTGATGATCTGCCGGCCGTCCATGCGCGTCGATCCCGGACGGTCTTTCCACTCATAGTCGCCGATGTCCTTGCGCCCGGCTATCTGCCGCCGGTCGCTGCGCCGGTAGCCGCGCGACTGCGTGTCGTACCGGGCCGCGTCGGCCTCCTCCTGCGTCTCGATGATGCGCTCTGCGACATAGCCGAAGATACGCCCCATGCGCTCGCCCTCGGCGATGCCCCCGAACTGGCTCCCATCACCGACCGAGATGCCGTTGATGCGGTTGCGGGGATTGCCGTTGTCGGGCAGTTCGAGCACGCGGTTCATGTTGTAGCTGTACGTAAAATCCGTCCTCCACGAAAAACCCTTGCGGTCGATGTTGACCGACGACAGAGACAGCTCCGTGCCGTAGAACCTGACGCGCCCCAGGTTGGTCGAAACCGAGTTGTAGCCCGTCGTATTGGGGAGGCTGACGTCGAACAGCAGGTCGCGCGTCTCCTTGTTGTAATAGTCGAGCGCCAGCGTGATGCGGTTGTCCAGCAGCCCGAGGTCGATGCCGGCGTTGAACTGGAGGGTCTTCTCCCAGATCAGGCCGTTGTTGGGCATCGTATTGGTCGTGGTGGTCGCGTTGCCGTTGTAGGTGTAGAGCGAATTGTAGCTGCCGTAGGTGTCGTACAGCCCGATCCCGTTGTTGCCCGTCAGCCCGTAGCTCACGCGCGCCTTGAGCATGCTGACCGCACTGTTTTGGGGCCAGAATCCCTCCTTGCTGACCACCCATCCGGCCGATGCCGCCGGGAAATAGCCCCAGCGGTGGCCTGCGGCGAATTTCGACGAACCGTCGATGCGCATCGTCGCGGCGAGGAGGTAACGCCCGCCGTAGTCGTAGTTCACACGCCCGAAATAAGAGATCAGGCACTCCCGCGTGCGGGTACTCTTCGGATAGTTGGCGATGTTCGAAGTCCCGGCGTCGAGCACGGGCAGCTTGTCCGACACGGCGCCCTGCACCCGCACGTCGAAGCTGTTGAGTTTGTCGAGCATGTATTCGTAGCCCGCCACGGCACCCAGGCGGTGCCCGTTGCCGAACGTACCCTTGTAGTCGGCATAGGCCTGGAAATCCATGCGGTTGGTCTCCGAAAAGCCCTCCTTCATGGGCCGTATGTTCGAGCCCGTCGTGGGGTTGTCCTCGACATAGAAATAGCTGCGCGTATGGCGGTTGTAGTTGGTGAACTGCCCGACCAGGCGCAGCCCGTCGAACACCTCCCAGTCGAGGTTGATCGTGGCCGTCGAACGCTTGATCGTCGACCCGGCATTGTGGTAGTAATAGGCGTAGTAGGCGGCCGGTATCGTCGTGTTGTTGGTGCCCAGCGCGGGCGTGCCCGCCAGCTCCTCGCCCGCCTCCTCGCCGTACCAGTCGCGGTGGGTGTTGGGGACGGAGAGCCCGCGTATGACCGAGTTGCGCAGGCTGAGCGGCGCACTCTCGAAGGTCTGCTGCTCGATCTGCGAATAGTCGAATGTCGTCGAGGCCCTGAGCCGCCGCGTCACCTGGAAGGTCGTGTTGCCGTGGAACGTGAAGCGCGAATAGCCCGTCGTGATCCCGATCCCGCTGTCGTCCGTATAACCCGCCGAGGCGGCGTATTGGATGTTGTCGCCGCCTCCGTCGATGCCGACGTAGTAATTCTGCCAACATGCGTCGCCGAACCATTGGCTCTGCTGGTCGTTGTCCTCGAAGACGATGATGCGCCCGGGGTTCACCGGGTCTTCGACCCATTGGTAGCCGGCGGGAACCTGCTCGTCCGGCCGGAGGTAACGGGTCGTCCAGAGCGATTTGGCCGTATTGCCCGTGCCTGCCGACTGTTCGCCGCCCAGCACCGATGCCGGATCCATGCCGCCGCAATACCCCTCCATGAGCGCCGGACGCACCGTGAGGATGTAATCGCGGGCGTTCATCAGGTCGAACTTCGTGGCGGGCGACGCCCAGGCCCACTGCCCCTCGAATACGATCCGGGGGCCGAGGTGTTTCGAACCTTTCTTCGTGGTGATGAGGATCACGCCGTTCGACGCGCGGGAACCGTAGATGCCCGCCGCCGCGGCATCCTTGAGGAACGAAACGGATTCGATGTCGTTGGGATTCAGCCCGGCCATTTCGCGGACTACGCCGTCGACCAGCACGATCGGGTCGTTCGACTGGTTGATCGACGATCCGCCGCGGATCAGGAATTTGGGGTCTGCGCCCGGTGTCGCATCGGTCGTGGCGACCCTCACGCCGGGGATGCGTCCCTTCAGGGCGTCGCCGACCGAATTGACGGGGATACCCTCCAGGAGATGCCCGTCGAATTTGCTGATGGCCGCAGTCACCGTCCTGCGCGACTGCGTGCCGTATCCGACCACCACCACGTCCTCGAGCACGGCTTCGTATTCCTCCAGTACGACGTCGATGGCCGACCTCGTCCCGATGCGTTCCTCCCGGTCGGCATAGCCTATGTATGAGAAAACGAGGGTGGCGTCCGGATCGGCGAAGATCCGGTAATTGCCCTCCGCCCCGGCCGAAACGCCCCGCATCGTATCCTTCACGACGACCGAGGCGCCGACCAGCGGCGTCCCCGAGCCGTCCTTGACGCGCCCCGTCACGAGTACCAGCTGCGAACGCGCGGAATCCGTGTCGTAGGTCAGCACCACGATGCGGTCGACGACCTTGTAACGGAATCCCCGTCCCTTGAATACCTTTTCCAGGATATGTTCCAGCGGCGCCGCGGTTTCATGCACCGACACGTCGCCGAGCGGCATCTGCGACAGTGCCGATTCGTAGGAGAACAGTACGCCCGTCTGTGAGGTGACGGCCTCCGTGAAGGTCAGCACCGTTGCGGATCCGAGCGTGAGATCCACAGCGTAGGTCTTTTGTGGCGAGGCATTTCTGCCGTCATCCGTAGCATGGGCCTGCGGACACATGCCGGTCAACAGGAGAAGAAATACCAATTCCAGCTTGGGGATGGAATTTTTCTTCATATTTTAAGGTTCGTGAAGCGTGTTCCGGGTTGTGCGGTGCAAAAGGCCTGCGGTGGTCGGCCGCAGGCCCCGTATCATTCGTTGCGGATCACCTCGCAATGCGTTCCGGTCATGAACTCGACGATGTCGACGACCTCCTCGAGCGAATTGCTCCGCAGGTAGTTGATGTCGTAGCGTTTGCCGTCGTCGGGCGACATGATGCGTATGCGTACGCCGTAGCTCTTTTCGATGCCGGCGATGATCTCCGTGATCGTGGCGCCCTTCATCGTGACCAGGTTGTAACGCCTGGTCACATAGAGCGGCGCGTTGATTTCGGCCACCTCCATGTCGCCCATCCGGGCGTCGTACACGGCGCGCTGGTTGGGATGCAGCCGCACGAGGTTGTCGCCGCCGGGGGTTTCGAGGCGTACGGCGCCGCGTTCGAGCACCACCTCCGTGAACGGGTCGCCGGCGAGCGCCCGGACATTGAAGGCCGTGCCCAGCACCCGGATCGCCAGCTCGCGGGTCTCCACGACGAAGGGATGCCGCGCATCGTGCGACACGTCGAAATAGGCCTCGCCGTCGAGCCGCACGATCCGCTCCCCGTCCCCCTTGCCTACGGCATAGCGCAACTCGGTGCCGTCTTGCAGCCACACCTGCGTCCCGTCCTCCAGATGCAGGACGGCCACGTCGCCGGTATGGTTGGCATAGGACTGGAACCGCCCGGCTTCCGGCAAGCGCAGACCTGCCAGCCAGGCTGCCGCGACCGCGATCACGACCACGGCTGCCGCAGCCGCTGCGGACATCCAACGCCGCCATGCGAACCGCGCGGGGCGCTGCATGGCGTCGTCGGCGTCGATACGCGCGTTGAGCCGCCGTAGCATGGCATCGCAGCGCTCGCCGGTGGCGGGGGAGATGAGCGTCCTGTGTGCGCTCCATACGGCCGCGACTTCGAAAAACAGGCTGCGGTTCTTCTCCGAGGCTTCGAGCCAGGCATATACCTCCCGGTCTTCGGCCCCGCTCGTCCGGCGGACGAGGTATCTGTATAGCAATCCCTCCATGTCGGTTATGGTAGGGGTATCTGTATGGCGTTCCAATATGTATACTTTTAGGGTGTTACCTATACTATACAGCCATAGGCACAAAAATACCTAGTCTGTTTTCACTTTTTTTTCGAAAAAGTGCATTTTTTCTGGAATCCCGGGAAATACGGGTCGAGGACGAAGCTGCGCAGGGCTAAAGGTAATAAAAATATCCGGGCTTCAAAGCCCGGATATCATCCCGGCCGTACCTCCGGCACAGGTGCCGGGCAGGATACGGAACGGTTCGGTCAGTTCCATTTGCCCAGCAGCTTGCGGGGGTAGTTCGTGCAGATGGCGTAGAGTTTGTCCTTGTAGGCCAGGTAATAATCCATGTCGACATCCAGGTCGGCATTGTATACGCTGAGCTTCAGCCCCGCATCGAGGAATTTCTGCACCGAATAACCGTTCTTGTTCACGGTCTTCCCCTCGAAATAGAGGTTTTCGGTCGAGAGGTCGCCCACGGATAGCCGTAGGAGATGTAATCGGCCGGGTTGCGGAAGCTCATCCACCCGGCATTGCTGCCCACGGCGCCCGCCGCGGCGAGCGAACGCTGCCAGATGGTGACGGGGCTGCTCGAACTGATTTTCGTCGCGTTGCCCGTGACGATGAACTCGCAGAAATTCTGCGCGCCCATCTCTTCGATGATCTCGCACGCCCGCTCACACGCCCTGGCCGAAGCCTCGCGCCCCTCTTCGGTCGATTTGCCGTCGATGGTAATGTTCTTCACGTCGAGCCACAGGCGCGTGGTTCCCGCCTCGAGCACCACGTCGATGAAGTCGGCCAGCGAGGGCAGTTGTTCCCCGTTGGCCAGCGTCCCGGCGGCACGCAGTTCGGCGAGCGTATGCTCCCACGGCTTGAGGTTGTTGATGTAACACCCCGCCGATGCGTGCGCCACCACGACATCGTCGTCCTTCGTAAGGTAGATGTCGCACTCCGACGCGTAGCAGCCCAGCCCGATGGCATAGTTGAGCGCCGCCACCGAATTGTCGGGGAACTGCCGTGTCCCGGCCTCCGTCGAACCGCCGCGGTGCGCGACGACACGGTTGCCGACCTCGGCCGGGGTTTTGATCTCGGTGCCGGGCTTCGAGGGCCCCGTCCAGTCCTTCAGCGGATCTTCGTCGTCGCTGCATCCTGCCGCCAGGCCGGCTGCGACAAGGGTGAGGAGCATAAGCATTTTATAGTATTTCATAGGTTTTTCTTTTTTATTCGTTTCGTTCCATGGCCGGAGCCCGGGCCGGACTGGGGCGGTCTCCCGTCCGGCCCGCTCCGGATTCAGAAATTCTCGTAATTTTTCACACAGCGCACCGCGGCTCCCGAACCGTTGCCCACGTCGAACCCGTCGTCGAATACCATATCGGCCGAGGTCGTACAGTAGGCGCGCCACAGGGCCATCTTCGAGGCCGTGGTCTGTCCCATCATCGGAATCAGGCAGTAGAAGCGCACGTTGCCCGAGTTGGCACAGTAGTCATAGCCGCTCTTGTAGAGGCGCCACCCCTGCGGGTAGAGGTTGAAAGCGAAGGCCTCGGCACCGTTCGAAATAACGGTCGCGGGGTTGAACTCGGCGTCCTGCCACTCCTTGCAGCGCAGGTGCGCCGCCACATTGGCCGCATTGCCCGAGGTCATGGCGCCGTACGATGCCGTCGCAGCCGCCACGGGGTAGTCCGAATAGCTCTTCGACGACTCCGCCACCGCGTAGATCAGGTCTTTCCAGTCGGACATATTGGCGATATGCCAGCCGTAGGGACAGATGCCCTGCACCTGCATCGAGAGCGACGGGTGGTCGGCCTCGGCCTGCGTATTGCCGCCGTCGGAGGCTGCGTAGTCTTTCAGGTCGGCCTTGAGGATCGGTTCCAGCGTGATGCTGTTGCCCACGGCATCCACGACCACCGTCCCGGCGCCTCCCAGCGGGAAGGGCATCAGCAGGGCCGGGCTCAGCGCGCCGGCCGGGTCGCCCGTCAGCGTTTCGTACGAACTGTAAAGGCGTCCGTAGACCGAAGCGCGCGTCGTCACGCCGTCGGGCATCATCAGCTCCTTGAGCGTCCCGCCGTTCTCCTCGGTGTCATAGGCCGGGTTGCGCATCGAATACTCCGCTTCGTCGTAACCGCCCGTCTTCGAGCCCCCGACCAGACCGCTGCCCAGCTTGTAGGTGCCCATCGCCGCGCCGCCGTTCCAGTGCAGGCCGGTCGTCATCCACGTCTTGGTCTTTCCGTCACGCGTGACGTATTCCTTGGTGGGGTAGCCGGCCAGTTCCGATTCGGGCATGCTGTTCACGGTCGAGATGCGCGTGAACTCGGCCTTCGAGTCGGCTGCCACCACGTTGTTGTCGTCGTCGAGCGCGATCGTCACGCGCAGGGCGTTCATCCCCGCAATGCCGAACGTGAGCTCGGGCGCTGCGGCCTCGGCAGCCGCGTCGGCCAGTACGGTGAGTTTGCCGTCGGCCGTCAGCGCATAGCGCGGATAGGCGTCCGGCGTACGCGAAGTCGAGAGGATCACCTTGCCGCTGCGGAAATAGTGGTCGAGGCCGAACACCAGGTCGTTCTTGTTCATCTGTGCGGCATCGCCGAAGGCCGCAAAGTGGGGTATGCCCGACCCGTAAATAAACAGGTAGGTTTCGTTGGCCAGCTGCCGCACCTTGATCTGCCTTGTGGCGAGGCTCGTATCCTCCGTCCCGGCGCTCACGGTCACCGTCGCCTCCCGCATGTCGGTGGGCGAGGTGTTGTCCGAAGCCGCGAGGACGATCGTCCCGGCCTCCCTGTCGAGCGTGCAGGTAAGCCACTCCACGCCCTCTTCCAGCTCGGCCGTGACGGTCGAGGCGGGCATGTTGGTCTCGAAGGCCACAGTCACCTCGGCAGGCTCCAGGGCCATCATTTCGATGTCCGATTCCGTCGAGAGGGTGAGCGTGGCATCGGGTTTGAGCCCGACCTGCATGATCGAAAAATCGACGCTTTCGCCCGTCTTGGAGAGCGTTACGCGCAGCGTTCCCGTGCGCTTGTAGTCCGTGTTCGCGGAGCAGGTGATCCGCAGCGCCTTTTCGACCGCGCCGTCGGGCGAGGCCGTATGGTAGTCGAGCGTGGCCCAGTCGGTGCCGACCAGTTCGGCATGCCAGTCGCTATACATTTTACCGTAGGGGTTCACCGTCACGATGTAGGTGCCGAACGCCAGTCCGTCCGTCGTCCGCCCGTCGGCATCGAACCCGATCGCGGCGGGCGAAATCGAGATGCGCGCCTCCCGGCTCGTGTTGTCCGCATCGGTGCCCGACTCGTAACAGCCTGTGAATGCCGCCGCGGCGATGGCGAGCAGGCCGGATATGAATTTTCTCATAGCTGAATAGTTTTCTGTTGGGTAAATGGATTAAGACCAGCCTTCGGTCTGCCTGAGGTTGCTGTTCTTGTTGATCGCCGAGGTCGAGATCGGGAAGAGGTAGATGTTGGGGTTCGTCGAACCGCCCACGCCGCCCTCGACACCCGTATTGGGCCAGTATTTGAGCGGGCAGTAGGTGTCGATGTAACCCAGGCGGATGTAGGTGAACCACAGGTTGCCCTCCTCGGCGAATTCCCAGCGGTTCTCCGCAGCCAGCGCTTCGAGCACGTTCTGCTGCGTGGCCGAGGTGTAGAAGTCGGCCTTCCCGTAGGCGCGCTGGGCGACCACGTTCAGCTCCCCGAGCGCCTCCTTGTACTGTTTCCTGTAATAGTACAGCTCGGCACGGAACATATAGTACTGCGCATACCGGTAGAGGATCAGGTCGTCGTCGTAGAGCAGCGTTCCCGAAGACCAGTCGCCCGTGAACTTGTTGGGCCATCCGACCTTTTCGTACATGTCGCTCACGCCCGTGCGCTCCATATAGGTCACGTCGCTGCGCTGGTCGTTGTTCTGCTCCTTGTTCCGCTTCAGCTCGCCGATGAATTCGTCCGCATAACAGAACCACTGGTTGCTCGATACCGGCACGCCGCCCTCGACGTTGCGGTACGAGGCCTTGACCTGCGTCGAGCCCCAGATGAAACGCTGGATGTAGCTGGCCGAATGCACCTCGTTCGTCGCATCGACATGCAGCGCGAAGGCGATCTCCTTGTTGGCCTTGTTCTTCACGTCGAACACGTCGGCGAACTTGCCGAGCAGCGGCGTGCGCGTAACGGCGTCGAGCGCCTCCCCGGCCATCGTCAGGTAGGAATCGCCGCCTTTCTGTGCGGCGTACATCCACAGCGCGAAGTCGGCCTTCAGCATGTTGATGTTGTCCACCGTGGCATAATAGCAGCCCTTGGCGTTGGATGTGATGTGCGTGAGCGCGCTTTCGATGTCCTGCGCCACCTGGGCGTATACCTCGGCCCGGGGCGAACGCGAAGGGTAAATCTCCCGCCCGGTGCTCTCGGTGGGCGTCAGGATGACGGGCGCGTCGCCCCATACGCGGGCGATCCAGTAGTAGACGTATGCCCGGACGAAATAGGCGTTCCCGAGGCAGTAGCTGCGCGTCTCGTCAGACATTTCGACCGACGGCGCGTACTTTATCACCGAGTTGCACTGGTTGATACAGGTGTAGAGGTTCGTCCAGCTTACCGACGACGTGCCCCCGTTGAGCAGGCTGTGCAATACCTCCAGCATGTCCGAGTCCATCAGCGAACGGTTCGTACCGCGATCCCACATGGCGGGCCCGACGCGCAGTTCGCCCCAGAAGAACTGGTTCGTGTAATTCTGCCGGAAGGCGTTGCGCAATTCGAAATAGATACCCGTCGTCGCGCCCGTGACGTCGCTTTCGTCCACCCACATGTTCGTCGTGTTGAGCTGGTCGGAGTTGACGATATCGAGCTCGCACCCCGCCATCGCCATCGAGGCGGCGCCTATCGCTGCAATATATAGCTTATGGAATTTCATATTCGTATATTCGATTTAGTTGTTGAGAATCATCCCGTTCAGAACGTGGCCTTCAGGCTGAACATCACCTTGCGCGTGGGCGGGTAAATGCTATAATCGGCCGAGCTGGTATTCACCACGCTGTACATGCCCGTGCTCGATCCCGAGGCGGCAACCGCCGACTCGGGCGACACGCCCTTGACCTTCGTCCAGTACACCAGCGTGTTGCCTGATACCGAGACCGTCAGGTTGCCCAGCCCGAGCTTGCCGATCCACCGCTTGGGGAAGCTGTACGACAGCGTCACGTCGCGCAGGCAGAGGTAATCGCCCTTTTGCACGCTGATGTCCGAGATGCGCGAATAGTTCTTGTTGCCACCGTCGGCGTCGTTGGCCGACAGGCGCGCCAACTTGGTGTTGTCGCCCGGCTTCTGCCAGCAGTCGTTCGCATCGTAGATGAGGTTCCAGTTGCAGTTGCCCATCGAGGTTTGCAGGCCGCGCGTATACATGTAGTTGTAGACCGAGTGCCCCAGCGCATAGTCGACGTAGACCGACAGCGAGAGATTCCTGTACTTGAAGGTATTGTTCATACCGCCGGTGGAGTGGGGCGTCACGTACCCCAGCAGGAACATGTCCTCGTCGTTGATCTGCTCGCTGCCGTCCGCCGTACGCGCCGACCCGGCGCGGTTGAGCCATTCGTAGTCGCCGATGTCCTTGCGGCCGGCGATCGAACGGCCGTCCGAACGGCGGATGCCGTGCGAATTGACGTCGTACAGCGCCGCGTCGGCCTGCGCCTCGGTTTCGATGATGTAGGCGGTCTTGTAGCCGTAGATGCGCCCCATGCGTTCGCCGACGGCCGTGCCGCCGAAACGGAATCCCGTCTCCGACATCGTGTACCCGCCGATACGCCATGCATCCTTGCCGTCGACGTCCTTGTACCTGTACTCGTCGGGGAGCGACAACACCTTGTTCATGTTGAACGAGTAGGTGAAGTCGGTCGTCCAGGTGAAGTTCTTGCTCTGGATGTTCACCGTCGAGAGTTCCACCTCGGCGCCGTAGAAGCGTACCGAACCGACGTTCTGCCGGGCCGAGCCGTAACCCGACGTATCGGGCAGCGTGACGCTGAAGAGCAGGTCGGTGGTCTTCTTGTTGTAATAGTCGGCCATCAGGCGGATGCGGTCGTTGAAGAATCCCATGTCGACGCCGATGTCCAGCTGGTGGGTGGTCTCCCATTTGAGCCTCATGTTGGGCAGCGCCGTGGGCAGGATGGCGCTCGCGCCGTTGTAGATCGACGTTGCGCCGAACCCTCCGTAGGCATCGTAAAGGCCGATGTAGTTGTTACCCGTCAGGCCGTACGAGGCGCGTATCTTGAAGCTGTTGAAATTGCGCACGTTCCAGAATTTCTCCTCCGAGACCACCCAGCCGGCCGACGCCGCAGGGAAATATCCCCAGCGGTTTCCTTCGGCGAATTTCGACGAGCCGTCGGCGCGGAACGTGAACATGAAGAGGTACTTCTTCCTGTAGTCGTAGTTCAGGCGCCCGAAATAGGAGGAGAGCGCCTCGTTGGTGTTGGTGTCCGCCCAGCCCGTGGCGTCCGTCCCTGCGGCCAGCGTCGGCACCTTGTCCGAATCGGCGCCCGTGACCGTCAGCGAAAGGCCGTTGACCGTGTTTTTCATGTAGTCGAACCCGACCGTGCCCTCGATCGCATGATCCTGCGCGAAGGTCTTGCGGTAGTTCAGGTAGCCCTGCGTGCTGAAGCGGTTGGTCTGCCCCCACTTCTCGTAGGTGCGGCGCTGGTTGGAGATAGCGTTGCCCGCCAGGCGCTGGTTGTCGATCCTGTAATAGTTGTGATTGGCAACCTGCATCACGGCGCGCAGCCCGTCGACGATTTCCCATTCGAGGTTGAAATTGGCCGTCATGCGGCGTGCCGTGTAGTTGCTCGTATAGTAACGGTCGAACCATGCGGCCGAGATGGTCGTGTTGTTGGTTCCCTGGGCGGGCGTGCCGTCGTCCAGGTAGTCGCGGTGCGTGGCGGGCATGAACATGCCGCGGCCCACGGTCGTCCAGTAGGTGGCGATACCCGACGAGGGGAGCGTGTTGCCCTTCGTTTCCGAGTAGTCGAACACGGTCGTCGCCTTCAGGTTCCTGAGTATCTTGAACGAGGTGTTGCCGTGGAAGGTGAAACGCGAGAAATCGGTGTTGATGCCGATGCCGCCGTCCTTCGTGTAGCCGGCCGACGCGGCATACTGCACCTTGTCGTTGCCGCCGTTCACGCCGACGTAGTAGTTCATCCAGTACGAGTCGTCGAACCATTGCTTCTGCTGGTCGTTGTCCTGGTAGGCGATCAGTTTCGAGTGGTCGATGGGGTCGACCATCACCTTCCAGCCTGCGGGGACATCGGCCGGCGTATCCACGAATTTGGGCGTCCACACCGAATTGTCGCCGTTGCCGATACCGGCGGAGTTGGCGCCCGTCAGGATGCCCGAGCCGTAGGCGTAGGTCGAAGGGTATTCGTTCAGCATCGTGCGCATCGTGCGCAGGTAGTCGCCGCCGTCCATCAGGTCGAACCTCACGGCGGGCGAAGTCCATGCGGCCTGCGCCTCGAATGTCACCTGCGGGCCCCGTGCCATGCTGCCCTTCTTGGTCGTGATGAGGATTACGCCGTTCGAGGCGCGGGCACCGTAGATACCCGCCGAAGCGGCGTCCTTCAGCACCTCGATCGACTCGATGTCATTGGGGTTCAGGCCGGTCATTTCACGGTTCACGCCATCGATGATAATGATCGGGGCGTTCGACTGGTTGATCGACGAACCGCCGCGAATCAGGAACACGGGGTCGGAACCCGGCTGGTTGTCGGCCGACGATACGCGCACGCCGCCGACACGTCCCTTCAGGGCATCGCCGATGGAGTTGACCGGTGCGCCGGCGAGTTTCTCGCCGTCCACCTTCGAAACTGCGGCCGTGATCGTGCGGCGCGACTGCGTGCCGTAGCCGATCACCACCACGTCGTCCACCATCAGCGCATCCTCTTCGAGCACAACGTCGATCGCCGAGCGGGTGCCTACGGGCACCTCCTGTTTCTTGTAGCCTATGAAGCTGAATTCGAGCGTTGCATCGGGGCCCGCCTGGATCGAATAGCGGCCGTCGGCCCCGGATGTCGCGCCGGTTGCGGTTCCCTTCACGATGACGGTGGCGCCGATCACCGGTTCGCCCTTCGCATCCCTGACCGCACCCGTTACGAGGTTGCCCTGCGCCTGCGCGTCCATCCCGCCCAACACCAGAGCAATTATACATACACTTTTCAAAAGTGTCGTAAGGACTCTTTTCATAATAGGTTTCTTTCAGTTAAGTAATTAATGATTTGCCGGGCTATTTCTCCCCGAAGGTGATGCCCGACGACGAGCCCCCGTCCTGGAAGCCGACCGCCAGTTCCGCATAGTTCGTCCCGGTGAGTGCCGTGCCGTTCACCGAACCGCCTGCGGCGCTGTCCTCCACGCTTTTCTTGTTCCAGCCCACGAGCGCCCCCGCATGCAGCGCACATGCCACCGCGCCGAAATTCCTGCATCCGGACACGGCGCCCACGTCGTTGCGCCCGATGATGCCCCCGGCCGCCAGCAGCGCCGAAGTGCCCTCGACGGTGGCCTGTACCGCACCGTTGTTGACATTGCCCGTGACGGCCGACTTGTCCTTGGTATTGTAGTCGTAGCCGACGATGCCGCCCGCATAGGAGCTCTTGCCCGCCTGGGCATTGTGCATCGAGACCGCACCGTGGTTGGTGTTGTTGGTCGCATTGCCCGACTTGATGATGCCCGCGATGCCTCCGGCGCCGATATTGGCGTTGCTGGAATTTACCGTTGCCGAGACCTTGCCGCTGTTCGTGCAGCCATTGGTCACCGCCGTGCCGTCCGTGCCGTCGTAGAAACCCACGATGCCGCCTGCGGCCTCCCAGTTGTTGGCCGTCGCCGTATAGGCCAGGGTGATGTCGCCGCTGTTCGAGCAGTCGTCTATCGTGCTGGCGTTGTGCGTACCGACGATACCGCCGATGCGGGTCACCTGCAGTTTGTCGGAGCTGACGGCCGCCCTGTTGGCACATCCCGTGACCTTCGCCCCGCTGTACGTCTGCCCCGCGATGCCGCCGATGCAGAGGTAACCCGCGCCTGCGGCATTGGCCTGCACGAATTTCACCTCGGCTTCGTTCGTGCAATCCCGGATCGCTGCCGCATAGTTCACGCCCGCGATCCCGCCGATGAAGCAGTTGCCGTTCATGTTCGAGACGACGGTGCCTTTGTTGGTGCAGTTGTCGATCACCAGCGTCGGGCAGCTGTCCACGATATAGGCGACGATACCGCCGATGCGGTGGGCTGCCGACGCGCCCGCGTTGTCGAACCGGATCTCGCCCGCATTGGTGCAGTTGCTGATGGTCGTATTGACCGCGGTCTTCATCACCGAGGCCGTAATTCCCGCCACGGCGTTGCCCAGCCCGAGCGAAGTCATCACCGGGCCGTGGTTGTGGCATCCGTCCAGCGTGATCGCCCCGGCCGCGTCGCCCGAGCCGTCGACGATGCCCGCGATACCGGCCACATAGCTCGCCACGCCCGCCGTCGCCACGTTGCTCACCGCGCCGTAGTTCCTGCAGCCGCTCATCTTCCCGTTATACAGGCTGCCGACGATGCCGCCCGTGCGCGACTTGCATCGGGAATCCGCCGAGACGGTCACGGGTACGAAGCTGGTCACGCCGGTGAGCGTATTGTTCGATTGTGCGACGATGCCCGCATAACACCACGTATCGGTGTCGGCGCTGTATTTGAGCTCGATGCGGCTCGTCCCGTCATAGGACGTGCCGTCCTTCGACCCGAAAACCACATCCGAGATCGCCCCCTTGGCATAGGCGAAGAACCCGGCATAACGCCCGTCGGTCGATACGTTGATATTGTAGATACGGTGGCCGTTGCCGTTGAACGTCCCCGTGAAATTCTCGATCGGCGTCCACGGGACATTCCGCATGTCGATGTCGGCCTGGAGGTCGACGATGGCACCGCCGTTGTCGTCGGCACACTCCTGCGCGAAGTTCACCATGTCTTCATAGGTGGCGATCCTCAGCCGGAAGAAAAGCTCGGTCACGGCTCCGACGCAGTTCCCCGCAAAGGCCACTTCCTGCCCTTCGAACAGGTTTTTGACGAAGACGCTCCCGTCCTTACAGGAGATCGTCGCCTTCAGCCCGCCGTCCACCTTCGTACCGCTGGCGGTCAGGAAATTCACCGTCTGGGCCTGCACCAGCGACATTTCGCCGATCTCCATCGTAAGGATGTCCGACACCGCGGCATCCTCGCCGACAGTCACCGCACCCGTCCGGGGATCGACCACGGCCTCCGATACGGCCAGGTGCCCCTCCACACCGTCGGGGTCGACCGGTTCGAGCGTGATTTTCGAAATGGTCTTCGAAGCCTCCTCGCCGATCGTGAGCGACAGCACCGAAGCCAGCGGCTTGAAGTGCAGGCCGAGGCTGCCCTGGGCGGGTGCGGCATCGGCCGCATAGGCATACATCGGCAGGGTAGCGCCCGTTTGGTCGGCACCGACCGCGAATACGCCGTCGACGGCCTTGAAATAGGCCGTCACTTCGCCGCGAGCGTCCGCGGGCAGCGAAAGGGCCACCGGATGGAACTCGACACCGTTGCCGGCGTCGTAGGTTTCGTACACATAAGAGATCCCCTTGTAGCCGACGACGATCTGGTCGCCTTCCTGCCATAGGGGAGCATACGCCTCGCCGTCCCCGGTAGCGGACGGGATCGCATCGATCGTCGCGAGGATCGTCACGGCATCCGCCGAAGGTTCGTCCACGGGGGATACCTTCGGATGCGTGTTGTCCTCCGAACAGCCTGCGATCGCCAGCATTGCTGCTGTGAAAAGAAAAATTTTTCGCATGGTTTTGTTTTGTTGGTTAAGAAATATTTGGTTGGTGGAAATACGGGTTGCAGGGTTTGCCCGGCGCGGGCAAACCTTTCGTACGGCTGTCGCGCACCGGCTCTGACGGCAGAAAAACATACTTAAAGCCATCATGCAGGTAAATCATACGATATACTTATATATCAAATTTATGGCACCTCTGCAAATGAGGGTGTGGTCGGCGGCTGAAGGCGCCTTCGGAAATGTCGTTTCCATCGGTCGAGTAGTTTAGGCGGTGTTCATAGATACATACAGCCGACCCGCTCAAACCACTTACCGGAAATTGAAAAAATCGGGAGCAGGATCAAACGAAAAAGCGCCGGGATACTATGTATCCCGACGCCTTGGGGTCTGTGCCTCTCCGGCCTATACGCCCCGCATGAAGAGCAGCGAAAGCAGCAACAACAGTTGTTCCTTGGAGAGTTTCCGGCGCAGTTGCTTGAGCGCCGCATACATATGGTTTTCCACCGTGCGCGGCGAAATGCCCAGTTGCTCTCCGATCTCGCGGTTCGAAAGGTCTTCGATGTAGCTCAGACGGAACACTTCGCGGCATTTGGGCGGCAGCGACTCGATGGCCGCATCGAGGCTGGCGCGCAGGTCGTCGTTGTAGAGTTTCTGCACGACGGGGCTGTTGTCGGGTGCATAGTACGAACTGCCCAGCGCGGCGATGCGCTCCCGGTAGTAGGCGCCGTATTCGCCGGCGCGCCTGTTCTTGTCCAGGTAGTTGAGCGAGCGGTTGTAGACCGAACGCAGCAGGTACTTGTACAGCGAGTTCGAATCGTCGAGCGTCTCCCGCCGCTGCCATACGTTGTAGAACACGTCCTGCACCACGTCCTCGGCCCAGTCGTCTCTGAGGAACAGGCGGGCATAGGAAACCAGCATGGCATAATATTTCCGGCACAGTTCGTCGAACGCCTTGCGGTCGCCCGCGCGAACCCGTGATATAAGCGAGATTTTCTCCATCGGATAATCAGATTCGGTACAAAAATAAACATTCTCGCCGAACGAAACAATGTCCGGTGCCTTTTTTAATTTTTTTGTAATCCGGTTAGGTGGTTTCCCGCGATCGGTTGTATTTAATATGACACGACCAAACTACACGACCGATGAGAAAAAACCTTACCCTCGCATTTTTTGCCCTTTTCTGTGCCCTGACCGCCGCCGCACAACTGCATAACGACGATGTCCACGTCCATCAGGCCGTCAGCCGCCAGAACTACCGCCAATACCTCCGCATACCCGACATCGGCGGCTATATCACGCTCAAATGCGATTTCCACGTCCATTCCGACATCTCCGACGGACAGGTGTGGCCCGTCGGCCGGGTCAACGAAGCGTGGAACGACGGACTGGACGCGATCGCCATGACCGACCACATCGAGGTGCACAAGAACGCCGACATCATCCGTTGCGGCCTCAATAAACCCTACGAACTGGCCAAGGCACGCGGCGACATGATCGGGATGATCGTGATCCCCGGTGCGGAAATCACCCGCAAGAAGCCGTTGGGGCACATCTGCACGCTCTTTATCCGGGATGCCGACAAACTCGACGTCGAGGACGAGATGCAGGCCGTCGAGGAAGCCTGCCGCCAGGGCGCCTTCCTGCTGTGGAACCATCCCGGCTACCCCGACCGGAAAAGCGACATCTATCCCGTCCACGAACGCCTGATCGCCCAGAGCAAACTCCGTGGCGTCGAGGTGTTCAACAAGACCGAATCCTATCCCCGCGCATTCGACTACGCGGTTCAGTACGGCCTCGTGCCGTTCGCCAACAGCGACATACATTATATGAGCGGGAGCATCTATCCCGTGCGCGGCAGCCGTCCGATGACCCTGGTCTTCGCCACCGCCCGCACGGCCGGGGCGATCCACGAAGCGCTCCTCGCCGGGCGGGCCCTGGCCTGCTTCGACGGCAACCTGATGGGGCGCGGGGAGTACATCGGCCAGATGATAGACGCTGCGCTCGAAATCCGCGAGATACGCCAGGTCAGCAAGACCAAACGCACGTTCGAGATCGCCAACAAGTCCGACCTGCGTTTCGCCGTCCGTCCGGCCTCCTACGACTATCCCATGCCCGTCTATGCGGGGCAGGTGCTGCGCATCGACATCACACAGGGCGAGGAGGTCGAATTTACGAACTGCATCCTCGGCAAGGGCAGGTATTACACCCGCATATTCTGGGAATAGGGCGCAGGGCATACGCCGCCGGGGCTCAGCGCTGCGACGGGCCGCGGCAACCGATACGGTATTTTGTTACAGAAGCCATATTTAAACCACGAATGCAATGAAGAAAGCTATTCAATTCGGAGCCGGGAACATCGGCCGCGGATTTATCGGCGCCGTGCTGGAACAGGCGGGCTACCATGTGGTATTCGCCGATGTGAACGAACAGGTCGTCGCGAGGATCAACTCGGACAGGGCCTATACGGTTCAGATCATGGACACGGTCTGCGAGCAGATGCGCATTACCGACATTTCGGCAATGGACTCCCGGAGCCCGGAACTTGCCGCCCAGATCGCCGGGGCGGAACTCGTCACCACGGCGGTGGGGCTGACCGTGTTGCCCCGCATCGCCGGGGCCATCGCGGCGGGTATCGCCGCACGCAGGGATGCAGGCGTCACCGAGCCGCTCAATGTCATCGCCTGCGAAAACGGCGTCCGCGCCACCACACAGCTCCGGGAGGCTGTCCTCAAGCACCTCGACGAGGCCCAGCGTGACTGGTGCGAGCAGTACGTCGGCTTCCCCGACTGCTCGGTCGACCGCATCGTGCCGCCGGTCAAGAGCGAGAACCCGATCGACGTGGTCGTCGAACGCTTCTTCGAATGGAACGTCGAGCGCGCCGCATTCAAGGGCGCCGTGCCCGAAATCCCCGGCATGAATCCGGCCGACAACCTGATCGCCTATATCGAGCGCAAGCTCTTCACGCTCAATACCGGCCACGCCATCACGGCTTACCTGGGACGGATGAAAGGCTACATGACCATCTGCCAGAGCATCTCTGACGAACATATCCATACCATCGTGAAAGCCGCCATGCGCGAAAGCGGGCGGGGGCTGGTGGCGCTCTACGGCTTCGACCGCGACGCCCACTTCGCCTATATCGACAAGATCATCGGGCGCTTCCGCAACCCCTACCTCTGCGACGACGTGACCCGCGTGGGACGCGAGCCGCTGCGCAAGCTTTCGGCAGGCGACCGCCTCGTCAGGCCCATCCTCACGGCCCGCCGCTACGGTATCGGCACGCCCGACCTGCTGCTGGGCGTCGGCGCCGCGCTGCATTACGACAACCCCGAGGACGTGCAGAGCGTGGAAATGCGCCGTCTGGTCGAAAAAGAGGGTGTCAAGGCCGCCCTGGCCCGCATCGCCTCCCTTCCCGACACCGACCCGCTGCTGCCGCTCGCCGCACAGGCCTACGACGAAGTGGAACGTATCATCGCCAAAATCCCCGAAGCACAATGAAAAGACCGAGCCCCCTTCTCCTGCTCCTGGCCGTATGCTGCGCCGCCGTGCTGCCCGCGTGCGCCCAGGCCCCGATACCGCACGCCGTGCGGATCGGGTCGATCGAAGAACTGCAAGCCTATTTCACCTATGACCCCGGCCGTGACATCATCGTCAGCGGACACCGCGGGGGCATGATGCCCGGCTATCCCGAAAACTGCATCGAATCGTGCGAAAAGACGCTGTCGATGATGCCGACCTTCTTCGAGGTCGACTTCAGCTTCACCCGCGACAGCGTCATGGTACTGATGCACGACCTGACGATCGACCGCACGACCACCGGCAAGGGGCGCGTGGCCGACTATACCTACGAAGAGCTGCAACAGTTCTGCCTCGTAGACCGCGACCGCAACGTCACCCCCTACAAGATCCCGCGCCTGAAAGACCTGCTGGAATGGGGCAAGGACAAGGTCGTCTTCAATTTCGACAACAAGTACATCAACACCCGAGGCGTGAGCGACGAGGTGCGCCGCGCCAGCCTCGACTACTATATCAAGCAGTTGCAGCCGGGCGGCGACTGGTCGATGTACCACAACATCATGCTGAGCGTCCGCTCCGTCGAAGAGGCGCTCTATTACTGGGAGCACGGCATCCGCAACGTCATGTTCTGCGTCGAGATCAGCTCGATGGAACATTTCAGGGCTTACGACGCATCGCCCATCCCCTGGAAATACATCATGGCCTATATCCGCCTGGCCGTAAACCCCGACCTGCAACCGGTCTACGACCTGCTGCACGCCGAGGGCGTCATGACGATGACCTCGATCACCGGCTCGTCCGACAAGGTGAAAAACCCCTACGACCGCCGTGTGGCCTACCTGCGCGAGCTGGTCGCCGAACCCGACATCATCGAGACCGACTACCCGTCGGAATTCATCGGCCTGCCGTGGTCGCGCGATGCGATCCACGCCCTGCAGGAAGCTGCGATGCGCAGCCACCGCACCAACCTGAAGTAAAACCCGAACCAACCTGAATAAATGTCTGCAAAACAACTCAATCCGGCCTATGACGGCATGACCGACCAACAGGTCAAGCGTTTCAAATACTGGGAATTCCGCACCATGGCGATGTGCATCTTCGGCTATGCGCTCTTCTATTTCGTGCGTAAGAACCTGAGCATCGCCATGCCTTATCTCAACGAGGAGATGGGCATCTCGAAATCCGACCTCGGCCTGTTCCTCACGCTCCACGGGCTGATCTACGGGCTCTCCAAATTCTTCAACGGCATCTGGGGCGACCGCAGCAACGCACGCTATTTCCTGGTGACGGGGCTCGTCTTCTGCGGCATCTGCAACCTGCTTTTCGGGTTCAGTTCGTCGGTGCTGGCGCTGGGTATCTTCTGGGTACTCAACGGCTGGTTCCAGGGCATGGGCGTCCCGCCTTGTACGCGGCTGATGACCCACTGGATCGTCCCCGAGCGGCTCGCCACCAAGATGTCGGTCTGGAACACCTCCCACTCAATCGGCGCCGGCCTGGCCATCATCTTCTGCGGCTACGTCGTCAGCCTGAACTGGGGCGCATGGTTCGACGCCTCGTCGATCCTCTCGCAGCACTGGCGCTGGTGTTTCCTGCTCCCGGCGACGATCGCCATCCTGGGCGCCGCCGTCGTCTGGGCTTTCGTGCGCGACACCCCCTCGTCGGTAGGGCTGCCCGAACTGAAGACCGGCAAGGCGGCCCCGGCCGACGCCAAACCGCATACCAAGGCCGAGCAAAAAGCCGAACACAAGGCGTTCCTGCGCCGCAAGGTCTTCCTGAACCCGACGATCTGGATCATCGCCGTGGGTAATTTCTTCGTCTACATCGTGCGCTTCGCCGTGCTGGACTGGGGGCCCACGATGCTCAAGGAGCACCTCCACATGGACATCAGCCACGCCGGATGGACGGTCGCGGCATTCGAAATCGCCGGCATCGCGGGTATGCTCGCCGCAGGCTGGGCCACCGACCGTTTCTTCGGCGGCCGCGCGCCCCGCACCTGCGTGATCTGCATGCTGATGACCGCGCTCTGCCTGGTGGGGCTCTATACCCTCAATGAACATACGCCGCTGGCCGTTGCCATCGCCATCCTGATGTCGGCCGGATTCTTCATCTACGGCCCGCAGGCCCTCGTCGGCATCGCCGCGGCGAACATCGCCACCAAGCGCGCCGCCGCCACGGCAGGCGGTTTCTGCGGCCTGTTCGGCTACGGCAGTACGATCGTCTCGGGCTGGGGGATGGGTATGCTGGTGCAGTACACCGACTGGAGCGTAGCGCTCTACACGCTGGTCGGCATGGCGCTTGTCGGCACGGCGGTCTTCGCCGCCGCATGGAAGGCCAAGCCGAACGGCTACGACGACTGACGCAGTTTTAGGTTAATGATAATTGTGTGTAGAGAAACCCCCGCAGACTTCCTTGACTGCGGGGGTTTCCGTTGGTTGGATCTCTCGGGCGGGTCGGTTCGCACAGCCGTCCAGACAGCTCTTTTCCGGCAGGCCGCGCCGGGAGGTTATTCCACCGTCACCGACTTGGCCAGGTTGCGCGGCTGGTCGACGTTGCGGCCCTTGTTGACGGCGATGTAATATGCCAGCAGCTGCAACGGCACCGACACGACGATCGGCATCAGGCAGTCGGTGACCACCGGCACCTCGATCGTATAGTCGGCACTGCGGCGCACATGCGTGTCGTCGCGGGCGATCACGGCGATGATCTTGCCGCCCCGGGCGCGGATCTCCTCGATGTTGCTGGCCGTTTTCTCGTAGGTGTTGTCCGGCGTTGCGATCGCCACGGTCGGCATCTCGTTGTCGATAAGCGCGATGGCGCCGTGTTTCATCTCGGCGGCGGGGTAGCCCTCGGCGTGGATATAGGAGATCTCCTTCAATTTGAGCGCCCCCTCGAGCGCCGTGGGGTAGTTGTAGCTGCGCCCCAGGTAGATAAAGTTGTGCGCATAGGTAAATATCTTCGAGAGGTCGGCGATCCGGTCGCCCAGCCCGAGCACGTCCTCCAGCACGGCGGGCAGCTCCAGCAGTCCCTTCGCCACTTCGCGGTAATATTCTTCCGTCACGGTGCCCTTTTCGCGGCCTACGGCCAGCGCCAGCATCGCCATGACGGTCACCTGTCCCGTGAAGGCCTTGGTCGAAGCCACGCCGATCTCGGGCCCTACATGGATGTATGCCCCCGAGTCGGTCGCCCGGGCGATGGACGATCCCACGACGTTGCAGATGCCGAAGACGAATGCCCCGGCCTTGCGGGCCAGCTCCACGGCGGCCAGCGTGTCGGCCGTCTCGCCCGACTGCGACACGGCGATCACGATGTCGTCGGCATTGATGATCGGGTTGCGGTAGCGGAATTCCGAAGCATACTCTACCTCCACGGGGATCCGGCATATATTTTCGATCAGGTGCTCGCCGATCAGCGCCGCATGCCACGATGTCCCGCACGCCACGAATACGATGCGGCGGGCCGCGAGGAATTTCCCGCGGTTGTCGATCACGCCCGACAGCTTCACCTCGTACGTGTCGGGGCTTATGCGCCCGCGGATACAGTCTACGATGGTCTTGGGCTGCTCGTATATCTCCTTGAGCATGAAATGCGGATAGCCGCCCTTTTCCAGCTGCGAGATGCTCATCTGCAGTTTCTTGATATCGACCCGGCCCTCGTGGTTGTCGAGCGTGACGATCTTGAGGGGCTTATGGCGGTTGATGACGGCAATCTCGCCGTCGTTTACATAGACGAAATCCTGCGTGTATTCGATGACCGAAGCGGCGTCCGAGCTGAGGAAAAATTCCCCTTCGCCGATGCCGATGGCCATCGGGCTGCTCTGGCGCGCGGCGATGATCTCGTCGCGGTTGCCCTTCTCGATCACGGCGATGGCATAGGCGCCTACGACCTGCCGCAGGGCCTGCTGCACGGCTTCGAGCAGCGTGCAGCCGCCCGTGGTACGGATGTACTCGATCAGGTTCACGAGCACCTCGGAATCGGTGCTGCTGCGGAACGTGTAGCCGTTCTCCTCGAGCGCGTCCTTGAGCACCCGGTAATTCTCGATGATGCCGTTGTGTATCAGTGCGATGTTCTCCGATTCGGAGTAGTGCGGATGGGCGTTCACGTCGTTCGGCACGCCGTGCGTCGCCCAGCGCGTATGCGCGATGCCGATGCTTCCGCCCAGCTCCTTGCCCTCGAGGAAATGCTCCAGGTCGGAGACCTTGCCCTTACACTTGTATACGTTGAGCGCACCGTCCTTGCCGACCATGGCGACCCCCGCGCTGTCGTATCCGCGGTATTCGAGCCGGTGCAAACCCTTCAACAGAACCGGGCAGGCCTCGCGTCCCCCGACATATCCTACAATCCCACACATTCGTTCTCAAAATTTTTATCCTGCCAAAAATAAGAAAAAATTTTAAAGACAGATTCCCGCCGTAAATAAAAAAGGACATCCGGGCATAATTTTGCGCCATTTGTCGCAAACGGGCAAATGCCTCCGCCCGCAAAAAAACGGGATGCAGACCGCATGTCCGCACCCCGTAACAATTATCTGCCGTCTCAGCGTCCCGCCGCCCGGCCTATCGGATATATTTGAGCATCTCCCCGACGAGCACCTCGTTGCCCGCGGCCTGCGATACGCCGCGGTTGCGCCTGAAATCGCAGACGACGCCCCCGGCTTCCCGCACGATCAGGTTCGCGGCACAGACATCCCACTCGTGCAAATCCAGCTCCCAATAGCCGTCCAGCAGCCCCGCCGCGATGCAGCTCAGGTCATAGGCCGCCGATCCCAGCCGCCGTATGTCGCGCACATAGGGTACGATCCGCGCGACGTTGTCGCTGTTGTTGTCCGGATTGACATCCTTGTCGTAAGGGAAGCCCGTGGCGAGCACCGACGTGGCGAGGGTCTGCTTGGCGGAGACTTGCAGCCGCTTCACCTCGCCTGAACGGCTCTTCATGTAAGCCCCGCCGCCTTTCGACGCCCAGAACAGCTCCCCGAGGTAGGGTGCATAGACCACCCCGGCGACGGTTTCCCCCTTGTGCTGGAGTGCGATCGACACCGAGAAGATCGGCAGCCCCTGACTGTAATTGGTCGTGCCGTCGAGCGGGTCGATCACCCAGCGGTAATCGCTCCCCGTCGTGCCCATTACGCCGCCCTCTTCGCCCAGTATCCCGTGACCGGGATAGCGGCCGAGGATCGCCTGCACGATGTAGGCTTCGCTCTCCTTGTCGGCCCGCGTCACCACGTCGTACGCGTTCGATTTGGTCTCTATCCCCAGGTCGTTGCCCCGGAAGTAGGCGAGTTGGATCTCCCCGGCCCCCTTTGCGAGCGGGAAGATGAAATCCAGGAATTCGTCGTACATGGCGCTATTTCTCCGCTGCGAAATACTTGTAGAACAGCGGGATGGTCTCCACGCCCCGGTCGAACTGCTCCAGCCCGTAGCTCTCGTTGGGCGAGTGGATCGCGTCCTCCGCGAGCCCGAAACCGATAAGCAGCGACTTGATGCCCAGGATCGACTCGAACCCGCTGATGATCGGGATCGAACCGCCCGAATAGAAGGGCAGGGGTTTCTTGCCGAAGGTCTCGGCGATGGCCTTCTGGGCAGCCTTGTAGGCCGGCATGTCGGTCGGTGCCACGTAGGGCATACCGCCGTGCAGCGATTTCACTTTGACCTTCACGCTCTTGGGCGCTATCGACCTGAAATATTTTTCGAACAGCCTGCTGATCTTGCGGTAGTCCTGGTTCGGCACCAGGCGCATCGAGATCTTGGCCGAGGCTTTCGACGGGATCACCGTCTTGGTTCCCTCCTCGGTGTAGCCGCCCCAGATGCCGTTGACGTCGAGCGACGGGCGTACGCCGGTGCGTTCCAGCGTCGTGTAACCCGCTTCGCCCTCCACATCGCCGATCGACAACGATTTCTTATAGCCCGCGAGGCTGAACGGGGCCTTGTTGAACGCCTTGCGCTCGGCGGGCGTCAGCTCGCGCACATCGTCGTAGAACCCGGGGATCGTCACGCGGCCGTCCTTGTCCACGAGCTGCGCCACGAGGCGCGTCAATACGTTGGCCGGGTTGGCCACGGCGCCGCCGAACAGCCCCGAGTGGAGGTCTTTGTCGGGGCCCGTCACCTCGACCTCCATATAGGCCAGCCCGCGCAGGCCGCAGGTGATCGACGGGGTCTGCATCGAGATCATCGAGGTGTCCGACACCAATATTATATCCGCCTTGAGCATTTTTTTGTTCTGTTCGCAGAACTTGTAGAGGCTCGGCGAGCCGATCTCCTCCTCGCCTTCGAGCATGAATTTCACGTTGCAGGGCAGGCTCTCCATGGCGCACATCGCCTCGAATGCCTTGGCGTGCATCCACAGCTGCCCCTTATCGTCGTCAGCACCGCGCCCCCAGATACGGCCGTCCTTTATGACCGGCTCGAAAGGCTCCGTGCGCCACTCCCCGCGCGGGTCTACGGGCATCACGTCGTAGTGGCCGTAAACCAATACGGTCTTGGCCTTGGGATCGACAATCTTCTCGGCGTAAACGACCGGGTTGCCCTCCGTCGGGAAGACCTCGGTGCGGTCGGCGCCCGCCTTTGCGAGTGCCGCGGCCAGCCATTCGGCGCACCGTGTCATGTCGGGCTTATGCTCGCTCTGGGCGCTGATCGAAGGAATGCGGAGCAAGTCTAACAACTCGCTGATAAACCGTTCTTTATTGGCTTCTATATAACTTTTTACTTTATCCATCCGGCAAGGGTTTTATTCGGTTTTCTTCAATACGTAATTTTCGGCCAGCGCCCCCGTGACGGGTTGTTTGTCGGCATTGAGCTTGCGCACCTGGTTCTCCTCCACCTTGTAGTACTCCGGCTGCCCGTCCATCGGGGTCAGCGTCAGCAGGTTCCCCTTCACCTTGTAGGCGCCCTTCTCGTCGAATTCCGAGTCGCGATCCAGGTATTTCATGTGCAGGCTGTAAGTGCCGTCCTTCTTCAGCGTGAGGCGCATGTCGATCCCCGGGCAGTCCGCCGCCGGGAAAACCCCGGTGTATGTCCCCTGGTAGTCGAGCGAGCTCTCTGCATCGTGCATGTCGACCTTCACGGCATCCGCTTTGACCTTTTCAGATACCGCCTTTTTCTGTTGGTTGCCCCCGCAGGCGACAAGCGTTATCGCAGCCGCGAGGATCATGACTTTATTCTTCATAGTCGTTTCGTTTAAACTGTTTATATTTTACAGATTTCCTTGATTTCTCCGATGAACCGCTGTGCCAGCGCCTCGGCCGCAGCCATCGACTTCGCCTCGGTATAGACCCGGATAATGGGTTCGGTATTCGACTTGCGCAGGTGCACCCAGTTCTCCGAGAAGTCGATTTTCACCCCGTCCGTATCGTTCACGTTCTCATCGGCATAACATTCCTTTATCTCACGCAGCACTTTATCCACGTCGATCGCCGGTGTCAGCTCGATTTTATTCTTCGACGCATAGTATGCCGGATAGGTCGCACGCAACTGCGTCATGGTCATCCCCGTCTGTGCGAGCCATGTCAAAAAGAGTGCCGTTCCCACCAACGCATCGCGCCCGTAGTGCAGCCCCGGGTAGATCACGCCTCCGTTGCCTTCTCCGCCGATCACGGCGCCCACCTCCTTCATCCTGGCCACGACGTTCACCTCGCCGACGGCCGAAGCATAATATTTGCCGCCGTGCCGCTCCGTCACGTCGCGCAGCGCCCGCGACGAGCTCAGGTTGGAAACGGTGTTCCCGCCCGGGTGCTTCGTGAGGATGTAGTCGGCCACAGCCACCAGCGTGTACTCCTCGACGAACATCGAGCCGTCCTCGCTGACCAGTGCCAGCCGGTCGACATCGGGATCCACGACGATCCCCAGGTCGGCCTTCTCGCGGCGGATCACCCCGGCTATTTCGGTCAGGTTCTCCGGCAGCGGCTCGGGGTTGTGGGCGAATTCGCCCGTGGGGTCGCAGTTCAGCTCCACGACCTCGCACCCCAGTCGTCGCAGCAATTCGGGCATCACGATGCCGCCCACCGAATTCACGGCGTCCACGACGACCTTGTAGCGGCGCGCACGGATGGCCTGGGCATCGACCAGCGGGAGCGCCAGCACCTGCGCGATGTGCCGTTCGTTGAACGGCTCGCGAGAAAGGACGCGCCCGATGCCGTCGACGGTGGGGTATTCGTAATCCTCCTCTTCCGCCATCGCCAGCACCTGTTTCCCCTCGGCGTCGCTGAGGAATTCCCCGTCGGCGTTGAGCAGCTTCAGGGCGTTCCACTGGCGGGGGTTGTGCGAGGCGGTGATGATGATGCCGCCGTCGGCCTTGTGCGTGATGACGGCCATCTCGACCCCCGGCGTGGTGCACAGGCCGACGTTTATCACATCCGCACCGCACGCCAGCAGGGTGCCTTCGACCAGGTCGGCGACCATCTCGCCCGAAATCCGGGCGTCGCGGCCGACGACTATGGTAAGTTTTTTGCCCGGGTTACGGCGGGCGGCCAGACGGGCGTAGGCCGTGGTGAACTTCACCACGTCGGGCGGCGTCAGGTTCCCGGCCTGGGCCCCTCCCACGGTGCCCCGGATGCCGGAAATGGATTTAATCAATGTCATATTTCAAGGCTTTGATGCGGAGTTTCCGCTATACATATATTTATGAAAAATTCCCTTCGAAGTTTTGATATTCGAGGTAAATATATTACTTTTATGCCAATTATGAAAATTTAAAAACGACTATTATGAGAACGATTCCAGCTTCCGAATTGATTATCAACGACGACGGTTCCATTTTCCATCTGCACCTGCTTCCGGAGCAGTTGGCCGATACGGTGATCCTCGTCGGGGATCCGGGCCGCGTGGCCCTCGTGGCGGAACATTTCGATACGAAAGAGTGCGAAGTCGCAAACCGTGAATTCAAAACGGTGACCGGCACCTACAAAGGCAAACGCATGACGGTGCTCTCGACGGGCATCGGCATCGGCAACATCGACATCTCGGTCACGGAGCTCGATGCGCTGGCCAACGTCGATTTCGCCACCCGGCAGGAGAAGGCCCACAAAAGGCAGCTCACGCTGGTCAGGCTCGGCACGTCGGGGGCCATCCAGCCCGATATCAAGGTGGGGGAGTTCGTCTTCTCGCGCACGTCGGTAGGCTTCGACAGCCTGCTCAACTACTACAAGGGGCGCAACGAGGTCTGCGACCTGGAGATCGAAAAGGCTTTCATGGAGCATGTCGGCTGGAACGAGCTGCTGCCCAAACCCTATTTCATCGACGCCGACAAGACGCTCTTCGAGCATTTCAGCGACGTGACGCGCGAGGGCATCACCATCGCCGCCCCGGGCTTCTATGCGCCGCAGGGCCGCTGGGTTCGCCTCGAACCGCAGGACGCCGAACTCAACGCGAAGATCGAATCGTTCGGCTACCACGGCCGCCGCATCACCAATTTCGAGATGGAGGGCTCGGCGCTGGCCGGCCTGGCAGCCCTGATGGGACACCGCGCCGCGACCATCTGCACGATCATCGCACAGCGTATCGCCCAGAATGTCGACACCGATTACAAGCCCTTCGTGCGCAAAATGATCTCGACGGCGCTCGACAAATTGGCAGTATTGAAATAAGCAATCCATATAACAGAAAATAAAAGAAAGGAAACAACGTATGAAATTTTCAGTATCAAGCTCGGCCCTGCTTTCGCTCCTGGCTACAACCGGCAAGGTTATCAGCAATAAAAACACGCTGCCCATCCTGGATTACTTCCTCATGGAGCTCAATGGCAACGAGCTGAAGGTCACCACTTCCGACCTCGAAACGACGCTCATAGGCTCTATCACGGTCGACAGTGTGGAAAGCGAGGGCACCATCGCGGCTCCCGCCAAACTGATGCTCGACTCGCTGAAGGAGTTTTCCGAGCTGCCGCTGACCATCGACGTCAACGACAAGAACTGGGAGATAACGATCAACTGGAAGAGCGGTTCGCTCTCGATCCCCGGCGCCAGCGCCGTGAGCTATCCCGCCGTGCCGCAGCTGAGCGCCGAGAAGAAGGAGCTCCGGCTGGATGTGGACATGCTCGTGAACGGCATCAACAAGACCATCTTCGCCACGGCCGACGACGAGTTGCGCCCCGTGATGAACGGCATCTACATCAACCTCGCACCCGGGGCACTGACGTTCGTGGGAACCGACGCGCACAAACTCGTGAAATACGAGTCCGAGGCCGAAAACGAGGTCGGCGCATCGTTCATCCTGCCCAAGAAACCGGCCAACCTGCTCAAATCGGTGCTCCTGAAGGAGGACGACGCCATCGAGGTCAGCTTCGACTCGAAGAACGCCATGTTCAAGCTCAAGAGCCACACGCTCGTATGCCGCCTGATCGAGGGCAACTACCCGAACTACAACGCCGTGATCCCGGCCAACAACCCCAACAAGGTGCTCGTCGACCGCATCGAGCTGGTGAACGGCATCAAGCGCGTGGCCGTCTGCTCGAACCCGACCACCAACCTGATCCGCATGGACATCGGCGACAACCGGATCAACCTCACGGCGCAGGACATCGACTTCTCGGTTTCGGCCAACGAGACCATCACGTGCAGCTACGACGGCGAGCCGATCTCGATCGGTTTCAAATCGACGTTCCTGGTCGAGATACTCTCGAACATGGACACCCCGACCGTGGTGGTCGAACTGGCCGACTCGACCCGCGCGGGCGTATTCAAACCCGTCTACGACGACAAGCAGACCAGCGCGACGCTCATGCTGCTCATGCCGATGATGATCAACGCATAACGCCCGGCAGATGAAGTTAAACCTCAAGCGCCCGATCGTCTTCTTCGACCTCGAAACCACCGGCGTGGACACGGCCAAAGACCGCATCGTCGAGATCTCGATGGTCAAAGTGATGCCCGACGGCGAGCAGATCGTCAAGACCCGCAAGCTCAACCCCGGGATACATATCCCGGCGGAAGCCACGGCCATCCACGGCATCACGGACGAAGACGTCAGGGATTGCCCGACCTTCGCGCAGGTCGCCAAATCGCTCGAACAGTTCATCCGCGGCTGCGACTTCGGCGGCTTCAACTCCAACCGCTTCGACCTGCCGGTGCTGGTCGAGGAGTTCCTGCGGGCGGGCGTCGACGTGGATTTCAAACGCCGCCGTTTCGTCGACGTGCAGAACATCTTCCACAAGAAGGAACAGCGCACGCTGGTCGCGGCCTATAAATTCTATTGCGACAAGGATCTGGAGGACGCCCATTCGGCCGAGGCCGATACGCTGGCGACCTACGAAGTGCTCATGGCGCAGCTGGAACGCTACCCCGACCTGGAGAACGACATCGACAAACTGGCCGAGTTCTCGACCCGCGGCGAGGCGGCTGACTACGCCGGGCGCATCCTCTTCAACGAAAAGGGCGAGGAGGTCTTCGGGTTCGGCAAGTACAAGGGGCGCCCCGTCGCCGAGGTCTTCCGCGCGGAGCCGAGCTACTACGCATGGATGATGAACGGGGACTTCCCGCTCTACACCAAGAAGGTCATCACGGAGATCCGTATGCGCGAAAAAACGAAATGACGATGAAGCGATTCTGTGCGACAGCCCTGCTGCTCCTGTGGAGCCTGTGCGCCCTTGCGGTGCAGAAATCCGGGACGATCGTGTATATCAACGGCTCGAAATTCTACGTCCACACGGTGCAGCCCGGCGAAACGCTCTACGGGCTTTCGAAGGCCTACGAGGTGGGGGAGAAGGTCATCCTGCAACATAACCCCGCGGCAGCGCAGGGGTTGCGCGCAGGGGAGAGCATCAAGATCCCCTTCGTATCGAACGTCCCCCAGCCCAAGTCGGAGCGCAAGCTGCGCAAGACCTTCGACATCCATACCGTGACGCAGGGCGAAACGCTCTACGGCATCTCGCGCAAATACGAGATCCCGATCCAGACCGTCATCGAGGACAACCCCAACCTCGACCCGGTGCACCTGCGCCTCGGGGAGCGCATCCTGATCCGCAAGAAGGAGATCGGCTCCGAAGACGAGGCCGGCACGAGGGAGCAGTGGGAGGCCTACCGCAATTCGCTCAACAGCGTAGCCGAGGAGGGTTTCGCCTACCACATCGTGAAACCGGGCGAAACCTTCTATTCGCTTTCGCGCCGCTTCGGCATCACCGAGGATCGGCTCGGGACACTCAACGGGGGGCTGAAACCCGCCGACCTGAAAGCCGGGGCGATCATCAAGGTGCCGGGTTCTGCGGAACAGCTCGCAGCCGCCGAAAACGGCCCGCAGGCCGACAGCCTGCAAGTGCAGGACTCACTCCCGGGGATCTTTGCCAGCAGCAGGCCGAAGCAGGTCGAATTCCGCGCCCTGCGCCGCAGCGCACCGCTCAAGGTGGCGCTGATGCTGCCGATGGCCGTCGGCAACGAGCCCAACAGCAACTACCTCGAATTCTATCAGGGCTTCCTGCTGGGGCTGGACAGCGTGCGGACGAAATACGGCAACTCGATAGACCTCACGCTTTACAACACGGCCCGCAATGTGGATGCGATCCGCGAAATCGTCAACAGCGACGCCTTCGCCGGCACCGGGCTGATCGTCGGCCCCGTATACGAGGAGGGGCTCCATCCCGTCATCCTCTATGCCGAGGAGCACGACGTCCCCGTCGTATCGCCGCTGGCCAGCATCACGGGGATGAACAGCGACGCCCTGTTCCAAATGGCACCCGACCCGTCGCACAAATGGGACAAGGTCGCCGACCTGGTGAACGGGGACAAACAGGTGACGCTGATTTACAGCGACAGCACGGACAAGGACTTCGAATCCGAGATCCTCGCCCTGCTGGGCGATTCCGACTACCGGAAGTATACCTATACTTATGTGCACCCGTCGAACCGTTCCTCCAACAATCCGGGCGACCTGACGCCGCTGCTGGATAACGGCCAGGACAATGTTTTCGTCGTCATGACCGACGATGAGGTCGAGGTCGAGCGCATCCTCGCGGCCATCGCCTCGGCCGATACGAGCATCACGGGCCGCGGGCGCACGGCTCCGCGCTTCGTCGTGCTGGGCAACACCCGCTGGAACCGCTACGGCAACCTCGACCGCACGGTATTCTTCAAAGACCGCGTGGTGTTCATCTCCACCTACCACGCCAAGCGCGACTCGCAGGCGATCCTCGATTTCGACCGTGCCTATATCCGCGCCTTCGGCGCATTGCCTTCGCTCTACTCCTACCGCGGTTACGACGCCGCGCTGATCTTCTGCCCCGCGATGTACAACGACATCGAATACGACCTGGAAGGGCGCAGCTATACGCCGCTGCAAACCACCTATCTCTTCGGCCAGGGCGAGCAGCGCGACAACCACGTCAACCGCAACTGGACGCGGGTGAACTACAACAGCGACTTTACGATAACCATCGAATAAAGCGACCTCTATGGCAGCATTGACCAATACGATCCCCGAAAAAACCATCGAGCGGCTGAGCGAATACCGCCGTACGCTCCTGGCCAGCCACAAGCAGGGCATTACGCATATTTTCTCGCACGTATTGGCGGGCATCCATGGCATCACGGCCGTGCAGGTGCGCCGCGACCTGATGCTCATCGGCTTTTCGAGCGATACGAAAAAGGGATACGACGTACAGGTGCTCATCGAGTACATCAGCAAGATACTCGACAGCCCCTCGCAGATGAACATCGCAGTGCTGGGCATGGGACACCTGGGACAGGCCATCACCAAATATTTCAACGGCAAGGGGCTCAAGCTGAAGATCACGGCTGCCTTCGACGTCGATCCCGAGAAGGTCGGCAAGACCATCGACGGCATCCCGTGCTACCACATGGACACCTTCGAAGACATGGTCGAAAACCAGGACATCAGCATCGTCATCGTCTCTTCGCCGACGAAGGTCGCCCCGGGGCTCGTGGTGCCGATCATCAACGCCGGCATCAAGGGCGTGCTCAATTTCACTTCCACGCCGCTGAATTTCCCGCAGGGCATCGTCGTCGAGAACTACGACATCACCACGCTGCTCGAAAAGGTGGCCTATTTCGTCAAGGAGAACGAAGAAAGCAACAGCAGCAACGCATGATGCGACTCGAAGGAAAAAACGCAGCGGAGGGCGGAGAAACAGGCAGCCTCGACATACACGGCGACCTTACGGAACACCGGCCGGCTGCCGGGCAAGCGGACATGCGGGTTTTTTACGGGTTCGATGCACTCCCGCATTTCGTCCGTCCGACGGTCACCGTCGGATCGTACGACGGCGTGCACAGCGGACACCTGGCCCTGTTGCGCACCGTTGCCGGGAGGGCCCGCGCACAGGGCGGCGAGAGCGTCGTACTCACGTTCGAACCCCATCCCCGCGTGACGCTCGGCCGGGCCGACGGCCTGCGGCTGCTGACCTCGCTCGAAGAGAAGATTTACCTGCTCGGACAGCAGGGCATCGACAACCTGATCGTCATCCCGTTCGACAAGGCATTCAGCGCCCTTGCGCCCGACACGTTCATCCGCGACTACCTCGTGGGGCGCATCGGCGCCGAAACGCTGGTCGTGGGCTTCAACCACCGCTTCGGGCGCGACAAGCAGGGCAGTTACGACTATCTGGGCAGCCACGGCTTCGGACTGGAGGTCGTGGAAGTCGGCGAATGCGACGTGGACGCCGAAAAGGTCAGCTCCACCGTCATCCGCCGCCTGGTGGCACAGGGCGACATGGCCCGTGCAGCCCGCCTGTTGTCGCATCCCTACCTCGTCATCGGGACGGCGGCGGCCGGCCGCATCCGCACCGACGACCCCCTCAAGCTCCTGCCGCCCGCAGGGTCGTACCAAGTCCGCATCGGCGGCCGGCCGGCAAGGCTGACGGTCGACGCATCGCAAAACCTGATAATCCGCGACGGCTGCCCCGACGGGCGTGCCGTCCTAACCTTTTAAGCACCATGCTGAGTTACGATTGCCAAATCCGCGTGTGGTACAAACACACCGACCAGATGGCCATCTGCCACCATTCGAACTACATCTGTTACTACGAAGCCGCGCGCAGCGAACTGCTCCGCTATCTGGGCATGTCCTTTGCCGAAGTCGAGAAGCGGGGCATCATGATGCCCATCCTCGAGGTGCAGTCCAAATACCACCGCCCGGCCTACTACGACGAGCTGCTCACCGTGCGCATCATGCTCCGCGAACTGCCCACGGCGCGCATCAACTTTTTCTACGAAATCTACAACGAGAAGGGCGAGCTGCTCAACACGGGCATGACGCAACTGGGCTTCATCCACAGCGACACACGCCGCCCGTGCCGCGTCCCCGACTGGTTCCTGAAACTGGTCGCCGACAAATGGACGGAAGAGTAGAGGCCGCCGCGGCACTCCGATGCTTCTCACAACGGAAAGGCTCCGGATCGTTCCGCTGACACCCCGGCAGCTGGGGCTCTGGCTGCATGACATTCCGGCACTGGAAAAGGAGTTGGATTGCCGCTGCACAGCCGGAAGCCCGCGCGGCGACTTCCGCCGGATCGTCGCGTGCAGCGTGCAGCATGCACTTGCCGCCGCCGACCCCGGCAATCACCTCTTCCACACCTTCTGGTTCCTGATCTTACGGGATGGCGGTGCCGTTGCGGGATCAGCCTGCTTCAAAGGGGCGGCGGATGCCGACGGAAGGGTAGAGATCGGCTACGGACTGGAAAAGCCTTTGAAAAACAGGGTTACATGACCGAAACCGTCCGGGCATTGTGCGCCTGGGCGAAGCAACAGCCCGGTGTCCGGCACATCACTGCCGAGACCGAACCGGATACCGCGCCTCGCATCGCGTCCTGCAAAGGGCCGGGTTCCATCCCGCCGAAGCGGACGCAGCCCGATGGCGGAGCCTGTGAAACCGGGCTGCCACCCGGAAAATACAGAAGGCCGTTCCTGCGAACGGCCTTCTGCATTTTCGTCGATCCGGAACCGTGGATCCGGAATTCCGGCTTTCCGGGGAGCGGGGCCGACTCGTGGCAGGAAAAACTGTTCCCGACGGCCGGCAGGCTCCCGCAAAGTCATTCGAGCATCCCCTTGAGCGTCTTTTTCATCAGGTCGTGGTCGCGGAAGTCGTTACGCAGCTCATAGCTGCCGTCGCGGTCGACCAGCACATAGGACGGAATGCCGTCGATCCGGAATTTCTCGCAAAGGTATTTCCACTGCGCGTCGTCGAGCCGGTAATGCTTGCCCGCGATCTTGGCGATGCTGGTCTTGTAGGCGACCAGCGGCGAGGTCTCGTTGGCGATGTATATCCACACCAGGTCGTCGCTCTTCAGTTCCCCGCTCTTGAGCGGCTCGTTCGCTTTGATCGAAGCCCGGCAGGGGCCGCACCACGTGTTCCAGAAATCGACGAACACCACCTTGCCCTTGTAGGGCGCTACAATCGCATCGAACAGCTTGTCGACGGCAACCTCGGGCGTCGTTTCGATACGGACGTCCTTCACCGACTCCAGCTCCTTGCGCACACGCGCCTGCATCGCCTCGCAGGCCTCGGCGTAGAACGGCTCCTTGAGCGAATGCAACAGGTCGAGGTCTTCCTGCGTAAGGGCGTTGTTTTCGGCCTTGGACGGAAGCTGATATACCTTGGGAAGGTCGGCCAGGATGCCCTCGGTAGCGTGTGCGATATTCGCCCAGCCGATATGCGGGGCAATGATGGAGTAGCAATAGTCCGAGGAGGACATGCCCATCAGCAGTTTCGGGTTATTCAGGTCGAAAAGCCCGGCCAGCACCGCATAATGCTCCGGTGCGAAAACGGCGAATTCGTAGTCGGCCTTCTTGCCGTAATCCCAATCCTCGTGCCGGCTCCGGTAATTGTGTTCCAACAGTCCGGGCCCGTTGGACATGGCCCCGAGCGCCTCCTGCTGCAACGTGAGCAGGGACAATTCCTTCATCATCCCGGACACCGGGCTGCGCGCGATGCTGTCCGCCAGGCTTTCGTATTTCGACACGACCATCTGCGTATACTCGTCGGCACTCATGCGGTAATCCGCGAAATCGCCCGAATAGAGGTTCATGCGGATACTGCTGCCGCCGCTCGCATCCACCAGCGCATTAAGATCCGCATACGCCCCGGTCGTATAGAGCCTGCGCCCGGGCGCAGGCTCGCATTCCTTGTCGCGGCGCTGCACGACGGCCCGGCCGCCTGCCTCCATAGCGATATACATGTCCAGCGTTTCACCGGGGGCAATCCAGCACATCCCGAATACCGGGCCGCACGAAACATAGGCCATGGCCGTACCGTACTGTTCGAATCGCAGGGTTGCCGTGCCGCTTTCGGGGTCGATGGCCGCCGTATGCTCTTCCTGACCGTTCAGCAGCGAATTGACATACATGGCGACCTCCTTCACCATTCCCCTGCGGTACCCCAGCAGGCGGACGTTCACGGTGGTCGTCCCCACCGCGAGTATCGGTTCGGGAACGGGGCCGTCTTCGGGGGCCTTCTGCAGTGCGCGGGGTAACCCCTCGGGATAACGCGGATACTCCTTTTTACCCGTCAGGTCGACCCCGTAGAGTTTGAAGCAGTCGTCGCAGTCCGATTCGATGAAATCGAACGATTTGGTTCCCCGCGGCAGCGGCCCGAATTTCAGCACGAACGACGCTTCGCCCGAGTCGGGCATCCAAAAGAGCGAATCGGGGAGGATACCTTCGCTGCCCTGCAACATGTATTTCTGCCCGTCGGCCAGCAAGTAAGTGCCCGCGTCGATGCGGATCCAGTTGTGCGGCCGGAAATAGGCATCGACATGCAGCACGGTCGCCGTGTCGCTCAGTTCTATTTTCGGAAAGTCGAGCGTCATGGTGTTGGCAGCCCCGATCAGGGGGTTCTCGACGACACGGTTCGCCGGGGTGCATGACGCAAGGAGCATCCCGACCGCCACCGCACCGGAGGTTAGCAGTTTTCTCATAATTCGGGGTTTTAGGTTATGACAAATATAACCTTTTATTCCTTTGCGCAACTATTTCCGCACAAGTATTTTACGGCCCGCCGGCAAATAAAAGGGGGCTGCACCCTGCGGCGCAGCCCCTCCTCATTAACCCCTGCCCGTTACTTTTCGATCAGCGAAATCGAGCGCTGGATGAAATCCGTCAGGCTCTTGCCCTTGAGCATGCCGTTCGTGAGCAACGCCAGGTCGATGATCTGCTTCACGAGCCTGTTTTCGCCGCCGATCTCGCGCAGCCGCTCGTTGCGCTCATCGCGCAGCGTGACGACCTTCTTCGACAACTCCTCACGCATGGATTTCTCTTCGGGGGTAAGCTCCTCCTCTTTCTTGCCCTTGGTAACCTCCTCGAAGCGGTTTTCCTCGGCCACGGCCGCGTCGATCTTCTTGGTGATGGACTTCAGCTTGTCGCCGTAAGCCTTCTCGGCATCGGAGAGGATGTCCGCGACGATGGGGTGGTTGCCGTTCACCGCGATGGTGAAGTTGTCGGGCATCTGCCCGTAGAACTGGCTCATGCCCCCGCCGCCCGCTGCGGCCATCTCCTTCATACGGCGCATGAATTCGTTCTGCGTAATCACCACGGGCGCCTCGTCGGGCGACATCGCCTCGAACGAAATGTTGTAGTGTATCTTGTCGTCCTTGGGCATCTGGCTTTCGAAGACCGGGCGCAACAACTCCTGCTGCGCTTCGGTGAGCGACATCCTGATGTTGTCCTCCTTCTGGATGAGCTTGTCGATCACGTCGCTGTCCACACGCACGAAACGCGTCTCCTTGTTTTTCGACTCGTACCAGTTGACGTAGTGGTTGTCCAGCTGACCGTCCATCAGCAGCACGTCGTAGCCCTTGCCCCTGGCGGCTTCGAGGAACGTGTGTTTTTCCACGGGGTCGTCCACATAGAGCAGCACGACGGTCTTGTTCTTGTCGGTCTGGTTCTCCTTTACCTTTTCGAGGTACTCCTTGGGCGTGAAATACTTGCCCTCGACATTCTTCCAGAGCATGAAATCCTGCGCCTTCTCGGCGAATTTCTCGTCGGTGAGGATGCCGTACTGGATGAAAATCTTCAGGTCGTCCCATTTCGACTCGTAATCCGGGCGCATCGTGTTGAACAGCTCCTGCAGCCGGTCTGCGACCTTGCGGGTGATGTAATTCGAGATCTTCTTCACGTTGGCATCGCTCTGCAGGTAGCTCCGCGACACGTTCAGCGGAATGTCCGGCGAGTCGATCACGCCGTGCAGCAGCGTCAGGTATTCGGGCACGATGCCTTCGACCTGGTCGGTGACGTAGACCTGGTTCGAGTAGAGCTGTATCTTGTTCTTCTGTATCTCGAAGTTGTTGTGTATCTTCGGGAAATAGAGGATACCCGTCAGGTGGAACGGGTAGTCGATGTTCAGGTGGATCGAGAACAGCGGTTCGTCGCTCATGGGGTAGAGCTCGTGGTAGAACTCCTTGTATTGCTCCTCGGTAATGTCGGCCGGCTTGCGCGTCCACAGCGGGTCGACGTTGTTGATGACGTTGTCCTTGTCCGTGTCGACGTACTTGCCGTCCTTCCACTCCTTGACCTTGCCGAACGCAATCGGGATCGGCAGGAAACGGCAGTACTTGCGCAGCAGCCCTTCGACCTTCGAATCCTCGGCATATTCGAGCGCATCCTCCGACAGGTGCAGGACGATGGTCGTACCGCGGTCATGCGCCTCGTCGGTCTCCTCCATTTCGAATTCGGGCGTCCCGGTGCAGCTCCAGCGCACGGTCTTGGCACCCTCCTTCCAGGATTTCGTAATGATCTCCACCTTGTCGGCCACCATGAACGACGAGTAGAACCCTAGTCCGAAATGCCCGATGATCGCCTGGTTCTTATACTTCTCCATGAACTCTTCGGCCCCCGAGAAAGCGATCTGGTTGATGTATTTGTCGACCTCTTCGGCCGTCATGCCGATGCCGCGGTCGGTTACGGTCAGCGTTTTGGCATCCTTGTCCGCCGAAACGCGGATCGTCAGGTCGCCCAAGTCGCCCTTCATTTCGCCGATCGACGAGAGGGTCTTCAGTTTTTGGGTTGCGTCGACTGCATTGGAGATCAGCTCGCGCAGGAAAATCTCATGATCCGAATAAAGGAATTTTTTGATTACGGGGAATATATTCTCCGTCGTTACTCCGATTTTTCCGTTTTTCATAGTTTATCGTTGTATTTTGATTCGATTCGTCTCTGTCTTGTTTCAACAAACCGTGTGCCAGCCCCCGATTCCTGCCAAACTGTCAGTTGCGCATGACAGGGTATGCCGAAAAAAAGTTGCCGCAGCGAGAGTTTTGCCTTATATTTGTATGGCGAATTCAAACACACGACCAACTATGGATTTCCTCTCGTTAGCCAAGAAACGGTATGCCTGCCGTAAATATACGGCCCAAAAGGTCGAACAGGCAAAACTCGACACGATCCTCGAAGCCGGCCGCGTGGCTCCCACGGGCGCCAACCGCCAGCCTCAGCGGCTCATCGTCGTGCGTTCCGAAGAAGGCATGGCACGCCTGGCACGCTGCACGCGCGATTTCGGGGCGCCCTGCGCCATCATCGTATGCGCCGATACCGGCCAGACCTGGGAGCGGAAATACGACGGCAAGGTGATCGGCGACATCGACGCTTCGATCGTCACCGACCACATGATGCTTTGCGCCGCGTCGCTGGGGCTCGACACGCTGTGGATCTGCATGTTCAAACCCGAAGCCGTACGCGCGGAATTCAACCTGCCGGAGCATGTCGAACCGGTGAATATCCTGCTCGTGGGCTACGGCGCCGGCATCCCGGCCGACCCCGGCCGCCATGAGCTGCTGCGCAAGCCGCTGTCGGAGACGGTCGTCGAAGAACGATTCTGAGACCTTGCCCCGCTAAAAACAATCCGGGAGAACGCAGCCGGGGTGCTGCGGCAATGCCCGGCGGCCGTCCGCTCGTCCGTCGAGCCGGAGGCTGCCCGCGTCCCGCCCCCATGAACCGGATCGGCTCCGAATTCATCCATGCCGGCATCCGACACCCCGATAATCCCCGAAAAACGGGCGCCGCAAGGTTCATACCGACCTGCGGCGCCCGTTTTCATCGGACACGGTTCCGGATTCCGGAACAACAACTATTTGGCGTACAACCGGAATTTCATGCTCCACGTGCCGCCCGTGGCGATCGACCGGAAACCTTCGGCTTCGGGGTCGGGCATGTTCGGGGCGTTGGTCGTCCACGACTGCGGCTCGGGGCAACAGTAGGGCACCTTGCCGCCGTTGTTCCAGATCGTCCAGCAGGTCGTCTGTCCGTCGACCTCGTAGCAGGTGCGTACACCCGTGCGCAGGTTCTCGACCAACGCGCCGCGGAACGGCTTGCCGTCCACCTCGATCTCGCGCACTGTGAAAGCCGCCTCGATCGGATCGCAGTCCGTTACCTGCAACCCCGCACCGCGCAGTCGGGCAAACTTCTCCGACAACGGCAACTTGCGGCCCGTCGGGATGTTACGTTCGCTCAGCTCAACCCGTTCTCCAACCGCCGCACGCATCACGTAATCGCCTGCCGCACCTCCGGCGAAGGGAATCCGCATCGGTGTATGGAACCCCACGCCGACGGGCATCGGCTCCTTGCTGCGGTTGGCGAACATCACCTCCTGTTCCAGCCCCCGGGCCGTGAGGCGGTATACGATCTTGCACTTGAACTCGTGCGGGAAATCGCGGAATATCGCATCGTTCCCCGCATTCGAATAGTAGCGGCATTCGACCAGCACCTCGTCCGCGGTTTCCCACGCCTTCGACACGGCGAAAGGCTGGCTCTTGAGAATACCGTGGTGATAGTGGCCTCCTTTCGCGTCGGTGATCGGGAAGCGGTAGGTGCGCCCGTCGAACGTGTATTGCCCGTCTGCAATGCGGTTGGGCGGGAAGAGGATCGGCAGTCCGAACACATGCGGGCGCCGCCGGAACTCTTCGACCTCATCCCCGGCGGGTGCACGCAGGATTTCGATACCGCGCCGCGTGTCGGCCAGCCGCACGAGGTTGGCGCCCATGTCCGGAACCAGCAGGGCCGCGTAGTCCCCTTTCGAAAACTCCACGGCCCGCATTCCATGCCACGCTATGCTGCGCAGCATCTTAGAGCAGCTTTTCGATCTTGGCGACCAGCGCATCCTTCGATGCGGCGCCGACCTGCTTGTCCACCAGTTCCCCGCCCTTGAGGAAGATAATGGTGGGGATGTTGCGCACGCCGTATTTCGCCGTGATCTCATCGTTCTCCTCCACGTCGCACTTGGCGATCAGAACGCGGCCCTCATACTCGGTGGCGAGCTCGTCCACGATGGGGGCTACCATGCGGCAGGGACCGCACCATTCGGCCCAGAAGTCGATGACGACGGGCAGCTCTGACGAAAGTACTTCCTGAAAATTCTCCTTTGTGATTGCTAAAGCCATAATTACAAGGTTTTTAATTGTTTGTATAGTTTATGCGATCGAATACTTTATGTCGTTGTCCTCCAAATATCCTACCAGCGACTGCGTGAGGCTGACCTTGTAGCTCTTCGAGAAGAGGCTCAGCGAGACATGCGCGTCGCGGTCGTAGACATTGACCCGGAACAGGGTTTCGCCCCGAGCTTCGCGGACACGTTCCGACAGGTCGCGGATCAGCTCCTGCGTCACCTCCTGCACGGGCAGCTGCACGTGCATCTCCTTGATCATCGTGTCGCGCATCTCCGAGAGCTGCACCATCGAGATGATCTTGAATTCCAGCTCCTTGTCGTTATAGGGCTTGGGCTGCACGCGGCCGCGGATAAAGAGGAAATAGTCCGCGAAGAGGTATTTGCGGAAATTCTCGTAGTCCTTGCCGAACAGCGCGAATTCGTGCGTGCCGTTGTAATCCTCCAGCACGAACTTGCCCCACGGCTTGCCGGTTTTGGTCATCAGGTTCTGCACGCTCACGACCATGCCCGCCACGGCGATCTCCTGCCCCTTGAAAGGTTCGAGGTTCTCCAGCTCCGTGAGCTGGGTCTTGCACATGTGGTTGATGATGACCTTATAGTCGTCCAGCGGGTGTGCCGACAGGTAAAGGCCGATCATCTCGCGCTCCTTGGCAAGGGTCTCCAGCTGCGTCCAGTCGGCGCACGCCGGCAACACGGGGCGCTGGATGTCCACCTGCCCGCCGCCTCCGAAAAGGCTCTGCTGGGCGTTGTTCTTCTCGGCCTGGAAACGCTGTCCGTAACGCATCAGCTGTTCGATGAAGGTAATGCCCGTATTGTCGCGTGCATCCGCCCCGAAGAACTTGCCCCGATGGAAGCCCGATATCGAATCGAACCCGCCGGCATAAGCCAGGTTTTCGAAGCATTTGCGGTTCACGGCCGTGAAATTCACCCGTTCCATCAGGTCGTATATGTCCTTGAAGCGGCCGTTGGCGTTGCGTTCGGCGATGATGCTCTCCACGGCGGCTTCGCCGACACCCTTCACGGCCCCCAGCCCGAAACGCACGTCGCCGGACTTGTTCGACGAGAAGGTGCGCATCGACTCGTTGATGTCGGGCCCCAGCACCCGGATGCCCATGCGCTTGCACTCGTTCATGTAGAGCGTCAGCTGCTTGATGTCCGCCAGGTTTCGGCTCAGCAGCGCCGCCATGAACTCCGAAGGGTAGTGCGCCTTCAGGTAACCGGTTTGGTATGCCACGTAGGCGTAGCAGGTCGAGTGCGACTTGTTGAAGGCATAGGATGCGAACGCCTCCCAGTCGCCCCATATCTTGTCGCAGATCTTCTCGTCGTGCCCGCGCTCCTTACAGCCGTTGATGAACTTGGGCTTCATCTTGTCCAGCACGTCGCGCTTCTTCTTACCCATGGCCTTACGCAGCGTATCGGCCTCGCCGCCCGTGAACCCGGCGAGCTTCTGCGACAGCAACATGACCTGCTCCTGGTAGACCGTGATGCCGTAGGTGTCGCTCAGGTACTCCTCCATGTCGGCGATCTCGTAGGTCACCGGCTCCTGCCCGTGCTTGCGGGCGATGAAATTGGGGATGTACTCCATCGGGCCCGGACGGTAGAGGGCGTTCATGGCGATCAGGTCTTCGAAACGGTTGGGCTTGAGGTTGCGCAGGTGCTTCTTCATGCCCGGGGACTCGAACTGGAACAGGCCGGTGGTATCGCCGCGGGCAAAGACCTCGTATGTCGGGGCGTCGTCCAGCGGGATGTCGTCGATGGCCACGTCCACGCCGTGCACCGCCTTGACATTCTCCACGGCGTCCTTGATGATCGACAGCGTACGCAGCCCCAGGAAGTCCATCTTGATCAGGCCGACGCTCTCGACCTCCTTGCCCTCGAATTCCACCACGTTCAGCTCGGCGTCCTTGGCAATGGCCATCGGCGCGAAGTTCTCCAAATCGTCCTGGCCGATAATCACGCCGCAGGCATGCACGCCCGTCTGGCGGATCGAGCCTTCGAGCTTCTCGGCGTATTTGAGCGTATTGCGTATCAGCTGGTTGGGCGACTCGCGCTCGGCGGCCAGTTCGGGGGATTCCTTGTATACGAAATCGAACGGCGTCTCGCCGTGTTTCTTGTCGGGCGTAACCTTGTCGGGCACCAGTTTCGACAGGCGGTCGCTCTCCGAGAGGGCGAGCTTCTGCACGCGGGCAACGTCCTTGATGGCCATCTTGGGCGCCATGGTGCCGAACGTCACGATCTGGGCGACGCGCTTCTGGCCGTATTTCTGCACGCAGTAGCGCAGCACGTCGGCGCGGCCGTCCTCATCGAAGTCGACGTCGACATCGGGCAGCGAGATACGCTCGGGGTTGAGGAAACGCTCGAACAGCAGGTCGTATTTCAGCGGGTCGATATTGGTGATTTTCAGACAGTAGGCAACCACCGAGCCGGCGGCCGAACCACGGCCGGGGCCCACCGAGACCCCCATTTCGCGGGCGGCGCGGATGTAGTCCCACACGATCAGGAAGTAGCCCGGGAAACCCATCCACTCGATCGTATCCAGCTCGTATTTGAGCCGTTGCTCGACCTTCTCGTCCAGCACCTCGCCGTAACGACGGTGCGCGCCCTTGTAGGTGAGGTCTACGAGGTAGCAATATTGCTTGGCGACCATCAGCCTGTCCGACAGCTCCTTGTCATGGGCGACGAGCCGCTCCAGCTCTTCGACCGACGCACAGGCGCCGATCCTGGCCAGCAACTCCGCGTCCTCGATCTTCTTGACGAAGGATTCGCGGAGCTCCGCGAGGTCGATCTTGAAATCCTCCGGCGGCGGGAAGTTCGGCATCAGAGGGGCGTGCGTGAGCTTGTAATCCTCGCATTTGGCAGCGATCTCGAGCGTCGTGGCCAGTGCCTCGGGGTGGTCGGGGAACAGCGCGGCCATCTCCTCGGGTGATTTGAGGTACTCCTGGAACGTGTAACGCATACGGTTCGGGTCGTCCAGGTCGCGCCCCGTATTGAGGCATATCAGGTGGTCGTGCGCCACGGCATCCTCCGCGAGGATGAAGTGCACGTCGTTGGAGCAGATGTACTTCACGCCGAACTTGGCGGCCAGCTCCAGCAGCGCCTTGTTCACCCGCAACTGGTTCTCGTAGACATCCGCATCCTTCTGCGGGTCGCCCGAGGGATGCAGCTGCAATTCGAGGTAATAGTCGTCGCCGAAGACCCCCTTGAACCACTGCACCACGCGCTCGGCCTCCTTCATGTCGTTGTGCATGATGGCCTGGGGCACCTCGCCGCCCAGACATGCCGAGCAGCAGATCAGCCCTTCGTGGTACTGTTCGAGCAGTTGCTTGTCGATGCGCGGTTTGTAATAGAACCCCTCGGTAAACGAGTAGGAGACCATCTTGCAGAGGTTGTGGTAGCCTTCGAGGTTCTTGGCCAGCAGGATCAGGTGGTCGCCGGCCTTCTCGTCCTTGTCCTTCTCGAAACGGTTTTTCACCACGTAGACCTCACAGCCGAGGATCGGCTTCACCCCGGCGTCCGTAGCGGTGTCGTGGAAATTCTTGACACCGTACATGTTGCCGTGATCGGTGATGGCGATGGCATTCATCCCCAATGCTTTGGCGCGTTTGATGAGCGGCTTGATGGCCGCGGCGCCGTCGAGGATCGAATATTGGGTATGTACGTGCAGATGGACGAATTCAGGCATGGTCGTAACTCTTCAAATTTATCGCACAACAAAGATAGGGATATTTCCGCAGAATTCGTGGCAGGGCTCTTGCATTTTATCAACAAAATTCCTAACTTTAGATATCCAACAAAAACCGAGAGATTATGCAAGACGAAACCATGGTTGTATTGGCGGAATACAACACCATCACAGAAGCCGAGATCGCTAAATCCATGCTCGACAGCGCAGGGATCTGGTCGATGATCCGCAACGAATATATGTCGGCCATTTACCCCATAGGCACCATGCCCGCACAGGTCGTCGTGCGTCCCGAGGACGTCGAGAAGGCCAGGGCGATGCTGCAACACAGATAAAAACGGCGCCGCCCGTCCTGCGCCAGGCAGGCTGCCGGCGGCAGCGGAGGGCTGTTCGGAACGGCGCGTACCGGCATCGCGTCCGGGAAGGCCATGCATCGAAAAGGGTGTACGTGCAGGTTGCACGTACACCCTTTTCGATTTTACGCGGCACGCAGTCCGGTGCCGCACGGGTCAGGTGAAGTTGATCCGGTATTCGTAGGCCGTCCGCTGCGGCACGCCGCGCACGCGGCGGGGCACCCAATGGCCTTTGCTGGCCCGGATGACGCGGATAACCTCCCTGGCGAGTTTCTCGTCGGGCGACGAGAGCACCTCGCCGATCGTGACCTTCCCGTCCGGTTCGATGTAGAAACGCACATGCACCAGCCCGGCCACGCCACGCGCGGCGAACCGCTCGTCGTAACGCAGCCGCACCCGCGCCCACGCATGGAAGGTCTCGTCGGGGTCGCCGCCCATGAACAGCAACGGGTCGGCCTCCTGCCGCTTGGCGATCTTCTCCACAGGAAGGCGCATCGTCAGCCGCCAGGTATAACTTACGGGCAGCCCGTCTTTCCGGGCCGGCGTCCACGCTTCGAGGTGCCCCAGCGCTTCGGTCACGAGCTGCTTCGTACGCTCCGTCGCGGGCTCGGCATCGCATTTGTCGCGCCCCTGGCAGGTGTTGTCCAGGAAACGCCATCCGGCCACCCGTCCCGCCGTGTCGACCGTAAAGGCGACCACGACCTGCGGCGAAAGCTCCGACGCCGGGATTTGCTTCTCTATCGCCAATTTCTCCGCTTCGCCCATCAGCCTTGCCATGAAGCGTTTGGCATCGGCGCCCTGGAAACGGGGCGGCTGGGTCTGCTGCGCCGCGGCACCGCACCACAGGGCCAGTGCCGCCAATAAGATCGCTGTACGTTTCATATGCCCTTCGTTTTAAGGTTTATTCGTTCCATATCCGCCACGAAGCCTCGGCCTGCCGGCGGAACATCACCTCGCCGTTGAGTATGCGCGCCCCGCGCTGGCGCCCCAGGTCGAGGAACCGGGTCAGGGGCGGGTTGTATACCAGGTCGAGCAGGTAGTGCCCGGGCGTAAGATAGCCGTAGGGGATTCGCGGCGCGGCATCGACGGCGGGGTAGGTTCCCACGGGCGATGCGTTGACTATGAGGCGGCTCTGCTCCACGGCCTCGCACGGCAGGTTGTCGTAGGTATAGTTGCCCTTTGCGGCGTCGCGCGACACGAGGTCGAACGGGATGCCCCGCTCGGCGAGCACATATTGCACAGCCTGCGATGCCCCGCCCGTACCCAGTACGAGGGCATGCGAGGGCTGTTCGCCCCCGAGCAGGCAGTCGAAGGCGGCCCGCAGGCCGATGACATCGGTATTGTGTCCCACGAGGCGTCCGCCCGCCGTACGGCGCACGCAGTTCACGGCGCCGACCAGCCGCGCATCGTGCGACAGGTCGTCGAGCAGCGCCATGACCTCGCGTTTGTAGGGGATCGTGACGTTGAAGCCGCACAGGTCGGGAGTCTCCGCCAGCAGACGCTCCAGCACCCCGATTTCGGGCAGTTCGTAGAGGGAATAGGTGCAGTCGGCAATCCCCTCGCGTTCGAATTTCGCCGCGAAATAGGCTGCCGAGGCGGAGTGCCCCAGCGGCCGGCCGATAAGTCCGAAACGCCGCATGGCTATTCCTCCCGTTTTTTTACGACGATGCGCGCCGCGAGTTCGATGCAGTAAATCGCCAGGAATCCCACGATGCAGAGTACGATGGCCTCCGCGAGCAGTGCATCCTGCTGCGTGAGGGCCTCGAAACGGCCGGGCGCGACGTTGCTTTCGACGAGCGGCATGATCTTGCCGTGGCTGTCGGTGTAGGTTTCGACGACCTCTTTCCACGGCCACACCTTGTTGAGCGAGCCGACCATGAAACCCATCAGCACCGCCACCGTCACGTCATGCCAGTGCTTGAGCAGCCACGACAGCAGGTGCGAAAAGCTGATGATGCCCGCCACGGCGCCCACGACGAAGATCACGATGACCGGGATATTCAGGTCGCCCACGGCCTGCATGATGAACTGGTACTTGCCCAGCAAGAGCAGGATGAAGGCGCCCGAAATGCCGGGCAGGATCATGGCGCAGATAGCGATGGCGCCCGACAGCATGATGAACCACCACGTGTCGGGGGTCTCGGTCGGCGTGGCGATGGTGATCCACCATGCGGCGGCCGCGCCGACCAGGCATGCGGCGACAGTCCGGACGTTCCAGTGCCCGATCTGCCTGGCCACGAGCAGCGCCGAGGCGACGATCAGCCCGAAGAAGAACGACCAGATGGCGATCGGATGGTGCGTGAGCAGGTAGGTCATCAGCCGCGCCAGCGAGAAGATGGCGATCCCGATCCCGATCAGCACGGGCAAAAGGAAACGGCCGTTGACGTGGCGCCAGAACTCCTTCAGACGCAATGTGCCGAGCAGCCGCACGGCGGTGCCGTTCACGCTCTTGATCGACTCGATCAGCTCCTCGTAGATACCCGAAATAAAGGCGATCGTTCCTCCCGAGACCCCGGGAACCACATCGGCCATGCCCATGGCGCAGCCCTTCGCTGCAAGCAGCAGGTATTGTGTAAATTTCATAGCATCGGTATTTAGCCCACAAATATAGCGAAATTGCGGGAATCTGCTAAACGAAGGTGCACGATTAGGGGAAATTCCATAATCGTGCACCTGTTTTCTGCCGGGGGATTCCGCCGTCGGCCGTCATCCTTCCGCGGGTTCGGGCTTGCGCTCGAAAAATTCGGGCTTGCTGCGGCGGATGAAATCGACGGCCTCGGACAGCCCTTCGGAGAATTTGGCGAAATCCTCCTTGTAGAGGAAGATCTTGTGCCGGTCGTACGAGAAACTCCCGTCGGGGTTCTGCATCTTGCGGCTCTCGGTGATCGTCAGGAAATAGTCGTTGCCGCGCGTGGCACGCACATCGAAGAAATAAGTGCGGCGGCCGGCTTTCACGGCTTTGGAAAGAATCTGGTCTCCATATTCTTCCGCATCCCGGCGGGATGGTTGGTGAGGGGTCATGGGGCAGTAGGTTTGGGTTATTTTCGGTTGAACGAATATAAGCAAAATAAACGTGCAATCCAAAAAAATCCCCTCCTAATCTTCCGGCGCCAGCAGGGATTCCCCCTTGTGCTCCCAATCGGCGAGTATCTCCACGGCGCGGCGGTAGGCCTCGTTCTGCGCCGGGTTCATCACCCGGTAGAATGCTGCCGTATCGAAAAGCCGCTGTGCCACGAGCGCCTTGAGCTGTATGCGCATCAGCGGCGCCGAGGCTGCGAAGCCCCCTTCGTCGAACGCCACGCCGCGCTGTCCGCCCAGCCCGGTAAGCCCTTCGAGCATCGCGTCGCCGGCCTCGAACCCCTTGTCGAACGCCTCGAACGCGGGGTAGGCCTTCTCCAGTGCGGCACGCTCCCGATCCATATAGGAAATGACGTATTCGTTGACCACGCCGCGGCGGATCAGGTTGGCATAGTAGGCCGAGAACCCGGCCGTATCGGCTCCGACCAGGACGTCGGGGCGGATGCCGCCCCCGCCGTAGACCGTGCGCCCCGTACGCAGGGTGCGGTACTCCGGCGCCCCGGCATCGAGCGAATCGCGCATCGGGTCGTCATAGCGGCGCAGGTGGTCGAGGTAGTATTCGCGGCGCTTGCCCTTCTCGTAGGGCCGCTGGATGACGCGCCCCGAAGGGGTGTGGTAACGGGCTACGGTGATGCGCACGGCCGAGCCGTCCCCCAGCCCGATCTGGCGCTGCACCAGCCCCTTGCCGAAACTCGGGCGGCCGACGACGATGCCCCGATCCCAATCCTGCACGGCACCGGCGACGATCTCGCTCGCCGAAGCCGAATTTTCGTCGATCAGCACCACCAGCCTTCCCTCGAGGTCGTCGCCGTTGACCGGCGCGCTGAACGACATGGGCGGCACGGCACGCCCCTCGGTCGAGACGATCAGGGCACCGCGCGGCAGGAAGAAACCGGCCATCTCGACCGCCTGGTCGAGCAGCCCGCCGCCGTTCCCGCGCAGGTCGAGGATCAGCGCCCCGGGTTTCCCGAGCTTGCGGTACGCCTCGCGGAACTCGGGCATCGTCGTGCGGCCGAAGCGGTTGACCTTGATGTATCCCACGCCGTCGGCAGCCATGTAGGCGGCATCCACGGTGTTGAGCGGAATCTTGTCCCGCACGATCACGAAGTGGAGCGGTTCCGGTTCACCCTGGCGCACGACGTCGATCTCGACCTTCGTGCCGGTCTTGCCGCGCAGGTACTTGGGGACGTCCGTCTGCTTGAAACCCACGGCATCCAGCGTGTCTATGCGCACGATACGGTCGTTGGGCTGCACCCCGACGCGCTCGGCCGGGCCCCCGACGATCGTATTGACCACGATGACCGTGTCGCGCAGGATGTTGAATTCGACGCCGATGCCGCTGAACTCCCCTTCGAAGCTCTCCTGCACGCCTTTCATCTCGTCGGCCCCGATATAGGCCGAATGGGGGTCGAGCTCTTCGAGCATCCCGCTAATGGCACTCTCGACCAGCGGCTGCATGTCCACCTCGTCGACGTACAACCCGTCCAGGTAACGGTAAACCTGCGTCAGCTTCTGCAACTGCCGCACAGCCCCGGCATCCTGCGCCGCAAGAGGCAGGACGAAGAGAGCCGATATAAATGCAAAAAGCTTTCGCATAGTTTGTTCTGTCGTTTATTTAAATCCTTATTTAAAATACGCCGTCAGCTCGCCGAACGGCACCTGCCGCTGCTCGCCCGAGCGCATGTCCTTCACCGTGGCGGCCTTCGCCTCCAGCTCCTGCGAGCCGACGATCACCACGTAGGGGATACCCCGGCGGTTGGCATACTCCATCTGCTTCTTCATCTTGCCGCAGTCGGGGTAAATCTCGGCGGCGACGCCCGCATCGCGCAGCTCACGGAGCAACCCGAGCGCCGCGGCCTGCTCCTCCTGCCCGAGGTTGGTGAAGAACACCCGCGTCGAGAAGTTGACCTCCTCGGGGAAGAGCCCCAGCCCCGCCATTACGTCGTAGATCCGGTCTGCGCCGAACGAAATGCCCACGCCCGACATGTCGGGCATGCCGAAGATGCCGGTCAGGTCGTCATAGCGTCCGCCGCCGCAGATCGAGCCGATGGCGAAGTCGAGCGCCTTGACCTCGAAGATCGCCCCCGTATAGTAGTTCAATCCGCGTGCCAGCGAGAGGTCGAGCTCCACGTCGAGCCCGATCCCCAGACGCTCCACATAGCCCAAGACGGTTTCCATCTCCTCGATGCCTTTCAGTCCGGTTTCGGAAACAGCCAGCACCTCACGCAATTTCATGAGTTTTTGCGCATTGTCGCCGCTCAGTTCGAGTATCGGTTGCAGTTTGTCGACCGCCTCCCGGCTCAATCCGCGCTCCAGCAGCTCGGCCTTCACGTTGTCCAGCCCGATCTTTTCGAGCTTGTCGATGGCGATGGTGATGTCCATCATCATGTCGGCATGGCCGATCGCCTCGGCGATGCCGAACAGGATTTTGCGGTTGTTCATCTTCAGCGCCACGCGGATGCCCAGCGCCCGGAACACGCGCTCGACGATTTCGACCAGTTCGACCTCGCACAGCAGCGAGCGGGTGCCGATCACGTCGACGTCGCACTGGTAGAATTCGCGGTAACGGCCTTTCTGCGGCCGGTCGGCGCGCCATACGGGCTGGATCTGGTAGCGCTTGAAGGGAAACGTCAGTTCGCCCTGGTGCTGTACGACATAGCGCGCGAACGGCACCGTGAGGTCGTAACGGAGCCCCTTCTCGCAGATTTTCGACGCCTGCCGCACCTCATCGCCGGACAGGCCGGCGGCGTAGTCGCCCGAATTGAGTATCTTGAAGAGGAGCTTGTCGCCCTCGTCGCCGTATTTGCCCAGCAGGGTCGAAAGGTTCTCCATCGAGGGGGTTTCGAGCGGCGCGAAGCCGTAGGTGCGGAACACGCCCCGGATCGTATCGAAAATATACTGGCGGCGCATCATCTCCGCCGGGGAGAAGTCGCGCGTACCCTTGGGTATGGACGGTTTTTGTTGAGCCATATTACATAAATTTTTGTTTTATTTCCAAGTATTTCTTCCACCCCGCGTTATCCCGCGCATCCATGTATTTCCGCTGTTTCCCGAGCAGACGGTTCAATGCGCCCTCGTCCCGGCGGAAGAAAAGGACAACCATCTCACGAAGCGCCTCCATTTGGTCGACCTCATACATATTCACATAGCGCGGGGCGCGCACTCCCTCCTCTCCGGGATAGATATATCCGATGAAATAGCCCAATTCGTCCTTTTCGTCCACAGCGGACGAAATAAAAAAAGAACGGTCGGTTTTCAAATCCGTCACGGAGAGCGTCGGAGAGTTTTTCTTGTATCTCAAAGCTTCACGCGCTTGCTCATGCCAGGGGAAACGGTCTATCTCGGACAGGAACCCGTCAAGATCGCACGTCCCGGCCGGTTCTACTTTGTCCGGGTCTTCGTGCGCCCGGAGTTCGTCCCAAATAAATACATCGACCGGACGGTTCGCCTGCATACCGCAGGAGAAAAGCCCCAGCAAGAGCGAAAAAAAGGTCACAACACGCATCTTTGTCAAGCCATCAGTTTTTTGTACCTCACGCGGTGGGGCTGGGTGTCGCCGCCCTGCGCCTTCTTCCACTCCTCGTATTCGCTGTACGAACCCTCGTAGAAGACTACCTTCGAGTCACCCTCGAACGAGAGGATGTGCGTGGCGATGCGGTCAAGGAACCAGCGGTCGTGCGAGATCACCACGGCACAGCCCGCGAAGTTCTCGAGGCCCTCCTCCAACGCACGCAGCGTATTGACGTCGATGTCGTTGGTCGGCTCGTCCAGCAGCAGCACGTTGCCCTCCTCCTTGAGCGCCAGCGCCAGGTGCAGACGGTTGCGTTCACCGCCCGAGAGCATGCCGCACTTCTTCTCCTGGTCGGCGCCCGAGAAGTTGAAGCGCGCCACGTAGGCCCGGGCGTTCACCTGCCGGTTGCCGAGCATGATGAGGTCGGCGCCGCCCGAGATCACCTCATAGACGGTCTTTTCGGGGTCGATCGACTTGTGCTGCTGATCCACATAGGCCAGCTTGACGGTCGGGCCCACGCGGAACGACCCGCCCGTAGGCTCTTCCAGCCCCATGATCATGCGGAAGAGGGTGGTCTTACCCGTGCCGTTGGGCCCGATGACGCCCACGATGCCGGCCGGCGGCAGCGAGAATTCGAGGTGCTCGTACAGCACGCGGTCACCATAAGCCTTCGACACGTCGTGCGCCTCGATCACCACGTCGCCCAGGCGCGGGCCGTTGGGGATGAATATTTCGAGCTTCTCCTCCTTCTGCTTCGTGTCCTCGTTCATCATCTTGTCGTAGGCCGACAGACGCGCCTTGGACTTGGCATGACGGCCCGAGGGGGACATGCGCACCCACTCCAGCTCGCGCTCGAGGGTCTTGCGGCGCTTCGACTCCTGTTTCTCCTCCATGGCCATGCGGGTGGTCTTCTGGTCGAGCCAGCCCGAGTAGTTGCCCTTCCAGGGGATGCCCTCGCCGCGATCCAGCTCCAGGATCCAGCCCGCCACGTTGTCGAGGAAATAGCGGTCGTGGGTGACGGCGATCACCGTGCCCTTGTACTGCTGCAGATGTTGTTCGAGCCAGTCGATCGACTCGGCGTCGAGGTGGTTCGTGGGCTCGTCGAGCAGCAGCACGTCGGGCTGCTGCAACAGCAGGCGGCACAGCGCCACGCGGCGGCGCTCACCGCCCGAGAGCACCTTCACCGACTGGTCGGGGTCGGGGCAGCGCAGGGCGTCCATGGCGCGTTCCAGCACGCTGTCCAGCTCCCAGCCGTTGACCTGGTCGATCTGTTCGTACAACTCGCCCTGGCGCTCGATTAACCGGGCCATCTGCTCGTCGTCCATCGGCTCGCATAGCTTCATGTTGATCTCTTCGTACTCCTTGAGCAGCGCCACGGTCGCGGCGCAGCCCTCTTCGACCACCTCGCGGACGGTCTTCGAGTCGTCGAGCCGGGGTTCCTGTTCGAGGTAACCCACCGTGTAACCGGGCGAGAAAACCACTTCGCCCTGGAAATTCTTGTCCAGCCCGGCGATGATCTTCATGAGCGTCGACTTACCCGAGCCGTTCAGGCCGATGATGCCGATCTTGGCGCCGTAGAAGAATGAGAGGTAGATGTTGTTGAGAACCTTTTTCTGGTTGGTAAACGTCTTCGAAACGCCCACCATCGAAAAGATGATTTTTTCGTCTGCCATATCGTATTCGTTATTCGGATTTTCCTATCCGGCAAAGATAGTAAAGATTCCGCAATCTACCGCCATACGCGAAGATTTTTGGGCAGGCGCCCGTAAATAAAAAAACGCAGGGACACGGCCTGAGCCGCGTCCCTGCGCCGTGTTTGTCCCGGCAGAAATTAATAGTTCTCCTTCTTGGGTTCGAAGTAAGCCTGCGGATGCTTGCAGGCGGGGCAGAGCTTGGGAGCCTCCTCGGCCTCGATGACGAAACCGCAGTTGCGGCACTGCCACCAGATCTTGCCGTCGCGCTTGAAGAAATTACCGTCCGTGAGGCGGCTCAGCAGCTTCAGGTAGCGGCGCTCGTGCTCGGCCTCGACGGTGGAGATCATCTTGAAGGCCGTGGCGATCTCGATGAAGCCCTCCTCCTCGGCGACTTTGGCGAATTCGCGGTAGAGGACGTCCCACTCCTCCTTCTCGCCCTTGGCTGCGGCCAGCAGGTTCTCGGCCGTGGTGCCGATCGGGCCGGTGGGGTAGCTGGCCGTGATCTCCACGTCACCGCCCTCGAGGAACTTGAAGAAACGCTCGGCGTGCTCCTTCTCCTGCTCGGCAGTCTCGGCGAAGACACCCGCGATCTGCTCGTAACCCTCCTTCTTCGCCTTGCTCGAGAAGAAGACGTAACGGCTGCGCGCCTGGCTCTCACCGGCAAACGCCTTCAGCAGATTCTGTTCAGTCCGTGTTCCTTTAATGCTCTTTTCCATAATCCTGTATGTTTAATGTGTGTGTTTATTTTCCGATAGCAAAGATAATAAAATCCCGGACATAAAGCCAAAAATCGGCATTGTTTGTTTTTATAGGGCTATTCGGATTACTTATAGGCCCCGCCGAGCACCTCCGCCACGTCTTCCCGGAACAGCGCATAGGCTTCCGGAAGCGCCATCGTGTCCCCGACTTCGGACGGGACGACGCGGTAGCCCGGCATCGCCACCCAGACGGGCACCGCCTCAAGCGAATAGGACATGCGCCCGTCGGGATGCCGCACGGCCTCGATTTCGGCCACCAACCCGCCGTCGCAGTAGCGCCGCCGCTGGTTGGACACGAAGTTCCCCAGCGAATAGAGCACCACGTGCGACGAATCGGCGTCGAAGGGCTGCACCACGTGCGGGTGGCTGCCCACGACAAGGTCGGCGCCGTGCCGGCGCAGGAATTGTGCCAGGTGCCGCTGCACGGCATTCTCCCTCCGCTCGTATTCGTTGCCCCAGTGGATGCAGACCGCCACGCAGTCGGGCGCCCCGCGCCGTGCCGCAGCCAGGTCGGCCGCCATGCGCGCCGTGTCGATCAGGTTGACCTCCACTCCGGCGGGAACCGGAATGCCGTTGGTGCCGTAGGTGTAGTTGAGCAGCGCGAACCGCACGCCGTAGCGCTCCACCCACAGCGGGTTGTTGGCCGCGCGGTCGAGGCTGTCGGTAAAGACGCCGGTATGCAGGATGCCGCAGCGCCCCAGTTCCGCGACGGTCGTATGCACCCCGGCGGTGCCGCCGTCGCAGCAGTGGTTGTTGGCCAGCACGGCCACGTCGACCCCCGCATCGCGCAGGGCGTCGGCCAGCGCCACGGGCGAGCGGAAACAGGGGTATCCCGTATAGCGATCCGTGCGGGTGAGCGTCGTTTCGAGGTTCACGACCACCAGGTCGGCGGCATGAAACCGGCGGCGCAGGTAAGCGAATACCCCGCGGTAATCGAACCCGTCCCCGCACCGCGCCGCCGTGACCTGCGGAAGGTGCTGCATGACATCGCCCGCGAACAGCAGCCGGACACGCACCGGGGCGGGTTCGGACACGGGGCGCTCCACGCCGGCGCGTTGGGCCGGGACGCAGCACGCCGCCGCCAGCACCAGCCACGGGAGGATATGTCTCAGGCCCGGCTTCATCGTGCGGGTTATTTCCCCTGCCGCTTGGGGTTGGCTGGGAACCAGCCTTTGGCCACGCGCTGACGCTGTTCGAACAGTTCGCCGATCGACCAGAGCGACGAGGCGCCCCACACGGCCAGCAGGGTGGACCACAGGATATGGCGCACGGCGACCGACGCGGCGATCGCCACGATCCCCATCACGAGGAAAACCCACCAGCAACGTACGCCCAGGTAGTATTCGCCCTTGACCACGAGCGGGTGGAACAGTCCGATGATAAGGAACGTCGCAATGCCGATCACCAGCCCCGTGAGGTTGTATTCCGTAAGAAATTCCATAGTTCACGATTTTAACAGTGAGGCAAATATACGAAAAATGGGCGGTTCCCGACACGGGCCGCCCATAATAAATACCGATACCGGGATCATCAGAAATTATACTGTACCATCACGTTCACGCGGTTGGCATGGTTCTTCATGCTGTTCATGTCCTTGCGCGAACCGTAAAGGTACTCGGCGGCCACCTTGCAGCGCGGGGTGAGCGAGTAGAAGATGTTGCCGAAGATATACTGCCCCTGTTTGTACTGGTCGGCCGTATAGTAGCCCTCGCTGCGCTGCACGCGCACCGTCGAGTAGCCGCCCGACACGAACAGGCGCGGCGTGAAGTTGATCTGCCCGGCGGCCTGCACGCCCCACATGGGCATCATGCGCACGAGCGTGGGATCCGCGGGGTTGGGCGTGAAGTCGAGTCCCGAACCGGTCAGATCCTGGATATAGGGGGTGATGCCCTTACCGTAGACGCCGTTCATGAACATGCGGAACCAGTCGCAGCACTTGATCGTGCCGCTCAACTGCACGCCCCACCCGAAGAGCGACGTGGTGGCATCCTTCGATACTTTATACATGTAAGGGTTGCGGAGCACGGCCGAAGCGCGGAGGTGGCTGCTGCGGTCGGCGCCCCAGGCATATTGCAGGTACATCGGGAAGTCGGGTACGCGCTGGTGGATCGGCTTGAAGTTCTCACCGTAGGTGGCGCTCACGCTCGGCAGCTCGGCGGCGACGCCGAAGGTCATGTGCCTACGGGCGAACGACACCTCGTAGCGGATCAGTGTCGCGAAGTTGAAATTATAGGCGTTCGGCCCCTGGAAGTCGATGGTCGTGGGGGCGGCGGACAGGTCGCAGAAGGTCGTCACGTCGCGTCCGAGGGTCAGCCCCTTGAACGACACGTAGGCCGAACGCAGGCGGGGCGTATAGCTTCCCTCGGCACCGCCGCGGAAGTCGGCGTCCATGTAGATCACCACGCGCCCCAGCGCCCGGGTGTTGGTAATGGCCTTCAGGAAGAGGCGCGAGGTCGAGGCGTCCATCATCAGCTTCTGCTTCGAATTGTAATTGCCCGGAACCGGGATGTCGTAGGGCACGAAGTCGATGTTGTCGACGATGCCGTCGAAATCATAGCCCGCGCGCAGGCTCACGAAGCCGCCTATCGAGAACGAGAAACGGTTGTTCTTCGAGGCGAACACGAACTGGGGCTTCTCGGTCTGCTGGAAGCCGGGGCGGTGCGTGTCGATGTAGTCCTGCGTGGCGTTGCCGACGGCCATGCGGTTGCGTGCCGCAGCCTGCTGTGCCGCACAGCCGCCGCAGTTGTAGATGGTATCCACCTCGTGTACGGAGATGAGGTAGACCGTCGGCGAATAGTCGCCGCCACGGCGTTCGCCCCGGTGGTGCTGGGCGGAAGCGGAAGTCGCAAGGAGCAGGGAGACAATCAGAAGTCGAAATGTTTTCATAAGCCGAATAAAATTTGGTTTTTTGGTTAAACTTGCTTGGTTCGGTATGTTTTGTTTTTGGGACACAGGCAGTTAATATTCACCCCGGGAATTAGCAAGATATATGCCAAAAAAACCTGCACGGAATTTGATTCCGCCCGCCAGCACCCGATTCCCGTGACCTCCGCGGAGGAGAAGGCGCATCCCTGAAAATCGGGGAAGGGCACGGTTTACGTACGAATCCCGCTATCTTTCCGGCAAATAGGATGCCCCCGGGAAGTTGAAAAATAAATTTTAGAATCCCCTCGGCTTTCACTATCTTTGCCCGAGCCGGATAAACGGCGCCCGGCAGGACACGGGGACGTGCACAACCTGCCCGCTCCCCATACATTACATAAAAAAAGAAGTATATGCTGCTCTGGATAATCTCCCTGCTGACGCTTGCGGCCGCGGCCGCCGACGTCATTCATTACCGCCGCATGCGGCGGCGTGCCCCGGGCGTACGCCACCGGGTATTCATCGTCGCGGCGGCCGCGACCGATGCCCTGCCGGCGGTGATCGCCGTCGCCGGGGTTGTTGCACACGACAACACCACGGCGTTCATGACATTCGCCATGTGGGCGTTCTGGGCCTGGATGGTGACCGTCCTGCCACGCATGGCCTGCTATTTTTTCCGCTGGATCGGCCTGCCGCGGGTCGGTATCGCAGCAGGGGCAGGTGTGGCGGCACTTTTCGTCTGGGGCGCTACGGCCGGGCGTACTACGATCCGCGTAAACCGCACGGAGGTTTGCTCCGAACGCCTCCCGGCCGGGCTGGACGGGTTCCGCATCGCCCAGATCACCGACACGCACCTGGGCACCGTCGTGCGTCCCGAAGCGGAGCTGCGGCGCCTGGTGGACAGCGTCAACAGCCTTCGCCCCGACCTGATCGTCTTCTGCGGCGACCTGGTGAACATCCGCAGTTCGGAGCTCGACGCCCGCGCCCGGCAACTGCTGGGAGGCCTGCGTGCCCCGTACGGCGTCGTTTCGGTCACGGGGAACCACGATGCCGGGCTCTATATCAAGGACACCGTTGCGCAAAGCCCGGCGGCGAGCCTTGCAGAAGTGATCGCCCGCCAGCGGGCAATGGGGTGGAACGTACTGGAGGACACCACGGTTTACCTGCGCCGGGGCGGCGACAGCATCTCGCTCACGGGGCTTTCGTTCGACCCCGCGCTGCGGCACATGCGCCACGACCCCGACCTGCCGCCCGCCGACCTGAGCGGGGCCTACCGCGGCGTCCCCGATTCGCTCTACAACATCACCGCGGTGCATATCCCGCAGCTTTGGGGGCAGATCGCCGACGCGGGCTACGGCGACCTGACGCTCGCCGGGCACGTACACAGCATGCAGATGAAACTGCGCCTCTTCGGCCGGGCATTTTCCCCGGCGCAACTGCTCTACACGCGCTGGAGCGGACGCTACGACGTAGGCGGGCGTACGCTCTATATCAACGACGGCACGGGATACGTGGTTTTCCCGATGCGCCTGGGAGCCTATCCCGAAATCACCCTGATAACCCTGCGAAGATGCGAGTAACCCTCTCCGCCGCGGTCACGGCCGACGGCTACATGGACGACGACAGCCCCCGGCGGCTGATTATCTCGACCCCGGGCGACTGGGAGGAGGTGTACCGCCTGCGGGCGGCCCACGATGCGATCCTCGCCGGCGCCGAGACCCTGCGGCGCGACGACCCGTCGCTGCTCGTCCGCGACCAGGTGGCACGCGCACGGCGCGTGCAGGCCGGGCTGAAGCCCGACATCGCCAAGGTCACACTCACCCGGTCGGGCGGCCTTTCACCCCGCCTGCGGTTCTTCACCGCTGGCGATGCCGACCGCTATGTGTTTTCGCCGGGAGAAATAACTGGTTTGCAAAATATTGCGACAGTCATCTCAACCAGCGAAGCAATTACCGCCAAATACATCGTCACCGAACTCGAAAAGCGCGGCATCGAACACCTGATGGTCGAGGGCGGGGCGGGGGTGTTGCGCATGTTCCTCGACGAAGGGATGGCCGACACACTGCGGCTGGCCGTCAACCCGCGGCTGCGGCTCGGTCGCCGGGGCGGGGCAAGGTTCGGCGCAGCGCCGCCCCAGAGCGTCCCGCACACCTGCGAGGAGGTCGACGGCATGGAGGTGACGACCTACACGCTGCATCCCGACACGACGGAAGAAGACCTGCGCCACCTGCGGATGGCGGTCGACGAAGGCCGCAAATGTACCCCCGGCCCGACGTCCTACTGCGTCGGTGCGGTCGTAGCCACGGCCGACGGCCGGATATTTGCAGGTTACACGCACGAGACTTCGGCAACACACCACGCCGAGCAGGAGGCCATCGCCAAGGCGCTGGCGGCAGGCGCCGAGCTCCGCGGCGCCGCGATGTACTCCTCGATGGAGCCGTGCTCGCGTCGGGCGAGCGAGCCCGAAAGCTGCACACAGCTCATTATCAGGCATGGTTTCGCCCGGGCGGCCTTCGCACTCTACGAGCCCGACTGTTTCGTCTGCTGCCGCGGAGCGCTGACCCTGCGCGAAGCGGGCCTCGACGTCAGGGCATACCCGGCGCTGGCCAACGGCGTATGGGAAGCCAACGCGCACCTGAAGCGATGAATCGGGCGTAAATTGTGTCCATAAGGGCCTAAAATTGGCCTCTTTTTCCGGAAAATCGCGCAACATATCGGGATAACTTATATATTTGCCTCATAAACGCATTGATTAATATGAAAATAGCAGTCAGAACCCTCCTTGCGGCGGCGGCACTTGCGACCATCGTCCGGCTGCCTGCGCAGGAGGCCAAGCGTACGCTCTCGCTCGACGAGGCGATCGCCGTGGCGCTCACGGAAAACCCCGCGATGAAAGCAGCCGAGTTCGAGGAGAAGGCCGCCACCCAGGAACGCCGTGCGGCCATCGGCCTGCGTATGCCCAAGATCAGCGTCATGGGCGCCTACGCCTACATGTCCAAGGATATAGGATTCGATTTCAACGAGATGAAAGGCCCGGCCAAAGAGCTCGCCGGGCAGATACTCGGCAGCGGGCTCATACCGCCCGAAATGATCCCCTCGATCAACGGGCTGCTCAATCCGCTGATGAACGCCGACTGGTTCCTCAAGGTGCAGGATCAGAGCCTGGGGTTCGTGGGCGGGCAGGTTTCGGTGCCCATCTGGCTGGGCGGCAAGATCAACGCCGCCAACCGCGCCGCCAGGATCAACGAACGCACGGCGGCGGAGCAGGGCAACCAGACCCGCAATGCGCTGATTTCGGAGCTCGTGGAGCGCTACTTCGGGCTGGCACTCGCCATGCAGGTCGTCGAGGTGCGCCGGCAGGTGGTCGACGGCGTACGCCGCCACCTCGAAGATGCCGTCGCGCTCGAAAAGAACGGCATGATCGCCCAGAGCGAACGCCTCTACGTCGAATTCAAGATGGCGGAGGCCGAGCGCGAGCTGGCCAATGCCGAACTGCAGGCCCAAACCATCGCCAGCGCCCTGAACAGCACGCTGGGGCAGGACAACGCGTGGCAACCCGTGACGTCGATGTTCATTGTCGACCGGGTCGAGGAGGTGGCCTATTACCAGGATCTGGCACAAGACCGCAACCCGCTGCTCAACCAGGTTTCGCTCAAGCGCCAGCTGGCCGAAGAGGGCGTGCGCGCCCAGCGCGCCGACTTCCTGCCGCAGGTGGCGGCCATCGGCGGCGGTTCGTTCTACAACTACCAGGTCGCAGGGCTCGTACCCCGCTGGGCGGTGGGCGTGGGGGTCAACATCAAGATCTTCGACGGCCTGAACCGCGAGTATAAATATTCGGCGGCCAAGCAGACCGTACGCCGGGTCGGCGCCTTGCAGAACAAGGCCGGCAAGGACATCTCGGTTCTGGTGGAGAAACTCTACAACCAGATGATGAACTACCGCAACCAGATGACCTCGATCGACGCCTCGCTCGCCTTCGCCGAGGAGTACCTCCGCATGAAGAACGCTGCCTTCCTCGAAGGCATGAGCTCGTCGACCGACCTGATCGATGCCGAACTGAACCTCGCGGGCGTGCGCACCGAACGCCTCCAGGCGGCTTACAATTTCGACCTGCTGCTGGCGCAACTGCTCGAAGCCGCGGGCATCAGCGACGAATTTTCGGCGTATGCCCGCCGCGCCGACGCCCGGCCGATCCTGTTCGATAAAAAGTAAAAAATATAGAATCCTATGAAGCGAAGCAACATTATCGGAATCATCGCGGCCGCAGTGGTCATCATCGTCTCGGTCGTACTGATCAGTTGGTACCTCCGGAAAACGACCCCGATGCTGATACAGGGCACGGTGGAGTGCACGACCTACAAAGCCTCGTCGAAAGTCCCGGGGCGCATCGACGACATGAAGGTCGAACAGGGCGACCGCGTGGAAAAGGGGCAGCTGCTCTACACGCTCTCGACCCCCGAGCTGGAGGCCAAACTCCAGCAGGCCGAGGCCGTGAAGAGCGCCGCCTCGGCACTCGACCAGGCAGCCTTGGCAGGCGCACGCATCCAGCAGATCGAAGCCGCCCTGAACATGTGGGAGAAGGCGCAGGCCGGGCTGGAACTGGCGCGCAAGACCTACGACCGCGTGAAGAACCTCTACGACCAGGGGGTAGTCCCCGAACAGAAGCTGGACGAGGCGTCGGCCAACTACAAGGCGATGGAAGCCACGGCACTGGCCGCCAAGGCGCAGTACGACCTGGCGTCGGACGGAGCCCGTAAGGAGGACAAGGAGGCCGCTGCGGCACGTGTCCGCCAGGCCGAAGGAGCCGTGAGCGAGGTCGAATCCTACATCGGCGACGCGATGGTCTATGCGCCCGTGACGGGCGAGGTTTCGACCATCATCGCCGAGCAGGGCGAACTGGTGGGCAGCGGCTATCCCGTGGTGGCCATCCTCGACCTGACCGACCTGTGGGTGACCTTCAACATCAAGGAGACCCTGCTCCCGGGGATCGGCATCGGCACTCGCATGAGCGGCTATGTCCCGGCGCTGGACTACGACGTCGAGTTCGAGGTGACCTACATCTCCGCACAGGCCGACTTCGCGACATGGGCGGCGACGCGTACGCAGGGCGGTTTCGACATCCGCACCTTCGCCGTCAAGGCCAGGCCTGTGTCGCATGTGGAGAATATGCGCCCGGGCATGAGCGTAATCGTGGACTGGGACGAAATCCGGAAATAGGAGGGGACGATGCCGGGATTCCTGCATAATACCTACGCCGTCCTGCGGCGCGAGCTTGTGCGGCTGACGCACCAGCCGATGTATTTCGTGCTGATGCTCGTGCTGCCCGTGGTGTCGTTCGCGTTCTTCGCGCTGCTGTTCAACAAGGGCGTGGCCCGCGACATCCCGATAGCCGTGCTGGACGAAGACCACACGTCGCTCTCGCGCAAGGTCACGCAGATGATCGACGCAACCCCGACGGCCCTGGTCGCCTACGAAATCCAGGACATGGACGAAGGCGAGCGGCTGATGCGCGAAGGGAAGGTCATGGCCATCGTGCAGATCCCGTCGTTCTTCGAGAAGAATATCCTGAGCAACAGCCAGACGCACATCGAGAATTACGTTTCGGGGACGAACATCACGGTCAACGGACTGCTGTCGAAAGACATCCAGACCGCCGTGACGACCTTCACGGCCGGCATCCAGCTGCAACTGCTCACCAAACAGGGGCTCAGCGAGAAGCAGGCCATGGCGCAGCTGATGCCCGTGCGGTTCAGCCGGCACGTATTGTTCAATCCCTATATCAATTACGGCTATTACCTCTCGCCGAGCTTCATGCCCATGATGCTGCTCATCTTCGTGGTCATGGTGACCGTCTTCACCATCGGCACCGAACTCAAGCACGCCACCGCGCGCGAGTGGCTCGGCACGGCCAACGGCTCGGTCGGCGCGGCGCTCACCGGCAAGATACTGCCCGTGACGGTCATCATGTTCCTCATGTCGCTGGTGATGTTCCTGATTATCTTCAAGGTCGTGGGCGTACCGCTCAACGGCAGCCTGACGGTCATCCTCGTGAGTACGCTGCTCTTTATTTTGAGCTACCAGGCCATCGCGGTGTTCATCGTGTCGCTGCTCTCGAACCTGCGCCTGTCGCTCTCGATCGGCGGCGGGTACTCGGTGCTGGCCTTCACCTTCTCGGGCCTCACGTTCCCGATCATGGCCATGTGGCCCGCCATGCGGTACCTGAGCAGGTTGTTCCCGTTCACCTACTACACCGACATCTTCGTCGACCAGATGCTGCGGGGCGCCCCGGTAGCCTGTTCGCTGCCCGACATGGGCTACATGTCGTTATTCATCGTCTTACCGCTCCTGTGCCTGCCGCGCCTGCGGACGATCTGCACGGAGGAAAAATACTGGGGGAGGTTATAACATGGGTAGGTTCACACATCAGATGGCATCCTACCGGCAGCAAATGCTGTCGGTCATGCGCAACGAATTCCGCTCGATATTCACCGATGCGGGCGTCGTCCTCATCCTGGTACTCGCGCTGATCATCTACGCCACGGTCTACTCGATGGCCTACGGCGCACAGGTACTGCGCAACGTGCCGATCGGCGTGGTGGACGAGTGCCGCACCCCGACCAGCCGCAGCCTCGCGGCAACGTTCAACGCCGGGCCGAATACGTACGTGGCCTACAACCCGACGAACATGGAGGAGGCCAAGGAGCTCTTCTTCAACCGCAAAATATACGGCGTGGTCTATATACCGTCGGACTACGAGGAAAAAATGCTCGGGGGCTCGCAGGCCAACGTGGCGATCTACGTCGACGCCAGCTACTTCCTGATGTACCGCCAGGCGTTCCAGGAACTGGTGACCTCGATCGGCAGCACGGGCGCGATGGTGGAGTTCCAGCGCCTGATCGCCAAGGGGGCGGACATCCCGCAGGCACAGGCCACGACGCAGCCCGTAATCTACCAGTCGCACAACCTGTTCAACCCCTACCTGGGATACGGTACCTTCGTCATGCCGGCAATCATCATGGTCATCATCCAGCAGACGCTGCTCATCGGCATCGGCATGATCGGCGGCACGTGGCGCGAATTCGGGCTTTACCGCAAACTCTGCCCGCCCGACCGCAAACGCATGTCCACGCTGCCCATCGTGCTGGGCAAGGCGACGGTCTACGGGCTGATCTACGGCGTGACGACCTTCTATATCCTGGGCTTGCACTACCGGCTGTTCCATTACCCGATGAACGGCGCCACGGGCACCGTCGTGGTCTTCATGCTGGCATACCTGGCCGCCTGCATCTTCCTCGGCATCGCCATCTCGACGCTGTTCCGCTACCGCGAGAATTCGCTGCTGCTGTTGTTGTGGACGTCGATCCCGCTGCTGATGCTCAGCGGCGTGTCGTACCCCCGCGAGGGTATTCCCGACTGGCTGTTCAACTTCGGGCAGCTGTTCCCCAGCAGCCACGGTGTCGACGGCTTCATCCGCATCCAGAGCATGGGCGCATCGCTCGGCGAGGTACTGCCCGAAATCCGGATGCTCTGCATCCTTACGCTCATCTACGGCGGGCTGGCCTGCATCGGCATTCACCAGGTGATCGGCCGCGAACAGCGCGAACGCCCCGCGCAGAGGATGAACGACAAAGAAGAGTACTGATTTTTCGCCGCAACCGAAAAGTCGGGACAGACATGAAAAACCGGGGTGAATACCCCGGTTTTTCATATTTTTTTATACCCGCCATTGCTTGCGAACGACGGAATTTATATTACCTTTGGACTGAAACCCCAAATATCTTGCAAAATGATTCCGAAGTGGCTTTATTATCTGCTCAACGTTACGGCCTATCCGTTAGCGATCTATCTTGCAATCTGGCTGTCCAACAACGTTCGTTACGACCCACAAGGCATGGCCGGCGGATACCAAATGTTGTATTATGCAATGGTGGCTGTCGTCATCTGTTTTATCGTCAGCCTATTCGCATCGTACAAACTGGTCGGCAGCTGCTGGCCTGCAGTGATCGTTCTCATCGGATTTATCGTCATGCTTTTTCTGTGGTACAGCATCATGACGAGCTGATTTACCGAGGGCCGTGGAACATTCCCGGAGGAGGGCCGCCCGGGCCGCCGGGCCCCATGCGGCGCGATCCCGAAGGTTGTGCCACGCCGTCGTAATCCTTGATGTTTTTCGACCCCTTCTTGCCGAACCGGCGCAGGTTATAGGTGAACTGCACCATATAGTAGCGGCCGATCACACTGTTGGTCGAATTCTGCGTCCACCCCGAGCCCGTCGAACGGGCGAAGGCCTTGTTCTGGTTGAAGATGTCGTTCACGCCGACCATGATCTCGCCGCGCTTGTTCTTGAAGACCTTTTTGCCGATCCAGGCGTTGCACAGCAGGTAGGAATCGTCGTAATCGTTCGTAAAACCGATGTACTGCGTATAGGCTACGCTGCCCGTGAAGGTAAAGCCCAGCGGGAAGACGAACTTCATGTTGCCCTGCGCCGTATGGTTGAAATAACGGTTCTTGGAGCCCGATTCGCCCAGCGAGTTGGTCGCCTCGTTATAGGTGCCGGCCCACGAAAGGGTAAAGTCCACGTTCTCCGAAATGTTGCTGCCCAGTACCGTGCGGAAGTCGTAGCCGATATTCTTGGTGTCGTTGCGCTCGCCGCCCGTGATGAACCCGTCGCTGTCGACTGTGCCGCCCAGCATGCTCGGGGTCTTGGTGAAATTGACGCCCGCCATCACGTTGAAGTTACTCTTCAGGAACCCGATGGGGAACCCGTAGCTCAGGTGCGTGCGCAGGTTCCAGTAACCGTCGAGGTTGACGGGAGTGGAGTAGTAGTTGGGGGTGTACTGCTCGCCGCCGAGGGTGATCGTACCGGGGTTCGACACCAGGTGGTTGGCGTTGTAATCCGACGTATTCTGCATCGAGAACATCCACATGAACGTCCGTCCCTTCTCCACGTTGGAGTTCGTATAGTGGAAATTGACCCGGTGGCTGTACGACGGGTTCAGGTTGGGGTTACCCTTGGTGATGTTCTGCGCGTCCGACACGTCGACCACGTTCTGGAGGTCGGTGATCGAGGGGTTGTCGGTATAGGACGAGACGAACAGGCGCAGCGAATTCTCGCGATTGATGTTCAGCTGCCCCATCATGAAATAGGTCACGTCGTTATACGAATGCTTGATCTTGTCGGCGGCATCGCGTACGATCTGCCCGTCGAGCGTGGCATGCTGGTAATAGACGTTCGCCACGAACGTGTTGCGCTCCTTCGAATAACGGAAGCCGGGACCGGCGCTCTGCGTCAGGTAACCGCTCTTGTAAGAGTTGGAAAGCGCCCCGTCGGGGAGAAGCCCTGCGACCGAATAGTCCGGCCCGGTTATGAACGACCTCTTGTCGCGCTCCTGATAATCGTAGCGGATGCGGTACTGCACGCTCACCTGGGCATATTTGGCCACAGGTTCCGTATAGGTGAACTGCCCGCGCAGGCCGTAGCTGTTCGAGGGGGCGAGGTTGCGCAGGTAACGCAGACGGGTATAGCCCGTCGTGTCCCAGCCCCACGGGTCGTCGGCCCCGTCGGGGCGGACGGACGAAATCGGCAGGACGTTCGAATAGGAATTCGAGTTGTTGGTGTTGTCCGAATAACTTACATTGCCGTCGAGGGTGATCGTACGGCCGTCCTTGCCGAGTTTGGCACGGTAGACGGCGCTCGTGCGCAGGTTGTAACCGTGGCGCAGGCCGTCGTTGAAATTCTCGGTACGGCTGTAACCGCTCTGACCGAACTGCCAGCCCTGCGTCGTGCTCAGGGGATCGTTGGACTGGTAGCTGAAACTGGGGCGCACCATCAGGTTCTGGTTGTCGGAGATCTTCCACTCCAGGCGGGCGTTGAAACGGTGGTTGTAGGCCTCCGTATTCGAATAGCCGCGCGTCGCGAGGGTGTCCACCGGCATGGGGGATTCATACCACTTGTCCACCGTGGACTGGTTCTTCGTATCGGTATTGTTGAAGAAATAGCTGCCCTGGAACGACACCTGGTCGCGTTTGCCCCATGTGTCGGAGTAGTTGACGCCGATGGCGTTCACCGACGCCACGCCGCTCTGCGGGCGCACCATGTACTGTCCGACACCGCCGCGGCGGCCGCCGCCGGAACCCGATACGCCGAGGATGTCCTCGAACGAGAAATTCTGCTGGTTGATATTATTGAACAGGCCGATGACCGACACGCGGCTGTCGCCGCTGAAGATATTGGCATTACCGCCTATGACATATTTGTTTTTGGCCTCGGTCTTGGTATCGGCATCGTAACCGTAACCGGCATACAGTTTACCGAACTGTCCCTGCCGCATGTTGGTATGGGTGACGATGTTGAGCGCCTTATAACCCTCGCCGTCGTCCATGCCCGAGAATTCGGCGGCATCGCTCAGTTTGTTGTAGACCTCGATGCGGTCGACGGCCTGTGCCGGCAGCGACTTGATGGCCGTCGTCACGTCCTCGCCGAAGAATTCCTTGCCGTCGACGAAGATCTTTTTGACCGACTCGCCCTGTGCCTCGACCGTACCGTCGCTCACGGTGATGCCCGGCATCTTCTTGAGCAGGCCTTCGACGTCGGCATCGTCGGTGACCTTGAACGCCCCGGCGTTATAGCTTACCGTATCGCCCTTCTGGGAGGTGCGGAGCGCCTTGGCCTCCTTGACGACGGTTTCGATCTGCACGCCCGGACGGAGTTCGATCTTGCCGATGTCCTGTTTGGCGGCCGAGACCTTGAAAATCGTTTCCGCGTTGTTGTAGCCCAGGAAAGAGACTACGAGTTTATATTCGCCGTATGCGAGCGAAGGGATCGACACGGCGCCCTTGAAGCCCGAAGTGGAGTACTGTTTCTTGTCGGGGGCAGCGGCCGGGGCGAATTCCAGCACGGCACCCGCGACCGTTTCGCCGGTCTCGGCGTCGACCACCGTACCCGTGACCGTCCCCTTCTGGGCAAAGGCGGCGACGGCGAAAAGCGTAAATAAGGTTGAGAGTAGCAGTCGTTTCATCTTCAGATTATATAGATACGTTTATTTTTTGCGCTTGCGAAGATAACTTTTTTATGGCAGACTTCCCCTCTGCCGCGGGTGAATCGACAAAAAAGGGGTGCCAGTCGACCAACCGACACCCCGGCTGTGACAAGCCGTTCGATGACCTAACCTCACTTCCTGCCCTTTGCGGGACGGGGCTTGTCACATTTCCTGCCTTCCTTGCAGGCGCATCCCTTTCCATCCTTCATCTGCGGGCCGGGCCTCATACCGGGCTTCGGGCCCTGCATCTGCTTCCACTGCTCGAACTGCTCGGGCGTAAGGATCTTTTGCATCTTCTCGGCCTGGGCCTTGCGGGCGGCGCGCATCCGCTCGTGCTGCGCCTGCATATCCTTTACCTCCTGCAGGTTGAGTTCGTAGAGCTGCTTCGACTGATCCTCGTTGAGGTTCAGCTTTTCGACCATGCGGTCGGTCTTGCGCTGGGCCATCTGCTCGGCCGTGGGGCGTTCCTTTGTCCTCGGAGCACGCCGATCCTGCGCAAAAGCGCTCGTTCCCGCCAACAGGCAAAGGGTCATTGCAACCGCAAAAATTCTCTTTTTCATAGCATTAAGATTTTTGTTATCCGTTCGCCGAAACACCTTCGGCTCGCAGTACTGATGCAAAGGTAAAGCCAAACCGGCACGGCGGTGCCGACCCGGGGGCCAAACGACTGAAAGGCAGGGTGAACCGACTATTCGGCGGGTTGAACGGAGGTGAGCCAGGCCTTGAATTCGGGGACGCGGGCCTTGGAAATGACAATGCGTTCGGGGGTCTCGACCGTCAGGTGGAGCGCCAGGCGGCTGCCGAACCACACGGCGATCTCCTTCACGGCGCGGCGCGCCACGATGAACTGGCGGTTGGCGCGGAAGAAATCCGCTTCGGGCAGGATGGCCTGCAGGGTTTCGAGCGTCTTGTCGAGGGGGTAGGAAACGCCCTCGTAGGTACAGGCGGTGACTTTCTCGTTGCTGGTATAGCAATAGGCGATCTGCTCGCGCCGGAGCGGGATGATCCGGTCGCGGACATGCACCAGGAAAGCCTGCTCGTGCCGTGCCGCAGCCATCGTCCGCACCCGGAAGCCGTAATCGCGGCGTTCGCCCTTGGACAGGCGTTCCAGCTTGCCCAGCGCACGCTGCACGTCGGCGCTGTTGATCGGCTTGAGCAGGTAGTCGATGCTGTTGACCCTGAAGGCTTCGAGCGCATACTGGTCATAGGCCGTCGTGAAGACCACGGGGGCGGTAACCTCCACGGCGTCGAAGATGCGGAACGAATCGCCATCGGCCAGGTGGATGTCCATGAACAACAGGTCGGGCTGGGGGTTCGCACGCAGCCATTCGACACTCTCCTCGACGCTTTCGAGCGTCCCGATGACCTCCACGCCGGGAGCCACCTGTTTCAGGATAGCCTCCAGGTTCAGCGCGGCGGCGGTTTCGTCCTCGATAATCAGGGCCTTCATCCGATGGCGGGTTTTTGCAGCGGCATGCGCACGACGAACTCCTTGTCGGTGTCGATGATCTCGATGTCGCGGCCCGTAATCAGGTGCCAGCGGTTGCGCAGGTTTTCCAGTCCGATGCCCGTCGACGGTTCGGGTTCGATCTTCGGCACCTTGGGATTGGCGACCACCAGCCACCCCTGCTCGGTGCGGATCGAGATATGGAACGGCTTGCTGCGGGTTATGGTATTGTGTTTGACGGCGTTGCCGATCAGCGGCTGCAACGACAGCGCCGGGAGCGTCCAGGAGCGGTACTTGTCGTCGACGTCGATGTCGAAGAACAGTTTGTCGGCATAGCGTATTTCGAAGAGGTAGCTGTACGCTTCGATGAATTTCAGTTCCTCGTCGAGCGTCATCAGCGTGCTCTGGCCGTTCTGGATGATGTAGCGGAACGTATACGACAGCTGGTCGATGTAGGTCAGCGCCTTGTCGTCGTGCTTCTCGCGCACGAGCATCGCCAGCGAATTGAGCGAATTGAAGAAGAAATGGGGGTTGATCTGCCCGACGAGCATGTTGTAGCGGGTCGTGAGGTTCTCGTTCTTGAGCCGTTCGTTCTCCATGACGACCGCCTGCTGCTTCGAGTTGAGCACGTAGACCCAGCCGTAGAGCATCGACACGGCCACGGCGAACGAACACTTGAGCAGCAGCATGTAGTCGAAGATATGCCCGCTCATGAAATTCAGGACGATCTGCCCCGAATGCCATTCGCGGACAGGGGCGAAGATATAAAGCGCCGCGGCCGCCACGAGGCACCCCATGCAGTGGAGGGCAAAACGCCCCGCCTTGTAATTGCGGCGTGCGGAGGTCAGGATCGAGAGCATGATGAACGATACGACCAGGTAGTAGATCAACTGCAACGTCAGCTCCGAAGTCCTCGACGGCCGGTTGTAGAGCGTGCTGTAATCGAACTCCTCGCCGTTGCGCATACGCAGTTCGTTCATCACCGGATGGGCGCCGTAACGGCGCGGGGCGACCACGTCGACCACCAGCCGGTCGCCGTCCGAAAGATCCATCCGGCGGATGCGCTGCATCGGCACGTAGACGCTGTCGCGGTTTCCGTAGACGATGTACCCGTGGCCGTCGGGGCTGACGTGCAGCACCCCTTCCTCGCTGCGTGTGACGACGCTCGCCCGCGCCGGACGCGGCTGTCCTTCGCCCTTTTGCTCGACGATCAGCAACAGCACATAGGAAAAGTTGACCACCAGGCTGATGGCCAGCGCAACCAGCAGGTTGAGCATCAGGTCGGAATATTTCGATTGCAGGTTCATCGCATTTCCTTACGCCCCGGCGGGGTCATTCATCCTCCTTGAACCACGAGGCATAGAGCATGTAATCGTGCGCCGTGCGGCGGATGATCTCCTCGCGCTGCTCGGGCGTCACCTCCTTGACCTTCTTGGCCGGGACGCCCGCATAGACCGAATTGGGCTCCAGCTTGGCGTTCGACAGCACCAGCGCATTGGCCGCGATGATGCAGCCCGAGGGGACGACGGCATTGTCCAGCAGGGTAGCGCCCATACCGATCAGGCAGTTGTCGCCGATGACGGCGCCGTGGACGATGGCGTTGTGGCCCACCGACACGTCGTTGCCGATGATGGTCTGCGACGGGTGTTTAGCCTTGTCGTAAATCGTATGCAGCACGACGCCGTCCTGGATGTTCGTACGGTCGCCGATGACGATTTTGTTCACGTCGCCGCGCAGCACGGCGTTGTACCAGACCGAGCAGTCGCGGCCGATGGTCACGTCGCCCAGGATGACGGCCGTCTCGGCCAGGAACGTATTTTCTCCGATCACGGGGGTGTGTCCCCGCACTTCTTTAATCAAAGCCATAATTCCGTAATAAAATTTCTTTGTTTCACATGTATATTTCCCTGCATGACCCGCCACCGTACGGTGGTGCCCCGGACATGGAAAGCGCTGCCGGAAGGCAATCTTTTATTCGCCTTTTTTGGCTTCCTGCCACAGGGCCTCCATCTGGCCGAGCGAAAGGTCGTGCAGCAAATTCCCTTGTGCGGCAGCCTGTTCCTCCATGTAATTGAAGCGGCGGATGAACTTCTTGTTCGTACGCTCCAACGCAGATTCGGGATCGACGCCGTAGAGCCGCGCAGCGTTGACCAGCGCAAAGAACAGGTCGCCGAACTCGGCTTCGAGGTTCGCCTTGTCGCCCGAGCGCATCTCGGCCTCGACCTCGGCGGTCTCCTCCTTCACCTTGTCCCACACATCCTCGCGCTTCTGCCAGTCGAAGCCCGTCGCCGCGGCCTTCTCGCCTACGCGGAATGCCTTGACCAGCGCCGGCAGCGAGCGGGGAACGCCGCCCAGCGTACCGCTCTTGCGATTCTTTTTGCGGAGCTTGAGCGCTTCCCAATTCTCCTTCACCTGGTCGGGCGTATTGGCATGGATGTCGCCGTAAACGTGCGGATGGCGGTATACCAGTTTGTCGCACAAGGCATTGGCCACATCCGCATAGTCGAACGCCCCGGCTTCCTCACCCAGCTTGGAGTAGAACACCACATGCAGCAGCAGGTCGCCCAGCTCCTCCTTGATCCCCTCCATATTGTGGTCGGTGATGGCATCGGCCAGTTCATACGTCTCCTCGATCGTATTGCTCCGCAACGAGTCGAACGTCTGCTCGCGATCCCACGGGCACTCGCGGCGCAGCGTGGTCATCACCTCGAGCAGGCGGGCCGTAGCCTCCAATCGTTTATCTTCCATTATCCGGTTTGTTTTTTCCGCCGTCATGCAGGGCGCAAACTGCCCGAGGCGCCGGGTCGCCCGGCCGCAGCAGCATGCAGCCTGCACGACCGCAATTTATCCCCTGCAAAGTTAGCACATTCGGCGGAAAATAGTAACTTTGCATCGAACAAAATTCCGCAACCTCATGAAACTACGCTACCTCGCGTCCATCCTGGGCGCCCTTTGTAGCCTCCTCCACGCCCATGCGCAGCCGCTTCCGGCGCGCCAGACGACCCTTCCCAGCACATACCGCATCTCGGCCGGCACGCAGCTCAGCTACGAGACGCCGCTCGCGCCGCTGGCCGGCTACCTGCGCGAATATATCAACGTCGGAAAGGCCAGCGACAGTATGTCGGCCGACGACGCGATCGTGCTCACGACAGACCCGACGCTCGGCAGCGAGGCCTACACGCTGGCCGTGAAGCCGCAGCGGATCGAGATCACGGGAGGCGACTACGGCGGCGTCTTCAACGGCATCCAGGCGCTGCTGCGGCTGTTGCCGCCCGAGGTCTACGCCAAGGCGTGCCCGCTGCCCGTCGAAGTCGCCTGCACGCGGATCGACGACACCCCGCGCTTCGCGTACCGGGGCATGATGCTGGACGTGGCCCGCACTTGGATCGGAGTGGATGGAGTAAAGCGTTACATAGACCTGCTTTCCTACCACGGGATCAACAAATTACACCTCCACCTGTCGGACGACGAAGGGTGGCGGATCGAGATCAGATCACACCCCGAGCTGACCGAAATCGGCGGCTTCCGCGGCGGCGACTCGCCCGTACGCCCCGTCTACGGGAAATGGGACGAGAAATACGGCGGCTTCTACACACAGGACGAAATGCGCGGGCTGATCCGCTATGCCGCCGTGCGCAACATCGAGATTATCCCCGAGATCGACCTGCCCGGGCACAGCCGCAACATCGCCTCGGTACACCCCGAAATCCGCTGCAATTACCCGCCCGACACGCTGTCGACCAACGGCTACGACTACCGTTCGGCATGGTGCGTGGCACGCGAGGAGAACTACGCGCTGCTCGCGGACATCCTGGGCGAGCTCTGCGCGCTGTTCCCCTCGGAATACATCCACGTGGGCGGCGACGAGGTCGACATGACCCAATGGAAGCGCTGCCCCGACTGCCAGGCGCTGATGCGGCAGCGGGGCATGGCAGACCCGCACCAACTGGAAGACCTCTTCATGCAACGCATGGCGGCGATCCTCAGCGCCAACGGCAAACGCCCCGCCGTGTGGAACGAGGCGGTGACGACGGGCGACCTGGCGCACGACAGCCGCGTCTACGGCTGGCAGAGCGTCAAGGCATGCCTCGACGCCACGGCCAAGGGATACGAGACCGTAGTGATGCCGGGCGAATATTTCTATTTCGACATGCGCCAGACCCCGCACGAGGACGGGCACGACTGGGCGGCGGTCTTCGACGCGAAAAAGGTCTTCGGGTTCGACTTCACGGACAAGGGGTTCAGCCCGGAGCAGATGCGCAACGTCGTCGGGTTGCAGGCGGCGTTCTTCAGCGAAGCCTACGTCTCGCACGAGCCCGAGAAGCCCGACTACCTCGACTACATGTGTTTCCCGCGTATCTGCGCACTCGCCCGCATCGCGTGGCGCGGCAACGGCGAAGGCTGGGACGCCTATTACAAAGGGCTCGTGGAGAAGCATTACGACCGCATGGCAGCCATGGGCATCCGTTTCCGGCTCTTCCCGCCGAAGGTGAGCTATAAGGATGGCGCATTCACCGTGACGGCCGACGACGGGTCGGAGATATACTACACGGAAGGCGACGCGCCCGAAGAACACCGTTATACCCGTCCCGTCAAGACCGGCAAACCGCACCTGTACCGCTTCTTCACCCGCTACAAAACGGGGCGCAGCCCCTATGTCGCCGACAAATCCTACTACCGCACGCTCACACCCGCCGTGGCCATCACCACCTCGATGGGCGAGAGCAGGCAGTTCCCCCTTGCCAATGCCGCGGGTTACAAGGGGCTTTCGCGGACGGCGCGCGCCTGCCGGCAGCAGGACTGGGTGCTCTACACCTTCGAGCAGCCGGTGAAATGCCGCGAAATGTACCTCCAGACCGGGAACCGCCAGCTGCCGAAGACCATCATAACCACAGGTTATGCCGAGGTGTCGTACGACGGTGCGACGTATGAGCGGGCGGGCGACCTCGAAAAGGGAAGCATCACCCTGAAGCCGGGGCGCACGGTGAAAGCCGTGCGGATCGTCTCGACCTGCGACGACAACGGCACGCCCTATGTGACGATCCAGCCGCCGCAGATCAAGCCGGTGCTGTAACGGCGGCCTGCTCCGGACAGCAACGGCCGGTCGCGCCGCGCGGCAAGGCGGCGGCACATGGATGAAAAGGTTGCGAGCAGGATGCCTTCGGGCCATCGGCGGACGGACGGCACGGGCGGAAGCAATCTTCACACGGATCGGCCCTCAGACGGGAGGGCGGGAAGCGATTTTACGGCAAAGCAGAAGAACAGGCACTGCGCCAGGTAGTAGGGAACCATCACGACGTAGGTGCGCCCGGGAACGGCCCCGATGAAACGGCTCCAGGCTATCACGCCGTCGGAAAAAACGAACAGCAGGGCCGCGAAGCGGAACCATGCGGCATACGCCCCGCGATACCGGAGCACGCTGTAAAGCATCCCGGCAATGACCGCACCGTAAACGGCGACTCCGATCCGTTCGGCCGGCTCCAAGACCCGGGGCACGACCCCGGCGAAAAGCAACGCGAGCAACGCCGCGGGAAGCAGCCATGCGGCAGGACGGGCAGGAAGTCCCCCGGCGCAGAGGAAATAGCGGATATAGGCGCCGTGGGCCAGCGCGAAAAACAGCATCTGCGGAATGAACAGTCCCTTCGCACCCGCCGCATCGCCCAGGGCAGACAAGAGGAGTGCAGCCCCGACCGGAAGCAACGCTTTCCGCCGGAGGCAGAAAACCGCCACGGCCAGCAAAAGCACCGGATAGGCCACCTTGTACGGAAGAGCCGCCGCCTTGGTGAAGAACAGGGCGGCGCCTGCGGCAAAAAGCAGGGCCGTGAGGGCCAATATGCGGGAAGTCCGATGCATCGTTTCAGGAAAAATCATTTCAGGAAAAAAGCCGCCCGTCAGAAAACTGGCAGGCGGCTTCAGTTCTTATCCGTCACGACGGGTCATGCACGGACATGGGCGCCGCACTGGCGCTCGAACTGCGCCGTGAGGTTCTGCATGACCCGTTCGATGGTCTTTTCGTCCAGCGTGCGGGTCTTGTCCTCGAGGATAAAGCTCAGGGCATAGGATTTCTTGCCTTCGGGCAGCTTGTCGCCCTCGTAGACGTCGAACAGCGAAACGCTCTTGAGCAACTTGCGCTCCGTAGCGAACGCCACGTCGCGCAGTGCCGAGAAGGTCACCTGCTTGTCCACGAGCAGCGCCAGGTCGCGCTTCACCTCGGGGAACTTCGACAGCTCCTCGGCCACTATCCGGTGCTTTTTGGTCGATTTGACAAGCGCCTCGAAGTTCATCTCCAGATAGAAGACATCCTGTTTGACGTCGAGTTTGCGGCGGATATTCCGGCTGACCGTACCGATCTGCAACAGCTCCCTGCCGTTGAGCGCCATCGTGAGCGCCTCGCCGAAGAGGTCGCTTTGCAGCGTTTCGGTCTTGAGCGCATAGATGTCGATGCCGAAGCGGCGCAGCAGTTTTTCGGCCACGGCGCGCAGCGTGAAAAACGATGCGGCCTGCGGCTGCGCGTTCCACGAAGCGGGCACGGCGATGCCCGTCACGGCGATGGCCAGGCGGTACTCTTCGGAGTAGGCTGCCAGGGGGTTTTCGTCCGCACGTTTGGCCTCGTCGTAGAAATAGCAGTTGCCGAACTCGTAGAGTTTCAGGTCGCCGTTGCGGCGGTTGGCGTTGAGCTGCACGGCTTCCAGCATGTTGAACAGCAGCGTCTGGCGCATGACGCTGAGGTCGGCGCTCAGCGGGTTGAGGATACGCACGCAGTTTTCCGCCCGGTAGCTCTCCAACCCTTCGTAATAGGCCGCCCTGGTCAGCGAGTTGGACATGATCTCCGTAAAGCCGTTGGCCGATAGGTAGTCGGCGGCGAGGTTCATCAGGCGGTTGCGGTCGGGTTTGGGCGCATAGGAAAGCGTCGAACGGACGCGCGAGGGTATTTCGACGTTGTTGTAGCCGTAAATGCGCAGGATGTCCTCGATGAGGTCGGCCTCGCGCTGCACGTCGACCCGGTAGGGCGGCACGGCCACGCTCAGCACGCCGTCCTTCTCGTCCAGCACCTTCACTTCGAGCGCCGCCAGGATCGCACGGACGGTCTCTTCGGGGATATGCTTGCCGATCAGCGCGTCGATGCGGGCGAACGAGACGTCGAAGCGGAAATCTTCGATCGGCGCGGGGTAGATGTCGGTGATGTCGCTCGAAATCTCGCCCCCGGCCAGCTCCTTCATCAGCAGGGCGGCACGCTTGGCGGCATAGACCTGCATATTGGGATCGACACCGCGCTCGAAACGGAACGACGAATCGGTGTTCAGGCCGAAGCGCTTGGCGGTTTTGCGCACCCACACGGGGTTGAAATAGGCGCTCTCGATGAACACGTCGGTCGTGGTGTCGCTGATGCCCGAATCCAGGCCGCCGAAGACGCCGGCGATGCACATCGGACGCTCGGCCGAGCAGATCATCAGGTCGTCCGCCGTGAGCTTGCGCTCCACGCCGTCCAAAGTCACGAAGGGCGTACCTTCGGCGCAGGTGCGCACGACGACCTCGCGGCCCTCGATCTTCGCCGCGTCGAACGCGTGCAGAGGTTGTCCCAGTTCGAAAAGCACGAAATTGGTGATGTCCACCAGGTTGTTCTTGGGGTTGATGCCCGCGGCACGCAGGCAGTTCTGCATCCACTCGGGCGAGGGGGCTATCTTGCAGTTTTTCACGGTCACGCCCGCATAGCGGGGCGCCGCCTCGTGGTTCTCGACGCGGATTTTCACGCCGAGGTCGTGGTTGTCCGGGGCGAAAGCCGACACGTCGGGCATCTTCACCGAAACATCTTCCCCCCGGCTGCGCAGATAGGCCGCCAGGTCGCGCGCCACGCCGATGTGCGACGCGGCATCCACACGGTTGGGCGTGAGCCCCACCTCGATCAGGTAGTCGTCCTCGATGCGGAGGTAGTCCCTGGCCGTCGTACCCGCCACGGCATCGGCGGGAAGCTCCATGATCCCGTCGTGCGAGGCTCCGATGCCCAGTTCGTCCTCGGCACAAAGCATGCCGAGCGATTCCACGCCGCGGATCTTGCTGCGCTTGATCTTGAATTCCTCGTCGCCGCCGCCGGGGTAGAGCACCGTGCCCACCGTCGCGCAAAGCACTTTCAGCCCCGCGCGGCAGTTGGGGGCGCCGCAGACGATCTGCAGCGGTTCGCCCGTGCCGACGTCGACCGTGGTGACATGCAGGTGGTCGGAATCGGGATGCTCCTCGCAGGTGAGCACCTCGCCCACCACCACGCCCGCAAGGCCGCCCTTGATGGTCTCGATCTTCTCGAAGCCCTCGACCTCGAGTCCGATGTCGGTCAGTATCCGGGCGACCTCTTCGGCCCCGAGATCGGTGTCGATGTAGCGTTTGAGCCAGTTATACGAAATATTCATATCGTTGAATTTGAGAATTAGCTAAAATCGAACAAAGATAGTGAAAAATTGTTAATTCCGACCGGATAAACGCATGAAACCCACAGCCGGTAAAAAATTATCCGCCGCCGAGGCCGGCACCATGCACTTCGCGGCATACGGCCCGGAGGACTGCATCCGGCGCTCGGCCGCGGGGCTTCCCTGAGCGTCGCCGGGCAAGGGCACGGGAGCCGCAGCGGCGGGGCAGGGCAGGGGACCGCAGGGAGGACTGCCCCGCCCCGGTTTCCCGCAGGACACGCCCGAATGCGGAATAACTCATATATTTAGGTGTCGAAAATTTATGGCGAAAAATTTGGTTTTACGGTTGCGACCCGTTATATTTGCCAAAACGAAACAGGAATTTATGATCCGGAACTTTAACATACAGGCATGGTGGTGGCGCTCGTTGACTCTCGTGGACAATGAGTGCGGCTCAGTGCGTGTATAGTTGAAAGCATAACGAACACACAAGCCCGTTGTTTACGAGAGAGTAAACAACGGGCTTTTTCTTTTGCATCACATTTTACCGAACACAGAAATAGACAAAAAAAACATGGAAACAAAGAAATTCTGCCTGACCGAGCGTCAGATGCCCACACAATGGTACAACATCGTGGCCGACATGCCCAACAAACCGCTGCCGCCGCTGCATCCCGCGACCAAGCAGCCCGTGACGAAGGAGCAGATGAGCGCCATCTTCGCCGAAGAACTGATCGACCAGGAGATGTCGACGGAGCGTTTCATCGACATCCCCGAAGAGGTGCAGGAGATCTACAAGATATGGCGGCCTTCGCCGCTGGTGCGCGCCACGGGACTGGAAAAAGCCCTCGGCACCCCGGCAAAGATCTATTTCAAGAACGAAAGCGTATCGCCCGCCGGATCGCACAAGCCCAACACCGCCGTGCCGCAGGCCTACTACAACTACAAGCAGGGCATACGCCACCTGACGACCGAAACGGGCGCCGGGCAGTGGGGCGCGGCCATCGCCTTCGCAGCCAAGCATTTCGGGCTCGACGTGCAGGTTTTCATGGTGAAGGTCAGCTACGAACAGAAACCCTACCGGCGGCTGATGATGAACACGTGGGGCGCCGAGTGCATCGCGTCGCCCAGCACAATCACCGCCTCGGGCCGCGCAGCGCTCGAACGCGACCCCGACTGCTCGGGAAGCCTCGGGCTGGCGATCTCGGAGGCCGTGGAGATGGCTCTGCAACACCCGGAGGACACCCGCTACTGCCTGGGCAGCGTGCTGAACCACGTGATCCTGCACCAGACCGTCATCGGGCAGGAGGCGGTCGCACAGATGGAGATGGCCGGCGCCGAGCCGGACGTGGTGATCGGCTGCTTCGGCGGCGGCAGCAATTTCGCAGGACTGGGCTTCCCGTTCCTGCGCAGGAACCTTGTCGAAGGCAGGAATATCCGCATCGTGGCCGTCGAGCCGTCGAGCTGCCCGAAACTCACGCGCGGCACGTTCCAGTACGATTTCGGGGATGTGGCCGGGTTCACGCCGCTGCTGCCGATGTATACGCTCGGGCATGATTTCCAACCGTCGGACATCCATGCGGGCGGCCTGCGCTACCACGGGGCGGGTTCGATCGTGAGCCAGCTGTTGAAGGACGGACTGGTCGAGGCCCGGTCGCTGCCGCAGACCGAGACCCTCGCGGCCGGCATCCTCTTCGCCAAGACCGAGGGGATCATCCCGGCGCCCGAGTCGACCCACGCCATCGCGGCGGCAATTCGCGAGGCGTTGCAGGCCAAGGAGGAGGGAACGCCGCGGACGATCCTGTTCAACCTCTCGGGCAACGGCGTGATCGACCTCTACGCCTACGAGCAGTACCTGGCCGGGGCGCTGCGGGACTACGTGCCGGGCGACGACGAGATCGCAAAGACGGTCAGCCAGTTAAGCAAGATCATCTGACGGGTGGAACCATCCGCGACCGAAAAGGATGCCGGCCTTCGGGCGGGCATCCTTTTTCATTTCCCGAGCCGTCCGTGCCGGGAAACAGTGTTGCCGACGGGGATCGGGAGCCGCTAAAAACGGCGCACATCCGCACCCGAAACGCAGGCTACCGCGACCCGAGCCACAAGAAGACCATGCCGACCAGGATGAGGATGAGATCGACGGCCTTGGCGCGCAGATTCCGTTCGCGGAAGAGCAGGGCGCCGCAGGCGAACGAAACCACGACCGAGCCGCGGCGCACCATCGACACGACGGAGATCATGGCGTCGGGATCGCGCAGGGCCATGAGGTAGGCGAAGTCGGCCAGCGACAAGAATACCGAGATCAGCGGGATGGCCCAGCTCCAGTGGAAAGGCGTGGAGGCGTGCCGCTTCGGCCACCATACCGCGGCGGTCAGGACGGCCATCATGAAGAACTGGTAAAGGTTGTACCAGCTTTGCACGAAGACCGGGTCGAGGCGCGCCATGATATATTTGTCGTACAGCCCGCTGACGGCACCCATGACGGCGGCCAGGGCGATGCAGAGTATCCAGACGTTGTGCGCGAAGTCGACCCCTTCGCGGCGGCTCGAACGGCTCAGCATGAAGAGCGACACGAGTGCCAGTAGGACGCCGGTCCACTGGCAGGCGTTCAGCCGCTCGCCGAAGACGAGCATGGCCCCGACGAGCACCATGACGGGGCGCGTGGCATTGATCGGCCCCACGATGGTGATGGGAAGGTGCTTCATGCCGAAATAGCCGAAGATCCAGGACGTAAGGACGATGACGGATTTGAGCACCACCAGCCCATGGGCATGGAGCGTACCGGGCGACGCCTCCAGCACCGTACCTTCGAACCACCCGAGTCCGCATTCGGCCGAGAGGAGCGCCGGAAGGAAGACGAGTGACGAAAAGAGGGTGTTGAGCAGGAGCACAGGCAGTACGGCATTGCCGGTGAGCGACTTTTTCTTGGCCACGTCGTAGAAACCCAGCAGCGCGGCGGATGTGAATGCAAGGGTCAGCCACATAATGTAAGTTCGGCGGAAATGAGGGTCATGGGATTAGGGGTCGGCAAGGTCGGCAACCCGCAGGGTTTGCATTACGGCGCCTGCGATGTTATCCGAACGGAGAATTCCCCTGAACCACCACCGTTTTCAAATGGCGATTCGGGGGAATGTCCTTCCAACGGTTCCGGTATCGGGAAAAACCGATTATTGAATCTCGTCGCTGTAAACGGCGCCGGGCAGGTCGTGGAGGTTGTAACGCGAAGCCATCGACATGCCGTAGGCTCCGGCCGACTTGATCGTAAGCAGGTCGCCGCGGCGGGTCTTGCGCAGGGTGACGTTCTCGTCGAACACGTCGGTCGATTCGCAGGCCGTGCCCACGATGGTATATTTGTCGCGCGCCTCGTCTTCGGAGGTGATGTTCTCGATGTTGTGGTACGAGCCGTAGAGCGCCGGACGGATCAGCTCGGTCATCGAGGCATCGACGATCACCAGCTTGCGGCCCGTGGCGGTGGTCTTGTTGAAGAGCACCTTCGTAATCAGCTCGCCGCATTCGGCGACGATCGAGCGGCCGAATTCGAAATGCACTTCGCGGTCGCCGACCGAGAGGTGGTTGTGCACGATCGAGAACAGCGAAGCGAAATTGGGGATCGGTTCGTTCTCGGGCACGTCGTAGTTGACGCCCAGGCCGCCGCCCACGTCGACGAAACGGAACGAACACCCCAGCTTTTCGAGGTTCTCGACGATGACGTTGACTTTGTTGCACATGTTCTCGAAGACGTGCAGCTCGCGGATCTGCGACCCGATATGCAGATGCAGGCCTATTATATTGATATACTTGAGCGCGCGGATCTCCTTGGCGTGCTCGAGTACCTCTTCATATGAAATGCCGAACTTACTGTCAGCCTGCCCCGTATCGATGCAGTGGTTGGTCTTGGGGTCAATGTCGGGGTTGATGCGCAGTGCCACGTCGGCCACGCGCCCGGCCTCCCCGGCCAGGGCATCGACCAGCTCCAGCTCCTCGATCGACTCGCAGTTGATGGCCAGGATATCCTGCTCGATGGCGTAGCGCAGCTCCTTGTCGCGCTTGCCCACACCCGCATAGACGATGCCCTTGGGGTCGAAGCCCGCCTCGATGGCCTTGCGGAGCTCGTTGCCGCTGGCACAGTCGATACCCAGCCCGTATTCGCGGATGATCGCCAACAGGTGGTCGTCGTAGTTGGCCTTGATGGCGTAGTGCACCTTGTAACCGTATTTTTTCGACTCGTAGACGACGCTTTCGAGGGTCTGGCGCAGCAACGCCGTATCATAAAGATAGAAGGGGGTTTCGTAGCCCCGGAGCTTTTGTGCAATTTGTCTGCTTAGCATTTTACCTAACTTTTAACCTGTTGAAGTTGCAAATATAAGCGATTTGGTTTATTTGAGCAAATCCACGATCACGCCCGCAGCGAGCGAGAGGCTCGCCAGGCCGTTGAGCGTCCCGAAGGCGATGCCGATATTGCGCTGCCGCACGGGCGTGACGAGCAGGTGTTCGAGCACCAGCAGCCCCGTGAAAACACCCGCCCCGAGCCAAAGCCACACCGAACCGGGGCAGTAGGTCATGAACCAGCCGAGGGCGGCAATGCTCACCGCATGCAGGCCGCAGCTGACGCCCAGCGCCGAACGCGCCGAAAAACACGCGGGGATGGAATGCAGGCCGTGCCGACGGTCGAATTCGGCGTCCTGCAACGCGTAGATGATGTCGAAACCCCCGCACCAGGTCGTCACCAGCAGGGCGAGGATGAACGGTTCGACGACCACGTGCCCGTCGAAGACGACGTGCCCGGCCGCGGCGATAAAAGCCCCGACGGGGGCGATGCCGAGCGAAAGCCCCAGCACGAGGTGCGCCAGCGGCGTGAAGCGCTTGCAATAGCTGTAAACGAGGATGACGGACAACGCCACGGGCGACAGGATGGCCGCAAGGCGGTTGATCGTCGCGGCGGTGGCCACGAACAGCAGGGCATTGACGGCCACGAACCACAGCGCATGCCGCGCCGGGATTTTGCCTGCGGGTATTTCGCGCCCGGCCGTACGCGGGTTCTCGGCGTCGATGCGGCGGTCGGCCCAGCGGTTGAAACCCATGGCGGCATTGCGGGCGAAGACCATGCACAGGATGACCTGCACGAGGACGATGTACGGCCAGCGGGGATTGTGCAGCGGGGCGTAACGGAGCCCGTAGACGAAGCCCACCATGGCAAAGGGCATGGCGAAGACCGTATGGGCGAACTTAACGAGCGAAGCGTATTTCAAAACGGCATTCATGTGCGGAAACGGTATTTGAGACCGCAAAGATAGGAAAAATTCCGCTCCGGCGCATTTGCGGCCCGAGGGCGACCGCACCTTCCGTAAATCCAAAATATTTCGTATATTTGCACACATTTTTATGCGATTTATGAAAAACATCCGCAACTTCTGCATCATAGCCCACATCGACCACGGCAAGAGCACGCTGGCAGACCGCCTGCTCGAAAAAACCAACACCCTGAATCAGCGCGAAATGCAGGCGCAGGTGCTCGACGACATGGATCTCGAACGCGAAAAGGGCATTACGATCAAGAGCCACGCGATACAGATGGAATACACCGCCCGCGACGGGCAGCAATATACGCTCAACCTGATCGACACCCCGGGACACGTTGACTTCTCGTACGAAGTGTCGCGCGCCATCGCCTCGTGCGAAGGCGCGTTGTTGGTCGTCGACGCCACGCAGGGCATTCAGGCGCAGACCATATCGAACCTCTACCTGGCCGTGGGGCACGACCTGGAAATCATCCCCGTGCTGAACAAGATCGATATGGATTCGGCCATGATCGACGAGGTGAAAGACCAGGTGATCGACCTGATCGGCTGCAAGGACGAGGATATCCTGCTGGCCTCGGGCAAGACGGGGCTCGGCGTGGAAGAGGTGCTGGAGGCCATCGTGGGGCGCATACCGGCGCCGCAGGGCGACGAGAACGCCCCGTTGCAGGCGCTGATCTTCGACTCGGTGTTCAACCCCTTCCGCGGCATCATCGCCTATTACCGCGTATTCAACGGCACGCTCCGCAAGGGCGACCACGTGAAGTTCTTCAATACGGGCAGCCAGTACGACGCCGACGAGGTGGGCGTGCTGAAACTCAAGATGCAGCCCCGCACGGAGATCAGGGCGGGCGACGTGGGGTATATCTGCTCGGGCATCAAGACCTCGTCGGACGTCAAGGTGGGCGACACGATCACCTCGGTGACCGCCCCGGCAAAGGAAGCCATCGCGGGCTTCGAGGACGTGAAGCCGATGGTCTTCGCGGGCGTCTACCCCGTGGAGGCCGACCAGTACGAAGATCTGCGCGCCTCGCTCGAAAAACTGCAGCTCAACGACGCCTCGCTGACGTTCGAGCCCGAAAGCTCGCTGGCGCTCGGCTTCGGGTTCCGCTGCGGGTTCCTCGGGCTGCTGCACATGGAGATCATCCAGGAGCGGCTCTACCGCGAGTTCGACATGGACGTGATCACCACCGTGCCCAACGTCTCGTACCGCATCACCACGACGCAGGGCGACGTGGTGGAGGTGCACAATCCCTCGGGGCTGCCCGAGGTGACGAAGATCGCCAAAATCGAGGAGCCCTATATCCTGGCGCAGATCATCACCAAGGCGGAATTCCTGGGCAACGTCATCAAGCTATGCATCGACAAGCGCGGCGTGATGAAGAACCAGACCTTCATCACGCAGGATCGCGTGGAGGTGAATTTCGACATGCCCCTCTCGGAGATCGTTTTCGACTTCTACGACAAGCTCAAAAGCATTTCGAAAGGCTATGCCTCGTTCGACTACCACCGCACGGGCTACCAGCCTTCGAAGCTCGTCAAGCTGGACATCCTGCTCAACGGCGAGCCGGTCGACGCGCTCTCGTCGCTGACCTATACCGACCATGCCTATGATTTCGGGCGCAAGATGTGCGAGAAACTCAAGGAGCTGATCCCGCGCCAGCAGTTCGACATCGCCATACAGGCCGCGATCGGCGCCAAGATCATAGCCCGCGAAACAGTGAAGGCCGTGCGCAAGGACGTGACGGCCAAATGCTACGGCGGCGACATATCGCGCAAGCGCAAGCTGCTCGAAAAACAGAAGAAAGGCAAGAAACGCATGCGTCAGATAGGCAACGTGGAGGTGCCGCAGTCGGCATTCCTCGCCGTTTTGAAAATGGATTAACCGGGAACAGACCATGAAGAAGACCATCATCGACCTTTTCGAGGACTCCGTCGTAAAGTACGGGGCAAAGACATTCCTGCTGGAGAAAAAACACCGGGCATTCGAACCCACGACCTATGCCGAGACCAGGGAGCAGGCGCTCGAGACCGGCGCGGGGCTGGCCGCGGCGGGCATACGCCCCGGGGACAAAGTGGCGATACTCTCGGAGGGGTGCAATGCATGGATCACTTCGGAACTGGGCGTCTTCTATGCCGGGGCGGTCAGCGTGCCGCTGTCGGTGAAACTCGAAGAGTCGAACGACCTGCTGTTCCGTATGCGCCATGCCGAAGTCAGGGCGCTGTTCGTATCGAAATACCAGCTCTCCAAGATCCGGCGCATACGCGCGGAGCTGCCGCAGGTGGAGCATATCATCGTCATCGGCCACACGCCGCTCGAAGCGGGCGAGACGGCGCTCGGGACGCTCCGGCGCATGGGCCGCGACTACCTGGCGGCAAACAGGGAGGAGTTCCTCGCAATCGGCCGTTCGATCCGCAACGACGACTACGCGACAATCACCTACACGTCGGGCACCACGGCCGACCCAAAAGGCGTCGTGCTGACGCACCGCAACTACACGGCCAACGTCGAACAGTCGCTCTCGCGCATCGACATCCCGCCATATTACCGGACGCTCATCATCCTGCCGCTGGATCACTGCTTCGCGCATGTCGTGGGGTTCTATATCATGATCGCATGCGGGGCGACGGTCGCAACCGTGCAGGTGGGCGCCACACCGATGGAGACGCTCAAGAACATCCCGCAGAACATCCGCGAGGTGCGGCCGCATTTCCTGCTGTCGGTGCCGGCGCTGGCCAAGAATTTCCGCAAGAACATCGAATCCTTGATCCGCGCCAAGGGGCGTTTCACGGAACGGCTCTTCAATTTCGCGCTCCGCACGGCCTATGTCTACAACAGGGACGGGTACAGCAAGGGACACGGCTGGCGCATAGTGCTCTGGCCGCTGGTAAAACTCTTCGACGCGGCGCTGTTCCGCAAGGTGCGGGAAGCGTTCGGCGGGAGCCTCAGGTTCTTCGTGGGCGGCGGCGCGCTGCTCGACGCGGAGCTGCAGCGGTTCTACTACGCCATCGGTATCCCGATGTTCCAGGGTTACGGCCTCTCGGAAGCGACACCCGTCATCTCGACCAACTCGCCCAAGTACCACTGGCACCGGTTCGGGTCGTCGGGCAAGATACTGATCCCGCTCGACCTGAAGATCGTCGACGAAACGGGACGGGAGCTTCCCCGCGGACAGAAAGGCGAGATCGTGATCCGCGGCGAGAACGTCATGGCCGGATACTGGAAAAACCCCGAGGCGACGGCCGACACCCTGCGCAACGGATGGCTGCACACGGGCGACATGGGGTATGTCTCGGAAGACGATTTCCTCTATGTGCTGGGGCGTTTCAAGAGCCTGCTGATCGCCAGCGACGGCGAGAAATACAGTCCCGAAGGCATGGAAGAGGCGATCGTGGACAAGTCGCCCTACATCGACCAGATCATCGTACACAACAACCAGAGCCCGTTTACGGGCGCCATCGTCGTGCCGAACCGCGAGGCCTTGCGGCGCGAACTGGACAGCCGCGGGGTAGCGGCCGAAAAACGGGCGGAGACCGCGGCGGCGATCCTCGGCGGCGAAATAGACCGTTACCGTGCGGGCGGCATCTTCGGCGGGGAGTTCCCCGAACGGTGGCTGCCGGCGGGGCTGGCGATCGTAGACGAGCCTTTCACCGAACAAAACGGATTGGTAAACAGCACGATGAAGGTCGTACGCAACAAGGTCGAAGAACACTTCCGCGACAGGCTGGAATACCTCTATACACCCGAGGGGCGCGACCTGAAAAATCCGAAAAACCTGGCATCGCTGAAAAAAATTGTCGATTGATGTGAATTTGATACCCGGAAAACTTGAAAAATAAAAAAAAGCGGAGTATATTTGTACTCCGAAATGCGGGAGTAGCTCAGTGGTAGAGCATCAGCTTCCCAAGCTGAGGGTCGCGGGTTCGACCCCCGTTTCCCGCTCAGAAGAGGCCTTTGAAAGGCCTCTTTTTTTGCGCACGGCGCCACGGCACAGCATGAGGCTGTCCCGCGAGTAGCCCAAAACAAAAATCACCCCCATCCGCAGCATGTTCGGACGGGGGTGAAGCTGTAAATCGGGGACTTGTTACGCAGTCCCGGTCAATGGCAAGGCAATGTCGGCCTGTCAGAAAGTGCGGCCCTGGAAAATATTACCCTCGGAGAGCGGCAGGAGTTCGCCCCGCAGCGTGATGCGCCGCGAGTTGAAATTAGGCGAGATGTCCACGCTGGCCTGGTTGCTCCCGTTGGGAAGGTTGATATAGACCTGTGCGGAAATCCCCGTACCGATCACATTCATCGACACCCGGATGTTCCCCTTCTTGTCCACGCTCTGCCTGTAATCCGAGGTGCTGCCCGAGACCGTTACGCCGCCAAGGCCGTTGGGGCCGCTCACGGGGATGTCGAAAGCCACCTGCACGACGGCCTTGTCGCCCTGCACGGCGACGAAATTGGTATTGGACGAAACCTGCGCCGTCGAACCCGACTTGAAGCTCACCTGGTCGGCTTCGAGTACGAACTCCTTGGCCTCGATAGCCTTCCTGGCCTCCTCGAAAGCGAGCCGGTCGCGTGCGTCCTGTTCGGCCTTCATCTGCTTGCGGGCCATTTTCCTGGAATTCGCGTCCTGCGACTGGGCATAGCCCGTACCGGCACCGGCAAGCAGGATTGCAACGGTTAAAATCATTAGCCTTTTCATATCCGTTCTGTTTTAATCTATTCTATCTCATATACAATAGCGTTGCCGGAGTCGGATTTATTATATAAAAAGTCGATTTTATTGCCGGGACAACGGGCGGGAGTGCCGCCGGGGGCTGAAACCACATGCAGCAAAACCTCGCTGCCACCCGTCCGATGGCGGCGGCAAGGACAACAGAGGCGGCAGCAGGGGCGGCAAGGGCAACAGAGGCGGCAAGGGCGGCAAGGGCGGCGACAGGGACAGTGGATTATGCCCGAAGCGATTATTTGATTATCTTTGCCCGGTCTGCCGGGGTTTCCGGCAGGCGCGAACTACTAAACACAAACAAACGGATGTCAACGATTTCGGCGGCGGCCTTTGCAGACACGAAGCCGCATTACGACATACTCGACGGATTGCGCGGAATTGCGGCGCTGACCGTCGTGTGGTTCCATATTTTCGAAGCCTTTGCGACCAGCCACCTGAATCAGAGGATCAACCACGGCTATCTGGCCGTCGATTTCTTCTTCATACTCTCGGGGTTCGTAATCGGGTACGCCTATGACGACCGCTGGAAAAAGATGACGGTCACGGAGTTCCTCAAGCGCAGGCTCATCCGCCTGCATCCCATGGTCGTGATCGGTGCCGTGATCGGTGCCGTCATGTTCTATTTCCAGGGCTGCTCCGTCTGGGACGTGACCAAAGTCACGGTGCCGATGCTGCTGGCGGCGACGCTGATGAACGCCTGCCTGATTCCGGCAAGCCCCGGCACGGAAATCCGGGGGCTGGGCGAGATGTACCCGCTCAACGGCCCGAGCTGGTCGCTGTTTTTCGAGTACGCCGGAAATATCCTGTACGCCTTCTTCATCCGCAAACTTTCGACCGGGGCACTTTCCGTCGTGGTTTTCCTGGCCGGGTGCGGGCTGGCGGCATTCGCCGTCTGGGGGCCGCTGGGCGACATCTGCGTCGGGTTCGCCATGACCGAAGAAAATATGATCGGCGGTTCGTTGCGCCTGATGTTCGCGTTCTCGGCCGGCCTGCTGCTCTCGCGCGTATTCAAACCCGTGCATATCCGGGGCGCCTTCTGGATATGCGGCCTGTGCGTCGTCGCCCTGCTGTCGGTTCCGCGCATCGGCGGCAGTGAGAATTTGTGGATGAACGGACTGTACGATACGTTCTGCGCCGTCGTCGCCTTCCCCCTGCTGGTTTTTCTCGGGGCGTCGGGCAAGACCACCGACAAAGTCACCGCCCGGGTGTGCCAATTCCTGGGGGACATATCCTATCCCCTCTACATGGTGCACTATCCCTTCATATACCTCTACTACGCCTGGGTCAAAAACGGCGACCTCACGTTCCGGGAGTCGCTGCCAGGTGCCCTGGCACTTTTCTTCGGTTCGGTAATCCTGGCATGGCTGTGCCTGAGGCTGTACGACGAACCGGTGCGCAAATTTCTGTCGAAGCATCTGCTGCGGAAGGGATAGCCCAGCAAGCGCCCCGGCCGGGAGCCCTCCCGCAACGCCACGGAATTCCCCGCAAAGCCACCGGGTTTTGCGGGGATTATATATGATATAGGTACACGGCGGACGGGAGAGGGCGGCAAGGCGACACGAGAAAGCGTACGGGAAAAGCGACAGAAGAAGGCGGATTGGAGAGGAGGATAGGGAACGCCCCACGGAAGGTTTCGAAAAAAAACTTGTCGCTTTCGTTTCGAATCCCGGATATTTTTTATAGATTTGTAAAGGCCGCCGCAGGGTAGTCCCAGGCACGGGAACGGAATGCGGACAAAAGCGGCAACGACGCATCTATAACAACTCGAATATATGGAACAGTACATTTTGTCATTGGATCAGGGGACGAGCAGTTCCCGTGCGATCGTATTCGACCGGAAAGGGCAGATATGCTCGATGGCACAGCGGGAATTCACGCAGATATTCCCCAAGCCGGGATGGGTGGAACACAACCCGCACGAGATATGGTCGTCGCAGGCTTCGGTGATCGCCGAGGCGATCGCGGCCATCGACATCAACGGCCTGAACATCGCGGGCATCGGCATCACCAACCAGCGGGAGACCACGATCGTGTGGGATTCGGAGACCGAAGAGCCGGTCTACAACGCCATTGTCTGGCAGGATCGCCGCACCTCGGAGTACTGTGACCGGCTGAAGGCCGAGGGGCAGACCGAATTCATCCGGGAAAGGACGGGGTTGATCGTCGACGCCTATTTCAGCGCCACGAAGATCAAATGGATCCTGGACAACGTGGCCGGGGCGAGGGAGCGTGCCGAGAAGGGCAAACTGATGTTCGGCACGGTCGACTCGTGGCTCATCTGGCGCCTCACGCGCGGCGAGGTGCACGTGACGGACGTGAGCAACGCCTCGCGCACGATGCTCTTCAACATCCATACGCTGCAATGGGACGAGGAGCTGCTGAGGCTGTTCGGCATCCCCGCTTCGATGATGCCCCAGGTGAAGTCGTCGAGCGAGGTATACGGCGCGACGAAGACCACGATCTTCGCCCACAAGGTACCCATCGCGGGCATCGCGGGCGACCAGCAGGCAGCGCTGTTCGGGCAAATGTGCGTCGAGCCCGGGTCGGTGAAAAACACCTACGGCACGGGGTGCTTCCTGCTGATGAACAGCGGGGAAAAGCCCATCACGTCGTCGAACAACCTACTGACGACCATCGCATGGAAGATCGGCGACAAGGTCGACTACGCGCTCGAAGGGAGCATCTTCGTCGGCGGGTCGGTCGTGCAGTGGCTGCGCGACGGGCTGGGGATCATCCGCTCGTCGTCCGAAGTCGAAGCCCTGGCCGCTTCGGTACCCGACACCAACGGCGTCTATTTCGTGCCGGCGCTCACGGGGCTGGCGGCCCCGTACTGGGATCAGTATGCCCGGGGAGCCATCAGTGGCATCAGCCGCGGCACGACGGCCGCGCATATCGCCCGCGCGGCGCTGGAGGGGATCGCCTACCAGACGCTGGACATCGTGGGCGCCATGCAGCGCGACTCGGGCATCACGCTCCGGGAGCTGAAGGTCGACGGCGGCGCGGCGCGCAACAACCTGCTGATGCAGTTCCAGTCCGACCTGCTGGACACGCGCGTCATACGCCCGGGCGTGACGGAAACCACGGCGCTGGGTGCGGCTTACCTGGCCGGACTGGCCGTAGGCTACTGGGGAAGCATCGACGAAATCCGGCAGCAATGGCAGGCGGAGCACGTATTCGAACCCACGGCCGACCGCTCGCAGATCGGGAAGGCCGTCGCAGGGTGGGAAAACGCCGTACGCAGGGTACTGCGCAACAGCAAAGACTAAAATACCGGGATTATGGAAATCACACTGTTTACCAAGTGCCTGTTCGAATTCATCGGGACACTGGTGCTCGTACTGCTGGGCGACGGGGTCGTCGCATCGACGGTACTGAAACAATCGAAAGGTTTTAACGGCGGATGGGCCGTAATCACAATCGCGTGGGGCCTGGCCGTGATGTGCGGCGTGCTGATCGCGGGCCCCTATTCGGGGGCACATCTCAACCCCGCGGTCTCGGTCGGGCTGGCCGTGGCGGGGTCGTTCCCGTGGGCGTTCGTGCCCGGGTACATCGCGGCACAGCTGCTGGGCGGCTTCTGCGGGGCCGTACTGGTCTATGTCTATTACAAAGACCACTTCGACGCCACGGACGACCCGGCGACCAAGCTCGGCGTATTCTGCACCATGCCCGCGATCATGGACAAGCCGCGCAACCTCTTCTGCGAATTCCTCGGCACGTTCCTGCTGGTGTTCGTGATCCTGGCCATCGGCAACGAACAGAACACCCCTGAAATCGGGATGGGAAGCCTCGGAAGCCTGCCCGTGACGATGCTCATCATGGCCATCGGCATGTCGCTGGGCGGCACGACGGGCTATGCCATCAACCCGGCGCGCGACCTGCCTCCGCGTGTGGCCCACAGCATCCTGCCCATCAGGGGGAAGGGCACGAGCGGGTGGGGTTACAGCTGGGTACCCGTAACGGGGCCCGTACTGGGCGCACTCGCCGCAGGGCTGATTTACGGATGCGTCTATATGTGCGGCTGACGGCAGCAGCCCCCATACCTCCTCCATGGCCGCTCCTGACAGGGGAGCGGCTTTTTCGTATCCGGCAGGAAGCGGGGAGGGGAGGCCGAAAGCGAATAATCATCATAAACCGTTACCGTGCCGGACATGACCGCGACGGAAACCGGTTTCCGGGGTGAATATTTCATTTAGTCCGCTAAATTTCAGATAAATAAAACAGGAGATGGATCCGGAGGCAAATCCGGGCATTAAATATTGCATTATCAGTATATTATATATAAATGACAGTCCCTGCAAATACGCTTCAAAGGCCACTAAAGCACACAATATCATCGACATAAATGCGGATAATTGGCTATAATTTTGTATCTTTGCACCCAGTGACCAACTCTTCTTATTAAATTTACTTGATTATGTATTCGCCAGATTCCGCCTTTACGGGGCGGCATCCGGTTGTCGGGCCATACCCGGCCAGGATGACACGCACCCGTAATTATGAATTCGACTTCATGTCGTGTTTCTCGAAACACATCTCCGACTACGAGAAAGCCGGGCGCAAAGGCTCGGCTGCGAACTACCGGTCGTCATACAGGCTGCTGCTGAGTTTCCTCGACGGCCAGCACCTGACGTCGCAACACCTCTCGGCCCGCTGGGCAGAGCGTTACGAACGCTGGCTCAGGGCACGGGGCGTGACAACCAACACGGTGACGTTCCACCTGCGCAACCTGAGGGCAGTCTACAACCGATCCGTAAAAAAACGGCTCATACCGGCCTCATTTCCCAATCCCTTCACCCATCTGACCGTCAGGCAGACCGTAACGCGCAAACGGGCGCTCTCACGCGAAACCATCAAACGGATATGCACGGCCGACCTCTCGGCGCTGCATCCCAAGTACTCCCTCGCACGCGACATCTTCATGTTCAGTTTCTTCACCCGCGGCATGTCGTTCGTAGATATGGTCTACCTGCGCAACAGCGACATCCATGACGGCGTATTGACCTATGCACGCCACAAAACGGGGCAGATGCTCTCGATGCGCATCGAGCCGCAGCTGCAGCACATCATCGACCGTTATAGCAATGCTTCGCCCTATATACTCCCCGTACTGGCAAAAGACGACAGCTATGACAATTACCGCCAGCAGCAGCGCGAGCTGAATAAATTTATCCGAAAAATCGGAGTCCTGCTCAATATCCCGGAACCGCTGACATTCTATGTCGCACGACACTCATGGGCAACTCTGGCCCGAGATTGCGGCACACCGCTCACGGTGATCAGCGCCGGGATGGGACACACGTCCGAAAGGACGACGCGCATCTATCTCGCACAACTCGACCACAACATCATCGACAAAGCCAATCGAAAAATCATCGACCTGCAGTAAAAGGCGGTTTCGTATAATATCCGGATTTTTCGGTTAGAAGGAATAGAAACAGGCAACAAAAAAATCAAGACCCATTATTACCAATAATGTATCTTGAAATCGTAATAAGTTGTATTATAGACGTTTCAATTCATCCGCAAAAATAGAATTAATTATATTCATAACCAAATTTTTCAGAAGGAAAAAACGCATACCTCAGCGTAATAAACTGAAAATAAGAATATTGTATCGTTTTATTTATCTTTTTCATCCGGACAGACCGAAAATGTCCTGAAAGCCCCCACCATGCCTTCGGGAAAGTGTCCAAACAGCGTATTTACCGACTGGTAACCAAGCACATACGCCAAAAGAGACCCATTATTGGTAATAATGGGTCACGAACAATGCACACAAGCCACTGGTTACTAACAATTTACATTCGATGTTTTCCGCAAGAATCCTGTGGGCGGTAAAGATACTGCTCGTACTGCACAAGGCGTCGGAAGCAGGGACTCCCCTGATGAAAGGACGCGAGTTGCAGGCTGCATGTGTAGGCCCCGATACGGACACCTATATGTACCGCCGTACTTTACGGGAACTTGCGGCCAAGACGGACTACCTGATTTGCGTATTCCAGTCGGGAAGAACCTTCTACCAATGGAACCCGAACCACCGCCCGACGCTGCACGACCTGATCCGCAGGCTGGACGGAGGCATGCATGAAGTCTCGCACACGTTCTGGACATACGAAAATACACGCACGATGCAGCCCCTCCAGAAAGTGTGCAAGGAGTACGATAACCTCATACAAACCTATTTATCAGAAATATACATAGAAGAATTGGAATCACCCGCCCTGTTCAGGCAAAGCCGGTTCCGGTTGCCGCAGGCAACGCCCCAGGTCACGGGGGACACAGGAACAGGCTCGCTTTAGCCCTCTCTCGTCAGCGAACAAAAACACATTCATGGAAAAACAAACAACCACCGACCATTTTCATCCTGTCGCTACCGGCAATCGCCGCCCCGGCATTGGCGGTAGCCGTAGCCTGCCACATGTACCGGACACGGCAGATAACACGAATAACGGACTCGCAACGAGACCATAGATACCGGGAAATTTCTAATCACTAAAACATTCAAACATGAAACGCCTCTATTTATTGCCCTCTTTATCATCGTCAGCCTTACAGCCACGGCACAGGAAAACGGCAATCGCGATGCGCAGAACCGCATCGTGCGCGGCCCCTATGAAACGAACCGCTTTTTCGACAACATCTTCGTCGGCGTCGCCGGCGGTGTAAATATCTATTTCGGCGAACACGATTCCTACGGCAAATTCGGCAAACGCATGGCCCCGGCACTGGACATCCATGTCGGAAAATGGTTCACCCCCTCGATCGGCGCCCGCGTCGGATACTCCGGCCTGCAGGCCAAAGGGTGGACGACCGCAGGCACCAAATACGCAAAGGGTGCCGACGGAAGCATGTTCAAGGAGAAATTCGGCGTATCGTACCTGCATGCCGATGCAATGTGGAACTTCTCGAACGCCGTGAGCGGCTACAAGGAGGCCCGCACCTGGAATTTCGTACCCTTCGTCGGAGTGGGTTGGGCGCGTTCCTACGGCAACGACACCCACGACAACGAAATCGGCTTCGACGCAGGTCTGCTGAATGTAGTGCGCCTCTGCGATCTGCTCGACCTGACGCTCGAAGCTCGCTGCCTGCTGGTCAACCAGCGTTTCGACGGCGTGGGCGGCGGCCGCATCGGCGAAGGTATGCTCTCGGTAACGGCAGGGCTGTCGTTCAACCTGAACCGCCGCGGCTTCAAGCGAGCCTCGCAGGCTCAGCCCGTGGACTACACGTCGTACCTGGATCGTATCAAGCGGCTCGAAAACACCAACAACGAACTCGCATCGCAGAATTCGGAACTGAGCGACGAGAACGAGAAGCTGCGCAACATGCCGCCCAAGGTGGTTGCCGAGCAGAAGGTATCCGCATCGCCCGTGGCGCTCTTCTTCAAGATCGGCAAGGCCACGCTCGACAAGAAAGAACTGACCAACCTCGAATTCTACGTGAAGAATGCCATGAAGGCCGACAAGGACAAGACCTTCACGCTGATCGGCTCGGCAGACAAGGATACCGGCACGAAAGAGATCAACCAGCGGCTGAGCGAACAGCGCATGGAGTATGTCTACAACCTCCTGAAGGACAAGTACGGCATCGACCCGTCCCGTCTGGTCAAGAAGGCCGAAGGCGACACCAACAACCGGTTCGCAGAGCCGGAACTGAACCGCGCCGTAATCGTGGAATAAGCAGGACAAACGGAGATTGACAACCCCTAACGGATTTTACCGCATGCTCCGGACAGAGACATCGACCGCAGCGGACACAACCGCCGGATCCGGCCGGGCGCCGCACTACCTGCTCGCATATCTGGAAGAAGGACGGGTTCGCGTATACGCCCCCGACAAATCCGACATATGGATCGGGGTGCAGCTTCCTGAAGCGGAAGAGACGCGCGTCGAAGCGGAACTGCGGCGGCTCCACCGAACCGGACAAAGGACAGGTATCGTCGAAATATGCCTGTCCGCGGCGGGGGTGCAGCGCGGCATGCGCGTGCTCTGCGTAAGGGCGTAGCGCCAACCCGAAACGGACATGGAATAAAAGCAACTACACATAATAAAAAAGACCATGAAAAAACAAACTATGACTTACGAAGCACCGGAGCTGTACCTGATCTCCGTATGCGTGGAAAAAGGATTCGCGGCAAGCAGCAGCATCGAACCGGGAACCGACGGCGGTGAGCTGGGCGGAACCAGGTCGCTCTCTTACGATGACTACGAATAGCGACGCATCCATTGGGAATTAACGACAAAAACAGAAAATGCACCATGAAAAAATTATTCGTTATAGCAATGCTCGCAACGGTCGGCATGGCCGCGTGCAGCAAGGACGATACGGCTCCGGCCGGCGGCCCGAAAAAGTATGTCCAGGTAACCATCCCCGAGGAGATGGTTTCCGGGGAGACCCGTACTTCCATCGACGGCACCACGACCAACTGGGTGGCCGGTGACAAAGTCGCCGTGCTCCTCTACGACGGAGCCGCGACGATGACATGCGAGTTCACGGCCGACAAGTCGGGCCCGACCACGACGTTCTCGGGCGACGTGCCCATCGGTTCCTACTCGCTGGCGGCGGCTTATTATCCGTACGACTGCAACGCCACGTTCGACGCCGTGAACAAGACCTTCAAGCACACCTGGGGATCGGAATACTGCACGGACAACCTGGCTGCCTATGACTTCATGTATACGAACATCTGGGAGGAGCCGTTCGAAATCAACGAGGCGACGACCCAACTGCCCGTACACTTCACGTTCAAACCGCTGATGGCCCGCATCAAGATCTCGCTCGGACTGGGTGCGAACGAAACGCCCAAGAAAGTCATCCTGGAGACCGACAGCAACGTATTGCCGACCTCCGGTACGATCGACGCCCTGGAGAACTTCACGGCATCGTCCGTAACCAATTCGATCGCAGTTCCCACGAACCGGAAAGAGTTCGTAGTGGGCCTGCTCCCCGTGGGCATCCACTCGACCATGACCGTGAAGGTAATGACTACCGACGGGCTGACCTACTCGGACAAGTCGTTCACGCTGGCCGGCCTGAAGCGCAACCACCACTACACGATGAGCGTACCCTGCAACAAGAAAACGGTGACGATCACCGTACCCGATGCCATCGACCAGAAGTACGGTACGCATACCTATCAGGACAACGGATTCTACACGGTCGATTCCCAATACGACCCGGAAGGAATTTTCAATGACTGGTATTTTTACCAGGCAGAGATCAAGAGCGACAAGAACGGCGACGACAAACTCAAAAAGAACCGCATCCAGCCGCAGGTTCCTGCGGGCTTCAACAACGCAAACAACGGCGCTTTCGTCACGGCTCCGATCCAGTGCGAGGGTTCGAAAACCGTGAAGGTATCCTTCGAGGTAGCGACCAACCGTATAAGCAATATTGAGTACAGGATCGGCGTAACGGGCAACGGCCCGATCACCGAATCGTGGCTCCGCGACAGGAACAACATCCTGAACGGCAACGACCAAAAGTGCAAATCCGGTACACAGACCCATACGTTTACGGTCACCAACGGACAGCGTCTCATGATCAAGATACTATCTACCGCAGGATCTTACCACGTAGAGTTCGCGGATTTCACCTATACGGTCGAATAATTTCGATAAAATAATTTTTCAGATCGGGACGGAGCAGGATACCGTCCCGATTTATCTATAAACCGAATCTGATGAAAGCAGCATACACAAAGCCGGAATTGGAGATACTCGTAATTGCGGCCGAAGCAGGATTCGCGATTTCACAGCCGCACGGCAGCGAACTCGGGCCGGGCCCGGTGGATTATGCGGACGACGAGTATTGAATTACAAACAGCCAATTCGAACCTGACGTTATGAAACACAAACCTATTTTCCGACTCGCGCTGCTCGCGCTCCTGCTGGCCGGTTGCGGAAAGGATACGACAGAACTGCCCGAAGGGCCCGAAACACCCGCGACAGGGGGCGATGCCATCGTCTGCCGGTTGTCGATCGGCAACGAAGCGCCCGACCCCACGGACGAAACCCGTACGGCTTACGGCCCGCTACAGGACGGTTATTACCCGATCTATTGGCGCAATGCCGACCGCGTGGGAATCATCTGTCCGCAGACGACCCCGCAATGGGCGGAGGTCGAAGTCAGCGTCTCCGGGGCGACCGAAAGCGAAGCCGACCTGAGCGACACGGGAATGCAGTGGGGGAGCAGTCCCAGCTACGATTTTTACGCCTTCTATCCGGCAGACGCCGTCCAGGCCAACAGCGGCTCGATCGTCGCGACGGCAATCCCGGCCGTACAGACCTACCACAACGGCGAATGCAACATGCAGTACGCCTATATGGCGGCATGCACCCAAGGGGTGGAACGCGGAGGGGAGGTGCCCTTCAGGTTCCGCCCGCTGATGACCACGGTTACGGTCCAGGTGGGATTCTCGGAGGCCGCGGAGGTACAGAAGCTCGTGCTGTCGAGCGAGAACGGCCCCATAGCGGGCGGCTTCACGTTCGACATCGAAACCGACCGGTGCACGGTCATCCCGGGCAAAGGATCGAACGTGCTGGCCCTGCACCTGGTGTCGGGGGACGTCCCCTACATTCAGCTCAGCGCAGGGTCGAAGGTCGCGGTCACGGCGTTCATGCTGCCGCAGGACATCGAGGGGCTCACGCTCTCCGCCGTCACCACGCAGGGCAGAACATACAGCTACACAACCCCGGCAACGCTCAGGGCCGGGCACCGTTATTCGTTCACGATCGGCGACATGCAGGCGCAGGCGCAACAGACCTCGGAAGATTATTCCGACTGGATGGCCTACCTGCCCGACAACACCTACCTGTCGCAGGTTTCCATCCCCGGATCGCACGACGCCTGCACGATCTACGGTTCGCACTACGAGTACAAAGGCGGGATGCCCGGCGAAAGATACCACTTCAAATGGTTGCAGAACGTCGTATTCGGCTATATGAACACGACCAAGATCATCAAGGCACAGGAGCTCTCCATCGAAGAGCAGCTTGCGGCCGGGGTTCGCATGTTCGACCTGCGCCCCTCCTCGTCGAGCTCCTCGGAGCGCGACCTCCCAATCCATCACGGCATAGCCCCGCTGGGCGACCCGACGCTGGGCGGCTACGCCCCGGGCAGCTCCGGTCGCCAGGAACTTTCGCCCTTCATGCTTTCGCACCTGCTCGACCGTTTCGTGCGATTCCTCGACGAACATCCGGGCGAGACGGTGCTCGTGCACATGAAATACGAGAACACCAGCACCAGCGCCAATAAGACGGGGTGGGACAAAAGCGTGGTCAGCCTGATCAACTCGCATTGCAGCGGGTATGTGGCCGACTTCCACCCCCTGATGACGCTGGCCGACGCCCGCGGCAAGATACTCTTCATGATCCGCGAGGATTACAAATCGTCGAACAACGGCCGGTATTTCGGCGCCTACCTGAACTGGACGGACGACAAGGTGGTCTTCGACACGACGCTCAGCGGCAACGGCGTGGGGCAGGCCCCGATCCGCGTGAACGACCTCTACAACATCAAGAACGGGGCATCGGACGGCAAGACCAAATATGCGGCCATCGACGAGTGCATCGCCTATACCTATAATACGGACGACCCGACGCGGTGGTGCATGAATTATGTGAGCTGCTACGACACGGCCCATTGCAGCGTGTCGGGGATCAGCCTGTTCGGCGCCGTGGGCGACTACGACTACTGCGCGAACAAATACAACAGGTATACGGCCGACAAGATCGACAGGTACGATTTCCGCGGGAACGTCGGCATCGTGCTGATGGACTTCGCGGCGGCATCGCACGCCACGATGACCTACGGGCAGACCTACTCGAACATGCAGGTCTACGGCGACGACCTGGTCAGGGCCGTGATCTGCAACAACAACAAGTGGAACCTGCGGCGCAACGAATAACCCCCGGAGGCTCCCGCCGCCGGCACGCGCCCCGGCAGGACGCCGGAACGACACCGAAGAAAAACCTCCCGGGCTTCCCGGGAGGTTTTTGCACACACAAACATTAACAATACAAACAACGCAATGGCTGAATAGATCTGTTGTTCCGGATACAAAGGTGGGGGTAATTTCCGGGTCGTACAATCGCCATAAATGAGTATTTTACGTCCGGGCACTCCCAATTTATGGTGAAAGCCCCGGCGGAAGGGCGTGATCTGCAATTTTTTATTTTGAATTTCGAAATAATGCACTATCTTTGCAAGCAAATTCCAATGTCCCGGCGCCCGCCGGGGTTCTGAAAATCACTTTGAAATAGAAATATATGCAGGATTTGAAAGCGCTCGAAGGGAAAAGCCTCGTCGAACTGCGTGAAATAGCAAAAGCTATCGGTATCGGGGACACCACATTGAAGAAGCGCGAACTGATCGAGAAAATCGCCGGGTTCTCCGCTTCCGAAGGCGCCCCCGCAGAAAATAAAGAGAAAAGAGGACGAGGCCGGAAAAAGGAGGTTCCCGCAACGGAAATGCAGCAGACGGCAGCCATAGCCGAACCTGCCGCCGCAAAGGCGGAAACCGCTCCCGAAACCGTTCCCCAGGCCCCGCGAGGCCGTCGGCCGCGCATCACCAATACGAAGACCGAAAACACCGCACCAGCACAGCGTCCGCCCGTCACGGTCGCCGACCCCCCTGCCGAGCCGGAGCTCCCGATGGAAAGCGCCCCGGCACCTGCACCAGCGGCAGCGGCAGCGGCAGAAACCGTACAGGCACCCCGCGAGGAGAAGGCCGAGCCCAAGCGCCGCGGCCGCAAGCCCAAGGCACAAGCACAAGCACAGGAAGAGGCAGCAGAACCCGCCGCCGCAACACCCCCGGCTGCCCAGGCTGCCCAGGCAGCCCAGGCAGCCCAGACTACCCAGGCAGCAGCCGATGCGCAATCCTTCGACGGCGAGGTGATCACCAAGGACGATTTCGCCGGGGAGATCGAGGGCGAAGGCGTGCTGGAGATCATGCCCGACGGATACGGGTTCCTGCGTTCGGCCGACTACAACTACCTGAACTCGCCCGACGACATTTACGTTTCGCCGTCGCAGATCAAACTCTTCGGGCTGAAGCCCGGCGACACGGTGAACGGCGCCATACGCCCGCCGAAGGAGGGGGAGAAATATTTTCCGCTGGTACGCGTGAACGAGATCAACGGCCTGGCGCCGGAGTTCATCCGCGACCGCGTACAGTTCGAATTCATGACGCCGCTCTTCCCGAGCGAGAAATTCTGCCTTACGGGCAACGGACACAACAACATGTCGACGCGCGTGGTCGACCTCTTTTCGCCCATCGGCAAGGGACAGCGCGCGCTGATCGTAGCACAGCCCAAGACGGGTAAGACGGTGCTCATGCAGTCGATCATCAACGCCATCGCCGACAACCATCCCGAAGTATACATCATCGTGCTGCTGATCGACGAGCGCCCGGAGGAGGTGACCGAGATGGCCCGCAACTCCAAGGCCGAGGTCGTGGCATCGACCTTCGACGAACAGGCGTCGCGCCATGTGAAAGTCGCGGAAATGGTACTCGACAAGGCCAAGCGCATGGTCGAATGCGGACACGACGTGGTGATCTTCCTCGACTCGATCACCCGCCTGGCACGTGCCTACAACTCCGTCCAGCCCGCATCGGGCAAGGTGCTCTCGGGCGGTGTGGATGCCAACGCGCTCCACAAACCCAAGCGTTTCTTCGGTGCAGCCCGCAACACGGAGGAGAAAGGGTCGCTGACGATCATCGCCACGGCGCTGATCGACACCGGTTCGAAGATGGACGAGGTGATTTTCGAAGAGTTCAAGGGCACGGGCAACATGGAGCTCCAGCTCGACCGCAAGCTCGCCAACAAACGTGTCTACCCGGCGGTCGACGTCATCGCATCGGGTACGCGCCGCGAAGACCTGCTCCTGCCGCGCGACGTGATGAACCGCACGTGGGTGCTGCGCAAATACCTTTCGGACATGACGCCCGTCGAGGCCATGGAGTTCCTCCAGAAGCAGATGGGAATGACCAACACCAACGAGGAGTTCCTCGCCACGATGAACCATTAAACAACCACAAAACCCACTGATAGAATGAAAAACCTGATTATCCTGCTGTCATGCCTGCTGTTCGCCGGCAGCGTATACGGATGGGGACAAAAGGGGCACGACGTCACGGCCTACATCGCAGAGTGCCACCTCACGCCCGAAGCCGCCCAAAAGATCGACAAGGTGCTCAACGGCCATTCGCCCGTGTACTACTGCAACTGGATGGACATTGCCAGCCACACCCCCGAATACAATTACACCAAGACGTGGCACTACCTGAACATCGACGAGGGCCAAACCCTCGAAACGATGCCCCGGAACCCCAAAGGCGACGTGCTGACGGCCGTCACGACGCTCGTCGCCGAGCTCAAGGCCGGCGGGCTGGCACCCGAGGCGGAGACCGAGAAGCTCAAGATGCTGATCCACCTGGTCGGCGACATGCACTGCCCGATGCACACGGGGCGCCTGTCGGATATCGGAGGCAATCAGCGCCCGGTGCTGATGTTCGGACGCAGAACGAACCTCCACTCGGCCTGGGACTCGGCGATCCTCGAAGCCGGGCACAAGTGGAGCTACACCGAGTGGCAGGAACAGATCGACCGCTTGACGGACGACGAGGCGGCACTGGTACAGGCCGGGGAGCCGCAAGACTGGCTGAAGGAGACCCATGCGATCTGCGTCGGCATCTACGAGGACAGCCCCGAAGGGACGAAAATATCCTACGATTACGTGGACAAATACACGCCCGTCTTCGAGCAACAGCTCGTCCGGGGCGGCTACCGGCTGGCACGCCTGCTGAACGAGATTTACCGCTGACCGTAGGTGCAAAATAAAAGGGAACGGGCTTGCAGTCGCTGCAAGCCCGTTTTCCGTCCTGCGGCAGTGCGGCAAAGATGTATTTCGGCCGTTTCGGCCGCACAAAAATCCGGGCTAAGCGCTAAGGGACAAGACCGGGGCATGCAGGGGAGCACTGCGTGCGGCGCAGGGCCCCGGCAACGGATCGGGGCGGATAATTTTATCCGGCAAAATACCCGCGGAAATAAAAGTTATATTAATTTTGCAGGCATGAGATACCTAACCGCCATACTCTTCGGCCTGCTTGCTGCCGGATGCGGCGACAAGGCCGCGGACAACCTGATGACCCAGGCTTCGGTGCTGATAGAGGAGCATCCCGACAGCGCCTTGCTGGCTCTCCGGCAGATAGACCCCTCGGCCATTTCACCGGCGGCCGACGCCCGGCGGCGCCTGCTGCTCGCGCAGACCTACTCCCGCACAGGTGCCGAGGCTGACAACGATTCGCTGACCGCCCCCGCACTGGATTATTACGAGCGCCACGGCTCCGGGGCCGAGCGTGCCTATGCCTGGTATTTCGACGCAAAGGTACACCACAATGCCGGCGACCTGGGACAGGCGATCAAAGGCTACACACAGGCGATGCTCTACGCCGAACGCAACCGCGACAAGGCGGGAACCACAAAACTGCTCATGGCTCTGTACCACACGCTGGGGCTGCTGTACCTCGAACAGGGATACGACACCGCGGCCGAAGAGGCATTCTCGAAAGCCGTCGCCGCGGCGCAGGAGACCGGCAGTGCGGAACTGGAGGGATACAGCCGCTACATGCTCTCGTCGGCACAGTATGCCAACGGCCGCTATGCCGCGGCCATCGAAACACTCTCCCCGCTGGTCGGGGCACGCGACACGATGGCATTCCGTTTCTTCGCCCAGCAGATCACCCTGCAAAACCTGATATACCACACCTTCGCCGAAGACTGGAGCACCGGGCAGTTGCTCGAGGAGCGGGCGCGCATCGACATGCACGAACTATGGACAGCCCCGCTGACGCACGGCCACGCATCGGCCGACGACGATGCCCGCACACTTTACGACATCGCTTCGGCCATCATTTTTTACCGGGCGGAGCAGCCCGATTCGGCACAATACTACATAGACCGCTCGCTGGCGCACATCAAACGCTTCAACCAGAACAACATAGGGCTCTACACGATCGCCTCGGCCATACACCACCGCCGCGGGGAGGACGGCAAAGCCTATGCCTGTGCCATGCAGTACATCGGCAAGCGCGATTCGCTCGACAAGGCACGGCAGGGGGTATCGGTGGCCGAGCTGGAAAAGAGATACCGTACGGCCAACGAAACGGCGCTCCGCGAGGCAGGGCTGCGTTACCGGGCCTGGATCGCCACGCTGGCATGCCTCTTGCTGGCCGCGGCCGTCACGGGGGCGGTGGTGGGCTATCGGCGCAAACTCCGGCACCGGGACGCGCAGCTGAGCGAATACCTCACGCTGCTGGAATCCTACCGGGAATCGCACGACAGCCTCACCTCGCGGCTCGATGCCTCGAACGAGCGCGAGGCCGCCGTCAAGGCTTCGCTCGAGGGGCGGTTCGCCCTGCTGCGCGACATCGCCGCAACCTACTACACCTATGGCGAAGGGGAACGGCTGGCGAGGAAGGTGAAGGAGCTGGCACTGAGCCCGGCGATGCTCGCGGACATCGTCCGCATGGCAGACCTCTACAACGACCGGGCGGTCACGCGCCTGCGCCGCCAACTGCCGGGGTGGACGCCGCGCAACTACGATTTCGCAGCGCTGGTCGTCGCCGGGTTCTCGGCGCAGGAGATTAGCGTGATGCTCGACATGACGCTGAACGGGGTCTACACGCTCAAATCGAAACTCAAACGCCGGATCGCCGAATCGGGGGCTGCGGACAGGGAGTTTTTCACCCGTTTTTTCGCATAGCAAGGGCGCCCGGCGCGCCGGCAAGAATCCGCGGGATCGCACCCTCTGTAAATCAACATTTTACACACAAACAAGCAAGAATTATTCCGTACCGGCAAGCCGCATCGGGGCTTAACTTTGCAGGGAAACCAAATGAAAAAACCAAGCAAAGTTATGAGACGGACATTTCTTTTACTCGTATGCGCCCTGGCGCTTTTTTCCGTGAAACAGACCTGCGGGCAAATTGTGCGGGGGAGGGTGGTCGACCAGGAGCGGCAACCCGTGGTCGGGGTCGCGGTAGTGATGCTCGACACCGACTCGACCTACCTCGCGGCCGCGGCATCGGATGCCGACGGGCGTTTCGCCATCGCATCGGAGGTACGCCCCTACCGGCTGCTGTTCCAGCACCTCGCCTATGAGATGCAAACGCTTACCTCGGAGCACGACGAAGCCGGCGAGGTCGTCCTGCATGAATATACGAATGCGCTCGACGCTGTGGTCGTAGAGGGCGAAAAACCCATCGTGCGGGTCGAAGAGGGGCGGCTGGCCTATGACCTGGAAGCCGTATCGAAAGGCAAGGCGGTGAACAATGCCTACGAAGCCCTCACCCAGCTGCCGGGCGTCAGCGAACAGGACGGCGGGCTGACGCTTGCCGGCGCCGGGGGTGTCACGGTGATCCTGAACGGGAAGCCCTCGACGATGAGCGCCGAGCAGTTGGCGTCGCTGCTGCGCTCGACACCCGTCGAACGGATCGAGAAGGCCGAAGTGATGTACAGCACGCCGCCGCAGTACCATGTGCGCGGCGCGGCGATCAACCTCGTCCTGCGGCGCAGCCACGACTACTCGTTTTCGGGGGAGGTACACGCCAACTATACCAACCGGTTTTACAGCAACTGGGATGCCGGGGGCAACTTCGCCTTCTCCTCGCCCGAGTGGTCGGCCGAGGTAACCTATTCGGCCGGGCAGGCCAAGACCAAACGGATCATCGACCTCTACTCGCGGCATACGCTCGCGGACGGGGAGCACGAGATCGCCCAGAGGCAGAACATCACCAGCAAAGGAACATGGCACCGGCTGAGGGCCGCCGCAGAATACGCCCCGCAGGGCAAAGGACGCCTGAGCATTGCCTATACGGGTGCATACACCCCGCATACGAGCGGCCTCGTACGTGCCGACGGCAACCTGGTCAACTCGGTCAGCTCGCCCGGGGGTGACAACACGATGCACAACGCTGCGCTGCGCTACACGTCGGCCTCCGGGCTCGACCTCTCGGCGGACTACACGCATTACAGCTCGTGGCAGCAGGCCGCCATGCGGAACAGGTACGCCGACGGCAACCGGACAGCGTTCGACGTGGTTTCGGGGCAGTCCGTCGACCGGGTAAATGTCAGCGCCGACCAGTCGCACGACCTGGGCAATGGCTGGGGCATGACCTACGGGGGCATCTTCAGCTGGGCGGGCGACCACGACTACCAGCGTTACAGGCTCCATGAGGGCGACATCGCCACCGTCGATACCGATTCGCACCTCGACGAATACACGGGCAACCTCTATGCCGGGGTGAGCAAAGAGTTCGCCAAGGGGAGTTTCTCGCTGTCGCTGGCCGGGGAATACTACCGCGCGGGGGACTACGACAACTGGTCGCTCTACCCGCAGGCGACCCTGCTCCTGACACCCGCAGAGAAACATCTCGTACAGATTTCGCTCTCGTCGGACAAGACCTATCCCTCGTACTGGGAGATGCAGCAGTCGACCTCCTACATCGACGGCTATTCGGAGATCCGGGGCACGCCCGGACTGCGGCCGTCGAAAAGCTACAACGGCCAGGCAATGTACATGTATAAGCAGAAGTATATCTTCATGCTGTTCTGGAACGAGATGCCCGACTACTTCGACCAAACCGCATGGCAGGCCCCTGATCGCCTGGCATTGGTCTACCAGACGCTCAACTGGAACACCAACCGCCAGTGGGGCGCCAACGTCATCGTACCGCTGCGCCCGGGCAAATGGCTCGATTCCCGGCTGACGCTGACCGGGATGCGGATGACCCAGCGCTGCGACGCCTTTCACGACCTGGCGTTCGACCGCTCCAAATGGCTGGGGGTGGTGCGCATGGACAACACGATCCGTCTGAGCCGCAAACCCGACCTGACGCTCGACCTCTCGGGCTACTATCAGAGCGCGGCCATCCAGGGGACATACGACGTCGACCCTTCGTGGAGCGTCAACGCGGGTGCCAAGTGGACGTTCGACAAGAGCCGGGCGAGCCTCTCGGTGCGCTGCAACGACATTTTCGAAAGTTCGTTGCCGTTCGCCAAAGTCCGTTACAAGGGACAGTACCTCGACATGGATTCCGGCACGTATACCCGTTCGGTGACGGTGCATTTCTCCTACCGTTTCGGCACATACAAGGAGAAGCGGCACAAGACGGTCGACACGTCGAGGTTCGGGCATTGACCGGATCCCGCAGGGCACGAAAAAGGGCCGTCGCAAAAGACGGCCCTGTACTCGGAGCGGGAATCGAACCCGCACGACCATTGCTGGTCACAGGATTTTAAGTCCGGCGTGTCTACCTATTCCACCATCCGAGCCACTGCCTTTCAGCGAAAGGCGTCGGCAAAAGTACGAAAATTTTACGATTCGCCAAAATCTATATAATTTATAATCGCCCCCGTCTGGTCGGGGCCGAACCAGCGGATTTCCGCGTCGCGGCGGAACCAGGTAAGCTGCCGTTTGGCATATCGGCGCGAATTGCGCTTGATAAGTTCCACGGCCCGGTCATAGGAGATGCGTCCGTCGAAATAGTCGAAGAACTCCCGGTAGCCGACCGTCTGCAGGGCATTCAGACCGCGGTAGGGATACACCGCACGCGCCTCGGCTTCGAGGCCGTCGGCAAGCATCTGCCCGACACGGCGGTCGATGCGTCCGTACAACTCCTCGCGCGGCATGTCAATGCCGACCTTCACGATGTCGAAATCGCGCTTGCGACGCCGCCCAGTCCGCAGGCGGGAGTAGGGCAGTCCGGTTTGCAGGCAGACCTCCAGTGCCCGAACGACGCGCGCCGGGTTGCTGCGGTCGACCACCGCATAATAATCCGGATCGAGCGTCCGCAACTGCCCGGCGAGGGCTTCGAGCCCCTCCGTGCGGAGTCGCGCCGCCAATTCGCGGCGCAGGTTTTCATCGGCCTGCGGCAGGTCGTCCATGCCTTCGCACAACGCCTTGACATAAAGCCCCGAGCCCCCGACGGCAACGACGCAGTCATGCCCGGCGAACAGTCTTTCGAGGCAGGCGAGGGCCTGCGTTTCGTACTCGCCGCAACTCAGGTTATCCGCGAGGTCGTGCGATGCTATAAAATGGTGTTCGACGGCTTGCAATTGGTCTGCCGTAGGCTGGGCCGTACCGATCGGCAAGCCGCGGTACATCTGGCGGGAGTCGGTGGAAAGGATGGGTGCACCGTAGTGCAGGGCGATGCGGATGCTCAGATCCGTCTTGCCCGAACCGGTCGGGCCGACAATGACGACGAGCCGCTTAGTACTCGTCGTCATAATTGTCGTCGCCCTCGAAATCGTTGAATTCCCCCATCACCTCGTCGAAAATCGAGCCTTCGCCCGCGGTGGCCGTCTTCGACGGGTCGTACTGGTCGGGGGCATCGGCCCGGGCGTATATCTCGCGCGGATAGGAGCCGTCTTTGGGCATCTCGTACGTCCCGGTCAGTTCGAGGAAGTAGGCCCGGTCGCCGAACATGTCGAAAAGGTAGATCAGCCGGTCGCGGTTGTTGTGGATGATCTGCCCCAGAGTCACGCTCTCCATCGCCGCAGGGGCCCCTTCCGAGCCGTCGTCCATATCCATGAGGGTGAACTCGCGCAGTTTTTCCCAGCGCTCGTCCGCCGTGAAGAACGACGCCATGCACTCCTCGTATTCGAGCGAGCGGAGGATGAAATTATGGAAATCGAGCAACGTCATGTCGTACGGCACTTCATAATCGCGCACGAAGTTGTCGTTCTCATCGCTCAGCATCCGGAATCGGAAAACCATTGACATAGCTTGTAATTTTTGCATTTCCTACTACAAAGATAGTACAAAAAGGGAAAATGCAAAACAACAGGCTGCGTCACTTCCGACCGAGGTACCGGGTAACAATGTCGATCAGGTAGTGGCTGCCCTGCGGGTTCTCCGCCCCGGGAGCTACGTAGTCGTGGTGGAATTCCCACCAGAAAGCCCCCAGGTAGCCGCCGGCCTTGATCCATTCGATCTTGCTGCGTATCGAAGAGGGGTTGTCGATGGTCACGAATTCCGTTCTGTCCGGCGAGAAATAGTAGGACACCTCGGCTGCCGGGTCGTACTCCTCCGTCCAGCCGTTTGCGAGCCGGGGCAGGAACTCCTTGTAGGTGATATACGAACCGTAGTCGCGCAGCGGCCCGTCGGCTTTCTGCCCGGGCTTCAACCCTTTGTAATAGAACCCGTAGTTGGCCAGCCCGAGGCAGAGCTTCCGCTTGTCGAAGACTTTCCAGTGTTCCAGCTTCGACCGCATACGCTCCATCGAGGTGTTGTGCGAAGGGGTGCTGCCCCATACGCCGTCGCACATGTCATAGGACATGATATTTATCCAGTCGACCGCCCCGGCCAGCCTGTCGGCCAGCGCCGGGTCGTACTCGTGGTCGATGCTGAGGGCCGTGGTCAGGTAGTAATAACGCCCGGTGCGTTCCGAGAGTTCGTCGAACCGTTCGCGCAGCAGGGCCATCATGCGGGCATGCAACTCCTTGTCCAGCGTGATCTCCCAGTCCATGTCGATGCCGTCGTAACCGTTCTTTTCGACCAGGCGCACCATATACCCGACAAACCTGGGGATCCGATCCGGATTCTCCAGCAGGGGAAGGAACTCCTGCTGCCCGCCGAAGCACAACAGGATCCTGGCCCCGGCGGCATGGGCCTTTTCGATCATGGAGGGCACGAGCGCCATCTTGCCTCCCTGCTTCAGGTAGTCGAACTGCGTGGCATAGGCGTCGACGGCATCCTGCGGCCGGTCGAAATCCAGCCCGGCCCACTCGGGCGTAGCCATCAGGTAGATGAACTGGAAGGCATCGTACCCCGGGTTCGTGAGTTCCGCCTCGCTCAGGAGGCTCTCCACCGAATAGGCGGCATGTATGAAGTCGGGGATTACGGGGGCCGGTTTGCGGGCATACGATGCAGAGCCGGCGACAAATAACGAAACGACTAATAAGGCGAACTTTTTCATGATAAACCATTTGTTTTATATTCAGCCTCAAATATAATATTATTTATTATAAACACAGCCAAATATAATATTATTTATCAATAAAAAGCACCCAGCATGACCTAATTTACAAACAAGATGTCGTAAGGAATTCGATGACATCCCTGTCGTCGGGGTAATCCGTCAGCCCAGGGGACTGTGCATGGCCGAAATCCACGCGGCGGCGGCAGGCAATGCACTCCGAAACGACGCATTGCAGTCCGGCATCGTGTGCTGCGAGCCAGGCCCCGACCTCGGCGGGTGATTTGTAAAACGAATAATTGATCCGGCTCAACGCCGCGGGAAAGGCCCGCTCTTCGACGGCCACGGCAGCTCCCAGGTCGCGGAACGGCTGTCCGCCCATCGTCAGGAGGGCTTTCTGCTGGCGGTAAGAGTTCCTGTATTTCACGTTCACCTCCGGCATCCGCAGCTGCAGGTCATAGCCCTCGGGCAGGAAAAGCAGCGACACGCTGCGGCAGCCCAGTCCGGAATAAGCCCAGATGTCGTCGGCCAATGCAGTGAGCTGCGCGGGGGTTTCCCGGCCGCCGAGTACGGCGACCGACTGGCGGTTACCGCGCAGCAGGGCGGGAATGCCCGCATACTGCGCCCGGAAATAGCGGTTGGCATTGTCGCTGCCCGTAGCGATCACGGCATCGGGCGATGTGCTGCCGTCGTAAAATTCCACCGGAACCTGCGGGTCGATTCCGCGCAGCAACCCGATGACATATTCCATCAGGACGGTATCTTTGGCCGATGGTTTTACGAGGCACCTGTGCCCTGCGGCGAGCACGCACAGCATATCGAAAAATCCGACCAGCGGGATATTCCCGGCCATGACGACCAGCACGCGCCGGGGTTCGGCGACAGGAACGGGGTAGGGCGCCAGCCACTCCGCGAGTGCGTCGCGCCGGAGCATCACGCCGGCGACGGCCGCAACGGCGCGGCGAATGTCCGCAGGCGTAAACCAGCCGTTTTCCCGGCAAGCACGCCCTATTATCTCCCGCGTGCGGGCGTCGTCGCCGAAACCGCGCAGGCGGCACCCAAGCCGGGAAAAGAGTCCGATGGCATTTTTCATGGTGCAAAGATAGCGTTTCGCAGCGGAATATGCACATTTTATCCGAAGTTGTGCTATATTTGCATAGACGGATCTTAAACCGGTAAAGACTATGGAAAGAACATTCAGAGAGGCACTCCGCCACCGCCGCAGCTACTACGCCTTAGCTCCGGAATCGCCCATCGACGACGCACGGATCGAGGAAATCGTGCGTTTTGCCATAAAACACGTACCCTCGGCCTTCAATTCGCAATCGACACGTGCCGTATTGCTGCTTCACGAGCATCACGACGAATTATGGAAAATCGTAAAGCGCACCCTGCGGGCAATCGTCCCCGAAGGGGCATTCGCACGCACCGAGGAGAAGATCGAGCACAGCTTCGCAGCCGGGTACGGCACCGTACTTTTCTTCGAAGACACGGATGTCGTCCGCGGCCTGCAACAGCAGTTTCCGGCCTATGCGGGGAATTTCCCGGTATGGTCGGAGCAGACATCGGCCATGCACCAGCTGGCAGTCTGGACGATGCTGGAAGACGCAGGGTTGGGGGCATCGCTCCAACATTACAACCCGCTCATCGATGACGAGGTGCGCAAGCGCTGGAGCCTGCCCGGGGAGTGGAAACTCGTCGCGCAAATGCCGTTCGGGACACCCGCAGGCGAACCGGGCGAAAAGACGTTCAAACCGCTGGACGAACGCATCAGGGTGTTCAGATAAAGGGGGCGGAGCCCGGCTTCAGGACAAAAATTCCGCAGAATAGCCCTGAAAAATTTGGAGATTCGGATTTTTTATATACCTTTGCACTCGCAATTGAGAAACATGCCATGCGGAAATAGCTCAGTTGGTAGAGCACAACCTTGCCAAGGTTGGGGTCGCGAGTTCGAGTCTCGTTTTCCGCTCAGGGAATCAGCAACTTACAGAAATGAAGTTGCTGATTTTTTGTTTACCTGCGGCGGGAAAGAGGCAAAAGCGCCTTTCCAGGGGCCTGGCTCCCATTGTCTCTCCATAAAACTCCCCATTAGAAACGTATTTTCCCTCCTGCGTCAAACGATGCAAAACAACGGCTTTAGAACAAATACCCCGGCAAGGACACGGTCAATAAGCCCCCGTTATGCCCCTTGCGTCCCCGGGACAAACGCAGGAAACCAGTAACAGTGAAATAACCTGTCCGTCTTACGGGCTCATGCGACTCCCCGTCCGGCACGGGTCGAACGTATCGGGATAAAAACTTCCGGTCCGAGGGAGTTTTTTTGGCCGTTTGCGGGGAAAAGGGTATATTTGCAGTGTTTCGCAAACGAAATAATCAAACCATGTTGCTGAGTGTGATTGAAACGGCGGAGACCTTGGGATGCTCCGCCCAATATGTGAGGAAACTTTTAAGGGAAGGCCGCCTCGCCGGCCAGAAAATAGGGGACTCCTGGATTTTAAACGACGATACATTGGAATCTTTCGACAGGAAGGATCTGCGGATGAAAAAAAATGACGTTCCGGATCGGAAATCCAAGAAAGCGCCAAAACAGGACGCGCTGAATTGCCTCTCCTTTTTCTCCGGGGCGATGGGGCTGGACATCGGACTGGAGCAGGAGGGCATCAACATATTGCTGGCCTGCGAAACGGATAACGCATGCCGCCGGACGATCGTCGCCAACGAACCCGGCATCGGCCTGATCGGAGATATAAGGGACTACACGGTCGGGGAGATCCTGGAATACGCCAACCTCCGGGAAAACGGGCAGGTCGACATCGTCGTCGGCGGGCCGCCCTGCCAGGCATTCAGCACGGCCGGGAAAAGGCTCGGCTTCCAGGACGAGCGGGGCAATGTCTTTCTGAAATACATAGAAGTCATCCGGGAGATACAACCGCAGTACGCCGTAATAGAAAACGTAAGAGGGTTGTTTTCGTCCGCACTTTCGATAGACATCGACGATGAAATTATCCGCAGCTACGACCTCGATTGGGCAAAGACACCGGGGTCGACACTCTTTTATATCAAAAAGAAGCTGGAAGCCGCAGGCTACAACGTAACTTTCAACCTTTACAATTCGGCCAATTTCGGCTCCCCGCAAATCAGGGAGAGGGTCGTCATAACATGCACCAAATCCCCGAACCCGGTTCCGTACCTCCGTCCCACCCATTCGAACGAAGAGGTATTCGGGCTTGAAAGGTGGAGGACTTTCAGGGATGCAGTAGCCGGATTGGATCCGGCCCGATGCGACCACATCGACTTTTCCGAGAAGCGGCTGAAGTACATTAAGATGCTGAAACCGGGGGAAAACTGGCGGAATCTGCCCAAAGAACTCCAGCCGGAAGCCATGGGAAACTCCTACCATCTGGGCGGTGGGAAAACGGGCTTTTACCGAAGGCTGGACTGGGATTCGCCGTCCCCCACGGTAGTCACCCATCCCGCCATGCCCGCAACGGAACTGGCGCACCCGACGGAAAACAGGCCCCTGTCCATACAAGAATACAAAAGGATTCAGGAATTTCCCGACGATTGGGTGATCGAAGGCAGTTTGCTGGACAAATACAAACAAATCGGCAATGCGGTTCCCGTCGGGCTGGGCAGGGCAATCGGCAGGACAATCGCCGCCCACCGCCAGGGAGTCGAAACGGCGGCACCGGAAGGCTTTCCCTATTCCCGCTACAAGGGCACATCGGATCATGAATTCGAAACCGGAATTTTATCGGGGAAACGAAAAAAAACATCGTCCCAGTTGACAATCGAATTCGATTAATCCGTAATTTTAAAACAAAAAACCATGACGGATGCATACAGATTCGACGAATCGAGTACGGAAAAGGCAATCGCCTATGCCAAAATATACGCCGGGACGAATTATTCCCCCGCCATGGAGACCGTCCTGAAAGTCGCCTTCAGCGAAAAACGCAATTTGCCGACTTTCCGCCTGAAAAGTTCGGACACCATAATTCTCTCCGGCTACATGCAGAAATGGGTGGGGGCATACCTGGCCGGATATAACAACAGGCCCTCGGCCAGAACCGGGAATTGTTCCGGGACACATCCGGATCCGATGGCAAAAACGATCCTCAGAGCCAGGATACCCGGGCTCGAGGATAATTTGGCCGATAAAATAGTGGCCGGGCATTCCCTGCTGATGACGATCGAAAACAATATCGGCGAGTTGCTCGAAGAGTACCTGGCGGTAAAATTATCCCCCTTGGGATGGTATTGCTGCTGGGGAAGTACGATTGATGCGGTGGACTTTTGCAAGGCGGACGGCTCGCTGCTGCAGATAAAGACAAGCGACAATTCCGAAAACAGTTCCAGCAGCAGGGTCAGGCAGGGCACTCCCATCGAAAAATGGTTCCGCAGGTTCTCGAGGCGTCCGGGAGTATATAACTGGGAGTCGCTCAACAGGATGCTGGGACGGCCGGGATATGTGTCCGAGTCAGACTTCCGGGCCTTCGCGGAAAAGACCATAGCGGCAAACCCGGCCTGCATATATATAGCCGCCAACCACCTGTTGAACAGACCCTGACACGTGCCGTCCCCCAGGTGGATGCACCCAAAAATTACCCGGAGCGCTCGCCCGGGTAATTTTCATTCCGGATCGCGGGCGGGCTATTTTCCCAGCCGGTAAGCGGTGGGGGTCATGCCCGTATGGTTCTTGAAGTATTTCCCGAAAAACGACTGGTTGGGGAAATTCAGGTAGTAGGAGATCTCCTGGATGCTCATCGTGGAGTATTTCAGCAGGTTCTTGGCTTCGAGCACCACATAGTCGTCGATCCACTGCACGGCCGTGCGCCCGCTGGTCTTGCGGATGATCGTCGTGAGGTATTTGGGCGTCAGGTTCAACTGTTCGGCATAGAAACCTACCGAACGCTGCTGCATGTAGTGCCTGGTCAGCACTCCCATAAACTGGTTGAAATATTCCTCGTTGCGGCTGCGCGAAGAGGCGTCCGACGCCCCCGTCTCGACATGCCGGGCGATGATCCGGCAGACCTTGTAGGCCAGTGTCCGGATCATCGAACGTATGATCTCGGCGGAGTAGGGGTCGTTGTGCTGCCGTGCCCCCTCGATGCGGATCCCGTCCAGCGAACGCATGACCCCGTCCCACTCCTCGTCGTCGAGCGGCAGGCTGGGGTGCTTCTCGACCTGCAGGAAAAGCTGTGTCAGCAGTTTGAGGTCGATATTGATCCGTTGGATGAACTCCTCCTCGCAGAGAATGGCATGCACGCTGGCGTCCTCCACCGACTCGACCTGCAGGATGCTGCCGGGCAGGTGGACGAAAAGCGTCCTCTCGCCGATCGTGTGGCGCGTCACGCCCGACGTGGAGACAATCGAACCTTTAGAACAAAAAATGATCGCAAAGGCATCGAGACGTGTCGGATACCGGAACAGGTCGATGTTGAATTCATCCTTCACATTGACACGCGAAGCGATCAGGCATCCATCGTAATAGAGGTCTTCCGGCCTGCGGCCGCAGATGTCGAGCAATGTGGCGAGCGAGAAGCTCTGAATCTCCTTTTTGTTCATTTTACCGATAATTATACGGACAAATATACGCAAATCCCGGGAGCTTTTCATTGAATAGTACAAAATCGAACCAATCGACGAATTCATCCGACACGATGGTCTTTTCTTACGACCGCTAAAACGGCAACTTTGCATCGAAAAATACGGAACAGATGAAACAAACGACTTTTTGCGCAATACTGCTGTTAGCGACAGGTTGCACTTCACCGAAAAAGCCCCATACGGCCGATCCGCTGCGTGTGGGCACCATCGTCGTCACCCCGTCGTCGGACATCGACGCCGCGCTCTACGTCGGCACGATCGAGGAGGAGACCTCGGCCGCCCTGAGTTTCCCCGTCGCCGGTACCCTCGCGCGCACCTACGCGGACGAAGGGCAGCGCGTGCAGCAGGGGCAGTTGCTGGCCGAACTCGATCCGACATCGGCCCGGCAGACCTTCGATGCCGCGCAGGCGGCACTCGACCAGGCGAAAGATGCCTGCGCGCGCCTCAAACAGCTTTACGACGCCGAGAGCCTGCCCCAGATCAAGTGGGTCGAGGCGCAGACCCGGCTGCGCCAGGCCGAGTCGGCATACGGCATCGCCCGCAAAAACCTCGACGACTGCAAGTTGTACGCACCGTTCACGGGCGTCATCGGCAAACGGCAGGCCGCAGCGGGGGAGACGGTTCTGCCGGGCGTTCCGGCCATGACCCTGCTGCGGATCGGGACGGTGAAAGTCCGCTTCCCGGTACCCGAGCAGGAGATCGCACGCCTGGGCACGGACAGCCGGCTGCGGATAACCGTCGCGGCACTCGGCGACCGTGCTTTCCCGGCCGGGAAGATCGAAAAGGGTGCCGTGGCAAATCCCGCTACACACACCTATGACGTACGCGCCACGCTGTCCAACGCCGACGGCGAGCTGCTCCCGGGCATGGTATGCCGTGTGGAGGCATCGCCGGCAGGGGCGGCCGAAGAGATCGCGCTGCCGGTACGCGCCGTGCAGCAGGCCGGCGACGGAAGCCGCTTCGTATGGAAAGTGAGCGGGGATTCGGTCGTCCGCACGGCTGTCGCCACGGGACGCCTGGTGAACAACGCCGTCACGATCACCGCAGGAATACAAGCGGGCGACCGCATCGTGACCGACGGGATGCAGAAAATCGGCCAGGGAAGTAAAGTCATAGCGGAATGAAAAGCAATATAATATCGTGGTCGATGCGCAATTTCCGCATCGCCTTCCTCATCGTGGGCTGCCTGTTCGCCTTCGGTATTTACGGGCTGGTGCATATTCCCAAGCAGGAGTTCCCGGAATACACGATCCGCCAGGGCGTGGTGGTGGGCGTCTATCCCGGCGCCACGAGCGAAGAGGTCGAGCAGCAGCTCGCCAAGCCGCTCGAACAGTTCCTGATGACTTACAAGGAGGTCAAACGGTCGAAGACCACCTCCACGTCGCAGAACGGCATGTGCTACGTGATGGTCGAACTCGAAGACCACGTGAACGACAAGGACGAAGTGTGGTCGAAGATCAAGCACGGCCTGGCGGCATTCAAGTCGCAGTTGCCGCCGGGCGTTGCGGCCGTGGTCACCAACGACGACTTCGGCGACACCTCGGCGCTGCTCATCACGCTCGAATCCGATACGCGGTCGTACCGCGAACTGAAAGGCTACATGGACGACCTGAGCGACCGCCTGCGCCGCATCGAGTCGGTCTCGAACCTGCGCCCGTACGGTGTGCAGCAGGAGCAAATCTCGATCTACGCCGACCATGAACGGCTGGCGGCCTACGGCATCGGCGAAAAAGTCCTCTCGGCCGCGCTCGCCTCGCAGGGGCTGACCCCGATGGGCGGGTCGGTCGGCAACGCCGAGACCGAAACGCCCATCCACATCGCGCCGGCGCTGGCCGGCGAGCGGGAGGTCGCCGAGCAGATCATCTGGAGCGACCCGCAGGGGCACGTGCTGCGCGTGAAGGACGTGGCGCGCGTCGTACGCGAATACGACGACCCGGACAGCTACATCCGCAACAACGGCCACCGCTGCGTCATGCTGTCGATGGAGATGAAGGCGGGCTTCAACATCGTGCAATACGGCCGTGACGTGGACGAAGTGCTGCACGAATTCATTGCGGCCGAGCTCCCCGCGGACGTCCAGGTGCAGCGCATCGCCGACCAGGCCAAGGTCGTGGGCGACTCGGTGCACTCGTTCCTGCGTGACCTGTTCGTCGCCATGGCCATCATCATCCTGGTGATGATGCTCCTCTTCCCGCTGCGGTCGGCCATCGTGGCGGCCATCACCATCCCGCTGTCGACCTTCATCTCGGTGGGAATCATGTACCTGTTCGGCATCCCGCTCAACACGGTGACCCTCGCGGCACTGGTCGTGGTGCTGGGTATGATCGTCGACAATTCGATCGTGGTGATCGACGGCTACCTCGACTACCTCGGGCGCGGCCACTCGCGCTGGTTCGCGGCGGTCGAGAGCGCCCGGGAGTTCTTCCCGTCGCTGCTGCTGGCCACGGTCTGCATCTGCATGATCTTCTATCCGATCCTCTTCACCATGACGGGCATGATGGGCGACTTCCTGACCTATTTCCCGTGGACGATCACGATCAACCTGATGGTCTCGCTGCTGCTGGCCGTGCTGGTGATCCCGTTCCTCGAAATCCTCATCATCCCCGCCGTACAGCCGAAAAAAGCGGGCAAGTCGGTCACAGACCGCGTACACGACCTCTACCGCCGCGTACTGGCGTGGACGTTCCGCCACGGCTGGCTGACGATCTCGATGGGCGTCGCTTCGGTCATCGTATCGCTGCTGATCGCCACGCAGCTCAAGCTGCGCATGGTTCCCTTCGCCGACCGCGACCAGTTCGCCGTGGAGATCTACCTGCGCCCCGACGTGCCGCTGGAGCGCACCGCCGCCGTAGCCGACTCGGTCTACCGGGTGCTGCACGACGATGCGCGCGTGAAATCGGTCACCTCGTTCGTCGGGTGCTCCTCGCCGCGCTTCCAGATGAGCTACGCCCCGCAGATGGCAGGCAAGAACTACGCACAGTTCATCGTCAACACCACCTCGGTCGACGACACCGAAGATATCCTCGACCAGTATGCCGACGCATGGGCCGACCGTTTCCCCGAGGCCTATGTCAAATTCAAGCAGCTCGACTACCAGAACGTCCCCTCGCTGGAGTTCCGGTTCTACGGCAGCGACATCGACTCGCTGCGCACCGCGACCGACGGCCTGATGGCCCGGATGCGCCGGATGCCCGAGCTGCAATGGGTACACTCCGACTACGAAGACCCCCGTTCGGTCATCGACGTGCGGCTGGATCCCGTCACGGCACCGCAGCTGGGCGTCACGCGGACGCTGGCCGCGGTCAACCTGGCGCTGGCTTCGGGCGACGTCCCGGTCGGATCGGTCTGGGAGGGCGATTACCGGCTGCCCATCGTACTCAAGAACGACACACGGCAGGGCGAACGCTCGCTCTCCGACATCGGGGACACCTACATCTCGTCGCCGGTGCCTTCGGTCAGCGTGCCCCTGCGCCAGATCGCCGACGTGGAGCCCGTCTGGAGCCAGAGCAAGATCGTACACCGCAACGGCATGCGCTGCATAACCGTCACGGCCGACCTCAAACGCGGTGCCAACGCCATGCGGATGACTTCGCGCATCAGCGACATCATCGACCGGGAGCTGGTGCTCCCGGCAGGCGTCACCACGGAACTGGGCGGCGCCCATGAATTCGACTGGGAGACCATCCCGCCCATCGCATCGGGGCTGTCGATCTCGCTGGTGATCATTTTCTTCTTCATCCTCGTCAACTTCCGCAAGTTCGGCATCACGCTGGTGGTCATGGCCTCGATGTCGCTGTGCCTGTTCGGCGCCGTCGTCGGGCTGCGGATCGCCGACTTCACCATCGGCCTCACGTCGGTGCTGGGTTTCATCACGCTGCTGGGCATGATCGTGCGCAACGTCATCCTGATGTACCAGCACGCCGAGGACAAACGCAAGGTCTGCCACTGGTCGGCACGCCTGGCGGCCTACGACGCCGGCAAGCGGCGCATGGTGCCGATCTTCCTCACGACCGCGACCACGGCCGTAGGCGTCGTGCCGATGATGTTCGGCGGCAGTACTTTCTGGGCGCCGGTCGGCGTAACGATCTTCGCCGGCGGCATCGGCTCGCTGATCCTCGTAGTCACGATCCTGCCCGTCCTCTATTCCAAAATTTACAAATGATGAAAAAGACCGTCCTATTCCTCCTGCTGTGCATGGCCGCCGCCCCGGGCCTGTCCCAGACGCTCACGCTCGACGAGTGCCGCGCCGCGGCCGAGGAGCATAACCGCACGCTCAAAAACAGCCGCCTCGGCCTCGATGCCGCCTTGCAGACGCGCCGCGAGGCATTCACCACCTATTTCCCGCAGGTCTCGGCCTCGGGCGGCGTATTCCAGGCCCAGCACGGGCTGGTGCAGGCCGATTTCGCGATCCCCCAGATGGGGTCGCTGCCCCTGTTGCTGGTAAAACGCGGCATCCTGGGTTCCGTCACGGCCGTGCAGCCCCTGTTCGCAGGGCTGAAGATCGTCAGCGGCAACAAACTCGCCCGGCTGGGCGAAGAGGTCGCGCAGCTACAACTGCAAAAGACCGCAGCCGAGGTGCGCGAACGCACCGACACCTACTTCTGGCAGGTGGTATCGCTCAGGGACAACCTTTCGACCATCGAAGCCGTGGAGCGGCAGCTGGCGGAGATACACCGCCAGGTCGCGCTCTCGGTCAAAGCGGGGCTCGTGACCACGAATGACCTGCTGCGCGTGGAACTGCGCAGGCAGGAGGTAGCCTCCGAGCGGCTGAAGGTCGAAAACGGGCTGAAGGTGTCGAAGATGCTGCTCGCACAGCATATCGGCGCCGACTGGCATACGTTCGACATCGCGGCCGCAGCCTTCGGCGAACCGGAGGCCCCGGCAGCCTATTACGTGCCGGTGGACGAGGCGCTCGACCGCCGCGCGGAATACCTGCTCTCGGAAAAGAACGTCGAGGCGCAGAAATACCGCAAGCGCATGGAACGCGGCAAACGGCTGCCGACCGTGGCCGTGGGCGCCGGGTACCTCTATTATAACGTGACCGACAAGGACGTGGACGACGGAATGGTCTTCGCACAGGTATCCATCCCCATTTCCGACTGGTGGGGCGGGGCTCATGCCCTGAAAAAGGCCCGCATCGACGAGATGCAGGCCGAGAACGACCGACTGGAAGCCCGCGAAATGCTCGCCGTGGAGATCGAACGGACATGGAGCGAGGTGCAGGAGGCCCACGCACAGATCCTGCTCATGCAGCGTTCAGTGGCATCGGCCACCGAAAACCTGCGGCAGAACCGCAATTTCTACGACGCAGGGACAGCTACCCTCACCGACCTGCTCGACGCCGAGACGCTCTACACCCAGAGCCGCAACAACCTCACCTCGGCCTATGCCGCCTACCACACCTCGCTCGCGAAATACATGCGCGTCACGGGGCGGTAAGGGTACGGCCGGCATTCGACAAGTATATTCGGCAGTCTGGCGGATCGGTCGTACTGCCTGATCCCGGGTGTTTTCCGAGGCGCCGCATGAGGGTCGCGATATTCTCGCGTTTGCACTGGGTGATGAAATCGGCCCTGTCCGCCGCGAGCTCCCCGATAAGCGGGCGGATAATGGGGTAGGTGACGAACGTGAAGATATCGAGCGAAAGGATATCCAGCATGGGGTGCCGTACGTCCACACGTTCGATTTCACCCCGGCCCGCCGCGATCTACGTGGTGCGGGCGCCTTCGAAACCTTTTTTCAGCAGCTCTCCCGGACAAGAAAAAAACAGGCACAGCGTACGCCCCACCGCAAAAAACACTATATTTGCGACCCGGAGCGGCACTGAGGCAGACCGGACAAAAGGTGCCGAAGTCGTTTACCCGCCCCAAATAACTTCTACCCATGTATTGCGTCCGTTTTACCGTCGTATTCCTCCTGTGCCTGCCGGCCATCGGCTGCCAAACCATTCCCGAAGCCATTCCACAAGCCGAGGCGATCGTCATGGAGCATCCCGACAGCGCCGTGCGGCTCCTGCGGGGAATCCCCGCCCCCGCGAAGAACCTGTCCCGCCGCAACTATGCCCGCTACGCACTGATCTTGACCCAGGCGCGGTGGCTCGCGGGCGAAAACTTGACCGGCGACACGCTTTCCGACGTCGCACTCGCCTATTACAGCACCCACACGAAGGATTTTGTCCGTGTGCACAAGGCTTATTACTATGCGGCCAAGATCGCCGATCGCCGCCACCAACCCGAAATCGCCATGTCACTGCTGCTGAACAGCCGGCAGGCGCTGCCCGCGGCGGGGGAGTGGCAAAGGCACTATGTGGTGGAAACGTGGCTGGGCGTCTTCTGCGGCAAGCAACGGCTCTACGAGGAGAAGGTCGGCCACGCCATGCGGGCCTATGCCTACGCCGACAGCCTCGACAGGGACGGCTGGCGTTGCATTTCGCTCGGCGACATCGCACATGCGTACATGGGGCTCGGCAAATACGACAGCATGGAATACTATGCGCTGAAGGCGCTCCGCCTGGCCGAGGAGAAGGGGATCACCGAAAATACCTCCCAGAAATGGGCCATGCTGATCGAAAACGCCCTCCGGCGCGGGGACTATGCCACTGCCGAGGAGTACTGGGAACGGGGATACGAATTCGCCCCCGAACGGGCCCGCTTTTCGTGGATCAAGACCAAGGCAGAAATATATAACAAGCAGGGGCGCTACGACGTGGCGCTGCGTCTAATCGACAGTTCGCGGATGATGTGCCCCGACACATCCGACCTCACCGCACGGGCGCTGTGGGCGTTCCACGCCTCGGAAGCCTACGAGGGACTGGGGCAGGCGAAGAAAAGCCTCGAAGCGCTGAAATATTATTGCAGCCTCAGGGATTCGCTCGAAGACAACATACACAGCGCCGATGTGCTCCACATCCGCGAATTGTGGCAGTACGAGCACCTCAAAGCCCGGAACACCGCCCTCGAGGGGCAGAAACAGTTCCGCGAACGCCTCGCATACCGGACGATGCTGGCCTGCGGCGCGATACTGCTGCTCGGGGCATGGCTGGGGATGCGCATATGGCACCGGACAAAACTGCGGGAAATCGCCCAGCAAAAACGCCTCATGAAGCAGGCGAACGAGCTCGACGAAATGCGCCGCAAGGAAGAACAGCTGCGCACGGCTTTCTTCCGCCAGCTCAACAGCCGCTTCATCGCGCAGGTAAAGCAGGCCGGGGAGTCGAAGAAATGCCGGATGTCGGATGAAGACTGGAAGACGATCTACACCCACGCCGACGCCGTGTTCGATAATTTCACGGTTCGGCTCCGCCACCAGTTCCCGTCCCTGAACGAGGATGACATCCGCTATTGCTGCATGGTACGCATGCATTTGTCGCAGGCCGAGATCGCCGGCGTCGTCTGCCTGGAGAAGGACTCGGTAAAAAAACGATTGAAGCGCATCCGCACCGAAAAACTGGCCTCGGCAAAGGGCGCAACACTGGAAGATGTCCTCTCCAAATTACAAAATGTACCCCTCTTGTCCCGCCTCTAGAACATGGAACAAAAAGATAACCAGTAGGTTGGAAAATAATCCCCCCCCCGCAATATACCCCTGTATACCCATTCGGAACAGGTGCCCCGCAATTAACTTTGCACCGAATACGACCGTCGTGCCGCGACTGCCGTAAAGGAACATCCCGCGCATAGTCCGCCGGATAACGCGAACGGGCATCATTCATCCAAATTTACAATAAAAATAAAAATGCAGAAATTCAGCTACACCCCGACCAACCCCTTCAGCGGGTCGCTCTCATCGCTGGCCATCGGCGCCGGCATGGTCATCGTACCCCTGGTATATCCTTTTGGCATCCGCATCGGCCGCATGCCCATCCTGGGCGCCACTGCCACGACGATCATCTTCGTGGTCGGCGGACTCGCCCTGCTGACGTTCACCGTGCGCGAGATCATGCAGGCACGCAAGCTCATCGCTCAGGGCGGGGAAATCACTGTCGACGGCGACCTGGTCACGATTCCCGTGGTGAAAAAGGGCACCGTAACCAACGAGTCGTTCAGGCTCCCGGACGTCGAGTACACCAAATTCGATGCGGAGGAAAACGAATTCACCATCTCGCTGCCGGCCGCCCACCATGTCATCCGCGGCGCATTCTTCGAAAGCTCCGATGCGTTCGACGCCTTCAAGTCCACCTTCAAATAACAGAATATACACCACGAACAAACAACGTTTTGCAATACACGACACGTCCGCTAAGCAAAACATTTTATCAATTAACGTTATAACCGAAAAGACAATGCGACACATTTTCAAACTGCTCGCCGCGAGCGTCGCTGCGGCAACGATCTGCTCCTGTTCCTCGCTCACAGGCTATCCGACGGATGCCGAGGCGAGTTATGCCAAAGCCATCGAAATCGCAAAAAAGAGCGTCGACACCGACAAGTTCAAGGTCTATTCGCTTTCGTTCATGGAGGGTGAACCCCTGTCGGACAACCTGTTCCTCATCTCGGTAAAACTGGTCAACAAGGACAACCAGGCATTTTCGCAGTCCTACTACATGACCGGGCTCGAACCGACCGCCCTGAGCGACGTACAGCGCACGTTCGAGGCCCCCGAATACGAAACCACCGTCGGCATCGACCTTACGAAGCTCGACGCCGCGCAAATCGCCGCACAGATCGCACAGGCCAAGACCATGCTCCCCGAAGGGCACTCGTTCAAGTCGGTAGGAAGCTACCAGATCGAGGAGGATGTCCCGGCAGGCAACTCGGTATTCAACCGCAACAAGACATTCGGGAAGCAGCACACGTCCTTCGTCGTCCGCTTCACCGAGGACGGTAAGGAGACCGAGAGCAGCGCGGGCAAAACGTCGTATATCTACTACGAGGCCGAGGTGACCGTGGAACCCGACGGCACGCTTTCGATCGAAGAAAATTAAGTTTTTCGCCCGGGAGCGCGGTTTTCTCCCGATTTTTCCTAAATTTACAGGACAGATGCCCCGACAACCGGGGATCGCCATAATAAAACTACATGAAAACTACTCACCCATTCGTCGCTCCTGTCCTCGGCTCGACCCAGAGCAAGGTCAACATGGAGGCCTACGAGCAGGCCATAGACCAATACAACGAGGGCAATTACCTCGGGGCGTTCTATCAGTTGCTCGACCACCTGAACCCGGAATTCCGCACCAAGTACGGCAATGCCAACGGCACGGAGTTCCATATCCCGCACGGATCTATCCTGGTGCACATCCGCATCGCGGACGACAGGCTGCACATCAGCGCCGATTTCCTGATACTCCCCGAAAAGGGACGCGTGGCCATGCTGCGCCAGGTCGCCGACCTGAACATCAACCGGCTGATGCTGCCGCGTTTCCGCAAGGAAGACGACAGGCTGATGATGGAATACGCCTGCCCGCTGTCACAAAGCCATCCGCACAAACTGTATTTCATACTGCGCAACATCTGCCACGTCGGCGACCGCTACGACGACGAGTTCTGCACGAAGTTCGGCGCCCAACGCAGCTACGAACCGCAGGTGACGCCCTACCCGGAAGAGGAGGTGACGCGCATCTACGAAGCCGTCCGGCAGACATGCCGCGAGACGCTCGACGCGGTGAAGGAATACGAGACGGAACGCAAGTACGGCTATTCGTGGAACGTGATCGACATCGCGCTCTACAAGATCGCCTATTTCGCGCACCCGCAGGGGCAGTTGCTCAACGACCTCGACAAGGCGGTCGACGACATGGACAAGGAGCTTCCCGTGGCCGAACTGGTGGCCAAGGGCAAGGCGTTCCTCGAACGGCTGCTCGCAATGCCGCGCGAGGAGATGGCGCGCGACCTTTACCTGGTCGACACGCTGGTTTCGACCAAGCGCCGCTCCTCGCTCAACAACGTGCAGGAGAACTTCAAGGAGGTGTACCAGGAGGCTACCGAAGCCATCGAATCGGAGAATTTCGAGCGTAGCACCGTGCGCATCCTCTACAAGTTCTACGAAATGTATTACTACAACGACGTGCAGGACGACCTGAACGCCGTCGTGGCGGGGGCGCTCGGCAAGTCGGCCGGGAAAACGATGGAGGAGGCTTCGGAGATCCTGTACGAAGCACTCGAAAAAGTCATGGAGGACGACCTCTCGGCGGACGACGGGGATTTCGACGCCGGGGAGCTGGGCATCGCCGGTGCGGCCGCCGCGGAGCAGGTGCAGCAGATGGCCGCCGCCATGCAGGGCCATGTCGCGCAGATGCAGGCCGCGATGCAGGAGGCACTGGCCAAAGGCGACATGGCCGAATACATGCGGCTGGCGCAGGAATTCCAGCAAAAAATGATGGAACAGGCCCTCGGGCAACAAAAATAACCGCTCTAAACCCGTATATCCTATGGAACAGAACAATATTTACAAGACGGTATTCAAAGTGACTCATTCGGGCGGCTCGGGCAGTTGCTTCTACCTCAAGGCCTATGACCTTTTCGTGACGAACTACCACGTGACCGAGGGCTTCCGCACCGTCGCCATCCACGACAACGAGCGCAACCCGTACCTGGCCAAGGTCGTGCTGGCAAACCCGGCGATGGACATCGCCCTGCTGGCGGCCGAAGGGGATTTCTCCTCGCTGCCGGACATTTCGCTCGCCGAGGACGACACGCTGACGATCGGCCGCAAGGTCTACGTCGCCGGGTATCCCTACGGCATGCCCTTCACGATCACCGAAGGTTCGGTGTCATCGCCCAAGCAGCTGATGGACGGCAAATACTACATCCAGACCGACGCCGCGGTGAACCCCGGCAACTCGGGCGGCCCGATCCTCGACGAAGACAACCGGGTGGTGGGCGTGACGGTGAGCAAGTTCACGCAGGCCGACAACATGGGCTTCGGCATCCGGGTCGAGACGCTGCACGCACTGCTGGATACGATCGGCGACCTCAACCGCACGGTATTCCAGGTGCAGTGCGGCAGCTGCGAGGAGCTGATCGCCCAAGAGGAGGAGTATTGCCCGTCGTGCGGCGACAAGCTGCCCGAAGGCGTCTTCGAAGAACGCGAACAATCGCCTCTGGGCGGGTTCGTCGAATCGGCCATCGAACAGATGGGGGTCAACCCTGTGCTGGCACGCGACGGCTACGACTCGTGGTTATTCCACAAGGGAAGTTCGGAGATTCGCATCTTCGTCTACGACAACAACTACCTGTTCTCCACCTCGCCGATCAACCTGCTGCCCAAAAAGGAGGTGGAACCGGTGCTGGACTACATGCTGAGCGAGGATTTCGGCCCCTATAAACTGGGGATCGAAGGCCGCCAGATTTACATCGCATACCGCATCCATCTCTCCGACATCACCGACGAATCGGAGGAGGAGATCCGGAAGAACATCGTCGACCTGGCTTTCCGGGCCGACGCCATGGACAACATGCTGGTGGAACGCTTCGGGTGCGAATTCTCGGAGTATTCGAAGGCGGACGCGCAGTAGGCGCCACCCGCCAAGACAAGGCGATGCCGGGCTTCCTGTGAAGCCCGGCATCGTTTATTCCGGCATTGCACAAACCGGCGCTACGGGTTCCGGAAGGGCACGGGATCAGTAAGCGGCATCACGACGGCCGGGAACGGGCACCGTGCGGGCAAAACCACGCGACCAGGGCGCCATCGGGCAGCATGCGGCCGATACCCCGCAGTACGACACTATACGGACAGGCCGCCGGCTATCGGGACGACACCCCGCCAAAGCTGGAGTGGCGGCTACCGGAAAAGCTCCTTCAGCTCCAGCCAGAAGTCCCTCGGGCGTTCGCCCCTGTCCGGGCAACAGGCGCCGATGGCCGTGGAAAGCCGCGCGTAATTCTTCAGGTAACACGAAGAGAGGCGCACCTCGCGGCGCCCGCCTTTCAGCAGGTAACGGTATTCGTACACTTCGCCCCGGCTGACAAGGACGGATGTGGTGACACCGTCGAAGTCGTGCATATCGTACCTGCGGGTCATGCCCAGCCCCATATAAGGTGTAACGCAGAGCGTCCCGGCATCGAGGCACAACCTCACGGCCGAGCGCCGCAACTCCCCGAACACCAGCCAGCAGGAGCCGAAAAGCATCACAGCGGCAGCCAGGTACAACGCGAATGGTTTTGCCCCCGGGGCGAACAGGAGGCACAGGAACACGGCGCTGAACCCGACGAAGAGCAGGGCAAGGGCGAGGAGCATATACCCGCGCCATGAAAACCGCGACACGACGGCATTCCTGCCGGCCGCGACCGTATGGTCGCGTACGAACACCGCGCCCCAGAGCGCCAGCAGCGCACCCACCGGCACATAAAGCCACCACCGCCCGAATGACACGGCGGCCGAAGCGGGTTTTACGGTGACGACATAAGGTTCCGCGGCGAACTCCCGGCCGCCGAACGACAACCGCGGGACACAGGAATACGTGCCGGGGCCGTCACCGGCGACCCGGTAGTGGTAAACAAACTCTTCGAGGCCGTTTTTCTCGGAATAACCGGACATCAGGGGCGCCACATCCTCACCGTTCACGGCCAGCAGCGGCTCCCTGCGGTCGGGCCGGCGGTCGCACGTAAGGCGCAGGATATGCCCGCCCATCCGCCGCGAGACGACCGAGTCGTATACGATCCGGCATTGCGGCTGCACGGACACCAGCGCGGGGAGTATCTTAACGCGCAAGCCCACGCAGCGGCACGTCTGCCCGCCGACAACCGCCGTCGTTCCGGGAATAACCAGCTCTCCGCCGACCGCAGAACGGACGAGGTAACGGTATGCATGGGTTTCGGAACGGGTCATGACGCCGTCGCGTACCGAAGTCTGCGTGCCGCTCGTCCGTCCGAGTTCTCTGACCAGGGTCAGGGAGCCCCAGCAGGGCATTTCTATCGACTCGATCTCCCCGCCGGCCGTATACCACACCTCGAATTCCTGGAGTGCCCTCGGTTGCGAAGGCACGGTTTCGATTCCGAGCTCCTGGGCATGTGCAGGGGCGGCGGCAAACAGGAGGGCCATGAGGAGGGGCAGTGCGAAGCCCGGGCGGCAAAGGTTTTTTTCCATGGGTCAGGCAAGTTTTACGGATCGGCTTCAAAGGTACGAAAAATCCCACGTCCGGCGCAATTCGGAGCCGGTTAATTCATCGCCGGAGGCTTTGCTGCGGGATTCCCGGCAGAAGCGGGCGCGCGGCATTCGGCAGGCAAACCGGATACACGACGCCCGCAAGCGGCATTCCGCATGGAACCTAGATACACGGCGCGCGCAGAAGGAGGGCAGCCAAAAAAAGAACCCCGCAGGCCGGAACGGGCTGCGGGGCCGGAAGGCCTATAAGCTATCCTGTTTGAGATGTTCGGCGAACCGGTCGATGCGGTGCAGTTCCTGCGGGATACGGATATTCTGCGGGCAATGCGGCACGCACTGGTTACAGCCGATACAGTGGTTGGCCTGGCGGAGTTTCGGGACGCTGCGGTCGTAGCCCACCAAAAACGCCCGGCGCGCCCGGCGGTAATTTTCGTCCTGCGACGAGGTGGCGACATTCCCTTCGTTGACACACTTGTTATAGTGCAGCAGGATGGCCGGGATGTCCAGCCCGTAGGGACACGGCATGCAATACTTGCAGTCGTTGCAGGGGATCGTGGGGTAGCGGAGCATCAGCTGCGCCGTCTGTTCCAGAAACTCTTTGTCGTCATCGGTCAGCTCGTCGAGCGGCGAGTAGGTGCGCAGGTTGTCCTGCAAATGCTCCATGTAGGTCATACCGCTCAGCACGGTCAGCACCCCGGGGAACGACCCCGCGAAACGGAACGCCCACGAAGCGACGCTCGACGACGGGCGCCGCTGTTTGAGGTGGGCGGCGATGTGGTCGTGGACATTCGAAAGGCGCCCGCCCAGCAGCGGCTCCATGATGACGGCCGGGATACCGCGCTTCTCCAGTTCGCCGTACAGGTACTCGGCATCGGTATTGCGCGTGTTGACCTCCTTGGCGTGTTTCCAGTCCACGTAATTGAGCTGTATCTGCACAAAGTCCCACTTATAGCGGTCGTGCTGCGCAAGCAGGTGGTCGAACACCGCGATGTCCCCGTGGTAGGAGAACCCGAGGTTGCGGATACGGCCGGCCTCACGCTCGGCAAGCAGGAAATCCAGCATCCCGTTGTCGATGTAGCGGGCTTCGAACTCCTCCATGCCGCTGCCCATGCCCACGCCGTGCAGCAGCAGGTAGTCGATATAATCGACCTGCAGCTCCTGGAACGAATTGCGGTACATGGCCATCGAGGCTTCGCGGCTCCAGGTCGAGGGCGCGAAATTGGACAGTTTGGTGGCAATGAAATACTTGTCGCGGGGATGGCGGCTCAGCGCCACGCCCGTGGCATGTTCGGAATGCCCCCGGCAATAGGCGGGCGAAGTGTCGAAATAGTTCACCCCGTGGGCAATGGCATGGTCGACCAGCGCGTTGACCATCTCCTGGTCGATCTCGTCGCCGCTGTCACGGGCGCTGCCGCTGCTGACGGTCGGCCAACGCATACAGCCGTATCCCAGCAGCGACACCCGGTCTCCCGTCTTGGGGTTGGTACGGTAAGTCATCTGCCCCTGCCGTGCGCCGTCTGCCTCAGAGGCGCTTCCCGCAGAGCGGGGCTTGCAGCCATACAACGCTGCCGTCGTTACGGCAGCACCGGTACCTGCGACTTTCAGGAACTCCCGGCGGCCTATCTTTTTCTTCTCTTTCATACGTTTGAAGCATTAAACGGTACGGTGATTCTGGTGCCCTTCGACATAAATGGCGCTGAACGGACGGCTCGGACAGAGGTTCTCGCAGGCGCCGCAGCCGATGCAGCGGGCCTCATTTACGACCGGAATACGCGGGGAGTCGGGCTTCCCGGGCTCCTTATGCACCATCTGAATAGCCCCGGCGGGGCAGTGGCGGGCGCAGTTGCCGCACTCCACGCCGTCGGTATTGACGACGCAGTTGGCGGCGATCCATACGGCGTGGCCGATCTGCACCGACGACTTGTCCTCCTTCGTGATCGGGCGTATGGCCCCCGTGGGACAGACCTCCGAACACTTCGTACATTCGGGGCGGCAGTAACCCCGTTCGTAGGACATCTCGGGTACCATCAGCGACATCAGCTTGCCCGACGGTCTCAGCACCTGGTTGGGACACACGGCCACGCACAGTTGGCATCCGGTGCAGTGCGCCTCCATATTACGCACGGAGAGCGATCCGGGCGGGGTAATGGGCGTCGTACGCCGGGGGATTTTCTTCTGCTCGATCACGGCCAGGCCGCCGTCGACCTTCTTCTCCTGTGCCCTGACCGTCGCACAGGCCATGACCCCGACCAGCGAAAGGAACTTGCGGCGCGAAGCATCGGCCGGTTCCCCCGCCGCAACGGCCGCCTTCACGGTCGCAGGTTCCACGGCAGCGGGTTTGCGGCCGGCAGCGGGTTTGCGCGAAAAGGAGATCGCTCCCTGGCGGCATTTCCCCAGACAGTCCATGCAGGCCACGCAGCGGCTGTAATCGATCCGGTGCGTCTTCGCGTCGATGCACGACGCCTTGCAGTTGCGGGCACAAAGGCCGCAACCGTTACATTTCGAGGCGTCGATACGCGGCTTGAAAACCGCGAAGCGCGACACGAGTCCCAAGATCGTGCCGACAGGACAGACCGTATTGCAGTAGGTTCGGCCGTTGCGCCATGCCAGCACGGCCAGCACGATGAACGTCACGGCCGCCACAGCCAGCGTCGCGGCGCCCTTGACCCAGACATCGACCGTGTAGAACGCATAGCTGCCGGCCCGCTCGGCCAGATAGGCCAGCAGGTTGTTGCCCCACAGGTAAAGGGGCGCAAAAAGGTTGGACACGATACGCCCGTAGGCGCTGTACGGCGCCAACAGGTTCGACACGGGCTTGAAATGGGCGACCATCGCCACGAGGAACAGCACCAGTACGCCGTAGCGCAGCCACGACAGCGCCCGCGAGTAGCGGAAGCGGTTCTTCCGCCGCCGGGCGGCCGCCCGCGACACGACATCCTGAAAGACGCCCAGCGGGCAGATGACCGAACAGTAGACCCGTCCGAAAAGCAGGGTCAGCAGCACAAGTGCTGCGACCACGCCCGCATTGACGGCCAGGACGGCGGGCAGCAGCTGCACCTTCGCCATCCAGCCGAACCACGCATGGAGCGTTCCCGTGAAATCGAGCAGCAACAGCGTGATCACCGTGAAGAAAACGGCAGCAGCCGTGATTCTGATTTTGCGTAACATCCGTTTTCGTTTATTTTGACAAATTCATTCCCCCGATCCATTTACCGACTGCATCCCGCGAGCCCTTCACGGCACTGCCGCGCACCGGCAGCCCGCCCAGCAGGGTAGCCCCGGGACAGAGCTTTTCGATGTCGTCCTCGCTGCGGCCCATGCGGCTGCCCCCGTGCGTCATGAACGGCGCAACGGTCTTTCCCGACCAGTCGTACGCGGCAAGGAACGTCGCCACGGGCGGCGCGACGGAGCCCCACCAACAGGGCGAGCCGACGAAAACCACGTCGTATGCGCCGATGTCGGGCAGGCGCCCCTTCAGCGCGGGCCGGTATCCCCGGCCGATCTCGCGCTTGGCCTGGGCCGTAACGGCATCGTATTGCGCAGGGTAGGCGCTCTGAGGGACGATCTCGAAAAGATCCCCGTTCGTAGCCTCGGCAATCTGCCGCGCCATTTCGCGCGTGTTGCCGCTATGTGAGAAATAGGCGACGAGCACCTTTTTGCCGGAGGCCGTCTGGGCCTGCATGTCCATGGCCGGGAATAAAACCGCGACGGCCGCTATTAAAACCGATAATCTCATAATCCGTAATTTTCAATCCGTTTATACGCCGCGCCCCATGGCATAGGCCTCATCCATCGCGGGCATCCCCTCGATGTCGCCGGCACGCCATGCCCCGACCCCGTAGACCACGCCTTTCTCGCGGGGGTCTTCGAGGCAGTCGAGCAGGCCGCGGAAACACTCCACCGTGCGTTCCATCATCGGGACGCTCTCTTCGGCGGCCGTCAGGATGAAATAAAACTCCTTACCCTTCATCTCCAGGTAGCGGGCGCAGCAGCGGTCGATCAGGGTCTTCATCTGTGCGCTGAGCGTATAGAAATAGACCGGCGTAGCCATCACGATCACGTCCGCTTCGACCATCTTGCCGATCACCCCGGCCGCATCGTCTTTCTGCGGGCAGGGCCCGGCACCGCCGTAGCAGGCACCGCAACCCGTACAATAGCCGATCCTGCGGTCTTTCAGGAAAATCTTTTCGACCTCGTGTCCGGCCTGCTGCGCCCCCGCCATGAAACGGTCGCAGAGCCGGTCGGAATTTCCCCCGCGCCGCGGGCTGGAGGAGAGTATCAATACTTTTTTCGCCATAATCTTCATCTTCGTTTATTCTCTCCCGGGCGCCGCTTCATTCAGGCAGGCGATCGCGTTGAGCGACCGCGGATAGCCCACGTAGGGCAGCAGTTGCGTGATGACGGTCAGCAGCGTCCGTTTGTCGTTGCCCAGGTTCAGGTTGCCGCGGATATGTCCCTTGAGCTGCGGTTCGCAGCCGCCCAGCGTAAGCAGCATCGAAAACGTCAGCAGCTCGCGCGTCCGGGCATCCAACCCGCCGCGGGTGACGTAATCACCGAAACAATTCATCGACAGGTAATCCTGTATGTGTTTCTGGCCTTCGGGGGCCGCTTCGCGCATGGCGTCGATATGTCCTTCGCCGAAAATGGCCTTCTGGACGGCCAGTCCCCTTTCGAACCGCGTCCCCGGCGAGGTCGTCGACTGTCCTTCGAGCGGAAGCGCCACGCCGCGCGTCACCAGCACATCGTTGGTGATATGTACGAAATCGAGCACCTTGGCCATCCCCACGTACGGCACCGCCTGGTAGAGGACTTCCTTCGCCTCGACGGGCGTCACGCCGGCGTTGAGCGCCCCTGCGAGCATCGTCCGGAACTCGGACTGCCCCTGCGCGGCGATACACGATGCGAGGATGCACATCATCCGCGTAGGGGTATCGAGGTCGCCGTAACCGGCGACTTCGCCGAATGCAAAGTTATCAAAAATTTCGATTAATTCGGGATCCGTCGCCCCCTGTCCCGAGGCATCGCCCGAGAAAAGTTCCGCACGGTTGCGGAGCGCCTCGGCGCCCAGCTGCGGAACGACGGCAGCCGCAGGGGCGGTCGCCGCGGCATACTGCGCGTCGTCGACCGGCTCCAGCCACGTATTGCGGTTCGTCTGCGGGTTGGTCTCGACGGCCAGGTGCGAAAACCAGCTGTCGGGGGCCGCGCCGTGCCAGTGCACCACGCCGGGGCCGATCTCGACCACGTCGCCCGGCAGCAATTCCCGCGCAGGTTCGCCCTTCGCCTGATAATACCCCCGGCCGCTCACGGCGACGAGCAGCTGCCCGCCCGTGTGGCTGTGCCAGTTGTTCCGGCAACCCGGCTCGAACGTGACGTTCGAAACGGGGCAGTTCAGGGCCTCGTCACGCGTCAGCCGCGCAAGATAGGCCTGCCCGGTAAAATACTTCGCAAACATTTCCGGCAGCTTCTCCCCCCGGGGAAAAACCGATCCGTATATTCTCTCCTTCGTTTCCATGTTACCCGTATCGTTGGTTTGTGCGTAAATTTCCGCCGTCAGCGCCAGCGCCGCGACAAACGCCGCAAGAATTCCTTTTTTCATCCGTCCGCTATTTATCGAGGTCATACTTCATAGTCCCGAGCCATTCGACCGTCTGCGGATCGTGGTGCGAGAGGAAACAGCTCTGCTTCATGTCGAGCGCGGCGATCCGTACCATATCCTCCGGCGCCCCGCGCAGGGATGCCGCTCCGGCGGACGGCCCGCGCCACGGCGCGTTCGTTCATATAGGCGGCTGCCGTGTCGATCGACCGGTAACCGGCCGCCAGGGCATCAGACACGCACCGTTCGCAAATCGCCCCGTCCACCTGGTAGACGCCGAACCCCAGCACCGGCATCTCCACACCATTGTTTAAAATCCTCGTTTCCATAGTTTTGACGCCTTAACAAATTATCATGTTGCAAAAGTAGGGTATTCCGCACTGTCCGTCATTACCCGGATTACAGTTCGTCATACCATTATTACCGATCCGCCGCAGCAGGTGCGGCAAGCGAAGAAAAAAACACTAACTTTGTGTCAAACAAACCGGAACAACTATGGAAGAGATCGCAAGGCTGGATCATGTGTACCAGTATAACGAACTGATGGGAATCGAAACCCTGCACCCGCTGGTCAGCGTCATCGACATGTCGAAATGCCCGCGCATGCGTCACTCGCGCCGCCTGTACGGGTTCTACTGCATCTTCCTGAAAGATGTCAAATGCGGCGACCTGCGCTACGGGCGCAACTACTACGACTACCAGGAAGGGACGCTCGTTTTCACGGCCCCGGGACAGGTGGTCGGCGTCGAGGATAACGGCGAGGTTTTCCAGCCCAAAGGCTGGGCGTTGCTGTTCCACCCCGACCTGATCCGCGGCACGTCGCTCGGGCGCAACATCGGCCGCTACACCTTCTTCTCCTACGAATCCTACGAAGCGCTGCACCTCTCGGAGCAGGAGCGGCACGTAGTGATCGACTGCCTGCAGAACATCGCGGGCGAATTGCAGCACGCCATCGACAAGCACAGCCGGACGCTGATCGTCTCGAACATCGAACTGCTGCTCAATTACAGCGTGCGCTTCTACGAGCGGCAGTTCACCACGCGCAGCGACGTCAACAAAGACGCCCTGTCGGGATTCGAACGGCTGCTCAACGACTATTTCCGGGATGACGCCCCGCAGCGCGACGGGGTGCCTTCGGTACGCTGGTGCGCTGAGCAGCTGCACCTTTCGGCCAACTATTTCGGCGACCTGGTCAAAAAGGAGACCGGGAAATCGGCGCAGGAATACATCCAGCTGAAAGTCATCGACATCGCCAAGGAACGCATGTTCGACACGACCAAGTCGATCAGCGAAATCGCCTACGAGCTCGGGTTCAGGTATCCGCAACACTTCACGCGCCTGTTCAAGAAGTGCGTGGGGCAGTCGCCCAACGAATACCGGACACAAAACTGACCCGGCGGCACGGCCGGCAAAAGGAGGCGGACGGGAAAAACGGAGAGAACCGGAGAGAACGGCGGACTAAACGGTAAAAACAGGCCGGCACAAACAGCTCGCCAGGTACGATCAGCCCGGATAAAACGCAGTTTCTGCCCCGGACAAAACGCAGGCTTCCGCATCGCGTACGAAAATCCCCGCACACTGGAAAAGTGTACGGGGATTTCAAATACGGGGTACTTCGCGGCATATCCGGCCAACCGGCTCCCTGCCCCGGCCAGTTCCGAACTACACCGGACGCCAGCCAGCCGGCAGCAATTTCCACAGCAGTACCCGTGCGGCATCGGGCGACGGGCGCGCTACGCCTCAGCCTTTCCTGCCCTGATCGGCAACGGCGGCCATCAGCCGGGCTATCTCATCGGGGTCGCCCAGGAAACGATCCCCCGCGTAGTTGAGGCCCTCGTCGAACTCGAAGACATAAGGCACGGCGGTCGGGAGGTTGAACTCCGAAATCGCCTCGTCCGAAATGCCTTTCAGGTGTTTGATGATGCCGCGCAGGCTGTTGCCGTGGGCGACGACCAGGATGGCGTCGTGGTGCGCCAGCGCAGGCAGGATCTCGCATTTCCAGTAGGGCATAATACGCGCGACGGTGTCGCTGAGCGATTCGGTGCGGGGCAGTTCCGCCTCGGGGACATCGCGGTAACGGGGGTCGAAGCGCGGGTTGCGCGGGTCTTCCTCGCCCAACGGCGCCGGGGCGACGTCGTAACTGCGGCGCCAGATGTGCACCTGTTCGTCGCCGTACTTTTCGGCGGTCTCCCGTTTGTTGAGCCCCTGCAACATCCCGTAATGCTTTTCATTGAGCCGCCAGCTCTTCGAGACCGGGATCCAGTCCTGATCCAGTTTGTCGAGCACCACGTCGAGCGTCTTGACGGCGCGTTTCAGGTAGGAGGTATAGGCACGCCCGAACAGGAAACCCTCCTTGCGGAGCAGCTCCCCGGCCCTGGCCGCTTCGGCAACGCCTTTCTCGCTCAGATCGACATCCGTCCATCCCGTAAAACGGTTTTCCCGGTTCCATGTGCTCTCGCCGTGGCGGAGCAAAACTACTTTTTTCATCCTATCGCTTTTTCAGGTTCGGCACGCACCTCGTTCACCAATTTGCGGTGCTTGTCGAAATCGTTAATATTCTGCAATGTAGTATGCGCTATATTATCCAACGCTTCACGTGTGAAAAAACCCTGGTGCGAGGTCATGATGACATTGTTGAACGACAGCAGGCGTGCCAGGATATCGTCGTCCATGATCCGGTCGGAGGTATCCTCGTAGAAATAGGCAGCCTCCTCCTCGTAAACGTCCAGCCCGGCCGCCCCGATCTTCTTCTCCTTCAGCCCCTCGATCAGCGCCTCGGTATGGATCAGCTGGCCGCGCCCCGTATTGATCAGGATCACGCCGGACTTCATCTTGCCGATGGCATCGCCGTTGATCATATAGCGCGTCTGGTCGGTCAGCGGGCAGTGCAGCGAAATGATGTCCGCACGGCGGTAAAGCTCGTCGAGCGTCACGTATTCGACCTGCGCCTCTGCGGCGTATTCCGCATCGGGGAAGATGTCGTAAGCCAGCACCTTCATACCGAACCCCTTGAGTATCCGGATCAGCTCGCGGGCGATCTTGCCGGTACCGACGATGCCCGCCGTCTTGCCGTACATGTCGAACCCCATCAGGCCGTGCAGCGAGAAATTCCCGTCGCGCGTGCGCCAGTAGGCACGGTGGACTTTGCGGTTGAGCGCCAGCATCAGCGCCACGGCATGTTCCGCGACGGCATGGGGCGAATAGGCCGGAACGCGCACGACGGGGATGCCGTATTCGGCCGCGGCCTTCAGGTCTACGTTGTTGAAGCCGGCGCAACGCAGTGCGATCAGCTTCACCCCCATCGCGGCCAGCTGACGTATCGTGCCGGCGTCGGCCGTGTCGTTGACGAAGATGCAGACCGCGTCGGCCCCCTGCGCCAGCAAGGCGTTGTTGCCGTTCAGGTGGCTGCGATGGTAATTGAACTCGAACCCGCAGGACGCATTGGCGCGGTCGAACGACTCGCGGTCGTAGGGTTGGGTTCCGAAGAATGTTATTTTCATAAATGCACTTTTTTCCTCTTTTATCGTACAAAAAAACGGTTTTGCACGGCCGGTTATTATGCGATCGTAACCTCGGGATCGAGACATACGTCCTGGATGGCGTTGAGCAACGCCACGCCCTCCTTCATCGGGCGCTGGAACGCCTTGCGGCCGCTGATAAGCCCCATGCCGCCGGCCCGCTTGTTGACGACGGCCGTCATCACGGCCTCCTGCAAATCGGATGCCCCGTGCGACTCGCCGCCCGAATTGATCAGCCCGACGCGTCCCATGTAACCGTTGGCCACCTGGTAGCGGCAAAGGTCGATCGGATGCTCGGTCGTCAGCTTCGTGTACACCTCGTCACGCGTCTTGCCGAAGCCGACGGCACGGAACCCGCCGTTGCTCTCGGGCAGCTTCTGCTTCACGATGTCGGCCTTGATCGTCACGCCCAAGTGGTTCGCCTGCCCCGTCAGGTCGGCCGAAGCATGGTAATCCACCCCGTCCTTCCTGAAACCTTCGTTGCGCAGGTAGCACCACAGAATCGTAGCCATGCCCAGCTCGTGCGCATAGTCGAACGCCTGGGCTATCTCCACGAGCTGGCGGCGGCTCTCCTCCGACCCGAAATAGATCGTAGCCCCCACGGCGGCGGCGCCCATGTTCCAGGCATCGCGCACGGTGCCGAACATCACCTGGTCATAGGTGTTGGGGTAGGTGAGCAGCTCGTTGTGGTTGAGCTTGACGATGAACGGTATCTTGTGTGCATATCTGCGTGCCACGGCGCCCAGCACGCCGAAGGTCGAAGCCACGGCGTTACAGCCGCCCTCGATGGCCAGCCTGACGATATTCTCCGGGTCGAAATAGGCCGGGTTCGGGGCGAACGACGCCCCGGCGGAGTGTTCGATGCCCTGATCTACGGGCAGGATCGAGACATAGCCCGTACCGGCCAGGCGCCCGTGGGCGAGGATCCATTGCAGGCTGCCGAGCGTCCGGATGTTACGGTCGGATTCGATCCAGACCTTGTCGACCGTATCGGGTGCGGGTAGGTAAAGCAGGCGCTTGTCGATCGTCCGGCAGACATGGGAAAGGTAGTATTCGGCCTTTCCCCCGAGAATTTCAATGGTTTTCATAATTTTGCGATATTAAGCGATTCGAAGCTCCTTACTGCAATTCGGGTTCCAAACACGCCGGCGCCCCGCGACAAAACGAAAGCCGCCCGGCGGGGCGGCTTATTTCTTGGAATTGCGGTACTCGGTGGGAGATTCACCCGTATGTTTCTTGAAATAACGCCCCAGGTAGGACTGGTCGGGGAAATGCAGGCGGTAGGCGATCTCCTGCACCGACAAGTCGGTCGATTGCAGGAGCATCTTGATCTCCAGCAAGACCGACCGGTCGATAAACTCCTTGGCGGTGCTGTGCGCGATCGTGCGCACGATGGTCGAGAGGTAACGGGTGGAAATGCAGAGTTTGTCGGCATAAAACGACACTTCGCGCTCCTGCGAACCGAACTCGTGCACGAAGGCCACGAACCTGTGGAACAGTTCGGTCTGCCGCGTGGTCGATTCGGGCACCTGGCGCTGCATGCCCACAAAACGCTGCAACTTGTCGTAAATCTCCATCAGCACATTCTGCAAACGGTTGCGGATGATCGTGTTGCGGAAAATATTATTCCGGTCGCGGTAGGTATAAGCCGCCATCTGAAACCAGATGGCAGCCCCCTCGACGATACGCGCCGGGGGATAGGCGATCGGATTCTCGCGCAGGGTGCGGAAAAAGGAGGGCTCGAGCCGGAGCCGAAACGCCGCCTCGGAAAAAATATCGTGCGAAAAGGCGCAGAACGTCATCCGGAAGTCATCGGTTCGCTCCGTGAGCATCAGCATCGAACCGGGCAGTACGAGCACCAGGGTATTCCGTTTCACAAGACCTCCGTATTGGTTTACAGTCACATGGGCGCTGCCTTTGCGGCAAAACAGAATGGCCCCTCCCTCACAGCGGTTCGCATAATTGTTGAAATAGGAAAAATCGGATTCCCCGACTACGAATTGCTCTTCGGCAGTAGTAATTATAGGATTTATGGCAGACATATGAATTCGTTTTTCGAACAAATTTAGCGCATTTTCCGATATTTTCCCAAATTTTGTTCCGAAAAATACCAACACTGTTCGCAATATAAAGGCACGATCACGCCCTTTTTAGGGTACTTTTGCAACGAAAAAAGTTTTTTTAGTTTAAAACAGGAGAAAAGTATGAAGCAAACATTTGTGAAAGCTGCTATCATGGCAAGCTTCATGGCAGCCGTTTCGTGCGGTCAGGCACCCACGGAGCAAGGCCCCGCGCAATACGGCGTGACGACCATTGCCACTACCGACCGCGAAATCCAGAGCAACTACTCGGCAACGATCCGCGGACGCCAGGACATCGACATCTATCCGCAGGTTTCGGGAACCATCTCCGAACTGCGTGTCACCGAGGGCCAGTCGGTTTCGAAAGGACAGACCCTTTTCATCATAGACCAGGTACCTTACAAGGCAGCGCTCCAGACAGCAGAAGCCAATGTCGCAGCGGCAAAGGCCAGCGTGGCAACGGCCCAGCTGACATATGACAGCAAGAAGGAACTCTTCGCAAAGAGCGTCGTGTCGCAGTACGACCTCTCGACAGCCGAAAACACGCTGCTGACGGCAAAGGCGCAGCTCGCACAGGCCGAGGCGCAGCGCGTAAATGCCGCCAATAACCTCTCCTACACGGTCGTGAAGGCCCCGGCCAACGGCATGGTAGGTACGCTGCCGTACCGTGTCGGCGCACTGGTGAGCGCGTCGATGCCGCAGCCGCTTACGACCGTTTCGGACAATTCGGAGATGTACGTCTATTTCTCGATGACCGAAAACCAGCTGCTCAATCTGACCCGTAAATACGGCTCGATCGCCAACACGCTCAAGAACATGCCCGACATACAGTTGCAGCTCAACGACGGTTCGATTTACGACCAGACAGGCCGCATCGAGTCGATCAGCGGTATTATCGACACCTCGACGGGCAGCGTGCAGCTGCGCGCGGCATTCCCCAACAAGGGAGGCCTGCTCCACAGCGGCGGCGCAGGAAGCATTATCCTGCCCGTCAATTACACGGATTGCATCGTGGTTCCCCAGGTAGCGACGTTCGAACTGCAGGACAAAGTATATGTATATAAAGTGGTAGACGGCAAGGCTACCTCGTCCATGATCGACGTGGAGAAAATCAACAACGGACGGGAATATATCGTCAAGTCGGGCCTCGTCCCGGGAGACGTCATCGTAGCCGAGGGCGTCGGCCTGCTGCGCGAGGGTACGCCCATCGTAGCCAAGACGCAGGGCGCCGCAGCGCAGGCCACACCGGCAGCCGCAGCCCAAACCCAAACCGAAAAGGAGGAATAACCTATGACACTGAAACATTTTATCGAACGACCCGTACTGGCGTCGGTCATATCCATCGTAATCGTAATCGGCGGTCTGATCGGTCTGGCGACACTGCCCGTGGAGCAGTATCCCGACATTGCGCCCCCGACGGTGATGGTGCGCGCCTCGTATCCGGGCGCCAGCGCCGAGACAATCCAGAAATCGGTCATCGTACCGCTCGAGCAGGCTGTCAACGGTGTGGAAGACATGACCTACATGACCTCCAGCGCCGCTGTCGGAAGTGCCTCGGTGACGATTTACTTCCGCCAGGGAATCAATGCCGACATGGCTGCCGTCAACGTGCAGAACCGCGTTTCGCGGGCCACCGGCCAGTTGCCTTCCGAAGTCACACAAATTGGCGTGACGACCATGAAACGGCAAACCTCGATGATCAAGATCTTTTCGCTGTACAGTCCCGACGACACCTACGATGAAACGTTCCTGTCGAACTACCTGAAGATCAACATCGAGCCCCGCATCCTCCGTATCGCAGGCGTCGGCGAGGCCTTCACGCTCGGTGCCGACTATTCGATGCGTATTTGGCTCAAGCCCGATGTAATGGCCCAGCACAAGCTCATCCCGTCGGACGTAACAGCGGCACTCGCCGAACAAAACATCGAATCGGCGACCGGTACGCTGGGTGAGAACTCGGACAATACATTCCAGTATACGATGAAATACCGCGGACGTCTGATGACCCCGGAAGAATTCGGGGAGATCGTGCTCGTGGCCAAGCCCGACGGCACGCTTCTACGCCTGAAGGATGTCGCGGACATCGAGCTGGGAAGCGAATCCTACGCTTACAAAGGCTACACCAACGGTCATCCTGGCGTCAGCACAATGGTCTTCCAGACCGCCGGTTCGAACGCCACGCAGGTCGTAAACGAAATCGACGCCCTACTGGCCGAAATCGAAGCCGAACTGCCTAAGGGCGTTTCCATCGCCCACCTGCAGAGTGTGAACGACTTTCTCTTCGCCTCGATCAACGAGGTAATCAAAACGCTGATTGAGGCCATTCTGCTTGTGATCCTCGTGGTGTACGTCTTCCTGCAGGATATCCGCTCAACGCTCATTCCCTCCGTTTCGATCATCGTATCGCTGGTCGGTACGTTCGCCTTCCTCTCGGTAGCGGGCTTCTCGATCAACCTGCTGACGCTCTTCGCGCTCGTCCTTGCGATCGGTACGGTCGTCGACGACGCCATTATCGTGGTGGAGGCTGTCCAGGCGCGTTTCGACGTGGGATATAAGTCCTCCTATATGGCTACCATCGACGCTATGTCGGGTATTACCTCGGCCATCATCACCTCAACGCTGGTCTTCATGGCCGTGTTCATCCCCGTATCGATGATGGGCGGCACGTCGGGTGTATTCTACACGCAATTCGGTATCACGATGGCCGTGGCCGTGGGTATCTCGGCGTTGAACGCCCTGACGCTCTCGCCCGCACTATGCGCCCTCATCCTGAAACCTTACCTCGACGAAAACGGAGAGATGCGCGACAACTTTGCGGCCCGCTTCCGCAAGGCATTCAACTCGGGATTCAGCACCCTGATCAATAAATACAAGCACGGCGTGCTGCTCTTCATCAAGCACAAATGGCTGATGTGGTCGACGCTCGGCCTGGCATTCGCCGCACTCGTCCTGCTGATGAACAACACCAAGACGGGTCTGGTGCCCGACGAAGACCAGGGTACGATCATGGTGAACGTCACCACGGCACCGGGTACTTCGCTCGCCGAAACGCATATGATCATGGAGCAGGTTGCGGATCGGATCCAGGCAATCCCCCAAATCAGAGACTTCATGCAGGTGGCGGGCTACGGCATGATCGCCGGCCAGGGTTCCTCCTACGGTATGTGTATCATCAAGCTCAAGGACTGGGAAGAGCGACCGGACAAGGCGGATGCGGTGAACGCCGTAATCGGCCAGATATACGGACGCACATCCGACATCAAGGATGCACAGATTTTCGCCGTGGCACCGCCGATGATCTCGGGTTACGGTACCTCGACCGGTTTCTCCATGCACCTGCAGGACAAGACGGACGGCAGCCTGACGGACTTCTACAACATCTACCTGCAGTTCATCGGGGCGCTGAACCAGCGCCCGGAGATCGAACGCGCCTACTCGACCTTCAACATCAACTTCCCGCAGTACATCGTGAGCATCGACGCGGCAAAGGCCAAACGGGCCGGCATCTCGCCCAACGCGATCCTTTCGACGCTTTCGGGTTACTACGGCGGGCAGTACGTCTCGAACGTCAACCGGTTCTCGAAGATGTACTACGTGACGATCCAGTCCGACCCGAAATACCGTCTCGACACCGAATCGCTCAACAACGTCTTCGTACGCTCCAACAACGGCGAGATGGCTCCCCTGGGACAGTTTGTGAATCTGGAAAGGGTTTACAGCTCCGAGGTGCTGAACCGCTTCAACATGTACAGTTCGATCGCCGTGAACGGCACGGCGGCCGCCGGGTATTCGTCGGGTGACGCCATCAAGGCCATCCAGGAAACGGCCGCCCAGGTACTGCCGAAGGGCTACGGCTACGATTTCGACGGTATCACCCGCGAGGAAGCGCAGACGGGCAGCAACACGACGATCATCTTCGGGATCTGTATCCTGCTGATTTACCTCATCCTGAGTGCCCTGTACGAAAGCTTCCTGCTTCCGTTCGCTGTCATCCTCTCCGTACCGTGCGGCCTGCTGGGTTCGTTCCTCTTCGCCAAGATGTTGGGGCTGGAGAACAACATCTACCTGCAAACGGGTATCATCATGCTGATCGGCCTGCTCTCGAAGACCGCCATTCTGATCACGGAGTACGCCTCCGACCGGCGCCGTGCGGGAATGTCCCTGACACAGGCCGCCGTATCGGCTGCCAAAGTCCGTCTGCGCCCGATCCTGATGACCGTCCTCACCTGCGTATTCGGTATGATCCCGCTGGTGCTCTCGCACGGTGTGGGCGCCAACGGTAACATGACCCTCGGTTCGGGCGTCGTGGGCGGTATGATCGTCGGGACACTGGCCCTGCTGTTCCTCGTACCGACGCTGTTCATCGCCTTCCAGACCCTGCAGGAGAAAGTCAAGCCCATAGAGTTCGACCCCGATCCGCAGTGGGCCGTACAGGCGGAACTGGAGGAGTGTAAAAACGAGAAAGAGGAGTAACAAGATGAAAAAGCTTATTATCATACTGGCCGCAGCGGCCATGACCGGCTGCGGCATCTACAAGCCCTACACCCGTCCCGAGGTGAAAACCGACGGGTTGTACGGCACGGCCGAGACCGCCGACACGACGACGATCGGCAACATGGGCTGGGAAGAGATGTTCACCGACCCCTACCTGCGGACGCTCATCCGCCAGGGGCTGGAGAACAATACCGACCTGCAATCGGCGCAATGGAGGATCAAGGAAGCCGAGGCGACGCTTAAGTCGGCGCGCCTGGCTTACCTGCCGTCGTTCAACTTCGCACCTCAGGGCAGCATGAGCAGCTTCGACTGGGCCACGCCGGGCAAAACGTACAGTATCCCGGTCACGGCAAGCTGGCAGATCGACATCTTCAACGGCCTGACCAACGCCAAACGCAAGTCCAAGGCGCTCTACCTCCAGAGCAAGGAGTACGAACAGGCAGTGAAAACGCAGTTGATCTCGGGCATCGCAAATCTCTATTACACGTTGCTGATGCTCGACGGGCAATACGAGGTTACCGAGCAAACCGCCGGGAAATGGCGCGAGAGCGTCCGCACGATGCGCGCGCTGAAAGAGGCCGGCATGGCCAACGAGGCTGCCGTAGCGCAGTACGAAGGCAACTGCCTCGCCATCGAGGCTTCGCTGCACGACTTGGAATACCAGATCCGCCAGGCCGAGAACAGCCTTTGCTCGATGCTGGCCGAAGGCCCGCACCCCATCGAGCGCGGCCGCCTCGAAAGCCAGCAGTTGCCCGACGACCTGACTGTCGGCATACCGGTGCAGATGCTTTCGAACCGCCCCGACATCCGCAGCGCCGAATACTCGCTGATGCAGTCCTATTATGCCACCAGCGAGGCACGCTCGGCCCTCTATCCTTCGATCACGCTGAGCGGGACTCTGGGATGGACGAACAACAGCGGGGCCCGGATCGTCGACCCCGGAAAATTCCTCTGGTCGGCCGCCGCTTCGCTGCTGCAACCCATCTTCAATGCCAACGCCAACCGCGCCCGCGTGAAAATCGCCAAGGCACAGCAGGAAGAAACCAAGCTGGCATTCCAGCAGGCCCTGCTCAACGCGGGCGCCGAGGTCAACAACGCCCTCACGCAGTGCCAGTCGGCCCGCGCGAAAACCGGCCTGCGGACACAACAGATCGAGGCGTTGGAACGCGCCGTGGAGAGCACGGAACTGCTCATGCAACACGGCAGCACGACCTACCTCGAAGTACTGACCGCCCAGCAGTCGCTGCTTTCTGCTCAGCTGAACCAGATTGCGGATCGTTTTGACGAAATCCAGGGTATCGTGAACCTCTACCAGGCTCTGGGTGGCGGACGCGACATCGCAGCGGAGGCGAAATAATGAAAAGGGGAGCGACCAAAGAGGAGATCATCCGCATCACGCAGGAGCTCATTACCCGGAACGGCATCCGTGCCGTCCGGGTGGATGAGATCGCGCAGACGCTGGGAATCTCGAAGCGCACCCTCTATGAAATGTTCGCTGACAAGGAAGACCTGGTGAGCGCCTGCCTCGATTTCATGTGCCACCAACAGCAGGAGCGCATCACGGCTTACAGGAAACGCCGCAGCAGGAGTTCGCTGCAACGGGCTTTCAAACTGGTATACGAATACATCGAACACCTGTATACGGTCGAAAGCAGCTTTCTGTCCGACCTGCGCCACAAGGTGGCCTATGCCGAACATTTCGACGAACACCGGGAATTCTGGCGCAGCGAACTGACCGTACACCTGAACGGGAGCCGCGAAGAAAAGCTCCTGTTGCCCGAAATCGATGCGTCGAGCTTTGCCGACCGGATTCTGGAAACGATCTTCGAAATGCGGATAAACAATGCGACGCGCGAGGAGTCCTACCTCTTTTGCAGGACGATCCTGCGCGGTGCGGCAACCCGCGAAGGGGTCGAGCGGATCGATAGCCACCGATAATTATTCTGGAACACACCGAAAATTCCCGCAGGAATCCTGCGGGAATTTTTTCTGTCATAATGGCGGGCGGCAGGCAAAACCCAGGACAAGAATACGATTTGAATACGGGAAAGGCAAGAGGGGAGGGACGCAAATCCCGCCGTCGGGCATCCGCACAAAAAGGGCCGCACTTGCGAAGTACGGCCCTTTTCAACCATCATATTTAACCTCTGACTAATAGAGCAGGGTTTCGTCGGCTTCGTCCCGATACCATTCCACATGTTCCCGGCCGCCCGATGCCGCCCATGCGTTGAAATAGGTATAGACGTCCCGGATATCGCTGCGTTCGAGCGGATAGCGGAACTCACCCGGGATACACAGCGCCCACATCATGTAGTTGTCCTTCACACCGTCGCCCTTGGTGACGAAATAGCGGTAGGGATCCGACTCCAGGAAGGTATTGCCCGATACGACCGCGAATTGCGTCGGCTTGCGCCCCGGCATGTGGATCTCCGTCTCGCGGGTGAACGTGCCCGAACTCTTCTGGTTCACGACGATGAACGCATTGAGCGCCGACTCGCGGACGGCTGCGGGGTCGACCGGCTGCGCAAAGGTCACCGTCGTCGTGTGTTTCACGGTCGGTATGGCCACGCCCTTGGTCGTATTGATGTAAGTCCCTTCGCCCAAGATCTCCTGCGAGGTGTTGAAAAGCGGGATCACGGCCAGTTCGCTGCCCGATTCCGGGCCGGAGCCCGCAAACGCACCGCGGCCGAAGGTCGTATTGGTGGTCTCCACGCCGGCGACCTCCGAGGTACGAACCTTGTCCAACTGGATGGCAAAGGCATTCAGGTGCGCGGCACCTGCGGCCTTCAGTTCCCAGTTGATGCGGATCAGGCCGACCTTCCCGGTCTCCTTGTCGCTGCGGCGGTCGACGCTTACGACCACCACGACATCGTTCATGTCGTAGTCGCCGATCCACGGCCAGCCGTCCTCAAAGCAGTAGGTATAGGGTAAACCGTTGACCTCGACAAACTCGGGTTCCGGTTCCGGATCGGGCGTTATGGGCTGCCGGCCACCGTTGCATTTGGCTTCGGGGAGCACGACCGTCTGCCTGGCACGCATCACGGCGCCGCCGGTGAGGCTACGCTCGTCGATAACGTATTTCGAATCGGCTGCATTGTCGTACACGACTTCCATCAGCCCGTCGAACTTCGTCCCGTAATAGCGTGAGCTCACGCCTTTCTCGCGGATCACGACCACGGCCATGAGCTGGTCGGCGGCAGCCTGGCTCACGATACGGACATTGCCGCCCGACTTACCGGCATTATACTCGTCCATGGCGAAGATCGAGCCGGCAGCGGCGTACAACTCCGTATTGCTGTTGAAATAGACCTCCTCGGCATCGAGCCCCGCGCCGGATGCAATATAGAATCGGGCACCTTCGGCGGCAATTTCCTCGGCTACGGTATGGCAATTCACATAGAGTGTCCCCCCGCCGCGGGCTTCGAGTTTCTCCATCGAGGCCAAACCTTTCTGGTAAACGACCGAGTTGTTGGTCAAATAGAAAGTCCCGTCGACATCAACGACACCATTCTCGCAGTTAGACAGTTCGGCGTAGGAGTTGAGCTCCAAATCATCGCTCTCTATCTTGCCGTCGTTATAAAGTTTCGCCCGGTTGGTGATTTCCATGTCATCGGCCTCCAATTCTGCGGCGGCACCGTTGTAGAACGCACAGGAATTATTGATGTCGAACGTCCCGTCGACGATGAATTTCCCTTCGTTGACCACGGCCTTGCAGGAAAAGTTCGTTTTCCCGGCCGTGAACTTACCGCCTTCGAAAACGAAAATCGCGGGGTTGGGTGCGTTCTGCTGCATGTTCGCACTTGCTTCACGGATGTACACCTCGCCGCCCGGAAGCACTGCGAGCGTCGCCTGACCGATCGTAACGGAGGAATCGAGCGTCAGTTTGCCCGCCACGTAGAGGATCGGCGAGGGGTTGGGGCTAAAGGTTCCGTTCAGGCCGATATTGCCCGTAACCTCGGCTCCTGCCGGGATATAATACTCCGCAGCTGCAAACGGGGCCCAGCTCGCACCCAGGTCGATCTTGCCGGCAGGCGTACTCCGGATGATGGCCCCCTCGGCGAAATCACCCTCGGCCTTCGCCGCGAGCCGCGGGTAGTCGGGCATCGAACTGTCGGCCGCGGCGCGCGCCATCCCGGCCATCCGGAGTGCCGGCGTCCCGGCTGCGGCCTTCATCCGCGCACCGGCGACGTTCACCGACGCTGCGACCGGTTCCATGGAGACGGCCACCGTACCGTCGGGCCGGGTAGTCTGGACATAAATGTTCCCGATCCCGGCCGGGATCGTCACCGCGGTTCCGAACACGGGGCGGGATGGCGTCACCACACCCATCGCCACGATATTGCCGTCCGAGAGGATCGGGGAGCAATACACGCGGATAACGGCATATTGGGGCGTATTGCCCGTAACACTCGGCATACCGACCGAAATATCCAGGTCGCGGGTCGTTTCCCATTTGAAGTCGGCGGGAACTGCAGACGAGGGCTCCTGCGGTTCGCCGCTGCCGGTGCCCATGTTTTTCTGGCACGAAAAGGCCAAAAACGTCGTTGCAATAGCTGCAACAGCGTAAAGTCGTTTCATAAATTGATATTTTTAATCTATCCCTTGTGCATAGTGCACATTCTTCGACACAAATATAAACATTAATTTTTCAAACCAAAACTTTTCAGCCCTTTTGTTCAACAAAAAAGGTCGAGGTAGCAACTATGGCATGCAAAACCCCGGCCGCTAAACAGTTTTTTGCAAAAAAATCGGGCCGACCGCAAGCATGAGCCGAAAAATTCCTATATTTGCACACAGGAAAACATCCGAAAGCAGAAAATGATTGCCACGACGACATACCACGACACATACGGCGGCTCGCTCCGCAGTATGACCATGGATATGATGTACATGCGCAACCGATTCCGCCGGGTGTAGATTTTCCGTGTATACGAACGACACAATCCGGCTTCAGAGAGGTCGGATTTTTTTTGTAACGACTAAAAAACAGATAGCATGGCTGAGAAAAAATTACGTTTCGAGACATTGCAGATCCACGGAGGGCTGCAACCCGACGATCCCACGGGTGCCCGCGGTGTGGCGATATATCCCACGGCAGCATACCGTTTCAAGAGCTGCGAACACGCGGCCAACCTCTTCGACCTGAGCGAAGGGGGCAACATCTACACCCGGCTGCAGAACCCGACCACGACCGTATACGAGCAACGCATCGCCGCCCTGTACGGTGCCGTGGGGGCGCTGGCTGTCTCGTCGGGCATGTCGGCCATACTCATCGCCGTGCTCTCGCTGGCGGCCGAGGGCGACAACATCGTCGCCTCGCCGTTCCTCTACGGCGGCACCTTCACCCAGTTCCGCATTTCGCTGCGCAGGCTCGGCATCGACTGCCGCATCGCCCGAAGCGAACGCCCCGAGGACTTCGAGGCGCTGATCGACGGGCGCACGAAAGCGATCTACGCCGAGAGCATGGGCAATCCCACTTGTACGGTGCCCGATCTCGAAGCACTGGGACAACTGGCCAAACGCTACGACGTGCCCTTCGTCGCGGACAATACGTTCGGTGCCGCGGGCTACCTGTGCAACCCCTTCGAATGGGGTGCGAACATCGTCGTCGACTCGGCGACCAAATGGATCAACGGCCACGGCACGGCCATGGGCGGGGTGATCGTCGACAGGGGCAATTACAACTGGGCCAACGGCAAGTTCCCGCAGATCGACGGCCCGTCGGAAGGGTATCACGGACTGAATTTCCACGAGGCATTCGGCGCGGCGGCCTTCATCGTGAAATGCCGCGTGGACGGTGTCCGCGACCTGGGCTGCTGCCCCTCGCCGTTCGACTCCTACCTGATGACGCTCGGGCTGGAAACGCTTTCGCTGCGCGTGCGGCACGAAGTCGAGTCGGCACGCAGGCTGGCCGAATACTGCCGCAACCATCCCAAAGTGGAGCGCGTGAGCTTCGTAGGCTTCGAGTCGCACCCGAGCTACGCGAACGCGAAGAAGTATTTCCGGTTCGGTTCGTCGGCCGTCTTCACCATCGAACTCAAAGGCACGCTCGACAGCACCGTGCGTTTCGTCGAATCGCTCAACCTGGCGGCACACATGGTCATGATCGGCGACTCGGTCACGGTCGTTACGCACCCGGCATCGACCACGCACAAACAGCTCAGCGACGCAGACCTCGCCGCAGCAGGCGTCACGCCGACCATGCTGCGCATCTCCGTCGGGCTGGAGAATACCGACGACCTTATCGACGACTTCGAACAGGCTTTCGCACACATCGGATAATGGAACCCAGCATTTACAAAGCACCCGGGCCGTTCGTGCTCGAAACGGGGCATACGCTGCCCGAGCTGAGGATCGCTTACCACACCTACGGCAAGCCCAATGCGGCGTACGACAACGTCGTGTGGGTATGCCATGCCCTGACGGCCAACTCGGACGTGGCGGACTGGTGGCCGCACACGGTCGAGGCGGGGCGTTTCCTCGACCCGGCACGCCACTTCGTGGTCTGCGCCAACATCCTCGGGTCGCACTACGGCACCACGGGGCCGCTGCACGTGAACCCGGAAACGGGAAGCCCCTATTACAAGGATTTCCCGCCGTTCACGATCCGCGACATCGTCCGTGCACACCGCCTGTTGGCCGGCGCGCTCGGCATCGGCCGCATCGACACGCTCGTAGGAAGTTCGGTCGGGGGATTCCAGGCCATCGAATGGGCGGTCTTGGAGCCGGAGCGCATCGGCAAACTGATCCTGATCGCCACGGCGGCCAAGGCCTCGCCCTGGACGATTGCCATCGACCAGACCCAGCGCATGGCCATCGAGGCCGACACGACGTTCGGCGAGCCGCGAGACGACGCCGGGATGGCCGGACTGGCTGCCGCACGCGCCCTGGGGCTGCTCACGTACCGGGGTTCGCTGGGATACAACCTCACGCAGCAGGACAGGGAGGAACTCCCCGCAGTACACCGCGCATCGACCTACCAGCAATATCAGGGCGAGAAACTCTGCCGGCGCTACAACGCCTACTCGTACTATGCCATACTCAACGCCTTCGACACCCACGACACGGGGCGCGGGCGCGGCGGGGTAGCAGCCGCCCTCGCACGCATCGAAGCCCGCACGGCAGTGGTCGGCATCACGACCGACATCATTTTCACCCCGGCAGAGATGCGCGAACTGCACGGCATGATCGCCGGAAGCACGTACCACGAAATAGATTCGCCGTTCGGGCACGACGGGTTCCTCGTCGAGCACGGGCAGTTGAACGACATCCTCTATCCGTTCATGAACAATCAATAAACAAGCAGCATATGAGCAAAATCAAAATCGGCCTGTTCGGGTTCGGCGTCGTCGGACAGGGAATCTACCAGGTAGTGCAGAAATCGAAGAACGCCCACGCGGAGATCGTGAAGATCTGCGTCCGCGACCCGGAAAAGCCGCGTAAGGTCGAAGTCGACAAATCCCTCTTCACGACGTCGGCCGACGAGATACTCGACAACAGGGACATCAACCTGATCGTGGAGGTGATCGACCAGGCCGATGCTGCATACAGCATCGTCAAGCGGGCCCTGCTGCGCGGCATCCCGGTCGTCTCGGGCAACAAGACCATGCTGGCGCACCACCTTCCGGAACTGATCGAGATCCAGAAGACGCACAACGTGGCGCTGCTGTACGACGCCTCGTCGTGCGGTTCGATCCCCGTCATCCGCAACCTCGAGGAATACTATGACAACGACCTGTTGTTAGAGGTGAAAGGCATCCTGAACGGCTCGTCGAACTACATCCTCTCGCGCGTCTTCGACCACGCCGAGAGTTACGACAGCGCCCTGGCGCAGGCGCAGGCGCTCGGCTTCGCCGAAAGCGACCCGTCGTTCGACATCGAAGGCTACGATTCGCTCTTCAAGCTGGTGATCATCACCGTACATGCGCTGGGCACCTACGTCGCCCCGGAAAAGATTTTCACCTACGGTATCTCGACCATCCACGATTCGGACATCCGGTATGCCCGCGAGAAGAACGTCAAAATCAAACTCGTGGCGCAGGTCGTCAAGGTGAGCGACGAACACTTCACGATGTTCGTCATGCCGGAGTTCGTGACGCCCTCGAAATATATTTACAGCGTGGACGACGAGTACAACGGCGTAGTGATCCGCGGCGAGTGCTACGACCGGCAGTTCATGTTCGGCAAGGGCGCCGGGAGCCTGCCCACGGCATCGTCGATCCTGAGCGACATCATGGCCCGCCTGAACAACTACCGCTACGAGTACAAGAAGCAGAACTACATGCAGAAGCCCGACTACACGACGGACATCACGCTGAAGGTCTACGTGCGGTACAAGGAGACCGACGTGCACGGCATCCTGAATTTTACGAAGGTGCACGAACAGTACACCAGCGAAGACAGCAACTACGTCATCGGCGACATCCAGCTGAGCGAACTGCTCGCCAAACGCGACCGGCTCCGGGGAAAGGACGTGTTCCTGGCCAACATCCCGATTTTCTTCCTGAACCGCGACAACTGACACGACGCGGGCACTGGGCTCCTGCGGGGTGGGACACGCATTCGCTGCGCCACCAAAAGGTCATCACGCAATGGCCTGTGCTCACCGCAGCCCCGAGGAAAACCGCACGGCGGCCTGCCGCAGCGGGCAAACCCACCGTAAAAAGACGATCCCCGGCTCATCCGAGACCGGGGATCGTTCCGTTGCCGCATCCTCGGCTACGGCTATATATCCTTCACGCAGCGCAGCGAGACACCGTTTCCGGCCGGAAACGGAGCAAGCCCGGCTACGATACCGTCAGACGAATAAAGCAAGGCCTTATACATTGCGCCGTTATCTTCCGAGGTACAGCTCATCAGGTACCCCTTCTTTTCCGCAACATACAGACCTGCATCCGAATTCCACATCCCGGCGCTACGGAGCAGGGACGCATCGTATTCGGGGCTGGCGATCATCTGCTCGATCTCGGCGCCCGTGGGGACATGCCAGCCCGGCGGACAAATCCCCTGCACCGGGGTGCCGGATGCAGCCGTCGCACCGCCCAGGGCCGTTGTGAAGCTGTAAAGCAACCCCCGTTCCGCGACATATTCGGCGTCGTTCGATCCCGCCGTACCGCGGCAAGGGTACCAGATACCGGTTCCGATCTGGGCACCGTCAGGCAGGTAACGCAGGTTCCGGGTCATCCAAACCCGTCCGCCGAACGTCGCGGTGGGGTAGTCCACACCCCCGTAGGAAAGCGTCCCGGGATCACCACCCTCGCCGCCGCCTTCGCCACCGCCGCCATCGCCGCCGCCATCGAGCGAACCGCCGTCGCCCCAGTCGACGACTTCGCCGCTCAGTTCCACGTCGATGTCGATATTGGTCACAACGACCGACATGTCGTAGCGTTTCCCGCTTTCGAGCTGTGCCGAAGAGAGGGTTTTACTGCGGCTCTTTCCGTCACCGGTCGCTACCGTAACCGTCAGGGTGGCCTGCTGCGGCACGAGGATAGCACGGTAGGCGGCATCGGCCGTCACTTCGAACGCCTCGACGTCGGCAGCAGCAGCCCCGCTCTTGGCCGCGGCGGAGGGCACCGTGAAATCGACCACGGCCGTCGGGACAAGCCCGCCGACCGTAACCCCCGTAACCGGGGCGTCGGAATTGTTGGTAAGGACGATCGTCAGCTGCGACATCACATGGTAAAAGGGCATCCCGACAGGTGCCGAAGATGGGGTAACCTCTTTTTTCACCGCGACCAGCAGGTCGGACGATGCACCTCCCGACGTCTGGTCTGTAGCAACGGAAAACTCCGCGGGCATTCCCTGTTCGGAGTAAGGATGGTAGGCCGTGAGCGTCGATTTTTCATTCGAATCGTTATACCACAGCAAATCCGCGGCCGTAAAGGCCGTACCGTCGTAGGTCATCGGAACGTTCTGCGCATAGGTTTCCGAACCTTTGGCAATGCTCAGCCCGATGCGGTCGCCGGTATCGAAATGCAATCCCGTAACACGGGTCTGGATCGTCGGCGCGATTTTCACACAAGGCGTACCTGTGTCGGACTTTGAGCAGCCTGCCGCAAGGGCAGCGGCGGCCAAAGCCGTCAGAAGTGTTGTTTTCATCTCGCGATAATCGTAATAAGGTGTGACTTTTCAGCACAAATTTAAACCTTTTTACGTCATTAACAACACTTTCGAACAGTTTTTACAATCAATTCCGGTAATAGGATTCGTCGAGTCCGAGCGTAAAGCTACCCCGGCGCAGGAGTGTGCCGACAGCAACGGCCAGCACCAGTGCCGCATTGAAAAAGAAGGGGAAGCGGTCGCTGTGCGTCCCGAAAACGTGACGGAAGAGGTCTACGATAAAAGGGCAGACCATCACGGCCAGGTAATTCACCGACATGACGAACGAAAGGGCCAGCGTAGCGGAACGCGGCGGGGCGATGGTCGCCGCCTTGTCGTAAATGACAGGCTGCATGATCCCATACCCAAGCCCGGTGCAAAGCGCCCCGAAGGCCAGCATCGCCTTGCCGTGGAAAACCCCGACACACAGCAGCCCCACACAGACCAGCACGAGCGCCACGAGGTTGACGTTCCGCTTCAAAGAACGGATAATCTTGTCGATGAACAGCCCCGGCAGCATGATCGCAAGGAAAAACAGCGAGATCAGCACCCCGGAAAACGAGCTGTCGATCTTGTAGTCGTCGACCAGGAACGAGGCATAGAACGTCACGACCAGCACGGCGTAGGTGACGAAGAAATAGAACGCCATCAGCCCGGCGAGCTTACGGCGGTCGATCATCTTGTGCCGCAGCTGGATGCTCTGTTCCGGCTCGGGAAAGGAGCGCTGCCGCTTGAGCAGGAACGACAGCGCAAGCGAAATACCCGGCAGGGTATAGACCAGGAAGGGCAGGTGCCAGTCGACGTTGGCCAGGTATCCCGTCACGACGGTCGCCAGCACGAGCGTCAGGTTGTTGATCGACGAGCTGTACCCCAGCTGCCGGACACGGTAATCGCCCGTAAAGTAGTCGACCACGAGCCCCGTGGAGAAGGGGATTACCATACCGGCGCCGATACCGAGGATACAGCTGATGACGATGAGCAACATCATGCTCCGGGCGAAGAGGCATGCCACGCCGCTCAGGAAGAAGACCGACAGTCCGACGGCGAGGATCTTGAGCTTGTCCTTGCCGACGGAGAGCTTGCCGGCAAGCAGGACGAAGGGGATGATCAGCAGCGAGGGCAGCGACGTGAGCATCTGTATTTCAAGGTCGGTGGCCTTCGGGAAGATTTTATTCAGGTCGCCGAGGATCGGCGAGATCGCCAGCCCCGGCAGAGAGGCGATTGCCGACACCGACCATATCGCCAGCAGCACCCCGAGCGTAATCGTACCTTTGCCTGTCTTGATTTTCATTGCCAGTGGATTTACACGCCCACACAGCAAGTGTTATACCAAAGCAGGGCGGGCCGGCATGTTGCCGGCCCGCCCTGTCGTATCGGATGTACCTACCTGCCCTGCTGCTTCACACAACGCACCTGAAGGCCGTTGGCGCGGGCATAGGGCACCGAATTTTCGATGCCGGCCGAGGTGTCGAGTTTCTCGAACCAGAAATGGAGTGCCGCAGCCTGCGTGCGGGACACGGCGGTCGTCCAGTAAAGGCCTTCCCAGGGTTGCGCCTCCATGGCGTCGGAACGCACCTTGGGCAGCGGATTGTAGATATTCAGGATCTTGCCGTTGTCGTAGCGGCGGCGTCCGGCACCGATGAAAAACGATTCGGCGTTTCCGTCGGTCAGCGTCCAGCCGTATTTCGCCTCGTCGCCCACGGCCGGGGTTCCGACGATCGCCAGGTTGTCGAACGCGCCCGAGGGAGCCACGCGCCAGCCGTAGGGGCAGGGGTCGTTAACGCTCTTGTCGGCCACATTGTCGTCCGCCGACCACAACTGGTCGGAACGGCCGCTCCAAAGCCAGTCGTTGTCCGTGTCTGCCACACCCGTAATAAAGACGAGCGGGTTCCGGATGGCATATTCCATCGTTCCGGTCTCGGCGCTCGACTCGGACATTTTCAGGTAGACGCGACTGCCGCTGCCGCTGTACATCGAGGCACCGGAGCCCTCAGAGCCCTGGTAGGTATTCGGCCCGATGAACGGGTCTTTGCGGCCCCACTGGTAATATAACCCGTAGGAAGCGAGTATCTTGTCCGTCGTCGAATTGTCGTTCGCCAGGGCTCCGAGGTTGCGGTTCATCAGCGTATAGCCGTTGAAATCGACCGTACCGCCCTCCGCATCGGGGTCGTAATCAGTCGCCCAGATATGCCAGCTCCAGATAAGTTCGCCGTCAGCATCATAAGCCCCGATCACGGCGTTGCCCTGCTTGATCTTGGTGGCGTCGTCGCTGTCGGCACCGATGTAGAACGACGCCTTGCCGTCCTCGAAGTCGGCATACTGCACGAATCCCGATGCGGTCTGCCATACGACGTTCACATAAGAAGTAGCCAGCTGGGAACCGTCGCCCTTGCGCGTGGCGTCGATCAGGTAGTTCGTTTCGGGTTCCGTGACGATGTAACTGTTGGCCACCTCGGCGCTGATGTCCTTCGTCGTCACGATACCGGCGAAGAGCGTCGCCGAAACGAGCGTCCCGCCGGGGGTATAACCCGTAAAGGAGAACGAGCCGGTCTTGACGGCATCCCCGCTCTCGATGTCCTCGGCCGAAGGAGCCTTGACGGAGATCGTCGCGCCTGCCAGGTCAACGACCGCCTCGTCCCAACCGGTGGGTTTGCTCGTCGCGGACAGTGTCTTGATGTTCTGTGCCGTGAAACCGACCGTAGCCGACCCTCCGGCCTGCGCAAAGAACACCGCCGGGGAATCGAGCGTGATCTTGCCCGAATCCTTATCCTTGCTGCATGCCACGACGAAAACCGCCGCAGTCACGACCACAGCCATCAGCCTTACGAATCCTCTCATATTACTCAAATTTACCGAAATTCAGTTAAAAAAATCTTTGCAAAGATACCAAAAAGCGGGATAAATCCTACAAGGACATCCCAAATTATTCATTTGGGAATAATTATTGCCGCCTACTCCCTAACGAATTATAAATGCAAATAGTATGTCCAAATTGAAAATTGAAACGGGAAGTTCGCCCGCCGGGGAGCGTTTCAGCATCACGGTGACCGAAGAGAGCCCTTACCTGGTCTACGGAAGGCCGCCGCTGGCCGAACAGTTCATCATGCCCAACGAGTCCAACGAAAGCTGGTATTTCCAGCAGGGCAGGCTTTTTTCGACCGAGGCGGAACCCACGGCGATCTGCCGCTGCGGCGCATCACACCGCAAGCCCTATTGCGACGGTTCGCACGAGAAGGCTGACTGGGATCCCCGCCTCACGGCACGTCCGGACGCCCTGCTCGACGGGGCCGAGGTGATCGACGGGGGCACGCTCCAGATGACGGACAACGAGAAATACTGCGTCTTCGCACGTTTCTGCCACCCGCACGGCGATGCGTGGACACTGACCGAGACATCCGACGATCCCGAAGCCCGCAAGCTGGCCATCCGCGAGGCCTCGATGTGCCCCAGCGGCCGTCTGATGGCGTGGGACAAGGAGACGATGAAACCCTTCGAGTTCCATTTCGAACCGAGCCTGGGGCTGATTGAGGACATCACGATCGGCGCCAGCGGAGGGCTGTGGATACGGGGCGGAATACCCATGCGGCGCGAGGGCGGGCAGACCTACGAGATCCGGAACCGCGTCGTGGCATGCCGCTGCGGGCAGTCGGCCAACAAACCCTATTGCGACGGCACCCACGCCTCGATCAAGTGGAAGGACGGCCTGGCAGGCGAACCCGTCGGCGAAACCCTGCCCGAAGAGGTATACTGAGAGATCGCCGCACCACACTGCGACAGGCAGGCACGGCACCGCGCAACCGGAACGACGGCAGGGCTGTGTCGGCAGGGGTAACGGGCCTGCTGCACACGGGAAGAGGGGCGCACACGCGTCCCTCTTGTATTACAACACATTGCAAAGTTTACCTACACAAAAACTCGATGTAATCGCAGATGGCTTTCGTACAAACGGGACAAAACTCGTCCGTCCGGTGCAGGTTGTTCATCAGGCAGTTCCGCCACGGGCGGTAGACCCCCTTCGCAGCATAACCGCCGCCCTCGAAAACCCCTACGACCCCCTCGTACCCGGGGGTGTCGGGCGTCGGAACGGGCGTCCCGACCGGCACCATCGCTTTCCAGAACTTGTCCTCGAACCCGACGAGCGTTGTCAGGTTCGCCTCCCACGGCTCGATGTCCCGGGCATACATGTCGTCGTAGGAGGTCGTGCCGACATACTCGTCGCCCAGCCCCAGCATCAGGTGCCCGAATTCGTGGACGTAGATCTTCCCGGTACGCGTAGGGTGGTGTGCGGCGCTGATGCCATAGAAGTTGAAGATACCGCCACCCCCGTATTTCTGGGTGTTGGACAACACATAGATATAGTCATAAGGGACATGCGCCGCGATGTCGCGCAGGCGCTGGAAGTCGTCGACCATCTGGTAGCGCTCCGAGCCGAACGTATAGAAAGAGGCCCCGCAGGCCGTGTTGCGCCACACGCGTTCGCCGGGGATCGTCACGCCCGAATCGGCGGACGGCGCCCACACGGCGCGGATATTGAACCGCGAAGCGTACTCCCTGAAAGGCGAATAACTGAAAAATTCGCGTGCGAATTCACGGCAGGCCGCTTCGAATTTCGCCCGCTCCCTGGCGCTATACCCCTCGGGCAGCAGCACGATGTCGACACGATGTGCGGGGTTGCCGTTATATGCCACCTCGAAAGCCTCGTAGCGGGGTGAGAACTGCGCGACGAAGCAGGATGCGGGGTCGATATTCTGGCTGAACCGCTTTTCGAAGCGCCCCCCGGCATTGCGGCCGAAGATCTCGATGCGGCACGGGCGCCTGGGATAGGGGAATACGACCGACTCGGGATAGGAACGGCGCACGCTGTCGGCCTCGGCCGTGCTCTGCCACTCGTTGAAGAGCGTACAGAAGCCGCGCGAATAGATCTCCCGTTCGGAAGCACGGTCGACGATGCGGAAAAACTGGTTCCCGTAGCCCGTAGTATCGAGGAGCGACACGTGCGAGCCCGCCCAGTAGGGTTCGGCCTTCAGGGCGTCGAAGAAATACTCTTCCGAGCGGCTGTCGCCGCTGTGGTAATAGTCGAAGCGCATCGTCTCTTCGAGGAAATAGTCCGAGAAGCGCACCTGCGCCGACACAGCCGGGCACGCACCGAGAAACAGCAAGAGGAAAAATCTCTTCATGGCAATCTGCTTTTCAATCCACACCCCGGGGAACGGGCCTCCGGTTCCGGGATGTTGCAATGATACAACTCTATTCGGCATCTAATATACGAAAAAAGGGGTACGGTTTCGACCGTACCCCCGGAAAATCCCCCGAACTGGTTATTTTTTCTCCGGCCGGGCGATCGTCTCGCGCATCGACGTGTCGGCCATGATGTTCTTCATCTTATAGTAGTCCATGATCCCCAGGTTGCCGTTGCGGAACGCTTCGGCCATAGCCAGCGGCACCTCGGCCTCGGCCAGGATCACCTTTGCGCGGGCATCCTGTGCTTTGGCCTTGTTCTCCTGCTCGAGTGCGACGGCCATGGCTCGGCGCTCCTCGGCCTTGGCCTGGGCGATGTTCTTGTCGGCCTGCGCCTGATCCATCTGCAACTGGGCGCCGATATTCTTGCCCACGTCGATGTCCGCGATGTCGATCGAGAGGATTTCGAACGCCGTACCGGCATCGAGGCCCTTTTCGAGCACGACGCGCGAAATGGAATCGGGGTTTTCGAGCACGATCTTGTGCGATGCGGCCGAACCGATCGACGAGACGATGCCCTCGCCGACACGCGCCAGCACGGTCTCCTCACCGGCACCGCCGACCAGCTGCTTGATATTGGCACGCACCGTGACGCGCGCCTTGGCGATCAGCTGGATGCCGTCCTTGGCCACGGCCGCTACGGGAGGCGTGTTGATGACCTTGGGGTTCACCGACATCTGCACGGCCTCGAACACGTCGCGGCCCGCCAGGTCGATGGCCGTAGCCATCTTGAAATCGAGCATGATATTGGCCTTCTGTGCCGATACCAGGGCATGCACCACGCTGGTGACATTGCCGCCCGCAAGGTAATGCGCCTCGAGTTCGTTGGGGTTGAGTTCCAGCCCGGCCTTCGTGCTCTCGATCATCGACGAAACGATCGTCGAGGGCGGCACCTTGCGCCAGCGCATCAGAATGAGTTGCAGCAGGCTGATCCTTACGCCCGACACCAATGCCGAGAACCACAGCCCCACCGGGATGAAATAGAAGATGAGCCAGATCGCAAAAAGGCTCACGAATACGATCAATACGATCAATCCTGCTTGAAAATCCATAATCGAATGCTATTAAGTTAGAAAATTATCCTTGAATTACACCTTTCGGCCCGAGCTCACTCCACGGGCGTTATCCTGACCAGCGAAACCCCATGGTAGGGCACCAGCGCCCGGAGCGTGCCCGTGCATGTACCCAAGTCCCGTTGCCGCCACAAGTCCCGGACTTCGGCTTTTCCGCCGATCCCGAGCTCCCGCAGGTCGAATTCGAATTCGTAGTTCTGCTCCTGGATGGCTTCCGCCTCGTCCTGATCCCACAGCACGAAATAGGGATCCAACTGGAAAAATCCCAGCGCATACGAACCGTCGCAGAGTTTTTTGTACCACACCTGCCCGTTGGGGACGACCCGTTTGACGGCGGGGGCGACCAGCGGATCCTGGTTCACGGCGATCACTTCGGAATTGGTCAGCAGCCCGAGCGTGAAGTCGTCTATCGCCCGCATGTCGCAACCGATCAGCAGCGGGGCGGAGAGGATGGCCCACAGCGAAATATGGGCATATTGTTCGTCGGGGGTCAGCTCGGATTCGTGGGCATCGGCACCCCAGCCGTGTCCCAGCCGGCCGACCACCAGCATATCGGGGTCGTTGTACCTGCCCGGGGCCGTGGCCTGCGCGCAAACGTCCTGGAAACAGCCGATCGCCGTCACCACGTTCCATTCATCGGTGATGTCGCGGGTCGTACGCCACAGGTTGCCGCCGGCTTCGGCGCCCCAGTTCCACACGTTGGGAGCCCCGTAGCCCACGCAGTAGACGATATCCCGGTCGACCTGATCCAGCGCCTTGCGCATGACCACGTAGGGTTCCTGGATCGTCTTTTCCTCGGAGTCCCTTTCGATTTGCAGGTAGCCGCAATAGTCGTGTTTGAGGTAATCCACACCCCATTCGGCCCAAGTCCGGGCGTCGGTGAGTTCATGCCGGTAGCTCCCCGGATAATTTCCGCAGGTCGTGGGCCCGGGCGAGGAGTAGATGCCGAATTTGAGCCCAAGGGAGTGGACGTAGTCGCTGAGGCCTTTGAAATCCGGGAATTTTTCGTTCGGGAGGAGCCTGCCGTCGGCCGAACGCGTATCCGCCGGCCATCCGTCGTCGATATTGACATACGTCCATCCGTAGGCCAGGAGTTTTTCGTGCATGGCGCGGGCGGCATCGCGCACCTTCGCGTCGTCGACCGAGAACCCCCAGCAATTCCAGCTGTTCCAGCCCATGGGCGGAGTCAGGGCGATTTGCGGCCCTATTTTCAGCAATATCTCCCGTTCGGCTTTCCCGAGGGCATTCTCCGCTGTCAGCAGCACCCTGAAATCCCCTTCGGCGGGCACACGGCCCGTTATCAGGCCCGTACGGGGATCGAGCTCCAGCCCTTCGGGAAGCCCCTGCGCCCCGTACGCCATCGGGCGTTTGCCGCTGGCCATGACAGGCATCAGAAAGGGATTGCCCGGGCGGGCGCCGTATACGAGCGGATTGTTGATCTGCGGCGTTTCGGGGCTCGCGGGGGTCAGGATATATTTACCCTTGGAGATCGGCCTGGCCCAGACGGGCAGGGGTTTCACCTCCCCGCGCGTGGAGATCCTCACCTCCAGCCAGTCGGCATGGTCGTACATGATCCCGTCGCCGGCCTCCTCGACCAGCAGCAGGACTTTGTCCAGGCCGGACAGGTCGACGTCGAACGCACGGGCAACATCGCCCTTGCGCATCACACCGCTGTCCCACAGCACCTTCCGGTCGCCGAGGATTTTGAACCGGTGTTTCCCGGCGAACAGGTTTTTATCGTCCGCGCCCACCGCCCCGGCGATGGAGACGGCATCGCCGCCGAGCCCGAACAGCATACGGCTGATCGAATGGGTTCCCACGCCGCGGCCGTAAACGACGCCGCCCACCGTGAGGGGAGTATCCAGCACCGAGCGGTCGGCCTGCGGCAAGCCCCAGTCCTGAATGCAGCACGAGAGATCCAGCTCGTCCAGCCAGACCTCCTTCGTTCCCTGCGCCCGGGAATCGCAAGCCATCCCCACGACGGCCAGCAATGCAAAGAATCTGAGATATCCCATCCCCGTCCGATTATCCGGCTAAGCGTGCCGATCCTTCACGGTCTTTACGATGATGCTGAAATTCTCGAAGCCCACGACTTCGACCTCCCGGCGCGGGTCGACATAGGCCGTCAGCGACTTGGCCTCGTAGACCTTGCCGCCGACCTCGACCGTACCCATCGGGGAAAGGCGCGAAAGGGTCATGCCGCGGTCGCCCACCTGCAATTCCTGGTCGGGGGTCGCGGGCATACTCGACGAATCGACCCTCTGTTTGAGCGAAAAGCGCTGCCAGGTCTTGGCGCGCAGGGAAATAATCGTGGCGACGAGCGAAAGCAGGAGGATAGCCAGGATGACTACGACCCCGGCTACGGTGCCGTAATCGCGGAAAGCGAGGTAGATGGAACTGCCGTAGCAAACCAGCGCCAGGATGGCACCGATCGACACGCCGGGCAGCAGCACCAATTCCGCCACCAGGAAAAGCAGTCCCAATACGATCAGGAGTATGATATAGAACATCGTCATAAGGAGTTGTTGAACATTGCACTAAAGATAGGCAATAAATTCAATTATTCCGCAATTTCGGCGACTTTTATTTCCAAAGACGGGTCTGCCTGTATTATTGCGGCGGCCACGCGGTCGGCCACGGCCTTGTCGTCGAACATCCCCACCACGAACAACTGCTGTCCCACGCGCGAGAGTTCGCACCCCTCGGCCGCCTCGGTGATAACGGTCTTGACAACGTCGGGCAGTGCCTCCGTACCGGTGATTTCGACCCGGTAGGCAATCTGCTGCGCCTCGGGGTCACGCGAAAGGTTGCGGTAGGCGCCGTCCGTCCACACCACGATTTCGGGGCGGACGAAGCCTTTGGATTTCAAGAGTTTTTGCGCGGCCTCGGCCTCCTCCCGGGTTGCGAAGCCCCCGGCATAGTAGCACCATTTCTTATCCTCGCCGACCAGATAGGAGAGCGGATACGCCCCCCGGAACGTGGAGACGGCACGCTTGGTATTGAACGTGCCCAGCAGGATACGGTAGATCGTCCCGTGCTCGTAGACCCTGCACTCGGGGATCGGGTGCTGGTAGCTGTATTTTGGCGTTGCGGAGAACGCGATGCTGTCGTAGTCGAGGAAATAGCGCTGCGCCACGTCGATACGGGGCAGGCGGAAGTCGATGCCATCCAATTGCGCAGCCACGCCGCGCAGCGAGTCGCGGGCGGAAGTAAGCCCCAGCAGGCCGGCCACGGCCGTTTCGTAGCCCACGAGGACTTTCTTGCGCAGGAAATAATCGGCCACGGCATCCGAAGCGACCTCGCCGCGCAGTGCCGAGAGTTCGCGGGCAGCCTCGGAAAGCCGCTCCTCCTCACGCGCCAGGATGGCATCCTGCCCCAGTTTGTCCATCAGATAGCCATAGGCATACCCTTTGTTGTCGGCGATATAATTCCACGCCTCGGCGAGCGAATCGGCCAGCACGCGGTTGAAACCCTGCAAGGTATTGTAGCGGTCGTAAATCTCGCCCGCATCCGCCTCGGTCTGCGCCGCGGCATAGGCCTCGGCCAGTTCGCGGATCGTCCCGTAGTTGGCGAAATAGCGGTTCACATAGTCCACGGCGTCCAGCTCCATCCCCTGCGCCCTGCGCAGGGCCGCATAATCGGCCTCGGGCAGCTGCTCGCGGAAATAGGGGTTGAAAACCAGGTTGCGCACCTTGAGCGAGTCAGGGATCGCCCCTGCGGGACTTTCCGCGACAGGCTCCGCTGGCTGCTGCGCCGCCCCGTTCAGGTTGGCGAGCACCCACTCCTGCTCGATGGTGTTGATCTTGTCGATCAGGCGCCCCTTGGCATTGCGCACCTCGAATATCCGGCTTTCGAGCTGCAGGATCTCCTGCGAATAGCGCTGCCTGTTCGCGGGGTCTTCGCGCAACTGTTGCCGGGCGCGTTCCACGGCATTGACGATCGAGTCCTCGCGGATCTGCAACTGCGCATCCTGTTCCAGAAGCGACATGTACTCCCGGTTGCCCTCGAGCCCCGCGATACGGGGTTCCACGCGAACCTGCTGCGCACAGAGGTCTCCCGCCGCCAGCAGCGCCGCACATAACACTATATAAACCTTACGAAATACCATCTCGGTTACCTCCACCATTTAATGAAAAAGAGTTGTATGAATCCGAATATTTCCAGACGCCCCAACAGCATCAGCAGCGAATTGGAGAGCTTGAACACCCCGGGAAGCGCCGAAAAATTGTCCATCGAGCCGACCTCGCCGAAGCCCGGGCCGACGTTGCCGATCGACGCCACGGCCCCCGAGAAACTGGTCATCAGGTCGACGCCGAATATCGTCCCGAAAACCGTGCCGGCGAGTATCAGCATCAGGTACGCCACGATGAATATCATGACCGAATGAAGCGCCTCCGTTTCCTGGATAACGCCGTCGAGGCGGAGGCGGATGATCGCATTGGGATGCTGCTGCTGCCGCAGGCGGGCGCGCATCATCTTCATGGCCAGCACCAGCCGGTTGGTCTTGATACCGCCCGCGGTAGACCCGGCGCAGGCACACACGATCGAACCGAAAATCAGCAGGATGACCGCGAACGAAGTCCACTGGTTGGAATCGGCCGTCGCAAACCCGGTCGTCGTCACCACCGACACGAACTGGAAAAGCCCGTGGCGGAAAGCCGACGTGAAAGCAGGGTAGATATCCGCGACACGGAGGCTGACGGCGATCAGCAGCCCGCCCGCGAACAGCATGCCGAGGTACCAGCGCGTCACTTCCGAACGAAAAATATTGCTGCGCTTGCCCGTCACCGTGGCATAGATCAACCCGAAATGAATACCCGCCGTGGCCATCGTGAAAATCAGGATCGTGTCGATCATCGGACTGTTGAAATAGGCGACGCTGGCGTTCTTGGTCGAAAATCCGCTCGTGGCGCAGGCCGACATGGCGTGGCAGAGCGCATCGAACCAGTTCATGCCCGACATCTTGAGCAGCACGGTCGAAAGCACCGTAAGCCCCACATAGACCACCAGTAGTATCTGGACGATGATCTGCGTGCGGTAGCGGTAATTGTCCTTGGCGAGCGTCGACAGCTCCACATTGGAGAGCGTCAACTTATTGCGGCCCAGCGAGGGCAGGATCAGCAGCGCGAACATCACCACGCCCATACCGCCGACCCAGGTCGTCGAGAAACGCCAGAACTGCAACCCGCGGGGCAGCGCCTCGACATCGTTCAGGATCGTCGACCCGGTGGTCGTAAAGCCCGAAACGCTTTCGAACCAGGCGTTTACCAGGCTGAACTCCCCGCCCCAGATCAGGTAGGGGAATGTCCCGACCACACAGGCCACCAGCCACGAGCCGACCACCACGCAGAAGCCCTCTTTGTTGGTGATCTGCTCCGTACGTTCCACGAAAATCAGCGGGAAAGCCCCCAGCAGGGCCGTGAGCAACGACGACAGGAGCAGCGGGTAGAACGCCGAGTCCATGCCGCTGACGTAGGAGATACCCGCCGACAGGAGCATGAACAGCGCGATGAATATCATCACGACCCCGACATATCGCAATACCACGTCTACTCGCATCGCATCAGGCTTTCGGTTGCTTGGAAATGGTGATCAGCGTCTCGATCTTCTCTTTGAGCTCCAGCATTTCGTCCTTGCAGTCGGCCTTGACGACGAACGGCACGCGGAACGAAAGGTAATCGCCCAGCCCCTTGTTCATGCGCAGGATGGGATTGACACAGTAGACGGACATGAAATAATAGAGCATCAGCACGATGGCGATCATCACCGCCAGTGAGATCAGCACGGGCGTCACGGCCCGGTAGGCGTTCTTCTTCATCTGCTCGGCACGCGGCGCCAGCGAACTCTGCGTCGAAGTCATATAGTTCTTGATGGCCGACGTGAGGCGCCCGTAGAGCGCCACGTACTCGTCGTTATACCATTTGACCCCCACGGAATCGGGGGAAACGGGCCCCGGCACCTCCGGCGCAGCAGTTCCGAAGGCCAGGTAGTTGTCGGTCAGCAGGCGCAGCTCGGTCGTCGCGAAAGCGAGCGAGTCGAGGAACGACTTTTCGAGCGCCTCGTCCTGTGCCACGAGCAGCGTATTCTCCAGCCGTTCGAGGCTCCGGCGGCAAAGGCTGTCGCACGAGCGGTCGCCGAATACCGAAAGGCGGATCAGCGCCACGTTCTGTTCGTGCGCGGCGTCGAGCATCTCCTTGGCCAGCTCGATATTACGCATGTTGGCCTTGAGGATCTCGCCCGTGTCACGGCTCAGATGGCTCAGCTCCACGAACGAGACCATGCCCGAAAAAAACAGCAGGCATACGATGCTCAGGAAGCCCACCGTCACCCTTTTGCGCAAACCCGTCATACTCTTTATGAATTTTGTAGTGGCAAATATAATGATTTAATCCCGAATTTCACCCATCAGGTCGTGAGATTCGTCCATAGCCCCCAGCCTGACGCGGCAAACGGTGTTGACGCGGGCCTTGTCGTAGGGAGCCTTCACCCGGCGATAGTTGCCCGTAAAGCCGAACATCATGCCCCCGCGCCGCGTGCTTTCGAACAACACGGAATCCTCGCTCCCCACGGCACGGGCGCAGAATGCCCCGTGCAGCTTCGCGCACAGCGTCTCCAGCTCGGCCGCGCGGCGCGTCGCCACCGAAGCCTGCACCTTGCCGGGCATCTCCACGGCCGGCGTGCCGGGACGTTCCGAGAAGGGGAAAATATGCAGAAAGGCCGGTTCCAGCCCGGCAAGGAAGTCGTAGGTCGTGCGGAAATCCTCCTCCGTCTCACCGGGGAAACCGACGATCACGTCGATGCCGATGAAGGCGTCGGGCATCAGCGCGCGTACGGCGGCGATCCGGTCGGCGAAGCGCGCCGTGGTATAACGGCGGCGCATCAGCCCCAGGATCTTGTCCGAACCGCTCTGCAGGGGGATGTGGAAATGATGCTGGAATTTCGGCGAAGCGGCGCAGAAGGCGATGATCTCGTCCGTCAAAAGGTTCGGTTCGATGGAGGAGATGCGGTAACGCTCGATCCCGTCCACGCCGTCCAGCGCCCGCAGCAGGTCGATGAACTTCTCGCCCGTCGTCCGGCCGAAATCCCCCGTGTTGACACCCGTCAGGACGATCTCCTTCTGTCCGGCCGCCGCGATCCGGCGCGCCTCGGCGACCAGATCGGCGACCGGCATATTCCGGCTGCCGCCGCGGGCGTAGTGGATCGTACAGTATGCACACTTGTAGTCGCAGCCGTCCTGCACCTTGAGGAAGGCCCGCGTGCGGTCGCCGCTCGAAAAGGCCGCGAAGAACGATGTGAGCGAATCGGCATCGCAACTGTAAACCTGCGCACGGCCTTTGCCCGGAAGTTCGAGCACACGTTTATATAAATCGCCCTTATCGTTGTTACCCACGACAATATCCACACCTTCGATTGCCGCGATCTCCTGTGGTTTGAGTTGTGCGTAACACCCCGTGACGGCGATGATGGCACCGGGGTTGCGGCGGTGCAGCTTGCGGATCAGGTTACGGCATTTCTTGTCGGCATGTTCGGTCACCGAACAACTGTTGACGACGCATATATCGGCTTCAGCATCGGGTGCCACGCGGACGAAACCGCCCTCTTCGAACTCCCGGGCAAGGGTGGAGCTCTCCGAAAAATTGAGTTTGCAACCCAGGGTATGGAAATTGACTCGGCGTTGTTGCATAAAATATGTGTTTTGCTGGGCGAAATTACGAAAACCGTACGAAAAGGGGCGTCTTTTCAACAAAAAAATTACAGACCGAGATAAATAGAGCAAAGGCGCCCTGTACGGACGCCTCTGCAGCATAAGAAAAACGGAACACTACTCGTCCGTCCGGGGACGCATGACGGCACCGCCCATCGGTCGTATGGGACGGATATCCCACAAGTCGCCGAAAGGCTTCATCGGACTGCCCCCGCCGCGTGTCAACGACGAAGCCTGGAGTTCCGGCTTCTTGCCGCTCTTGATCCACACCAGCGCAATATAGCCGAGCTGATCTTCCATTGTACCGAACTCCCCCGGGTAGATCGCCGAATCGTCAATCTCGACATCGGGGACAAAACCCGTCGAATAATCCCGGAACCCCTTGGCGTTCTCAACGTAAAAGGTAACAGGGTAGAGCAGGAACTCATGATTGTAGAATGACCGCATCACTCCTTCCATACCTACGTTCTTGCCGTTGGTGGTCTGCCCGATGAGGTTGACCTCGATGTCCAGACCACGCAGGCCATTGATCACCATTTCACTGGCCGAAGCGGTCGTCTGGCTCACCAGCACATATATCTTCTTCAACCCCACAGCATGCTGAAGCGCCGTTTCGAGCGGTTCGTATATGCGCTCAACTGTTTCCTTGACGCCGATCTTGTAGTCACCGCCTTCACCGGCTTCCGTGCGGTCTTCATTGAACGTGGTATGTGCATAAACCTGTCCCTTGTAGTCGTTGCCCGCAACCAGCGTACCGAGCACGGCGCTCGAAAGCACATCGCCGCCGTTGTTGTAGCGCAAATCAAGAATCAGGTCGGTGACGTTCTGCTGGCGGAAACGTTCGAATGCCGCCATCAACTCATCGTCATAGTCGATATTAAAGCCCATATAGAGCAGGTATCCCACTTTTTTCTCGGTGCCATCGATGCCGACCACCTTGTCCATGTAGATGGCCGGATCGGTAAAGGAAGCGGCCCCGAGCTGGATGTTGCCTTTCGAGCTGAGCACAGGAGTGCTTCCGTTATCTTCCCAGGTCACCTGGCTAACCGCAATCTCGACAGACCCGTCGTATACATACTGGCCCAGCGTCTTGTAGTTGGCATCGGTCACCTCCACGCCGTTGACCGACGTGATGAAATCGCCGCGCACGAGTCCCGCGTCGTCAGCCGGCGTCCCAGGAACGACCGCCATAACCGCAAACCCGATATAGTCTGTACCGAGGCGGGTGGCTTGCAACAGATAAATACCCGACCCGGACTGCGTTTGTCCCGGAGCTCGCGACACGGGAGCATCGCTTTGCAAATTAGAGTAATAGTACATGCGTTTCTGCCCCTGCCAGAAGCCGTCGTCGTGGTTCACGTCATCCTGGGCAGCTACGCCGTCGAGGATCGAGGTGAAAAAGCGGTCGTAGCTAAGGCTGTAATCGAGGAAGAGGTTTTCGATCGGACGATTCCACAAGTAGAAGTTCTTCATATAGTCCGCTACCCATTCGTTCACGGAGCGGTATTTACCATCCCCCTGCTCGGTTGTACCTTCGGCCTGCTTCACCACGAAAGAGGCCGATGCGGCGTATCCTTTCACATGGACGGTGATCGTGGCCGTACGCGCCTCGGCAAGGTTGTTCTTGGCGACCTTCAACCTCAGCAGCGATTCGCCTGCCACACCCGAGGGAGTCTTCACCTCGCACCAGTCAGCCGAGCTCACAGCCGTCCACCGGCCTTCGGCGGTAAATTCGAAATCGAGCGTCTCGCCTTCGATCACGGCCTGGTTCTCAGCCTTCCATGCGGGAGAGGCAATCCCCGCACCTTCATTCAAATCATCGTCGTCGCTACACGACACACCGACCGTCAAGGCCAGCAGTGCCGCCAGCATCCATCCAAACAAATTCTTCATGTCTAAAGTATTTTATTAAGGATTAACGCATCATTCGTTCTGCCGCAATACGACGGCTGTCGGCCACAGGAGCGGCATCGAGGTTCACGGTCACCCGTTCGGGCAGGCTAACCTGCCGCACGTTCTTCACGGCTGCCGGCTCGGCGCCCTGGTCGGCATCGCGCGTCAGGACGATCTCGTCCGATGCCGCAAAAGCCATATCGCCATACCATTGGCTGGTACCCGACATCACACCGGGATAATAGATAAAGGTGCCGAATTCGGACTCATCGACCACTTTCTTAACCGTCAGTGTCAAATCGTCCGCCACTTCGATAGGGAAACTTATCGCCGTGTCCGTGTAGCGATCGCTGGTAGGGCGCTTGGCATAACCGCGGAAATAGAGTTCCTTACCGTTGAACTTCGCCATCGTGTAATCCAGCATCCCGTCGCTCGGGGCGCTCGTCGAAATCGTGTTGTCACTGTTGAATTCGATGAACCACTTCGGGCCGTAACCGGCATCGGCTTCCTCTTTGTTCGCAACCCAGCCGTTCGCAAGCAACTTCTCAGGATCCGCATACTCAACACCGCACGGAGCAAAACCCAATACGACCAGGCGGTTCATATCGTGGTAAGCCTTTTCGGTCGCCTCGTTCACACCCGTGGCAATAGTAACGGAGAAGGTCACCGTTTTGCCTTCGAGATCCTTGGTCGTCGCGGTGTATTTGCCGGGGAGTTTCGCACGCACGCCATTCCCATCGAACTGCGGCAACGAAACTGTCGCGAAATCCTTCACTACGGAAACGCCCACGCTTTCCTCATTCGTCGCATAAACACCGAACTCGTACTCGGTATTCGGCGTGAGCACGTCGCTCTCGATGACAAGCCCCTCTTCACTCATAGCAGCAGCAACCTGCTCCGGGGTTAACGAAGTGCCGTTGGCAGCGATGACATCGCCGGCCGTAAGCGCCTCGTTACCGGGACGGCTGAGAACGTCTTCGATGGATCCCCTCGGGAAAACTCCGGCCACCATCGAGACCGTATAGGTCGTCTTGATCTTGAAGGCTGCTTTGTTCCACGGCGTTTCGACGGTTACGGGCTCGGCAGTCAGCTCGGGCAGGGGCCCGGTAGGTTCGCCCGTCGTAAAGTCGTAGAGCAGGAACTTCTCGCGCATGTCCTTATCGAACCCTACGATCCCGACCTGGTACTCGGTATTGGGCTTAAGGCCCTTTGCATTGACAGTGATAGCCCCCGAACTTTCGTTCGAAACATCGTCCCAATGGCCGATAATCATACGGCGAACGGAAGCCTCGCCCTCAAAAGCGGTATAATCGAACTCCGCCTTCGTGTTCACATGATAACGGAAGCGCTCGATTCCTTCCTCGGGCTTAATGGTTATATCGGCCGTCATCGAGGCGATATTGCTCACAGAGACATCGATACCATATGGGGCGGTACCGGCTTTTTTGGTCTTGAAAACGAGCGTCTTCGCTGCATCCTTGGCCACTTGCCCTTCGCCGTCGATTTCACCGGCTATGATGATAAACTCCATATCGGAGTAAATATCCTGACGATAGCCGCTCGTGTCGAAAAAGGTGGTCTCGAAAACGTAAGTTTCGTCCTCGGTCGCTTCCGTACCGAAAGCACTTGCATAAGAATCCGGGGTAGCACCGACAAGGTTTGCAATGAAATCGTAGTCGGACTTGGAAAGGCAGACGTGCTTGTACTTGGCCACGCCTTCGGGCTTCATGATATGATAGGCGAAAGAAGTAGTCTTGACACTTTCGAGCGTAATCATGTCGGTGTAGGCGACATGCGTGTCAATCGACTCGGATACGAGTTCGCTGTAAAGGAAAGGGTTGAGGTTGCGTGCGGCGGCATAGAGCTTGTACTCGGTGTCGCCAGAAAGGTCTTCGATTTTGACCTCGGCCTTTTTGGCACCTTCGAACATGGCTACGGTACCGTTTTCGAAGAGAGCCTCTGCATCGGCAATCGTTTCCGATGCCGGCAATACGGCGTAAGCATAGTCGGCTGCGCCGTTCGTAGTAATTGTAAATGATGCGGTTGTACGGGTTACATCACCCACCTCAACATTAATCGTGGGGGGGGGGATTTTGCCGCCATTGCCACCATCGTCATCACTGCACCCCTGCAAACCAAACGTCGTCAGGAATGCGAATCCGGTCATGCCGAGAAATAAAGATGTACGCATAAATGTAAAAATGTAAAAAATTTGAAAATAAATGGGGTTAATCGTGCGGATACCGAAAAAACAAGCAGGCATCCAACCGCAAATATAAAAAAAATCGAATGCTTTTCTATATCCAAGAACTAAATTATCCAAGTAAAAAACGTAAATTTGCGCGCAAATAAAGAGAACGAGGATGGAATTTTTCAGCGATCTGATCCATTACGGCTACCTGTCGAATGCGCTGGCGGCATGTGTCCTCTCGGGCATAACGTGCGGCGTCGTAGGCACCTACGTCGTATGCCGGAGGATGGTTTTCCTCGCGGGCGGCATCACGCACGCCTCGTTCGGCGGGCTGGGCATAGCTTTCTACGCGGGAGCCAACCCCATAGCCGGGGCGATGGTCTTCGCCGTGCTTTCGGCGCTGGGCATCGAGTGGGCCGGGAGCCGGGGGCGCATCCGCGAGGATTCGGCCATCGGCATCATCTGGTCGGTGGGCATGGCCGTCGGGGCGCTCTTCATGAGCCTCAGGCCGGGTTACACCTCCGGCGACCTCTCGGCCTACCTGTTCGGCAGCATCGTCACCGTGACGCACGGCGACGTCGTGGCGCTCGCCATCCTGACCGCGGCCATCATGGCCGGGGCTCTGCTGTGGCTGCGCCCCGTGATGTACGTGGCTTTCGACCGCGACTTCGCCCGCAGCCGCGGCATCCCTACGCGCGTGATCTCCTACGCCATGGCGGCGCTGGTCGCCGTCACGATCGTCCTCTCGATCCGCATCATGGGCATCGTGCTGCTCATCTCGCTGCTCACCATGCCCGTCGCCATCGTCAACGCCCTCTCCAAATCCTACCGCACCATCGCGCTCTGCGCGCCGCTGGTCGCCGTGGCGGGCAATGTGGCCGGGCTGGTGGCAAGCTACAATTTCGAAGTTCCGCCCGGGGCGGCCATAATATTTACCCTCACCCTTACGCTTATTATGGTAAAACTATTACCTTTGCGTCAGAAAAAAGCCGGAGCCGCCGCATGAAAACCATCCACAAACTCGTACTGAAAGCCTACCTCGGGCCGATGGTGCTCACGTTCTTCATCGTGATGTTCGTCCTGATGATGAACATCGTGTGGCGCTACATCGACGAACTGGTGGGGAAGGGATTGAGCGCCGGCATCATCATCGAGCTGATGACCTACTTCATGGCCAACATGATCCCGCTGGGGCTGCCGCTGGCCATGCTGCTGGCCGCGATCATGACCATGGGCAACCTGGGCGAGAACTACGAGCTGCTGGCGATGAAATCGGCCGGCATGTCGCTCGTCCGCATCACCAAGCCGCTCATCATCCTGGTGAGCGTGATCGCCGTGGGCAGTTTCTTCATCGGCAACAACCTCGTGCCGTATGCCAACAAGAAGGTGTACAGCATCATCTACGACATCCGCCAGCAGAAACAGAGCCTCGAATTCCAGGACGGCCTGTTCTTCAACGGCATCGACAACATGTCGATCCGCGTGAGCCGGCAGGAACCCGAAACGCACCTGCTGCGCGACGTGCTGATCTACGACAACCGCCTTGCCGACGGCAACATGAACACCATCGTGGCCGACTCGGGCTACATCCGCCTGTCGGACGACAAGCGGTTCCTGCTCGTTACGCTTTTCAACGGCGAAATGTACGAGCAGACCCGCAACAGCCAGTGGTTCACCCAGAGCAGGCTGCGCCACCACATCTTCGACAAGCAGGATCAGACGATCCCCATGGAAGGCTTCGCCATGCAGCGCAGCGACGCCAACCAATTCTCGAACAGCCAGACCAAGAACATCAACGAGCTGCAGCAGGACATCGACTCGCTGGAAATCCTGGTGAACAACGCCACGACCCGTTCGTACGAACCACTGCTCAAGGAACAGATATTCTCGCGCGACAACTCCGTGCTGCCGCAGCCCGACAGCCTGCGCAAAGACAAGAGCAACTTCGGCACTCTCGTGGCGATGGACTCCCTCTCGGCACTCAAACTCCGCGACAAGGAACGGATCTGGGACCAGGCGCGGACGCTGGCCAAAAGCTCGCGCAACATGTTCTCGTTCGACGAGTCGGCCGCCAAGGAGGCGCTCAACCAGCTGTACCGCAGCAAGGTCGAGTGGCACAAGAAAATATCGCTCCCCGTGTCGATCATGATCTTCTTCCTGATCGGGGCTCCGCTGGGCGCCATCATCCGCAAGGGCGGCCTGGGACTTCCGGTCGTGGTGTCGATCATCTTCTTCGTGATCTACTACATCATCAGCCTCTCGGGCGAAAAACTGGCCAAGGAAGGTAGCTGGGAAGCCGTGTACGGCATCTGGCTCTCGACGTTCATCCTCACGCCGATCGCCGTATACCTGACCTACAAGGCCACCAACGACTCGGCATTGCTCGACACGGACTGGTATGCCGGAAGACTCAAGGCATTGAACGAGCGCATGCGACCTGCGATCAACAAATTGAAAAACGCGATAAAACTCAAACGAAATGGCAAAAAGCACGATTCTGAATAGTGTAGAAGAGGTTATTGAAGATTTCCGCAACGGCAGGATAGTGATCGTCGTCGACGACGAAGACCGCGAGAACGAAGGCGACTTCATCGTCGCGGCGGAGAAAATCACGCCCGAAATCGTGAACTTCATGCTCAAGGAGGGACGCGGCGTGCTCTGCGCCCCGCTGTCGGAGGAGCGGTGCGCCGAACTGGGGCTCAACATGATGGAAGAGAACAACACCTCGCTGCTGGGCACGCCCTTCACCGTGACGGTCGATCTGCTCGGCAACGGCTGCACCACGGGCGTCTCGATCCACGACCGCGCCGCCACCATACGCGCCCTGGCCGACCCCGCGACCCGGGCCACCGACCTCGGCCGCCCGGGGCACATCAACCCGCTGCGTGCCCGCCAGAAAGGCGTGCTGCGCCGTCCGGGGCATACCGAGGCCGCGATAGACCTCGCCCGGCTGGCCGGCCTGCAGCCCGCAGGCGCACTGATCGAGATCATGAACGAGGACGGCACGATGGCGCGCCTGCCGCAACTGACGGAGATCGCCCGGAAGTTCGGCCTCAAGATCATTTCGATCGCATCGCTCATCGAATACCGGCTGCGCGAAGAATCCATCGTCGAGAAGGGCGAGACCGTCGACCTGCCGACCGCATGGGGCGACTTCCGCATCACGCCGTTCCGGCAGAAGAGCAACGGGCTGGAGCACGTGGCGCTCACCAAAGGCGAGTGGACGGAAGACGAACCGGTGCTGACACGCGTGCATTCGTCGTGCGCCACGGGCGACATCTTCGGCTCGTGCCGCTGCGACTGCGGCGACCAGCTGCACGAGGCGATGCGCATGATCGAACGGGAGGGCAAGGGTGCCATCATCTACCTCCAGCAGGAGGGACGCGGCATCGGCCTTTGCAATAAAATCAAAGCTTACAAGCTCCAGGATGAAGGGCTCGACACGGTCGACGCCAACGTCCGGCTGGGCTTCGGCGTCGACGAACGCGACTACGGCGTCGGGGCGAGCATCATCCGCGAAATGGGCATCAAGCACATGCGGCTGATGACCAACAACCCGCTCAAGCGCGCAGGGCTGGAGGGCTACGGGCTGAAGATCGACCAGATCGTGCCTATCGTCATCGCCCCCAATGAGCACAACCTGCGCTACCTGAAGACCAAGGAGCAGCGTATGCACCACACGCTGGGGCTGGACAAGCAATAAACCCGTGCGATGAAACAGGCCGCGCCCGGCGACGGGATGCAGGCCGGAAAAACGTCAGACAACGATGAACCCGAAAGAACTGCGTATCGTATTCATGGGCACGCCCGAATTCGCCGTGCCGTCGCTCCGGGCGCTGGTCGCCGGGGGCTATAACGTCGTGGGCGTGGTGACCACACCCGACAAACCCGCCGGCCGCGGGCAGAAACTCCACCGGAGCGACGTGAAACTGGCCGCACTCGAACTGGGGCTGCCGGTATTGCAGCCCGAGAAACTCAAGGCCCCGGAATTCGTCGCGGCGATGCAGGCACTGCGGCCCGACCTGGGGATCGTCATCGCATTCCGGATGCTGCCCGAGGTAATCTGGGCCATGCCGCGCCTGGGGACGTTCAACCTCCACGCCTCGCTGCTGCCGCAATACCGCGGTGCGGCGCCCATCAACTGGGCGGTCATCAACGGGGAGACGGAAACGGGCGTCACGACCTTCCTGCTGAACCAAGAGATCGACAAAGGCGCCATCATCGGACAGGTTCGGGTGCCGATCCTGCCCGAAGACAACGTGGGTTCGCTCTACGACAAACTGATGCACAGGGGCACGTCGCTGGTGACCGAAACCGTCGACAGGATCGCCGCAGGCGACATCAGCCCCATCGAACAGCAGCACGTCGACGAATCGGCACTGCACCCGGCGCCCAAGATATTCAAGGAGGACTGCCTCATCGACTGGTCGTGGGACGGACGCAGGATCGTGAATTTCGTACGCGGGCTGTCGCCCTATCCGGCAGCCTGGACGGAACTATACAGGGAAGGCTCACAGATGCCGCAGGCGGCCAAGATATATTCGGCCGCTTTCGAACCCGCCGCCCACGGCGAAAAACCCGGCAGCATCGAAAGCGACGGCCGCACGCTGCTCCGCGTAGCCTGCGCCGACGGCTGGATCACCCTCGGGGAAATCCAGATAGCCGGGAAGAAACGCCTCGTCGTACGCGAACTGCTGCTCGGCCTGCGCGACCTAGGGCGGTACAGGTTCCGGGAATAAAGGGCGAGGGCAGGGACGCCCGCCAGCCTGCAATGCCCGGCTGCAGACGCCCCGCTCCGACAAAGACATTACGAAACTCCCCGGCTCGATTCACGAGCCGGGGATATTCATTCCGGGACAACGGCCGCCATGCGCCCGAACAATCCCGGGACAACAACTGCCGGAGTCTGACCGTATGCCGGGGAGTTTCATTCCGGGACAACGATGTCATGCGCCCGAGCCATCCCGGGACAACAGCTGCCGGAGTCCAATGCACGAGCCGGGGATTCGCAACCGAAGCATACGCAATGCGCCCCTTCGCGACGGCTATTCGATCACGATATCCGCCGTAAGGAAATAGTGGTCGCTGGGATACTTGCCGCCGACACAGTCTTTTACCAATGCGGAGGAGACGACCCGGATACCCGTGCCTTTCAGGAAAATGTAGTCGATACGCCCGGGCGTCCCCTTCTTCGGCTTATAGGCATCGCCCTCGAACCGGTGGAACGACATATGCTCCGCATCTTCGCCATTGGCCTCGACGAACGCATCGACCCAGCCGGCACCGACAAGCACCCCGGCAACGGGGTTCGAAGGCCTGGAATTGAAATCCCCGGCCAGCACCTGCGGCACACCGGCAAGATACTGCGACGTTTCCTCCTCCACGGCCCGCACCTGCGCAAGCCGCGCCTCGTGCGAAATATGGTCGAGGTGCAGGGACAACACCCGGAACTCGCGCCCCGAACGGCGATCCCTGAGCCGTACCCAATTGACATGGCGCGGGCGGGCCGTGCCCCACGACGAGGAGCCGCCCACGAGCGGGGTGTCCGACAGCCAGTAAACCCCGGCGCCCGTCATCTCGTAGCGCCTCTTCGAAAACATCACGAGGTTCTTAGCGATACCGTGGTACTCCCGGTCGGGCAGGGCATCCGTCTCGGGGCCCGGGTAGCCGAAGACGAAATACCCCGGGAACATCCGGCACATATCATCGTACTGGCCGACGGTCACCTCCTGCAGGCAATAGATATCCGCCTTGCAGCGCTTCATCACCCGCTCGCAAACATATTTACGCGCAGACCAGCCGTTTCCGCCCTCCTCATCCTGCGGCAGGGCCACCCGGATATTGCACGACGCCACGCGGTGTACGCCGCGCCCCCGGGCGGCGGCCACACCGCACAGCAACAGCGCGGCACACACGATCAGAATCCGTTTCATACCGATCCTCCTTAAATTGCAACGCCTCCAACGGGTATTTAGAAATGCACATGGAAGCATAATAAAAACAAATAAAAACTATAAAACACACAATAATACAAAAAAAAGAAACAATAAAGCATAAAATAAACATAAAAAGAATAAAATAATTTTACCTTTGCATTACCGGCCCGCCGGAATGGAGCCGGAACCAACCGCAAAAAAAACACGATCCACACCTAACAAACCATGAAGGAAACATACGTCATAGGCATCGACTACGGCACGGATTCCGTGCGCGCCCTTCTGGCGGATGCCGCGACAGGCGAAACAATCGCCGACTCGGTATTCAGCTATCCGCGCTGGGGCAGGCAGGAATACTGCTCCCCGGCGGAGGCACGCTTCCGCCAGCATCCGCAAGATTACCTCGACGGCCTGCGCCACGTGATAGGCGAAGTGGTGGCCGCACGGCCCGACGCGGCGCCGCATATCAGGGCGGTTTCGGTCGACACGACGGCCAGCACGCCGTGCCTGGTAGACCGCACGTGCACGCCGCTGGCGCTGCGCCCCGAATACGCCGACGATCCGGACGCGATGTTCGTCCTGTGGAAAGACCACACGGCGCAGCGGGAATCGGAAGAAATCACCGCCCTGTGCGCCCGCAGCGAGATCAATTATGCCCGCCATTCGGGCAACCACTACTCGGCCGAATGCTTCTGGGCCAAATGCCTGCACCTGCTGCGCGGCAGCCGGCGGCTCCGCCGCGACGCATATGCCATGGTCGAGCTCTGCGACTGGATACCCGCCGTGCTCACCGGAGCGGACGATCCCTCCGCGATACGCGCAAGCCATTGCGCCGCAGGGTCGAAACAGATGTGGGCCGAGGCCTGGGGAGGATTCCCCCCGGAGGCGTTTTTCGAAGCACTCGACCCCGCATTGCGACCCATCGTGCGCAACATCAGCAAGACGAACCGCACGTGCGACCACGCTGCGGGGACGATCACGCCCGCGTGGGCGCAGGCGCTCGGACTTCCCGAGGGGGTCGTAGTAGGGGTGGGCAACATCGACGCCCATGCGGGAGCCGTAGGTGCCGGAATCCGCTGCGGCACGGTCATACTCAACCTCGGCACCTCGGCCTGCCACATGGCGCTGATGCCTTCGGATGAGATGGGCAGACGCCTCGTCGAAGGGATATTCGGACAGGTGGACAGCTCGATCGTACCCGGCATGGTCGGGTTCGAAGCCGGGTTATCCGCCTTCGGGGATGTCTATGCGTGGTTCAGGAACCTGCTGTGCTGGCCCCTGAAAGAGTTGCTCGTGCAGCCTGGGGCGCCCGACGCGCAGACCCGGCAGCGGCTGGCCGAAGAGTGCCGCGACAAAATCATGGGCAGGCTCGCAGAAGAGGCCGAGCGGCTGGAGCTCCGGGCGGACATGCCGCTGGCGACGGACTGGCTCAACGGCCGCCGCAACCCGTACCCCGCACCGGAGCTGACCGGGACGCTCACGGGGCTGCGGCTCTCGACAACGGCGCCCGAAATATACTACGCATTGGCCGAAGCGACGGCGTTCGCCACGAAGGCGATCCTCGACCACCTCGCAGCGAACGGCGTGGCGATCGAGCGCCTCACGGGGATCGGCGGCATATCGCAGAAATCGCCCTTCGTCATGCAGCTGCTGGCCGACGTAACCGGCCGGGAAATCTCGGTCATCGACTGCAAACAGGCCTGCGCCATGGGTTCGGTGGTCTACGCCACGGTCATCGCGGGCTGCTACGGCTCGGTGGAGGAGGCGCAGCGGGCGCTCTGCAACTTCCCTGCACGGCGCTATGCGCCCCGTGAAGGGCGGCACCCGCTGCTCATGCAGCGATACGAACGCTACAAAGCCCAGGGAGGGCTCCCGCAACGCTAACCGGCACGCAAACACATACAACCGACGACACGCATGAACCTGCTGAACAACCCGGAAAAACGGAAATGGATGATCGTGGTGACGATCTTCATCGCCATCATCTGCAATTACCTCGACCGCCAGCTGCTTTCGATCCTCAAGCCGACGATCAAAGCGGCCTTCGACATGAACGACGACGGCTATGCCTTCATCGTCAACATCTTCCTGATATGCTACGCCGTCATGTATCCCATATCGGGCATCCTGGTCGACCGGTTCGGCCCGAAAAAGGTGATGTTTCTGGGCATCCTGGCATGGTCGGCGGCCTGCATCGGAGGCGGCCTTTCGACCAATATGGAACAGTTCGCATTTTTCCGCGGGCTGCTGGGGCTGGCCGAGCCCACGATCTTCGCCGGGCAGATCGTCGCCGTGACCGTCTGGTTCGAAAAACGCCAGCGCGCCACGGCCAACAGCCTCTGTACGGCGGGCGGGTCGATCGGCACGGTCGTGGCCCCGATCGTCATCGCATGGCTCTCGACGATCTTTCCGTGGAACGACGTCTTCGTCCTGGCCGGGGCCATCGGCATCCTGATCGCCATCGTTTGGATGGCCGTCTACGCCGACCCGCCCAAAGAGATACTCGACGTCACGCTCAGCGAAAGCGCCGCCAACCGGCACCACGGCAAAGCCTTCACGTGGGGCGGGCTCTGGAAGACGCGCACGCTGTGGGGCGTGCTGCTCATCCGTTTCGTCAGCGACCCGGTCTGGTATTTCTGTCTCTTCTGGCTGCCCGGTTACCTGCAGGAGGATTCGGGACTGACGCTCATACAGGTGGGGTGGGTCGGCTGGATCCCGTTCCTGTTCGGCGCCGTGGGCGGCGTATTGACCTCGGCATGGTCGGACAAAATGGTACGCAAGGGCATGGATCCTCTGCGCGCGCGCAAGCGCATGATGACGCTGGTGGCCGTCGCGGCGCCCCTGTGCATCTTCACGCCCTATTTCAACGCCCTGCCGCCGTACTGGAATGTCGCGGCCATCATCGCCTCGTTCAGCCTGATCGCCATCATGTGCCTGAGCTGGCTTTACACGATCTGCGTGGTGATCGCCGAGGCATTCCCCGTACGCAACGTAGCCAGCGTAGTCGGCATCACGGCAGGCTTCGGGGCCGTGGGCGGGGCGATCTTCAACTACTACGTCGGGCAGCTGCTGAGCACCATGGGGCCGTCGCTTTCCTCGTAATGGGCGTCCTGCACTGGATCGCTGTCGTGATACTCTGGAAAATGACACGCCCCGAAATCCCGCAAGAAAAACAAGCTGTACAAAAATAAAAACCGAAACCATGGAAAAGAAAATTACGACCGTCCGCGAACCCGCCCGCGACATCCCCGTACGCGCATCGGCGGACATACTCATCGTCGGCGGGGGCCCGGCGGGGCTCATGGCCGCACAGGCCGCAGCGGGCGAGGGACTGAAGGTAATGCTGGTCGAAAGCCGCGGCTACCTGGGCGGGAACCTCACGATCGGGCTCCCGATCCTGGGATTCCTGGGGCAGAAGGGCAACCAGATCATCGAAGGGCTCCCGCAGCGGTTTATCGACCGGCTGCAGGTGCGGGGCGCCGCGAGCGGACACCGACCCTGCAAACTCCACGTAAGCCTGACGATCATCGACCCGGAGGAGAGCAAGACCCTCGCACAGCAGTTGATGGAGGAGGCCGGCGTCGAGGTACTGATGTATGTTTTCTGCACCGACGTCATCAGGGAGGGCAACGAAGTAAAGGGGGTGGTCATCGAAAGCAAGGCAGGGCGCGAGACGATCCTCGCCCGCACCGTGATCGACTGTACGGGCGACGCCGACGTGGCCTTCCGTGCCGGCGTCGAGTGCCGCAAAGGCGATGCCGAGGGCGGCATGCAGCCCCCGACGCTGATGTTCTCGATGCGCGGTGTCTCCACGCAACGCCTGCGCGACGCGATCGCGGAGCACCCGGACATCTACGACATGGACATCATGCCTGCGGAGTCGTTCCGCAACGAGAAGTTCATCACCGTGGGGCTTCGCAACCAGATCGCCAAGGCACGCGAGGCGGGGATCGACCTCCCGGTGGCCCGCACGATCCTTATCACGGGCATGTCCGAGGACGAAATATGGGTCAACATGTCGCGTGTGAACGGCGTAGACCCGACCGATCCCGGGAGTTACACCCGTGGGGAGATCGAAGCCAGGAAGCAGGTTTACCAAATCCGGAAATACCTGCGGCAGTTCGTCCCGGGTTTCGAAAACGCGTGGATGGATCGGGTGGCACCGTTCATGGGTATCCGCGAGAGCCGCGTCACGGTCGGGAAATACATCCTCACGGCCGAGGATATCCTGGCCTGCCGACACTTCGACGACGCCGTTGCCGTAGCCAGCTATCCCGTCGACCTGCACCATCCCAAAGGCGGGGACTGCACGCTGGAATACTGCGGCGACTGCTACGACATCCCGTACCGGGTGCTTGTGCCCGAAAAGGTCGAAAACCTGCTCGTCGCAGGCCGCTGCGCCTCGTTCACCCACGAAGCGATGGCCTCGACACGCGTGATGTCGACCTGCATGGCCCTCGGCGAAGCCGCCGGACGCGCCGCACGCATCGCCCTGCGGGACGGAGTGAAACCGTCGCAGGCCGACGTGGCGAAGCTGCGCAGCGAATTGAAACGAACCGGAGCCTACCTCCGATGACGGTGCGGATCATGCGGTTTACGAAACTGCTGCTCGGCCTCGTTCTGGCGACCTGTGCAGGGCCCCTGTCCGGACAGAACGCCCGCCAGGAGATTTATACCAACCCCGACAAAGCCGGCGGGGTATACTATGCCTACACGTACGACAATCCGGCCCGGACTCCCGCGCCCGAAGGTTACGAACCTTTCTACATCAGCCACTACGGTCGCCACGGCTCACGCTGGCTGCTCAGGGCGTCGGAATATACGGAGGTGTTGGAAACTTTCGGCAAGGCCGCCCGCGAGGGCGCCTTGTCGGAGTTCGGGCAGGATGTCTTACGCCGCGTGGAACGGGCCTGTTCGGACGGCGAGGGCAGGGCGGGCGACCTCACGCCGCTGGGTGCCGAACAGCATTACGGGATCGCGGAACGGATGTTCAAATCCTACCCGGAGGTCTTCCGGGGCAACGCGCGTGTCGACGCACAATCGACCGTCGTGGTACGCTGCGTGCTGAGCATGGCGGCATTCTGCGACCAGCTGCGGAGGATGAACCCGGAACTGGAAATCACGCGGACGGCCAACAACCGCACGACCCGCTACCTGAACTTTTTCAGCACGGCGGCAAACCCCGGGCCCGCCCCGGAGTACCTGAACCTGCTGAAAAGCGAGAGCTGGATAGAGGCCGAAGAGGGATTCCGGGAAAGCCGGATGCATCCGGAGCGCCTGATGGCCAGGTTATTCGCAGGCGGAAAAGTTCCGGCGGACATCGACCAGCGGGAGCTGATGCAACAGCTCTGGGCCCTGGCCGTAAACGAACAGGACACCCGCAGCGGAATCACATTCCGCGACCTGTTCACCCCCGATGAACTGTATGCCGTCTGGGAGTGCGTCAACTACCGTTTCTACCATCAGCGCGGCCCCGGGGCGCTCAACCGGGGATATGCCCTGCGCTATGCGACAGCGCTGCTCGAAGAGATCATCGCCCGCGCCGACAGTGCGCTCGTGCGGGGCGTGCCCGCCGCCGACCTGCGCTTCGGGCACGACGGCAACCTCATGCCGCTGACCTGCCTGATGGCGTTCGACGGCTGCACGGCCGAGGTTTCCGACCCGGGTCTGATCGCGGACGCATGGCGCGATTACCGTATTTCACCGATGGCGGCCAACATCCAGATGATCTTTTACCGGAAAGAGGGGACGGCGGACATCCTGGTCAGGATACTCCACAACGAACATGAAATGTATCTTCCGCTCGCCTCCGCAAGGCCGCCGTACTACAAATGGGATGACCTGCGGGCCTTCTACCACCGAAGGATCGCCGAAGCGAAAGGCACGGCCGCGGAACCGCCGTCAGCAGGTGCGCTCCAGGCTCCCGGAGCATAACCGGCAGCAGGGCTTCCGATCCGGGAGGCCCGACGTATCCAACGAAGGGGAGGGGGCTTTATAAAGCCTCCCTTTCCCGTAGCGCGTTGCATTATTCTTACTCTCCGATTTTCAGATCAGCCCTTAAAACCCGTCCGCTCAGGGTCGATAAAGAAATCGTAATTACCTGGGCTTCGGACAACCGGGAGTTTTCGTCTGAAAAATCGAGTCGTAAAAACCCGTCCTGCAACAATTCCATATCTGCGGCAGTCAGTTCATCGGCATGTTTACGGATATGGGTCAATCCACCCTTTGCATGATCTTTCAATGTCGGCGCAAAAGAGTAAGCCGTGAAATAGCACAAGTCATTCAACGTACTTCCGGCGGAATGCCCCTCGCCCCATGAAATACTGCTCCTGATTTCGATCCCGGTAAAATTTTCCGCATAGCTTACGTAGTTTCCTACGGTATATCCGAAATCTACCGTGATATAATCGCTGAAATCATCGTTGTGCTTAACAGCCAGCTCCTTGAACTTAGCGACCTCCGAAGCATTTTCCGACGTTATACCATATTTCTTACCGGAGAAATACAACTCCAGGGTCGTTGCATTCAGTTGCCGGACATACATCTTTTCGACCTCCAAATAAGCGTCGACCAGATACTCCTTATAAATCCGGTATGTTCCGGTGTCGTTATTATTTTCAGAGGAGTCGCACCCGGAAAACAAAGGGAGCATCAGGATGTTACAATATAATAACCATTTCATATGAATCATCTTTGGTATTGAATAAGTTTTTTTATCTTTCCACAAACTATTCCGGATTATTGTGCGACTAACTCCGTAATAGCCGTTCCATTACAACCTCCCGGGCCATAATGAAAATCAGATTTAAATGCCAGCCATAATATTTAATATTTTAATATATACACCCAAATATAACAAAAACAAAAAAACACTCCTCCCGAGAAATATATAGATTCTGCAGGGTAACAGACAAAACGACCGCGGAATCAATATAAAAGGGGGCTTTGCAAAGCCCCCCCCTTTACATTGCCGGCCGGAACCGGACTATCCCTTGATAGCTATGCCTTTGCCGAGTTTTTTCTCGATCTCCTCCTTCGGGAGAGGACGGGTGCAGAAGAACCAGTCGTAGCATTTTACCCCTTCGGGCTGGTCGTCCATATCCTCGCCCTGCATCGGGACGATCACCTCGTCGCCCGGACGCCAGTCGGCCGGCATGGCGACCCCGAATGCGTCGATGGACTGCAAACCTACCAGGACACGCTTTATCTCCTCGAAATTGCGTCCCAGAGCCAGCGGATAGTAGATCATCGCGCGCAGTTTGCCCTCGGGATCGACGAAGAATACGGCACGCACGGCTGCCGTCTGGCTTTCACCGGGCTGGATCATGCCGTAAAGGTTCGCCACCTTCATCGACACGTCGTCGATGATCGGGAATTCGACCTTGATATCCTTCATGCCCCGGTATTCGATCTTCTCACGGATCGTACGCAGCCATGCGATATGGCTGTTGCGGCTGTCGACCGACAATCCGATCAGTTCGCAGTTCAAAGCCCTGAATTCGGCCGTACGGGCACCGAACGTGAGCACCTCGGAGGTGCAGATCGGCGTAAAGTCGGCGGGGTGGCTGAACAGGATCACCCATTTGCCCTTGTAGTCGGCGGGAAAGCTGATCTTTCCCCGTGTTGTCTTCGCTTCGAATGCCGGGACGGGTTCCCCCAGGCGCGGCAGTTGCTGTTCGTTCTTTTCCATAATCCGAAATATTAGTTTTATGCCGGGGCCCGCAAAGTCGGTGCCGATGGATGCGAACCGGGGATCTTTCTACTAAATTACGGTTTTTACAGGAATAGTCCTAATCCGGAACCCTCTGGTTTGCGCGGAAATACGGAAGCGTATACACAAACGGCGCTTTTGGGTAGGGCACGGCTTCCCCGGACGATCGCGGCGTCCGGAAAGGACATCGCACCGATGGGGGGGGGGAACCGGAATACGGGGGCAGGCTCAGCCAACGGGGGTGGAAAGCGAGTGACGGGAAAAACACGGCGGACAGGCAGAAGGGACGGGCAGAAGGAACCAGGAACAGGAAACAGGAAACAGGAAACAGAAAACAAGATTAAAAAACGAACAAAGGAAATACCACAAGACGAACGGAAGGAACAGAGGCGGAAAAACGGGTGGTTCCTTCCCTGCCAAATAGAAAAAAGCGGCGACCTTCCGGCCTGCCGCTCTTTTCTTCGGGAACCCATCGGAACCCGGATCCGTCAGCGTACCTTGCGGATGATCTCGCCGCCGTGGCGGATCGCCTCCTCGTTGGCGGGAAGCATCTTCCAGGCACGTTCGGGCAGCGACTTCTTGAGGCCGACCATCACGTTCTCCATCTCGACGACGGGGCGCACCTTGAGGTACCCGCCCAGAATCATCGTATTGAACAGCTTGGCCTGTCCCATCCGGGCGCATTCGGCCGTGGCGTCGATCGCATAGACCTCGATGTCCTCGCGCACGGGATGGCGCGTGATACCGTTCGTATCGTAGATCAGGATGCCGCCGGGCCTGACCATCGGCTCGAATTTCTCCATCGACTGCTGGTTCAGGATGATGGCCGTATCGAACTCGTGGGCGATCGGCGAAGAAATCTTCCTGTCCGAAAGGATTACCGTCACATTGGCCGTACCGCCGCGCATCTCGGGGCCGTACGAGGGCATCCACGTGACTTCGAAGTCCTGCATTACGCCCGAGTAGGCCAGTATCTTCCCCATCGAGAGGACGCCCTGGCCCCCGAACCCTGCGATAATTAAAGTCTCTTTCATAGCATCCCTTATTTTACGTCCTTGATATCGCCCAGCGGATAGTAGGGCAGCATGTTCTGTTCGAGCCACTCGTTCGAGGCCACGGGCGAGAGTTTCCAGCCGCTGTTGCAGGTCGAAACGACCTCCACGAGCGAAAAGCCCTTGCCGGCCATCGAATTTTCGAACGCCTTGCGGATCGCACGCTTGCACTTGCGCACGTTGGCGGGCGTATGCACGCTCTGGCGCGTGATGAAGGTGGCACCGTCGAGGTGCGCCATCATCTCGGCGATCTTGTAGGGATAGCCGTTCAGGCGCGGGTCACGGCCGTAGGGCGTCGTCGCGGTCTTCATACCCAGCAGGGTAGTCGGGGCCATCTGGCCGCCCGTCATGCCGTAAATGGCGTTGTTGATATAGATCGCCACGACGTTCTCGCCGCGTGCGGCCGCGTGGATCGACTCCGCCGTGCCGATGGCCGACAGGTCGCCGTCGCCCTGGTAGGTGAAGACCAGGTTGCCGGGATAGAGCCTCTTCACGGCCGTAGCTACGGCCAGGGCGCGTCCGTGGGCGGCCTCGATCCAGTCGATGTCGATATAATTGTATGCGAATACGGAGCAGCCCACGGGCGAAACGCCTACGGTCTTTTCCGCGAAGCCCATCTCCTCGATGACCTCGGCGATCAGTTTATGTACCGTACCATGACTGCAGCCGGGGCAGTAGTGCATGACGTTGTCGGTAATGAGCTTCGGTTTCGCGTAAACCAGGTTTTCGTTTTTGATTTCAACCTCTGCCATAGCCTTTACTTTTTAATCAGTTTTTCCTTGAGCGCCGCGAGCACTTCGTCGGGCGCGAACATCATACCGCCCTGACGGCCGAAATGCTCGACGGGAGCTACGCCGTTCACGGCCAGCCGCACGTCCTCGACCATCTGGCCGGCATTGAGCTCGGCGGAAAGGAAGCCTTTGACACCGCGCGCGGCCAGTTCGGCCAGCGGCTTCTTGGGGAAAGGATAGAGCGTGATCGGACGCAGCAGGCCGACCTTCAGCCCTTCGGCGCGCGCCATCTCGACCGTGGCCGAGCAGATACGGGCCGACGAACCGAACGCCACGATCACGTAATCCGCATCGTCGCAGCCGATCTCCTCATAACGCACCTCGTTCTCTTCGAGCGCCTTGTATTTCTCCTGCAGGCGCTTGTTGATGATCTCCATCTTCTCGGACTGCAACTCCAGCGACGTCACGATATTGCGCTTGCGGTCGGCAGGCTTGCCGTAGGTAGCCCACGAGCGGCACTCGGCAGCGATCTCTTCGTCGGTCTTGCGGGGACGCTGCGGCGCGAGCACCACCTTCTCCATCATCTGCCCGATCGCCCCGTCGGCGAGGATCATCGCCGGGTTGCGGTATTTGAACGCGAGGTCGAACGCCTCGGCCACATGGTCGTGCATCTCCTGCACCGAATTGGGCGCCAGTACGATCATGTGGAAATCGCCGTGGCCGCCGCCTTTGCAGGCCTGGAAATAGTCGCCCTGCGAAGGCTGGATCGTACCCAGCCCCGGGCCGCCGCGCTGGCAGTTGATCACCAGGCAGGGCAGTTCCGCCCCCGCCAGGTAGCTCAGCCCCTCCGACATCAGGCTGATGCCGGGGCTCGACGACGAGGTCATCACCCGTTTTCCGGTCGATGCGCCGCCGTAGACCATGTTGATCGACGAGATCTCCGATTCGGCCTGCAGCACGACCATGCCCGTGGTCTCCCACGGCTTGAGTTCCATCAGTGTCTCCATCACTTCCGACTGGGGAGTGATCGGGTACCCGAAATATCCGTCGCAACCGTAGCGAATCGCCGCATGGGCTATCACCTCGTTGCCTTTCATCAGTTTTACCTCTTTCTCTGCCATAGCTACTCGAATTTTTGACGATAAACCGTGATGACGCTATCGGGGCAAATCACCGCACACGAAGCACACCCCGTGCAGGCATCGGGATTCACCATCCGGGATATGGGATAGCCCTTGCTGTTCACCTCTGCCGACAATTCCAGCACGTCGCACGGACACGAAGCCACACAGACCCCGCACCCTTTGCACCGTTCCTTGTCGACAACGATTGTTCCTTTTATTTTAGCCATAAGCCGTAGTATTGTTAAGTTCCTTACAAATATAAGAAAAAATCCCGGAAATTCTAAACGAATGCAACAAATCTTATCATGAAAAACGGATAAATGAAAGCAGTGCGCCCGGAATAACCCGCCCGAACGCACTGCGTACAAAATATTTCCGCCATTTTATTCCGCCTTCGGACAGGGGTCGAAAACGCGCCGGACAGGCGGTTCCCCGAGGGTTGAATGACTTACCGGCCCCCGACCGTCGCGGGGGCGGTTACTCTTCGAACGAGTGGATCACCACGCCCGAGCGGAGTTTCGGCTCGAACCACGTCGTCTTCGGGGGCATGATGTTGCCCGTGTCGGCGATGTTGATGAGCTGTTGCATCGAAACGGGGTAGAGGGCGAACGCCGCCTTCATCTCGCCGCTGTCGACACGGCGTTTGAGCTCACCCAGACCGCGGATTCCGCCCACGAAGTCGATCCGCTTCGACGTGCGCAGGTCTTTGATGTCCAGTATTTTGTCCAGCACGAGGTTCGACAGCACCGTCACGTCCAGCACACCGATCGGGTCGTTGTCGTCGTATGTCCCGGGCTTGGCCGTCAGGCTGTACCAGTGCCCGCCGAGATACATCGAGAAATTATGCAGCCCCGTCGGACGGTACTCCTCCGTGCCCTTGTCCTCGACCGTGAAACTTTCGGCGAGCTTTTCGAGCAACTGCTCCGGCGTCAGGCCGTTCAGGTCTTTCACGACGCGGTTGTAGTCGATGATCCGAAGCTGCCCCGCGGGGAAAGTCACGGCGAGGAAATAGCAATACTCCTCGTTGCCCGTATGGCCGGGGTTCTTTGCCTGGCACTCCTGTCCCACGCGCGCCGCAGCGGCCGTGCGGTGATGCCCGTCGGCGACATAAAGCGCCGGGATGCCCGCGAAAATCTCCGTGATACGGTCGTTAGTCTTCTTGTCGCGGATAACCCACAGCTTATGGCCGAAGCCGTCGGCAGCCGTGAAATCGTATTCCGGGTCGTTGTTCTTCACCACGTCGGCCACGATGGCGTCGATCTCGGCGTTGTCGGGATAGGCGAAGAACACCGGTTCGATATTGGCCTGCTGGTTGCGGACGTGGATCATGCGGTCTTCCTCCTTGTCGGGACGCGTCAGTTCGTGTTTCTTGATCGCCCCCGAGAGGTAGTCCTCGTAATGGCAGCACATGGTCAGTCCGTATTGCGTGCGGCCGTCCATCGTCTGCGCATAGATGTAATAATACTCCCCGGGATCCTGTTCGAGCCAGCCCTTCTCACGCCATGCACGGAAATTCTCGACCGCCTTGTCGTAAACCTCCTGCGAATGTTCGTCGGCAATAGGCTCGAAATCTATTTCGGGCTTGATGATGTGCAGCAACGAGCGTTCGGTGGCCTCGGCCTTGGCCTCGGCGGAATTCAACACGTCATAGGGGCGCGACGCCACTTCGGACGCATACTGTTTCGGGGGACGTATCCCGCAAAAAGGTTTGATTTTCACCATATAAATTAATGTATTAAAGCGAAAAAGGCGGGCGCAGCCTTCGCTCCCGCCTTTCACGCGCCGTTATCCGCTATTTGTTCACCTGGAACCGCGTATTGCCGTTCCTGAAAAAATCGACGATTTGGGTGGCTGCGGCCAGACCCGCGTTGATATTGGCCTCGGCGGTCTCGGCCCCCATCTTTTTGGCGGTGGCAAACACCCGCTTGCCGAATTTCTCGTCCAGCTCGGCCTGGTTCCCGGCAGCGATGTCGGTAATGTATTTCAGGTCTTCGCGTTCGGTCAGCGCACGCACGACACCCTGTTCGTCGATCACCTCCTTGCGGGCGGTGTTGACCAGCGTGGCACCCTTGGGCATCGACATCAGCAGTTCGTAGCCGATCGAGCCGCGGGTTTGCTCCGTAGCCGGGATGTGCAGCGACAGGAAGTCGGCCTGCCTGTACAAATCTTCGAGGGAATCCACCTTCTTCACACCGTCGGCTTCGAACACCGCCGCATCCGTGATGAAGGGGTCGTAGGCGATGACGTTCATGCCCAGCGCCTTACCCTTGCGCCCCACGAGTTTGCCCACATTGCCGTAGGCGTGGATGCCGAGGGTCTTGCCCTGTATCTCCGAACCCGTACCGGGCGTAAAGCGGTTGCGCGACATGAAGACCATCATGGCGAGCGCCAGCTCGGCCACGGCGTTGGAGTTCTGCCCCGGGGTATTCATCACCACGATACCGCGCGCCGTGGCAGCCGCGAGATCCACGTTGTCGTAACCCGCACCGGCACGAACCACGATTTTGAGGTTCTTCGCCGCCCCGATGACTTCGGCCGTCACCTTGTCGCTGCGGACAATGAGCGCATCGACATCGGCCACGGCGGCCAGCAATTGGGCCTTGTCGGTATATTTTTCAAGCAGGGCCAGTTCATAGCCCGCGTCCTCGACGATCCTGCGGATGCCGTCGACAGCCTCCTTGGCAAAAGGCTTTTCGGTCGCAACTAATATTTTCATACCTGTACTTTCTATCAGATGAATAAAATCGATGTCCGTGGCCGCCTTTTTCTTCGGAGTGAACGTAAAGAAATGCGCCATGGCCGTCCGTTATTTCGCGTGTTTGGCGGCGAACTCCTGCATGCACTCTACGAGCACCTCGACGCTTTCCTTCGGAAGTGCGTTGTAGCACGATGCGCGGAAGCCGCCCACCAGGCGGTGGCCCTTGATGCCCACGATACCACGTTCCTTGGTGAATTCCATGAACTCGGGAGCCAGTTCCTCGTAGCCGTCGGCCATCACGAAGCAGATGTTCATCAGCGAGCGATCCTGCTTGTCGACCGTACCGCAGAACAGCGGGTTGCGGTCGATCTCGTCGTACAGCAGGGCGGCCTTCTCCTTGTTGCGGCGGTAGATTTCGGGTACGCCGCCGATCGACTTGAGCCAGCGGAGGGTCTCCATGAGCACGTAGATCGGGAATACGGGAGGCGTGTTGAACATCGAGCCGTTCTCGACATGGGTGCGGAACGAAACCATCGTCGGCAGGTCGCGCACGACACGGTCGAGCATGTCCTCGCGGATGATGGCGAACGCCACGCCGGCCGGGGCGAGGTTCTTCTGCGCACCGCCGTAGATCATGGCGTATTTCGTAACGTCGACCGGACGCGAAAGGATGTCCGACGACATGTCGGCGATCAGGGGCACGGGCGAGGCGAGGTCTTCGTGGTACTCGGTGCCGTAGATCGTATTGTTGGAGGTGATATGCACATAGTCCAGGTCGGCTGGGATCGCGAAACCCTTGGGGATGTAGGTGAAATTGCGGTCTTCGGACGAAGCGAGCAACTCGACCTCGCCGTAACGCTTGGCTTCCTTGATGGCCTTCTTGGCCCAGACACCGGTATTCACATAACCGGCCTTCCTGCCCAGGAAGTTGGCGGGCACTTCGTAGAAGAACGTGCTGGCACCGCCGCCGATATAGAAGATCTTGTAGTTGTCGGGGATGCCGAGCAACTCACGGAAGAGCGCGTCGGCCTCGGCCATCACGTTCTCGAAATCCTTCGTCCGGTGCGAAATCGAAAGCAGGGAAAGGCCCGAACCGTTGAAATCTACGATAGCTTTTGCTGCGTTCTGGATGACTTCGTCTGCGAGGATCGAGGGTCCCGCGTTGAAATTGTGCTTTTTCATAATATTCGGATGTGAATTTAGTGTTTCGGACTCCAGCCTGTTAGTTTACTAACACAAATATAAATAAAATATTCCGGAGAATACAACAGTTGTGCAAAACTTGTTCAAAGAAATTTCACTCGGCGTCCCGAACGCTCGGCATTTTGAATTGTTTTTATTACTTTTGCCCAAACTTAACATCCTCCGCAAATGGTAAAATCCATGACGGGCTTCGGCAAGGGCGAAGCCACGCTGCAAAATAAGAAGATCACGGTCGAAATCCGTTCGCTCAACTCCAAACAGCTCGACCTCGGGCTGCGGCTTCCGGCCGTATACCGCCAGTCGGAATACGAAATCCGCAATATCATCACCCGCACGGTACAGCGCGGCAAGGTCGATGTCTTCGTGACCGTCGAATCGCAGACCGTGGAGACCCCGGCGCGTATTAATAAAGAGGTATTCGCCGCCTATGCCGGGCAACTGCGCGACGCGGCGCAAAACGCCCGGCTCAACTATGCGGGGATCGGGTGGGACAGCGCTGCCCTGCAGGCCATCATGCGCCTGCCGGATGTCGTATCGACCGAAACGGAGAGCATCTCCGACGAGGAACACGCGGCGCTGGTCGCCGCCACCGAATCCGCCGTGGCGCAGCTCGACGCGTTCCGCCTGCAGGAAGGCGCGATCCTGATCGCCGACCTGCTGGGCCGCGTGGACAAGATCGAAGGCTACAAACAGGAGGTCGTGCCTTTCGAAAAGGCCCGCACGGAGACGGTCAGGGCCCGCCTGCTGGAAAACCTCGAAAAACTGAGGGTCGACGTCGACCGCAACCGGCTGGAGCAGGAGATGATCTTCTACCTCGAAAAACTCGATATCACCGAAGAGAAGGTACGCCTGGCCAACCACTGCAGGTATTTCCGCGAGGTGGCCTCCCAAGAGGAGGGCGCAGGCCGCAAACTGGGCTTCATCGCACAGGAGATGGGCCGCGAAATCAACACGATGGGCTCGAAGGCCAACGAATCGAACATCCAGATACTCGTAGTTAAGATGAAGGACGAGCTGGAGAAGATCAAAGAACAGGTACTGAACATATTATAATGGGCAAGGTTATCATATTCTCCGCCCCGAGCGGTTCCGGGAAGACGACCATCGTACGCGAATTGCTGAAACGGTTCCCGCAGTTCGAATTTTCGGTATCGGCGACCAGCCGCGCACCCCGCGGCTGCGAGCGCCACGGTTGCGACTACCACTTCATGACGCACGAAGAGTTCATGCGCGCCGTCGCGGAAAACCGTTTCGTGGAGTGGGAAGAGGTCTACCAGGGCACTTGCTACGGCACGCTGCGCTCGGAGGTGGAACGCATCTGGGCCAAGGGCAACATCATCGTCTTCGACGTGGACGTCATCGGGGGGATCAACCTCAAACGCATCTTCGGCGACGACGCCTGCTCGATATTCGTCATGCCGCCCTCGATCGGGGAGCTGCGCCGCAGGCTCGTATGCCGCGGCACGGACGCCCCGGAAGTGATAGACCGCCGTGTGGCGAAGGCCGAATTCGAACTGACGAAAGCCCCCGAATTCGACCACATCGTCGTAAACGACTCGCTCGACGAGGCGATCCGCGAAACGACTGCGATCATCGACCAATTCATCGCACGGCAGCCATGAAACGCGTCATGCTCTATTTCGGGTCGTTCAACCCCATCCATAAAGGGCACATCGCCCTGGCGGAATACGCCGTGGAAAAAGGACTGTGCGACGAGCTGGTGCTCGTCGTTTCGCCCCAGAGCCCCTACAAACAGGCCGAAGAGCTGGCCCCCGAGATGGATCGGTTCGAAATGGCCGAGACGGCCTGCGCGGCGTCGCGCTATCCCGACCGGATAAAACCCTCGGTCGTCGAATTCCTGCTGCCCAAGCCGTCGTATACGATCGACACGCTGCGCTACCTGGCCGAGAACCACGGCGCGGATATGGAGTTCTCGATCCTCATGGGCGCCGACCAGATAGAACGGCTCGACGGCTGGAAAGAGTACGACCGCATCCTCGAATACCCGGTATACGTCTATCCCCGCCGCGGCGAAAGGGTGGACAGGTTCCCCGGCCGCATCATGGTGCTGGAAGACGCGCCGCTGCAGGATTTTTCCGCGACACAAATCCGCGAACGCATCGGGCGGGGCGAGGATGTCTCGCAGATGCTCGACAAGGGCGTCGCCGACCACATCCGCCGCAAGGGGCTGTGGAACCCGACGGCCCGCAAATCGGCCCTGACGGCACAGATCGCCGCCGATCCGGAAAACACGGCGCTCTACATGGAACGGGGCAAGCTCCACTACCGCCTCAACGAGTGGGGTGCAGCCCTCAACGACTTCAACCGCGTACTGCAAACAGACGACAGCCACGCCGAGGCGCGGCAGTATGCACAAATGGTACAGGAAATACTGGAATTCAGATATAAAGACATATACAACCCCTGACAATGACACGCCTGAAGATTGCCCTCATGGCGGGCGGAGATTCGCCCGAACGGGGGATCGCGCTCCAGAGCGCCGCACAGATCGAAGCGGCGCTCGACCATACGAAATACGACATCACGGTCATCGACCTCCACCACCGCGACTGGCACTACACGGCCCCCGACGGACGCGAGTGGCAGGTCGACAAGAACGATTTTTCGCTCACGGTGGAAGGCGAGCGCAAAGCATTCGACTACGCCCTGATCATCATCCACGGCACGCCCGGCGAGGACGGCAAGCTGCAAGGCTACCTCGACATGATGGGCGTCCCTTATTCGTCGTGCTCGATGACCTCGTCGGTCATCACCTTCGACAAGATCACCACCAAGCGCACCGTAGCGGGACGGGGCATCAACCTCGCCCGCGAGATTTTCCTCTGCAAGGGCGAAACGGCCGACCCGGACAGGGTGGTCGCGGAGTTCGGACTGCCGCTCTTCATCAAGCCCAACGCCAGCGGCAGCTCGTTCGGCGTGACGAAAGTCCATACGCGCGACGAGGTGCTGCCCGCCATCGAGGCGGCCTTCGCCCAAAGCGACGAGGTGCTGATCGAAGAGTGCATCGCGGGCCGTGAAATGGGCTGCGGCATGATGGTGGCCGGAGGCAGGGAATACCTGTTCCCGATCACGGAGATCGTATCGAAAAAGGATTTCTTCGACTACCAGGCCAAATACACCGAAGGCTATTCGGACGAGATAACCCCCGCCGACATCGCCCCGGAAATTGCGGAGGAACTGCACCGCATGACCCGCATCGCTTACAGGGCATGCCGCTGCTCGGGTGTCGTACGCGTCGATTTCATCGTCACGCCCGAGGGCAAACCCTACCTGATCGAAATCAACTCCATCCCCGGCATGAGCGCCGGGAGCATCGTCCCCAAGCAGGCACGGGCCATGGGCATGTCGCTGGGAGAGATGTTCGACCTGATAATCGCCGACACCTGCCGCAAATGATCGAAATCGATGACAAAATCGTGAGCGCAGACCTGCTGCGCGAATGTTTCGCCTGCGACATCGCGAAGTGCAAGGGTATCTGCTGCGTCGAGGGGAATGCCGGGGCGCCGCTCGAAGCGGAGGAGGTCGGCATACTCGAACGCGAATATGCGGCCTACAAGCCCTATATGACGCCCGAGGGCATCGAGGCCGTCGAGCGGCAGGGCTTCATGGTCTTCGACGAAGACGGCGACCTGACCACGCCGCTGGTCGGCGACGCGGAGTGCGCCTATACCTACCAGGAGAACGGCATCACGCTCTGCGCCATCGAAAAGGCGTGGCTGGAAGGCAAGACCGCCTTCCGCAAACCGATCTCATGCCACCTCTATCCGATCCGCGTCGTGCGGTTTTCGAACGGCACGGCAGGGCTCAACTACCACCGCTGGTCGGTCTGCGCCCCGGCGCGCGAATGCGGCCGCAGGCTGGGAATCCCGGTCTACAAGGCGTTGCGCGAACCGATCGTGCGCCGTTTCGGCGAGGAATTTTACAAGGCGCTGGAAGCTGCCGAAGAATTTATCCGACAACAATAAAATACAGATGAAAAAATACTGCCTCACCTATATGGCCGCCGTTGCGGCACTCTCGGCATCGGCCGCAGCGCCGCAGGCCGAACGCAAAACCGATTCGCTGCACATCGCATCCCTCTCGCCCAGGGAGGCTGCGACCATAGACTCCATCGTCGCAATGCGCCTGCGGCTCCAGCCCAAGCAGATCGAGTCGATTTTCGACACCAACGACGTGGTGGCCATCGACACGCTCGATTCGGGCAACGACGCCATACAGGTGGTGCTTTACAGCAACAACACGTGGAAATACGTCCGCAACCGCGAGATAGCCAAGGACAGCACCATCTTCGAGAAATACTGGGATACGACAACGCTCTTCCCCTACAAGGAGGTGGACATGTCGTCGATGCCCAAATCGGTGGTCATCGACCTGGTGGACTCGGTCACGAGCTACCACTGCCCCTACCAGGGTTCGGTGCACCCGCGCGGCAAATACGGCCCGCGGCGGCGGCGCCAGCATCAGGGCGTCGACCTGCCGCTCAAGGCGGGCGACCCGGTCTACGCCACGTTCTGCGGCCGCGTGCGTATTTCGGAATATAACAAGGGCGGCTACGGCAACCTGGTCATCATCCGCCACGACAACGGGCTGGAAACCTACTACGGGCACCTTTCGGAGCGCATGGTCGAGCCCAACCAGTGGGTCGAGGCCGGGCAGATCATCGGTCTGGGCGGCTCGACGGGGCGCAGCACGGGGCCGCACCTGCATTTCGAGACCCGCTATTACGGGCAGTCGTTCGACCCCGAGCGGCTGATCGACTTCAAGAACGGACTGCTGTGCCGCGAGACCTTCCTGCTGAAAAAATCGTTCTTCAGCATCTACTCGAACGCCGGGCAGGACTTCGACGACGAAATCGCAAACGAAGAGCAGGACAAGAAGGAGGCGGCCGAAAAGGCAGCCATGAAGTACCACCGCATCAAGTCGGGCGACACGCTGGGCGCCATCGCCCGCAAGTACGGTACGACCGTGACAAACATCTGCCGACTGAACGGCATCAAGTCGACCACGACGCTGCGCATCGGACGTTCGCTGCGGGTGCGGTAGACGGCGAAGTGCCGATGGGATACGGCACGGCTGCTCCCACACATAGACGAAAAAGGCCGGGGCTTTGGGGCCTCGGCCTTTTTTTACTCGTCCCTGAGGAGAGCAATGCGGAATTACGGTAAAACGGTTTGGTGCCCGTTTATGCGACAGGAAGCCTCCGGAAAACGGCATGTTCTCGGGCGACAAGCAACTACTGGTAACAAGCAGCGCCCGGGCGAACCTATTTCTTGTCCTGGATAGCGTCGATGGCGTCGATGGCGTCGATCACGGCTCCCCGGAAACGCTTGCGCTCCAGCTCCGCCACACCGACGATGGTCGTACCGCCGGGCGAACAGACGGCATCCTTCATCACGGCGGGATGCTGCCCCGTGGCGAGTTGCAGCTTTCCCGTACCGACGACCATCTGGCTGGCCATGCGGTAGGCATCTGCACGCACGATGCTGTGCTTGACGGCAGCGTCGGCCAGCGCCTCGATGAACATCGCCACGAAGGCCGGGCCGCAACCGCAGACCGTCCCCGCAATGCCAAGACAGGCGGTATCCACCGTCACCACAAGCCCCACGTGCGACAGCAACGCCTGCACCGACTGCCACTCGGCTTCGGACAGCGAATGGCGGCGTTCGCAGACGACGATACCCTCGCAAACGGCCACGGGCGTATTGGGAATCGTGCTGAGGTGATGCGTCCCGGGCGCGAGGATCTCCTCGTAGCGGTCAAACGTCATCCCGGCGGCTACCGAAACGACGACCTTGCCCGCCAGCATCCCTTTGACGGGGGCCAGCACGGCTTCGACCTGGTACGGTTTCACCGCCACGACCACCACGTCGGCAAACCCCGCGACTCCCGCGGCATCGTCGAAAGCGAGGAACCCGTGGGGTTCCGTATTACGGTGCAGCTTCGCCCGGTCGCGGGCGCATGCGCCGATCTGCCCGGGCTGCAAAGCCCCCGATGCGGCAAGCCCTGCGGCCAGGGCCTGCGCCATGTTTCCGAATCCGATAAATCCTACCTTCATATCATCATTGTTTGGAATAATCCCTCTCCCCGAATATCAGCGACCCGACGCGCACCATCGTCGAGCCGCACTCGACGGCGATGGGGTAGTCGTGCGACATGCCCATCGACAGGATGTTGAACCGCGCCCCGAAATTGGGCTGCAACAGGTCGAAACAGCGCTTCAGCTCCCTGAAGTCGCGGCGTATCACCTCCCCGTCGTCGGTATTGGTCGCAATGCCCATCACGCCGCGTACGCAGATGTTCGGCATCTGCGCGAAAGGCGCCGTGCGGAGGTACTGCATCAGGTCATCCAGCTCCCAGCCCGATTTGCTCTCCTCGTCGGCGACGCGGATTTCGAGCAGTATCTCGATCGTGCGGCCGCATTTGGCGGCTTCGCGCTGGATGGTTTCGGCCAGCCGCACACTGTCGACCGAATGGATCAGCGACACGAACGGGGCGATATACTTCACCTTGTTGGTCTGCAGGTGGCCGATCATGTGCCACTCGATATCCTTGGGCAGCACGTCGTATTTTTCACGCAGCTCCTGCGGACGGCTCTCGCCGAAAATGCGGTGCCCGGCATCGTAGGCCTCGCGGATCGCCCCGGCGGGGTGGGTCTTCGACACGGCGACCAGCGTGACATCCTCGGGCAGGGTGCCGCGCACGAAGGACAATTGGTATGCTATCGACATAATCTGTTCGGTTTTGGTGTGTAAAAATACGCAAAATTCGTACAAGACGAAACAAGCCCGGAAAAATTCCGGGCCTGCATACCGTTTTTATCCGTCCGGAATCCCGGACATGCTATCGAGCCAGTACGATTTCGGAGCAGGGGACGGCTCCGTCCAAGACCCGCTCCGAGCCGGACTCCATGTCGTAGACCCGGATCCTGTTGCCGCCATCCCCGGTGTCGCAGAGCATGAACAGCTCCCGGGTCTTCCCGCCGCCATGACGGACAGCTATCGAGCGGACGGTGCCCTGCACCGTCGCCAGCGTCCTGTCGAACTCCATCGACACGGGGTTATACAGACGCAGTTCGGTCACACCGCCCTTCGCTACGGCATAGCCGCCGACGGCGTAACAGGTCTCGCCGTCCTGCCCTTTGTCCAGCACTCCGAACGGCACCATCGCGTCGGCCTGTTCGGCATCGCCCGTTTTTACGGCGTATCCCTCGCCGCTGCGGCCGGTAAGCACCAGCGGCGTATAACTATCCGGGGCAGTGTGTGCCGCGAGCAGAAGGTAACCGCCGTAGACGGTCACGAAAGGATTTTCGCCCAGCATCTCGGGCGCAATGTCCGAAGGCAGCGTCCACGACGGGGGCACAGGAGCGACGTTGGTACGGGTCATATTCAATTCCATGAGGACGAGCCGGCCGGCCTCATGGCGCAGGAAGGCGGCGAAATCGGAGAGGGTGCCCGCGACGACGACATTGTCGTAGCCCGAATCCCGGAAGTAACGCATCGTGAGGTCGTAGAACGCCGCAGCACCGATATTTCCGCCGGGCGCGAGGCCGTAGATACGGTTCGAACCAGGGGGATTCACCACGCACCGCATCCCCTCGGGGACACCCAGGGTTTCGATGCGCGTCAGCCCGCCGGTCGCCATGTCGATGCGGTCGATCGCCGTTTCGCCCGTAAGGCATTGTGCGACGCCGTAGAGCGACGGCTCCTCGGGCGGGCGGCCGTCGGATACGGATATTTTACCCAGCGTCATGGCCTTGCCGCGGCGGAAGAGCTTCACCTCGGTCGTAGAGGCGGGGTAGCCTCCGGGGGCCAGGAACGTGATGTCCGATTCGGTACGTTCCGTCACGACGGCCCAGACACCGTCGGCATATCCTTCCGGGAGAGCCGCCTGCGACAGGGGCCACGCGATCCGCAGCATGATGTCGTCGTCGGCCTCGAAGCCGCGCGCCGCAACGGTCACCTCGTCGCCGGGCGCGAATAGCTGCGATGACGGGGGCATCACCACGTCGGTGACGAACGGCACACCATCGCCCTCGTCCGTGGTACATGCCAACAGGAAAAGACCGAAAAAGGATAAAAACAATAGTTTTTTCATATAACCTGCTATATAACAATTACATACCTCCGCACCGGGGGGGGGTATCCGCCGGAATGCAATGCGCTTGCATACGTCGTAAAGATACGACATAAAGCCCTAATATCCAAATAAAATGCGACATATCGTACCCGCTGCGTTTTGCCGTTTAGGATTTGTTTCGTACATTTGGGATCAAAACCGGAAAACCTATGAGAAAACTCCAGTATTGCCTCGCGGCGGCAGCCCTCTTCGCCTATGGCGCAGCCGCGGCCTGTACCAATTTCATCGTAACCAAAGGGGCATCGACCGACGGCTCGGCCATGGTCTCCTATGCCGCCGATTCGCACGCGCTCTACGGCGCCCTGTACCACACCCCCGGCGGGAAATTCAGGGCCGGGGCCATGCTGCCCGTCTACGAGTGGGACACGGGACGCTACCTGACGGACATCCCGCAGGCGGGCGAAACCTATTCGACCGTCGGCAACATGAACGAGCATTCGCTCATCATCGGCGAAACGACCTACGGAGGCCGCCCGGAACTGGAGGACTCGACAGGGCTGATCGACTACGGGTCGCTGATCTACATCACGCTCCAGCGCGCCAAGACCGCCCGCGAGGCGATCCTCACGATCGCCGAGCTGGCGAACACCTACGGATATGCCTCGAGCGGCGAGTCGTTCTCGATCGTCGACCCCGAAGAGGCGTGGATCATGGAGCTGATCGGCAAGGGCTACAAGGACGACGGCAAGGGCGGCAACGCCCGCAAGGGCATCGTATGGGTGGCCCGCCGCATCCCCGACGGCTATGTCTCGGCGCACGCCAACCAGGCACGTATCACGACCTTCCCGAAGGACGACCCCGAGAACTGCCTCTATTCGCCCGACGTGGTGGCGTTCGCCCGCGAGATGGGTTACTACGACGGCACGGACGAGGATTTCAGTTTCTGCGAAGCCTATGCCCCGGCCGATTTCGGCGCGCTGCGAGGCTGCGAGGCCCGCGTGTGGGCATTCTTCCGCACGGTGGCCGACGGAATGGACAAATACGTGGACTATGCGATGGGGCACAATGCCGAAAACCGCATGCCCCTGTGGGTGAAACCCCGCACGAAGGTGTCGCCCAAGGTGGTCTTCGACTGCATGCGCGACCACTACGAAGGCACGCCGATGGACATGACCACCGACATAGGCGCCGGGGGCAGCGCCTGCCCCTACCGCTGGCGGCCGATGTATTTCGAGGTCGACGGCGTGGAATACTGCAACGAACGTGCGACGGCCACGCAGCAGACCGGCTTCTGGTTCGTGGCACAGGCACGCCCCGACGTGCCCGACAACATGGGCATCCTCTGGTTCGGCGTGGACGATGCGGCCACGTCGTGCCTGACGCCCATCTACTGCTGCACGCAGGGCGTCCCCGAGTGCCTGAGCGAAGGCAACGGTTCGATGCTCGAATATTCGCCGACGTCGGCGTTCTGGCTCTTCAACCGCGTTTCGAACTTCGCCTACATGCGTTACGACATGATCGCGGGCGACATCCGCAAGGTCGTGGACAAATGGGAAAACGAGGCGCTCCGCCTGGTGCGCGACGTCGATGCCGAGGCCATGACGCTCTCGCCCAAGGCCCGCGGCAAATTCCTCTCGGAGTTCAGCATCGCCACGGCGCAGCAGTTGTTCGACCGCTGGTCGAAGCTCGACAAGTACCTGCTGGTGAAATACATGGACGGCAACGTGAAAAGCGAACATGCGGGCGTGCTGGAATACCTCGACGGCAAGGGCGGCCCGGCGCATTTCGTGGACAACGGCAACGGCAAACAGATCCCCGACAAGATCCAGTTCCCGGGTTACAACGAGAAATGGAAGCGTGCCGTGGCGGCCGATAACGGTGAAGTACTGAAAGTCATCGACTAAAACTCCACAGAGAAAATGAAGGAGAAAATAAACAGGAGAACCACGATCCTCGTCGCTCTGTTTTTAATAACAACCGTTTTCATCGCTGCATCTTTATACGCCGTCTCAAATCGGCCTGCAGAAAACGCTAACCGGATAAGCGCATGCGACGATCCTACGCCGGACTCACTGCATGCAGATTCGGTATTCGAACAGGACTACACCCGGTTACCCGTCGATGAAGAGACGGAAATCGACATTTTGCTGCCGGCGGGATACAGGGGTTCGCAAGCCTCGGATTTCGACCATATGTATTCGGAATCTTGGTATGACTTTTATGAGGACGGCGCTGGTTATTTCGACCTGAAAAAAGCGGATTTAGAGATCGGAAACTCCTATGACGACTGCATTGGGGATTCGGTCGCGTATGTCGGTTCCGCCAGAGACGGTTTGCTGCTGATAAAGGGGATAAAACCTGCAGCAAGCGGTGTGGAAACCATGAAAGCGGAACAGGACAATGTTCCGGCAGGCGAGCAAATGGAATTTGAATTTCACGGCCGGAAGTATCGGCTGCGTGCAAGCGGAGTCAATACGGGCGACCAACCAGAGGGAGATGAAAGTTCGTGGGATACGGTAAAAAACTACAAACTCTATCTGTCGGAAGCAGGGTCGGGAAACGAGCAATTATTGATCGCCATGCCGGGATTCTGGGACACCAAAGCGCTCATTCTCTGGATCGGAGATTTGGATGCCGACGCAAAGCCGGACTTCGTCTTCGATGTTTCGGACGACTACGAATCCAAATGCGTAGTCTTGTTCTTATCGTCGAAAGCCGACGAATCTCAAATCGTAAAATGCGTAGGCCGGTCATATTATGCATTCGACTGTTAATACCGGGCCTCACAACCCGATAAAAGATCCGGGAGAGGGAAACGGTGCATGGCAGGAGTGGGAACGCCATATACTTTAAAACCGCACGGATTTCCATGAAACGAGTATGAAGATATCACTTAATAAAACCTCACAGACTCCATGAAATACGACATCATCATCGTGGGCAGCGGCCCGGGCGGTTATGTAGCGGCGATACGCGCTGCGCAGTTAGGTAAAAAGGTGGCGCTCGTGGAGCGTTCGGAACCGGGAGGCGTCTGCCTCAACTGGGGCTGCATCCCGACCAAGGCGCTGCTGAAAAGCGCACAGGTCTACACTTATTGCAAATCGGCCGAACATTACGGGATCTCACTCACGGGCGAGGTGCATCCCAATCTGGAAAAAATCGTGGCGCGCTCGCGCGGCGTGGCCGAAACCATGTCCAAGGGCGTGGCCTTCCTGCTGAAGAAAAACAACATAGACCTCATACAGGGCTTCGGGCGCCTGACGGCGGCAGGCAGGCTCGACGTCGGCGGCACGCACTACGAAGCCGACCATATCATCCTCGCCACGGGGGCGCGCCCGCGCGAAATGGCGTTCATGCCCGTCGACGGCGAGCACGTGATCTCGTCGCGCCAGGCGCTGACGCTCACCCGGCTGCCCGAAACAATGGTCGTCGTGGGTTCGGGCGCCATCGGCAGCGAGTTCGCGTGGTTCTACGCCGCGCTGGGCGTGAAGGTCACCGTGGTGGAGTACATGCCCCGCATGATGCCGCTCGAGGACGAGGAGGTATCGAAGGCGATGGAGCGCGCATTCCGCAAACTGCGGGCGGCGGTGATGACCTCGACGACCGTGAAATCGGTCAGGGTCAACGCCGAAGGGCGTTGCGAGGTCGAGATCGAGGGCAAAAAGGGCCCCGAAACCCTGACGGCGGACATCGTGCTCTCGGCCGTGGGGATCAAGTCCAACATTGAGGGGATCGGCCTCGAAGAGCTGGGTATCGCCGTGGAGCGCGACAAAGTGCTCGTCGACCAATTCTACCGCACCAATGTCCCGGGCGTGTACGCCATCGGCGACATCGCGGGCGGCCCGGCGCTGGCACACGTGGCCTCGGCCGAGGGCATCTGCTGCGTAGAGGCCATCTGCGGCCTCGATCCCGCCCCGGTGGATTATTCGGCCATCCCGTCGTGCGTATTCACCTCGCCCGAGGTGGCTTCGGTCGGCATGACCGAGCAGCAGGCGCAGGAGCGGGGTGTCGCCTATAAGGTAGGGCGTTTCCCGTTCACGGCTTCGGGCAAGGCGACCGCCGCGGGCGACCGCGACGGCTTCGTGAAACTCCTCTTCGGCGAGGACGACACCCTGCTGGGGGCGCACATGGTCGGACAGAACGTCACCGAGATGATCGCCGAGCCGACGCTGGCTCGGATGCTGGGTGCCACGGCACACCGGATCGCCCGCACGATACATGCACACCCCACGATGAACGAAGGGGTCATGGAGGCGGCCGAGGCGGCATTGGGGGAGGCGATACACCTCTAACCCGCATGGCAGACAAAACGCCCCTCCGGTAACGAGGGGCGTTTTGTTATAACGGTATTTCCACAGGGCGACACACCGATCCGGCTGCAGGTTCACAAACGCCGTACGACGTCAGAAACCCGTTCCGGGAACCGCAGGTCAGGCATCCCGGAGCGTCACCACGAACCGTGCACCCCCGGTATAGGAGGTGTCGAGGACAATCGTACCGCCCAGTTTCTCCACGATCAGCCGGCAGAGGCTCAAGCCCAGTCCCAGCCCCTGCGCAAAGGGATCGCCCTTGTAGAAGCGATCGAAAATCTTTTCCGCCAGCCCGGGTTCCACGCCGCAGCCCGTGTCGGTGACCGACAAGGTCAGCGTATCCGGCCCCGTCAGGCCGCATTCGACCGTCACGGATCCCTGTTCGGTGAATTTGACAGCATTCTTCAGCAACTCGCGTACGAGCAGCGACACATAACTCCGGTGCAACGGGAATACGATCTCCGGGGCCGCGAGCTTCAGCCGGTATTCCACGCCCTCCTTTACGGGCAGGTGTTCCATTTCGGCACGGATGATCTTGCTGATGTCGAGCAGCTTCCGGGGCAGTTCGGCACTCGTATTATCCAGCTGCGACACTTCGAGCATATCGTTGATGAGCGAAGTGAAGTGCTGCGTATTGTCGCGGATGATCTGTGCGAACTCCCGGCGCTCTTCCTCCGTGAGGTCCTCCCCGGCAATCAGCTCGGCAAAGCCGCTTATGGCATTGAGCGGCGTGCGTATTTCGTGGCTCATCGAACCCATGAAATCCCGCTTGAGCCGCTCGCTCTCCTGCGCGCGCTGCGATTCGACCGACAGGTTGTGCTGCAGGTGCTTGATGTGCAGCAGGTTCCGCCACAGGTAGACAACGGCGATGACGGCCAGCAGCAGGATAGTCAGGGCGAAGTAGAGCGAGTTCTGCCGTTTTTGCGCCAACAGCAATGCTTTATCACGCTCCGCCTTGTCCAGTCCGTACTGCACTTCCAGTTCGCCCACCTTCTCGGCATACCTGTGCGACGAGAGCGAGTCGCGCAGGCCGACCACTTCGTTATAAACCCCGCACGCCTCCTTGTAGCGTCCCATGCGTTCGAGGATCTTGGCCTTGTTAGCGGATATCGCCACCAACTGCGACGTGACACCGCCCGGACGCAACTGCACCGTCAGCGAATCGAGGTAAGCCAGCGCCCTGGGGTAATCGCCCCGGCGGTTGTAATACTCTGCGCTGATCGTATAGAATCCCTGCCTGTTGGTCAGCAGGTTGCCCGCATCCGCCGCCGCGGAGTCCGCGAAACGGCGGTAACGCTCGTAATACGCCTGCAGGTTGCGCTCGTCGAGCAGCGGCGAGGTGCACATCGAATAGTAACAGACCAAGTAGGACATCTCCTTGGAAATATAGGGTCTGCGCCGTACGATCTCCGGATCGCGGTAATACTCGTCGAGCATCGCAAGGTAACCGTCGGCCGCATGTACCAGCCCGCTTTGGTCTTCCAAACTGCTGTAAGCCGCGATCAGGCAGGTGATCAGGTTGGCATGGAAATTCCGGCGTGCCGTGGGACGCATCCGCCCCAGCAGGGCGAGTTCGTCGTTCCAGAAAGGCAGGCCGCGCTCCATCTGCAGGTTTCCTTCGGCCGAGACCAGCCTGAAGGCGGCTATGCCTTTCAGGAAGAGCCGCGACGCCTCTTCGTATACATCGCCCGGGGGCAATGTCCGTACCGAGTCGATGTATTCACGGCACAGCCGCGCGGACTCCTCCGCCCCGGCAACCTGTATCCTGCGTGCCAGCTCCACCATGCGGTAATAAGCCCCGAGCCCCTCCATGCCGCTGCCCTGCATCAGCGGCTCCGCCTGCGCCAGCACCCGGGCGAGCGAATCCCCGGCACCGGGCGAGGAGATGTAGTGCGCAGCGAGCGAACCCAGCGACGCCCCGACGGCAAATCCGTCACCGACGGCGGCGGCCTCGTCGAACAGTTTGCGGCTGTAATACAATTCGTCTTCCGACGAGTCGTTCAGGTCTTTCAGGTTCAGCAGGATATCGACCCGTTTGCGGGCATCCGGCTCCGATTGGCAAGCAGATTTCAGCGAATCTACGAGATGCGCCGGAGGTGTCGCGGAAGAAGTGACTATCCATCCGACAGCCAACAGCGTCCACAGGGATTTTTTCATACAAGTTGGAATTGGCGATTAAATATAGGCATTTAAATCCAATATCAAAACAAAAAGGGAGATTCGCAATGAAATCTCCCTCAGTTCAAACCCATTCCGCCTTTCACTTGAACCACTCCTGCAGGTGGTCTTTGGCGTAGAAATAATACACCGCAAAACCCAGCCAGCTGGTGAGCAGCACCACGATCGAAGCGATCACCTTGCCCGCGGTCGAAATGTTTTTCTTGAAGATATCCATCACGCACCATATTGCGCAGAAGACACCGATAAGCCAAATAACAGTCCCAATCATAGTCGATAATATTTATTTATTAAAATCAGTAAAATACCTTACGTTCAAACACGTCCGCCGGATAGACCACGTCGCTCAGGAAAAGCCCCTGCGCAGGGGCGCCGCCGCTCGAGCGCGACAAGTCGCGGCTTTCAACGATCTCGCGGAACTGCTGCGGGCTATAACGCCCGCGCCCCACGTCGACCAGCGTCCCGACCAGCGCCCGCACCATGTTGCGCAGGAAGCGGTCGGCACGGATCGTAAAGCAGAGCACGCCCTGCCCGTCGGCCGTCCATGACGCGTGCATGACGCGGCAGATGTTGGTCTTGTTGTTCGAATTGAGCTTGGCGAACGACGTAAAATCGTCGTAGCGCAGCAGCCAGGCCGCCGCCTCGTTCATCCGCCCGACATCCAGCGGCACGTAATACTGCCACGTCGTGCCCCGCGTAAAAGGGTTCTTGCGCGGCTCGATGTAGTAGCGGTATTCGCGCTCGCGCGCCGCGAAACGGGCGTGCGCACCGTCGTCCACGGGCGTCATGCTTCCCACAGCAATGTCCCCCGGCAGCAGGAAATTCAGCTTGTAGACCGTATGCGCCGGGTCGGGCACGGGCGCCGCACAATCGAAATGCGCCACATAATAGGAGGCGTTGACACCCGTATCGGTACGCCCCGCCCCCGTCACCTCGATTTTCTCGCGCAACAGGGTAGCGAGCGCCCGCTCGAGCGTCTGCTGCACCGACGGCATGTCGGGCTGCCGCTGCCAGCCGCAATAGGCGGCCCCGTTGTACCTGAGTTCCAGAAAATAGCGCATCGCGATCGGAGTGGTTTGCGCAAAAATACAAAAAAATCGGTTAGCGCCGCGGTTTTATGTCCAGTTTTACGGGATGGATCATATTCTCGGGGCGGAGCACCTCGTCCAGTTCGTCACGGTTCAGGATGCCGTGTTCGAGCACCAGCTCGTAGACGCCGCGCCCGGTTTCCAGCGCCTCCTTGGCGATCTTCGTGGAGTTCTTGTAGCCGATGATCGGGTTGAGCGCCGTCACCACGCCGATGCTGTTACGGACATATTGCAGGCACTTCTCCTCGTTGGCCGTGATGCCGTCAACGCAGCGGATGCGCAGCGTGTCGAAGCCGTTGATCAGCAGTTCGGCCGACTCGAAACAGCACTGCGCCATCACCGGCTCCATGGCGTTGAGCTCCATCTGCGCCGCCTCGTCGGCCATCGTCACGCACAACTCGTTGCCGATGACCTTGAAGGCGATCTGGTTCATCACCTCGGGAATCACGGGGTTGACCTTGCCGGGCATGATCGACGAACCGGGCTGGCGTGCCGGGAGGTTGAACTCGCCCAGTCCGCAGCGGGGCCCCGACGACAGCAGCCGCAGGTCGTTGCAGATCTTGTTCATCTTCGACGCGATGCGCTTCATCGCCGAGGAGTAGCCGACCATGCAGACCGTGTCGGACGTCGCTCCGACGAGGTCTTCGGCCAGCGTCACGTCCCAGCCGGTGATCTCCCGGATAGCCGCCGTACAGCGCTCGGCATAGCCCGGCTCGGCGCAGATGCCCGTGCCGATGGCCGTGGCGCCCATGTTGATCGACAGGAACTCCTGCGCCGCGTGGTCGAGGTTGTCGACCTCGCCCCGCAAGACGCTCGCAAAACCGTGGAACGTCTGCCCGAGGGTCATGGGTACGGCGTCCTGCAACTGCGTGCGCCCCATCTTGAGCACGCGGGCGAACTCGTCGCCCTTGCGGGCAAAGGCTGCGATCAGCGCTTCGAGGTGCCGACGCAGTTCGAGGTGCGTGGCGTAGAGCCCGAGGTGGATGGCCGAAGGGTAGGCGTCGTTGGTCGACTGCGAACAGTTGACGTGGTCGTTGGGCGAGCAGTACTGATATTCGCCGCGCGCGTGCCCCATGATCTCCAGCGCACGGTTGGCGATGACCTCGTTGGCGTTCATGTTGGTCGTGGTGCCCGCGCCGCCCTGGATCATGTCCACGGGGAAAAACTCGTGAAACCTGCCCGCCATGATTTCGCGGCAGGCCTGCGATATGGCTCCGAAAAGTTCGTCGGAGAGAAGCCCCATCGCGTGGTTGGCGATGGCGGCACCCAGTTTGACGATGGCCAGCCCCTCGATGAAACGCGGGTATTCGCACAGGCGGAATTTGCTGATGGCGAAATTCTCCAGTCCGCGCATGGTCTGCACGCCGTACAATACGTTGTCCGGCACTTCTACACAACCGAGCAGGTCGCATTCGGTGCGTGTTTTCTTTGATTCGTTTTTCATATCCCTTACAATATAAAAATATTTCGACTTGTTTCTATTTCACATTAAAAGCTGAAAGCAGCAGAAAGTTAACAATTATTTCTCAAATAAAGAAGTATTTCGCATTTTCGTGCCAAAATCGACGAGAAGGACGGAGGAGAAGCAGGGCGGAGGTATGCCGTGCGGGCGCCGATTCCCCCGAAAAATAAACCGCACGGCCACAACCGCCAAATAAATTTGGCAGTCGGCGCAGCTTGTATTATCTTTGCGAACAATAAATTCCCGCTTAGGCAGGCGGCCCCGGCAGCGTGCAGGCAAAGTCTGCACCTGCGCCCGGCTCCGCAGCCCCCGTACGGGATTTGCACGACTTTATAATCCGGAAAAATATGAAAGCAGCTATCATAGGTTACGGCAAGATGGGGCGCGAGATCGAGAAGATACTCCTCGAACGCGGCCACAGCGTAGCGCTCGTGATCGACACGGACAACGCGTCCGACCTGAACGCCGCCAACCTCGCACAGGCGGACGTGGCGCTGGAATTCACCATGCCCACGACCGCCTACGGCAATATCCGCACCTGCATCGAGAACGCCACCCCCGTGGTGAGCGGCACGACGGGCTGGACGGATCGTCTGCCGGAGCTCCAGGAACTGTGCCGCGAGAAGGGCGGGGCGCTGTTCTACGCCTCGAACTACTGCCTGGGGGTAAACCTGATGTTCCGCCTCAACCGCCAACTGGCGGAGATGATCGGCCGCGTGGGCGGCTACGGCGTACGCATCGGGGAGGTACACCACACCCAGAAGAAGGATGCGCCGAGCGGTACGGCCATCACGCTGGCCGAGGGCGTCATCGCCGGCCTGCCCGCCAAGACGGAGTGGGTGAACTACGCCCCGGGGATCGAACACGCCGCGAACCGCATCGGAAGCCCCGCGGAAGCGACGCCGGAACAAGTCGTGATCGGCTCCGTACGCGAGGGCATGGTACCGGGCATACACACCGTGACCTACGAGTCGGAGGACGATATTCTCGAGCTGAAACATACGATTAAGAACCGCCGCACGTTAGCAATGGGGGCCGTAATAGCCGCCGAGTTCCTTTGCGGCAAACAGGGCGTCTACTCGATGGACGACCTGCTGAAATAAGATAAGATTAGGACATGGGAAAGATCAAGGCATTCTTCCGTAACAAATGGGTCGGCTTCACGCTCGCCTCGCTGCTCTACACGCTGTGGTTCGTCGTATGGACGGGCAACCTATGGATGCTGCTGGGGCTGGTGGTGATCTTCGACCTCTACATTTCGAAGTTCTTCTACCGCTACGTGTGGTGCCACAACGTGCGCCTCTGCCAGCGGAGCAAGACCTACAAGACCGTCTACGAATGGGTCAACGCCATCATCTTCGCCACGGTGGTGGCGTCGCTGGTGCACATCTTCATCTTCCAGATGTACGTCATCCCCACCTCGTCGATGGAAAAGTCGCTGCTAATCGGCGACTACCTCTACGTGAGCAAGGTGACCTACGGTCCGCAGATGCCCAACACGCCGCTGTCGTTCCCGTTCGTACACCACACGATGCCCTTTTCGAAGACGAAAAAATCGTTCTCCGAGGCGGTCAAGTGGCCGTACCACCGGCTCAAGGGGCTGCGCAGGATCAAACGCAACGACGTGGTAGTCTTCAATTTCCCGGCGGGTGACACCGTACTGCTCGAGAACCAGGCCGTGACCTACTACGACGTGCTGCGCGGCTATGAAGAGTCGTTCGGCAAGGAGGAGGGGCGCAAGCGCCTCGCGGAGAAGTACACCATCGTCAGCCGCCCGGTGGACAAGCGCGAGAACTACATCAAGCGCTGCGTTGCCATCCCGGGCGATTCGCTCGAAGTGCGCGACGGGCAAGTGTGGGTCAACGGATCGCCGCAGGAGCCGTTCCCCGGCATCCAGTACCAGTATGTCGTACAGGTCACGTCGCCCCTGACGCAATATGCCCTCGACAACCTCGGCATCACGGAATATACCGGCAACGGTTCGATGTACTACATGTTCCTCACGGACGAAGCGGCCGAAAAGGTCAAGGCACTCGGCAACGTGCTCTCCGTGCGCCGTTATATCTACACGCCCAACACGGAGGTTTTCCCGCAGTGGGCGGAGCCGCGCTGGAGCCAGGACAACTACGGGCCGATCTGGATTCCGCAGAAGGGCGCCACGGTGCAGCTCACGGCCGAAAACCTGCCCCTGTACCGCCGCATCATCGAAACCTACGAAGGGCATGAGCTCGAAGAACGCGACGGACGCATCTACATCGACGGCGCCGAGGCCGGCAGCTACACGTTCGGCATGGATTACTACTGGATGATGGGCGACAACCGCCACAACTCGGCCGACTCGCGCTTCTGGGGCTTCGTGCCCGAAGACCACATCGTCGGCAAGGCTTCGTTCGTATGGCTGTCGCTCGACGCGAACAAGTCGTTCCCGTCGAATATCCGCTGGGAGCGCCTCTTCAAGAAAGTACGCTAAAGGGTGGAAGCAGGGGACAGCTATCTGACGATCGCGGCGCCCGCCGAGGCGGCATCGAGGGAGCGGAGCAGCAAATTCCTCGCCTATGCCTATCCCGTGCAGGACGAGGAGCAGATACGCGAAATACTCGACGCCCTGCGCAAGAGATACTACGACGCCACACACCATTGCTATGCGTGGAGGCTCGGGCCCGGGGGCGGGAATTTCCGCGCCAATGACGACGGGGAGCCTTCGGGGACGGCCGGGCGGCCGATCCTCGGACAGTTGCTCGCGAACTCGCTGACGGACTGCCTGGTGGTAGTCGTCCGCTATTTCGGCGGCACGAAACTGGGCGTCCCGGGGCTGATCGCAGCCTACCGGGAGTCGGCGGCCGCGGCGATCGGGGCAGCCCGGATCGTGGAGCGCACCGTCGACCGCACCGTCCGCGTGGATTTTCCCTACATCGTCCTGAACAACATCATGCGCGTCGTGAAGGAGCAGCAGCCGAAAATCGTATCGCAGGAGTTCGACAACCTGTGCACGATGGTCTTCGCCATCCGCGAAAGCCGTGCGGCGGAACTGATTGAAAAACTGAAAAAAGCCGGGGGTTCCGTCCCTGAAGAGCAATAAATGGCACACGAAAAATCCATCTATATCAAAGGTGCGCGGGTGCACAACCTCAAGAATATCGAGGTGGAGATCCCGCACGAAAAGCTGGTCGTCGTCACGGGCCTGTCGGGCTCGGGAAAATCGACGCTGGCCTTCGACACGATCTTCGCCGAAGGGCAGCGCCGCTATGTCGAGAGCCTCTCGGCCTATGCGCGCCAGTTCCTCGGGAAGATCAGCAAGCCCGACGTGGACATCATCACGGGCATCGCGCCGGCCATCGCCATCGAACAGAAGGTCAACACGCGCAATCCCCGTTCGACGGTGGGTACCACGACCGAAATATACGACTACCTGAAGCTGCTCTACGCCCGCATCGGGCACACTTTTTCGCCCGTGTCGGGGAAGGAGGTGCGCTGTTACAGCGTGGACGACGTGGCGGCCTACATCCAGCAGCAGGGCGAGGGCGGGCGCGTCGTGATCGCGGCGCCGCTCACGCTGGGCAGGGGGCAGGGGATCATCGAGAAACTCACGCTGCTGCTCTCCGACGGCCTGATGCGCGTCTGGACGAAGGGCGAAACGCGGCTCATCGAGGATATCCTGCCCCAGGTCGACGAAAAGACCCGGGCGGAGGAGATCCTCGTGGTCATAGACCGGGCACGCATCGCCGCAGACGACGATACGCAGACCCGCATGCGGGACTCCGTAGCCCGGGCGTTCTCCTACGGCGAGGGGATCTGCACGGTCATCACCGACAAGGGCGCCACGGAGTTCTCGTCGCGCTTCGAGGCCGACGGCATCCAGTTCGAGCACCCCTCGGAACACCTTTTCAGCTTCAACAACCCGCTGGGGGCATGTCCCCGGTGCGAGGGGTACGGCAAGGTGATCGGCATCGACGAAGACCTGGTGATCCCCGACAAGAGCAAGACCATCTACGAGGACGCCGTGGCCTGCTGGCGCGGCGAGACGATGCGCAAGTGGAAGGAGCAGCTGGTGGAGAACGCCTACAAGTTCGATTTCCCGATCCACACGCCGTTCCATGAACTGACGCAGGAGCAGAAACGCATGTTGTGGCGCGGCAACGAATATTTCCACGGGCTGGACGACTTTTTCGCCTACATCGACTCGGAACGCCGCAAGATCCAGTTCCGCGTGATGAAGGCCCGTTATACGGGCAAGACCACCTGCCCCGAATGCGGCGGCAGCCGCCTGCGCAGGGAGGCGCTCTACGTGAAGGTGGGCGGCAAGACCGTCGCCGACCTGGTGGTGATGCCGGTCGACGAACTGATCGCGTTCTTCGCCGGGCTGGAACTGGACGGGCACGACACGAAGACCGCGGCGCGAATCCTCGTGGAAATCCGCAACCGCCTGCAATACCTGGCCGACGTGGGGCTGGGCTACCTGACGCTCGACCGCCTTTCGTCGACCCTATCGGGCGGCGAAAGCCAGCGCATCAACCTCTCGACGTCGCTGGGCAGCAACCTCACGGGGTCGCTCTACATCCTCGACGAGCCTTCGATCGGCCTGCACCCGCGCGACACGAACCGCCTGATCAAGGTCTTGCAGCAATTGCGCGACCTGGGCAACACGGTGATCGTCGTGGAGCACGAGGAGGAGGTGATCCGCGCCGCCGACTACATCGTCGACATCGGCCCCAAGGCGGGCTACAACGGCGGCGAGGTGGTCTTCAGCGGCACGCTGCCCCAACTGCTCAAAAGCAGGAAGAGCCTCACGGCCGACTACCTGACCGGGCGCCGCGCGATAGCGCCCCCCGCCACCGAACGCGGCTGGAGCAACTCGATCCTCATCCAGGGGGCGCGTGAGAACAACCTGCGCAACATCGACGTGCGGATTCCGCTGGGCGTCATGACCTGCATCACGGGCGTGAGCGGCAGCGGCAAGTCGTCGCTGGCCAAGGGCATCCTTTACCCGGCGCTGCGGCGCCTGCTCTTCGACACGGGCGTCAAGCCTGGCGACTTCGACGGCATCGGCGGCGACGTGCAGCTGCTCAGGTCGGTCGAGATGATCGACCAGAACCCGATCGGCAAGTCATCGCGGTCGAACCCCGTGACCTATATCAAGGCCTATGACGAGATCCGCAAGCTGTTCGCCGACCAGCCCTACGCCCAGCATACGGGACTGGGGGCGTCGTCCTTCTCGTTCAACATCGCGGGAGGCCGCTGCGAAGAGTGCCAGGGCGAGGGGGTCATCAAGGTCTCGATGCAGTTCATGGCCGACGTCGAACTGGTATGCGAGGCCTGCGGCGGCAAGCGTTTCCGCGACGAGATACTCGAAGTGAAATACCGCGGCAAGTCGATCTACGACGTGCTGGAAATGACCGTCGACGACGCCATCGCGTTTTTCGGCGAGGACAAAAAAGACCCGACCTGCAAACGCATCGTCGAACGGCTCAAACCATTGCAGGACGTGGGGCTGGGTTACATCAAGCTCGGGCAGTCGTCGTCGACCCTTTCGGGCGGCGAGAGCCAGCGCGTGAAGCTGGCGTCGTTCCTGACCAAGGACAGCGCCCAGGGCGGCGTGATGTTCATCTTCGACGAGCCGACGACGGGGCTGCATTTCCACGACATCAACAAGCTGCTGGCGGCATTCAACGCCCTGATCGAACGGGGGCACACGATCGTCATCGTGGAGCACAACATGGACGTCATCAAATGCGCCGACTGGGTCGTCGACCTCGGGCCCGAGGCCGGCACGGGCGGCGGCAGGGTCGTATTCGAGGGCACGCCCCGCAACCTGGAGCAATGCCCGGCGAGTTACACGGGAAAATACCTCCGCCTGCGTACGAAATTATAACGAACACCGCCCCTGTAAAGGCGGAAATTCCCCGACAAGCAACAACAATGGAATTCTTCACATACCGACTCCCCAACGGCATCAGGGGCATCCACCGCCAGGTGAAAAGCAACGTGGCGCACTGTGCGCTGGTCATCAACGCCGGCAGCCGCGACGAGCATCCCGACCAGTACGGGCTGGCGCATCTGACCGAACATGCGTTTTTCAAAGGCACGCAGCGCCGCCGTGCCTGGCAGGTCAACTGCCGGCTGGAAAACCTCGGCGGGGAACTCAACGCCTTCACCACCAAGGAGGACACGACCATACACGCCACGACGCTGCGCGGCGACTTCCCCAGGGCGGCCGAACTGATCGCCGACGTAGCCTTCCGCTCGACCTTCCCCGAGCGGGAACTGGAACGCGAAAAGGAGGTGATCGCGGACGAGATAAACACCTACAAGGATTCGCCTGCCGACCTGATTTACGATACGTTCGAGGACATGCTCTTCGCAGGGTCGGAGCTGGGGCACAACATCCTGGGGCGCAAGAATGCGCTCGCACGCTACGACGGGGAAGCGATACGCGCCTTCACGGGCCGCACGCACACCACCGACCAGATGGTATTCTCGTCGATCGGGAACTTCTCGGCCAAAACCGCCGAAGCCGTCGCGGCACGTTATTTCGCCGGGCAGGCGGCTTCGGCACGCGGCTTCGGCAGGGTAGCCCCGGCACCCTGCGCGGCCTTCGAAAAGACAGTCGTGAAGCACACGCACCAGACGCACTGCATCATCGGCAACCGCGCCTACGGCATCGGCGAGGAAAAGCGGATGCCGCTGGCACTGCTGATTAACATCCTCGGCGGGCCGTGCGCCAACTCACTGCTCAACGTCGTGGTACGCGAGAAGAACGGGCTGTCGTACAACATCGAAGCCAGCTACACGCCGTACAGCGACTCGGGCATCGTGGCGATCTACTTCAGCTCCGAAAACGGCAATACGGCGCAGTGCATCGACCTGATCGAAGGAGAACTGCACAGGCTGCGCACGACGCCGCTCACCGCACGCCAGCTGTCGATGGCGAAAAAACAGTTCATCGCACAGCTGGCCATATCGAGCGAGAGCAACGAAGGGTACATGCTGGGGGCCGGAAAAAGTTTCCTGACGCACGACGACGTGGATACCATGGAACAGGTCTACGCCAAGGTGCGCGCACTGACCGCCGCACAGCTCACCGAGGTCGCCGAAGAAGTTTTCTCCGGCATGTCGAGACTCATCTATAAATAATAGGGATATGGAAAAGGAGATCGTATTCGTCCTGCTCGACGATTTCGCAGACTGGGAGGCGGCATTCCTCGCCCCGGCGCTGCGGGCGGGCACGATGCCGGGACGCCCGGCATCCTACGGCGTGAAATACATGACACCCGACGGCCGGCCCGTCCGGTCGATCGGCGGGTTGCAGGCCGCGGCCGACTGCGACGCCTCGGCGCTGCCCGAAGCGTGCGCAGGGCTGATCCTCGTCGGGGGTATGCAGTGGCAGTCGGAGGCGGCGCAACGGATCGTGCCGCTCGTGGGCGAGGCGCTGGCACGCGGGATCGTCGTCGGCGCCATCTGCAATGCCGTGTCGTTCATGGCCGCACACGGCTTCCTGAACGGTATCCGGCACACGGGCAACACCCTCGGAATGCTGCAAAAGTGGGGCGGGGCAAACTATACGGGCGAAGCGCTCTACGAGGAGCGGCAGGCCGTGCGCGACGGCAACGTCGTAACGGCCAACGGCACCGGACAACTGGAATTCACCTGCGAATGCCTGCTCGCCCTCGCGGCCGACACCCCTGAGGCCATCGAAGCGTCGTACAAGTTCAACAAGGAAGGGTTCTGCAAGCAGTAATGGACGCGCTCGAACAATACATCCACGACCACACCTCGCCCGAAGAGGAGTTGCTGCACGAGCTCGACCGTGAGACCAACCTGCGGGTCGTACAGCCCCGCATGTTGTCGGGCCATATACAGGGGCGCCTGCTGGAGATGCTCGTGCGGATGCTCCGGCCACGGCGCATCCTCGAGATCGGCACCTTCACGGGGTATTCGGCGCTCTCGATGGCCGCAGGGCTCGAAGAGGGCGGGGAACTGCACACCATCGAGGTGGAGGACGAGCTGGAAGAGCTGGCGCAATCCTTTTTCGACCGCAGCCCGCACGGCGCGAAGATCCGGCTGCACATCGGCTCGGCACTCGACATCGCCCCGGCGCTGGGCATGGAATTCGACCTGGTATTCATCGACGGGGATAAACGCGAGTATCCGGACTACTACCGGATGCTGATGGGGGACGGCGGCACCGCCCCCCTGGTTCACAGCGGCTCGGTGCTGATCGCGGACAACATCCTCTGGTCGGGCAAGGTCGTGCAGCCCATAGCCCGCAGCGACCGCCACACGCAGGCCGTGGTGGAGTTCAACCGCATGGTCTCCGAAGATCCGCGGGTCGAAAACGTGATCATCCCCCTGCGCGACGGGCTGAACCTGATACGGGTAAAATAAGCCGGGAAATAGCAGGGAGCGGGATTTTTTCGTACCTTTCGGGAAAAATCAGCAACGATGGAACTGAGTGAATTGCAGCAACGGGTAGACGCATGGATCAGGCAGTACGGCGTGCGCTACTTCAGCGAGTTGACGAACATGACCGTGCTCACCGAAGAGGTGGGGGAGCTGGCACGCATCATGGCACGCAAATACGGCGACCAGTCGTTCAAGGAGGGGGAGAAATGCAACCTCGCCGATGAAATGGCCGATGTGTTATGGGTACTGGTATGCCTTGCGAACCAGACGGGTGTAGACCTCACGGCGGCAGTGGAGGCGAATTTCGCCAAGAAAACCTCGCGCGACAAAGAGCGGCACCTGCACAATCCGAAGCTCTGACCCCGAAAAACCGCCTGTCCCAGGAGTCATTCCGAAACCACGGCCGCACCGCGGCACAAAACACCCCGCGCAAGGCCAAGGGCTCCGTACGGGGTGTCCGCTTATGGTAAATCGGTAAACCGGCCGTTGTCAGCCGTGCGTTGGCTGGCGTCGGTCTGGGGTGGCGATCCGGAATAACGGAGGACGGAAAGCGGTCTGAGGCGGCGATCCGGGGTGCCGGATACCGGACACCGGCCAACTGCCAACGGGCGGCGGCAGGGTGTTCGACTATCGGGAAACGTGGGGTTCGGCTTCGGAAATCTTCAGCGGAACGGCCCGCATGACCACCTGGTGCTGGGCATCGGAAAGCTCCCCGTAAGGCTTCCCGAACTGCCGCTGCGCCAAGTGGGTACGGATATCGTCGAATGCCTGCGCAATGCGGTTCTGAACATCGAGATAACTGTCGAACGGGGTGTCGCTCGCCGTCTGCAACGATACGATCCCCTGACTCACGGGGTATTCCATCTTCCCGCCGCCCGGTAGGTCGAATTCCGTCACCACCTTCTCGGCCAGCCCGGGGTCGTCGGACACATTGCGTACAAACGCCCCGACGCGCGCCGTGAGCTCACGGGGGTCGATGATCTCCAATGCGTCAGCCGTCCCGACCATCATCTTCCCGTTCCCGTTTAGCAGCACCAGAAAAACATTGCGCTCCCTGACCCGGATCTCAGACCGTACCGTAGAGCTATCTTCCGCCGCGGCACTGCCAGGCACGACCGCCAGCACGTCGGCAACCACATTTACGCCCGGGGAAGAGGCGGAGCGGGGCGGCAGCATACGCATAACCATGCGCTCATCGGTTCCGTTATACATGACCCGCAGGATATTGGCAGCACGCAAAGCTTGTTTTATGTCGGTCACAACGCCCATTTTCGCCTCTTTCCCTGCTATAATCCAGGCACCGACATCGGCGGGCGAACGCTCGCCGCGCCAAGCCACGAGTTTCGGCTCCAGCTCGGCAACGGATACGAGGCCTCCGTTCAGCAGGATATTGCCGTCGGGCAATACCTGTATCAGGGCGGTATTCAGCGATGTTTCCACAACATTTTCCATCTCGCGGCTCCAGCCGAGGCCGGAATCGCCGGCCAGGAAACGATACCATTTACCGAAGGAAAGCATGGACGCATTGCTGAAACCGGCATCGAAGCACTCGAAGTTCCGGCCGGCAGGGTTCACGACCAGGCTGTCGCAGCGTATTTCCGTAAGCACCTCCTTCAAGGCCGGGTCGGGCGTTCCATCCCGGAAGCGGGCTTGTACGTTACCGGCGAATATCATTGTCCGGACATCCGACGGATAGGCCCTGTCAGAGCGGAGCACCTCCAGTTGCCCCGCGGCACCGAAGGTCACGGTCTTGCCGACGGCAGCAGCAGGGCTGCCGGATGCGTCGGACGTCAGGAGCACCTGCATGTCCGCACGGTCGAACTCGGAAAGTTTGGCGCGTTCGGCCGCGACATAGCCCGCCAGTCGGTCGATGGATACGGGACGCCCGTTGAACGTCACCGTCCTGTCGGCGGAGATATGGATACGGGAGGCAGTGCCCGGCTCGGAAGATCCGGAGGTTTTGGTCGTAAAGCTGCAAAGCATCATCATCCCGGCCACCACGGGGATGGCCGCACCGAAGCGCACGAATGCGAACCGGCGCTTTGTGAATTGTGTCATCATGGCAAATCGGTTTTTTGTGAGTGAACGATTCAACCCGCAGACTATATCCGGATTATAACCGAAGAGTTGACGGAAAATGATCGTCCTGTATTCCGTGAGGCCGTACCCCGCATCGAGCACGTCGCGGTCGGCCTCCCACTCCTGCACCTCCGAAAGCCAGCGCCCGGCGATCCAGACAAAGGGATTGAACCAGAAGAGGCTGCGCACCAGTTCGAGCGCGATGCGTTCGGCGGAGTGGCGGTGGCGCACATGGCTCGCCTCGTGGCAGACCACGATCTCGCGGCGGCGGCCTTCGTAACCCTCGCCCAGAAATACCGTCCGCAGAAACGAAAAGGGCGTCCCGACGCGAGGATTTTCCGCCACGGCATATGCGCCGCAATCGGTGATCCGCGAACGGCGGCGCAGACGTCTGATCCCGAGGATGCGCACGGCAAGGATCGCAAGCGACACCGCGGCGGTCAGCAGGTACAATGCGGCCGCGGCGATGCGTGCCACGCGTCCCCAGTCCGTGGCAAGGGCCGTTGTGCGCACAACGGCGGCCGGCTGACCCGCCTCCGCGACGAAAGGTTCTTCGGCAGGCGGGACGGCCTGTGAGGCAACCAGCGGCAGCGGATCGGCTTCCGTACGGGCGGGGTAGAGGGGGATATCGAGCGCGGGGATCGCCACCGAAAGCAGCATTGCCGCCACAAGATAACGGCGACAGGCCGCGAAAGAGACTTTGCGGACGAGCAGCAGCCGGTAGAATGCCAGCAGCATACCGCTGCAAAAGAACACTTCGAGCAGGTACAGGGCGGGGGATTTCATCACTTGCGGTTTTTGAGCATGTCCAGAATGGCATCGGTCTCCTCCAGCGAAATGGCCTTGTGTTCGGAGAAGAACGAAACCAGCCGGCTGACGGAACCGCCGAAAAAGTTATTCAGCACGGTATCCATGTAGCGGCGCGCATAGTCGTCCTTCGAGACGAGGGGGTAGTATTCATGGGTCTTGCCATAGGCCTTGTGTGCGACGAAGCCTTTTTTTTCGAGAATGCGGACGATGGTCGAAACGGTATTGTAGGCGGGTTTGGGTTCGTCCATCTCGTCGAGGATGCCGTGTACGACGGCGGCGCCCCTGTTCCACAATACCTGCATGATCTCCAGTTCGGCACGGGTCAGTTCCTGTGGTCGGTTCTTTACTATTCCTGTCATAACTACACTTTTAGTTGATTTGCCTGCAACGAAGATATAACTAATATTTTAGTTATACAACTATTTTTTTAATTATTTTGCCGGAAAACAAAAAAACTGCCCGCAATGCAATGCGGACAGGGTATCGGGCGAAAGGCAGCCCCGGGGCTATTCAGCCAACTCGACGCAGATCGCACCGTATTTACCCGCCAGCCCGTAGATTTGCACGGCCTCGACGGGCAGCATGTAGAAATAACGCATGGGCACTGCGGCATCTACCGAAAAAGCATCGGTATGGCAGATTTTCAGCCACGATTCGATCGTCGAGGGCTGGCCGCCGAAGACCACCAGGGGTATCCGGTCGGGGTATACATCCCCGAGGACAACCCCCTGGTCGGTATCGTAACGTGCCATTGTCCCGGGGTCGGTGTGGACTTCGAGCGTACGCAGGAACAGCCCGTCGATAAACTGGAAGACGCTGCCCGGGACACGTACCCCGTCGAGCACATAGACGGCTTTAGGAGACAACCGTCGCCACAGCTCCTCGGGCACCTGGAACATGGACACATCACCGCCGGCTCGGCGTACCGAATCATACTCGTCGCGCAGGGTATAGGTCGCAATGTGCTTGGGCACCGTGCGCCGTGTTCGCGCGGTTTCGTCATAGATACGGTTAGACCAGGTATACCCCGCAACATTGCCCAGCAGGTGGGGGCGGGCGCCCTTTTTCCGGTCGCGCTCGGTAAAAAATTTCAGCAGCCGCACCTTTTCGCGCCGGGTGGAGTCGGAAAGTTTCATGCGGCGATCCCGGATCTTGACCTTGCGGACGTTCCACAAGGTCACGGCGTCGTAAGCCACGGCCTCCGAAGTGCGTTTGCGGTTGAGTTTATAGGCAAAGGGGCGGCCTGCGGCGGCAAAACCGGCCGTAACGGCGGGGGAGGGCTCATCGGCAAGCTCCTCGCGCTGCGCCTGGTCGAAGCGCAGCTCCGCCTCGTGCTTCTGCGGCTCCTGCGCCGACACGCCATGTACGGCCATCGCAGCGCCCAACAGGGCGACCAGCCGGATAAACAGGTTTTTCATGCTACTGTCTCTTTATGCTACTAAAATTTTAGTAAAAATAAAACTAAAAATTTAGAAATACAAATTTTCGGGGCAAATAACGGCCTGAGATTAGTTGGAAACGGCCATGAAAAAGCCCCGGCAAAATTGCCGGGGCCTTATGCAGCAGGGTAGCGCGGCTACTCCAGCTTGAGGTCTTTCTTGATGCCCTCGATCTTGGCGTCGAGCTCGGCCTGCACCCGGTCGAAATCGGCAACCGACGCCAGGGGAGCCTTCACGCCGAAATAGAACTTGATCTTAGGCTCCGTGCCCGACGGACGCACCGACACGGCCGTGCCGTCCTCGGTGAACCACTGGAGCACGTTGCTGCGATCCTGCACGATCGGGGTCATGGCGCCGCTCTTCACGTCGGTCGTTTCGAGCGTAAGGAAATCGTTGATCTTCACGACGGGCGATCCCAGGATCGTCTTGGGCGGGTTCGCGCGGAATTCGACCATCATCTTCTGGATCAGTTCGGCCCCCTCCTTGCCCTTGCGGACGACCGACACAAGCCCTTCGCGGTAGAAACCGTATTTCACGTAAAGCTCCTGCAGCCACTCGTAGAGCGTCAGACCCATCGTATCCATGGCCCATGCGGCGGCTTCGGCAGCCAGCGAGCAGGCCGATACGGCATCCTTGTCACGCACGTAATCCCCGGCAAGGTAGCCGAACGACTCTTCGCCGCCGCCGATATACTTGGCCTTGCCTTCGTTCTCGCGGATGATCTTGGCGATATACTTGAACCCCGTGAGGCAGTCGTAGCATTTCACCTTGAAATGGTCGGCCACGGCATTGGCCATCTGCGAGGTGACGATGGTCTTCACGACGTACTGGTTCCCGTCCAGCTCGCCGCGCTCGGCCCAGCGGGTCAGCTGGTAGCTCATCAGCAGCACCAACGTCTGGTTGCCGTTCAGCAGCACGTATTCGCCCTTCTTGTTGCGCAGCGCGACGCCGATACGGTCGGAGTCGGGGTCGGTAGCCAGGACGAGGTCGGCCCCCTCCCTGGCCGCGAGGTCGATAGCCATCGACATGGTCTTGCGCTCCTCGGGGTTGGGCGACTCGACGGTGGGGAAGTTCCCGTCGATGACGGCCTGCTCCTTCACCATGATGATGTTCGTGAAGCCGAATTTCCGCAGCGACGCGGGCACCAGGCGGACGCCTGCGCCGTGCATCGGGGAGTAGACGATCTTCATGTCGCGGTGCTTCTTCACGCTTTCGGGCGAGAGCGACAATTCGTGCACCTTATTTAAATAGATCTCGTCGAATTTCTCGTCGAGGATCGTGATGTTTTCGGGATTCTTACCCGTGAGTATCATGTCCACGTCGGTGATCTTCTCCACCTCGGCGATGATGTTCTTGTCGTGCGGCTCGGTAACCTGCGCGCCGTCCGTCCAGTAGGCCTTGTAACCGTTGTATTCCTTGGGGTTGTGCGAGGCGGTCACGACCACGCCCGAATGGCATTTCAGCTCGCGGATGGCGAAGCTCAGCTCGGGCGTCGGGCGCAGCGTATCGAACAGGAAAACGGTGAATCCGTTCGAGGCGAAAATGTCGGCCACATGCTCGGCGAACATGCGCGAATTGTTGCGGCTGTCGTGGCCGATCGCAACCCGGATCTGCTCGCCCGCGAAGTTCTTCTTGAGATAGTTCGAAAGCCCCTGTGTAGCAGCCCCCACCGTGTAGACGTTCATGCGGTTGGTGCCCACTCCCATGATGCCGCGCAGGCCGCCCGTACCGAATTCGAGGTCTTTGTAGAAACTCTCGGTGAGTTCTTTCATATCGTTATCGATCAGGTATTTAACCTGCTTTTTGGTAGCTTCGTCATAGTGGCCGTCAAGCCATGCCTGCGCTTTTTTCAGCACCAATTGTTCCAGTTCGTTAGCCATAAGTTTTATTGGTTTTATTTATAACTTGATTATAGGACTGCCTAAAAAATTGATATGCAAATATACGAAATTTATTTCTATTATTCACTATCAGGGAGTTAAAATTGAATGTCCGGAAACCGTTGTTTTTCTATATATAAAAAAAGTGAAAATACAACACCTTTTTGGAAATCTTTTTGCAAAATTATTCACAACTTTGTCACATCAAAAACAGTGCAACCCTTATCATGTTAAACAACACGCAGACATATAGCGATATGTGGCAGAACTGCCTTGACCGGATCAAGGCACAGACCTCCGAAGAGGAGTTCGTGAAGTGGTTCCAGCCGATCGTACCGCTCGAGTTCGACGGCACCAACCTGCGCCTGCGTGTTCCCAACGAGAGCTACGTACACCAGATCGAAAAGAACTACATCCCGTTCCTGCGTCCGATCATCTCGCAGCTCTACGGACAGCAGACCCGGCTGCACTATGCCGTGCCGCGTTCGACACCCCCGGCCGTACCCGTTACCGCCGATGCCGACACCACGGCCATTTCGCGTTTCAACACGCAGACCAACACCGCAAATATAAAGAATCCCTTCGTAATTCCGGGGCTCAAGAAGATAATCATCGACCCGCAGCTGAATCCGGGGCTCACGTTCGCGACCTTCATCGAGGGCGAATGCAACCGCCTGGCACGTTCGGCGGGCATGTCCGTGGCCGTAAACCCGGGCAACAACCCCTTCAACCCCCTATATATATATGGGGACTCGGGACTGGGCAAGACGCACATCGTACAGGCCATCGGCCACGAGGTACGCCAGCGCCATCCCGAGTTGCAGGTGCTGTATGTCTCGATGAACAAATTCCAGGCGCAGTTCCAGACCGCGTACAAGAACGGCGAAATCCCCGATTTCATCCATTTCTACCAGATGATCGACGTACTGATCATCGACGACATCCAGGAACTGACCGGGAAGACGGGCACGCAGAATGCGTTCTTCAACATCTTCAACCACCTGCAGCTGGCGGGCAAACAGCTGATTCTCACCTCGGACAAGCCGCCCGTGGAGCTGAAAGACATCGAACAGCGCCTGCTGACGCGCTTCAAGTGGGGATTGTCGGCACAGCTCAACACGCCCGACTACGACACGAAGCTCAAGATCATCCGCGTAAAGGCGCAGAAGTTCGGGGCGCAGATTTCGGACGACGTGGTGGCCTACCTGGCGGACAACATCTCGGCCAACGTGCGTGAGATCGAGGGAGCGCTCTCGTCGCTGGTGGCCAACGCCTCGTTCCTCGGGCGCAAGATCACCACGTCGCTGGCCAAGGAGATCCTGAAGGTCTACGTGCAGCTCTACCAGAAGGAGATCACGCTCGACCACATCATCGAAGTGGTGTGCGAATACTTGAACCTCGATTTCGCTCGCTTCAACTCCACGGAGCGGACGCGCGAGATCGCCCAGGCACGGCAGATCGCCATGTACCTCGCCAAACAGCACACCAAGGCACCGCTCACGACCATCGGGGCCGCCATCGGAGGCCGCAACCACGCCACGGTGCTCCACTCGTGCAAGGCCGTATCGAACCTGATCGAGACCGACAAGGCGTTCCGCCGACAGGTCGAGGAGATCGAAAAGAAAGTGCTTGCGCAATAACCGGTTACAGGGAGGGGCTTCCGCCGGGAGGGGGTGCCCCCGCCACGAAGGCGCATCGCACAAAGCAGCCCCGGGCCGGAACAATTGCGGACACATACCGTAAAATCCAAACAGGGAGCCGTGACAGGTTTTGTCACGGCTTTTTTTTTATATATTTGCGGCCTGGGCAGGCGGGCAAACCCGCCGCCCGCAAAACATCCTGAAAACTCCGGAAGCCCGCCACGGGCGCAACCGGAAAAAACAAGCGACCACCGCATGGATCAACCCAAACTCGAACGCCTGCTGCGGCTGATGAAGCTACTCACGGCAAACACCACCTACAACGTCGACCAGCTGGCCGAACGGCTCCAGATGTCGCGCCGCACCATCTATCGCTACATAGACACCTTCCGCGAGGCGGGTTTCGTCATCAAAAAAGCGGGCGACTGCATTCGCCTCGACAAGGAGTCCCCGCACTTCCGCGACATCTCGCAGCTCGTGCATTTCACCGAAGAAGAGGCCGTGATCCTCAAGAGCGCCATCGAGAACATCGACGACACGAACCTGCTGAAACAGAACCTCAAACGCAAGCTCTACTCGGTCTACGACAACAAGACGCTGGCCGACACGGTCGTGCGCGGCAAGAACGCCCCGAACATCCGGACGCTGATCGAGGCCATCGACCGGCAACGGCAGGCCATACTGCACAGCTACCAGTCGCCGCACGGCGGGGAAGTCCGCGACCGCCGCGTGGAGCCCTTCGCCTTCACGACCAACTACGTGCAGGTGTGGTGCTACGATCCGGAGGCCGGGGCATGCAAGCTCTTCAAAACCTCGCGCATCGGGTCAGTGGAGCTTACCGCAGAGGCCTGGGAACACGGGGCGGAGCACCGCGAAGGGTTCATCGACGTCTTCCGCATGCACGGTGGCGCACGCCACCGGGTGCGGCTGGAGCTGGGGCTGCTGGCCTACAACCTGTTATGCGAGGAGTACCCGCTGGCCGAACGCGACGTCCGGCCGCTGGGGCGGGGAAGATGGCTGCTCGACACCCAGGTCGCCGGGTTTGCCGGCGTGGGACGCTTCGCCGTCGGGCTGCTGGACGACATCCGCATCGTCGACTCGCCGGAGCTGACCGCCTATATCCGCGATTATATCGCGGCAAACAAGTTGCTATAAGATTTTTTCGTATATTTGTAATACACATAAAACATCCGACATCATGAAAATAAACACGATCGCAACGCTGGGTGTGCTTTGCACGGCATTAGCAGCCGGTTCCTGCTGCCGGCAAACACCCCGAACGACTGAAACGCTGCCGGCAGCAGCGGCCGTCGTACTGCAGGATTACGGGACGGAACCGACCGTCCTGAACATCGAAAGCTACACGCTCGGGAACGAGAATTTCAGGACGGTGCTCTGGACGGGCAACAACCTGCAGGTCACGCTGATGACGATTCCCGTAGGCGGGGATGTAGGGTTGGAGCAGCACATGGGCATCGACCAGTTCCTGCGCATCGAAGAGGGTATGGCACAGGTGATGATGGGCGACAGCCAGGATAAGCTCGACTTCGTACGCGACGTGGAAGACGACTATGCGATCTTCGTCCCGGCCGGGAAGTGGCACAACATCGTCAACAAAGGCGACAAGCCGCTGAAACTCTATTCGATCTACGCCCCGGCGGAGCATCCCCACGGCACGGTACACAAGACCCAGCAGGAAGCCATGGAGGCCGAACACGCCCACTGACCACAGGGTAGGGTTCCGGCAAAAAAAACGCATGTTTCGCAAAAAAACATGCGTTTTTTAATTCCGTGTCACAAGTTGTCACTACGGCGCTGTTACTTTGTACCGTGAACCTAAAAGAAAACGATTATGGGAACAGCTTACAAAATCAGGTGCAGGCACTGCGGGGCGCAGTTCGAGCACCACATGCAACCGGGCTACGGCGTACTGCCGGTGTGCGTGGGATGCGGCGAATATGTCGAAACCGAAACGGCGATCCGCTGCCCGGCTTGCCGCAAGAAACTCAACACCACGCAGGAAGAGTTCAACGAACAGATCGAGGTGACCTACATGTGGGACTGAGCGGCGCGTGGCACACGCGGCAGGGCAACAAAAAAGTAGGCACAGAAGGGTGAAAATCCGCGGAAAATTCCTATCTTTACCCAAAATAGGCAGCGCTCGGGCCTTGCCCCGGAAACGGGGTACAGCGCAGGGTCTGCACTATTTTTGCGAAAACGAACCTTTTTTCGGAAACGTATGACACAGTTACAGGCGGGGGATATGGCCCCGGATTTCAAGTCCACGACCCAGGACGGTGCGGCGCTGACGCTGGCCGACCTGAAGGGACAACGCACGATACTCTATTTCTACCCCAAGGACAACACCTCGGGGTGCACGCTCGAAGCCAAGAGCCTGCGCGACGGCAGGGAAGAACTCGCCCGCATGGGATTCCGGATCATCGGCGTAAGCCCCGACAGCGAAAAATCGCACCGGAACTTCTGTGCCAAGCACGACCTGAATTTCACGCTGCTCGCCGACACCGACCACAGCGTCTGCGAAGCTTACGGGGTCTGGGCCGAAAAGTCGATGTACGGCCGCAAATACATGGGCGTACTGCGCACGACGTTCGTCATCGACGCCGAGGGGCGGATCGAAAAGGTATTCACCAAGGTCGACACCGCAAACCACTACCGGCAAATCCTGGACGCTTACAAATAGGACGGCACCAACCGACGACAGGCATGAAATTCTTTGCGGGCATACTACTTGCGGCAGGCAGCCTCTTGGGCACCTTGCAGCTTCCGGCACAAGGGCGGCCGGCAGCACTCGGGCATGAGCTTGCGCAAAGCCCCGCACGGGAATCCGCGGCGGAGCCGGGGCGGAAACAGCCGGCGGAATTCGCAGCAGGGTCTCCGGGCGTGCCCGCGACAGAACTTCCGGCCGAGTTCTCGGCCAAGGCGCATGCCGCCGCAAGTTCGCTGCGGATGCTTCCCCCCGAGGAGTTCGGGCTCCGGTGGCTGCAGGAAGAGGTAAACCCCTACCTGCGCGCACGCCGCAAACTCCACCGCACCATGCAGGAGCGGGCTGCGCAACAGGAGGAGTCCCTGATCCGATCCCGGCAGAAATACCCGCACGACCTGAACAGGCGAACCGGGCTCTGGGGAATAGGCAACACATCGGTCAACAACTGGAGCCCCTTCCAGGACCGGATGCTGGATGCCCGGACAATCAGCTTCCCAATGCCGCGCGGCACGAAAGCCGACAAGCGCACCGACCAGATGAAAGCCCTGGACAGGATGCGGCAACAAAAACGATAAAAAAAATTTCAAATAACGAGGAACTACACAAAATGGCAGAAAAAGTACAGGTAAATGCGGATAAGCTCAAAGTGCTTAACGCAGTGATGGAAAAAATAGAAAAGGACTTCGGCAAGGGCTCGATCATGCGCATGAACTCGCAGGAGGTGAACGACGTACCGGTCATCCCGACGGGTTCGATCACGCTCGACATGGCGCTGGGTGTGGGCGGCTATCCCAAAGGCCGCGTCGTGGAGATCTACGGCCCCGAGTCGTCGGGTAAGACGACCCTGGCGATCCACGCCATCGCCGAGGCGCAGAAAGCCGGAGGCATCGCGGCGTTCATCGACGCCGAGCACGCTTTCGACAGCTTCTACGCACAGAAACTGGGCGTGGACGTCGACAACCTGCTCATATCGCAGCCCGACAACGGCGAGCAGGCGCTCGAAATCGCCGATTCGCTGATCCGGTCGAGCGCGATCGACATCATCGTCATCGACTCGGTGGCGGCGCTGACCCCCAAGGCCGAGATCGAAGGCGAGATGGGCGACTCGAAGATGGGCCTCCAGGCCCGCCTGATGTCGCAGGCGCTGCGCAAGCTGACGTCGAGCATCTCGAAGACCAAGACGGTCTGCATCTTCATCAACCAGCTGCGCGACAAGATTGGTGTCGTCTACGGTAATCCCGAGACCACGACGGGCGGCAATGCCCTGAAATTCTACGCCAGCGTGCGCATCGACATCCGCCGCATGTCGGTCATCAAGGACGGCGAGGAACAGTTGGGAACACGCACCAAGGTGAAGGTCGTGAAGAACAAGGTGGCGCCTCCGTTCAAACGTGCGGAATTCGACATCATGTTCGGCGAGGGTATCTCGAAGATCGGCGAGATCGTCGACCTGGGCGTCGACTACGGCGTGGTCAAGAAAGCCGGCTCGTGGTTCTCGTACGGCGACCGCAAGATCGGCCAGGGACGCGACGCCGTGAAGGAGCTGCTGAAAAACGACGACGGGCTCCGCAACGAAATCGAGGCCAAGGTACGCGAGGCCATGAAGGCACCTAAACAATAAGGTATGGATTATACTGCCGAGGATGAAGTTATAATCAAGGAAAAGTGGGACGACCTGCTCCTCTCGTGCACCAAGATATGTAAGAACGACGAGGACTGGAATTTCATAAAAAGGGCATTTTTCCTGGCCAAGGAGGCACATCAGGGGGTAAGGCGCCGCTCCGGCGAGCCATACCTCCTGCATCCTATTGCAGTAGCCAAGATCGTCATCGAGGAGATCGGACTGGGCGTGAAATCGGTCGTGGCGGCATTGCTGCACGACGTCGTGGAAGACACGGAATACACCGTGGAAGACATGGAACGCATCTTCGGGCCGAAAATCGCCTCGATGGTCGACGGGCTGACCAAGATGTCTGGCGTGTTCAACGCCGAAACCTCGGAACAGGCCGAATATTTCCGCAAGGTGTTGCTGACCCTCTCGGACGACGTGCGGGTCATCCTCATCAAAATCGCCGACCGCCTGCACAACATGCGCACACTGGGGGCGATGCCGATGAACAAACAGATCAAGATCACGGGCGAAACGATCTACCTCTTCGCACCGCTGGCCTACCGGCTGGGGCTTTATTCGATCAAAAGCGAACTGGAAGACCTCTGCATGAAGTACCGGTTCCCGCAGCAATACGCCGAGATCACACAGAAGCTCAATGAAACCGAGGCGTCGCGCCAGGAGTTCATCAGCAAGTTCAACGCCCCGATCATCGCGGGGCTCAACCGCGACAACATCAACTACGAAATCTCGGGGCGGGTGAAGAGCGTCTACTCGATATGGAGCAAGATGCAGCGCAAACAGATCCCCTTCGAGGAGATATACGACCTGTTTGCCATCCGCATCGTGTTCAAGCCGCTGCCGTTCCCCTCGGAAAAGACCCAATGCTGGCAGGTATACTCCACCATCACGGACATCTACACCCCGAAACCCGACCGGCTGCGCGACTGGATCTCGATGCCCAAGGCCAACGGCTACGAGGCGCTGCATTCGACCGTGATGGGGCCCGACGGCGTATGGGTCGAGGTACAGATCCGCACCCAGCGCATGGAGGACATCGCCGAAAGGGGATTCGCCGCGCACTGGAAATACAAGCATGCGACCATCTCGCAGGACGAGGACGAATTCGACAAGTGGCTCAAACAGATCCGCTCGGCGCTGAACAGCCCCACGGAGAACGCGGTAGACTTCCTGGACAACTTCAAGTTATCGCTGTATACCTCGGAAATAGTGGTGTTTACACCCAAGGGAGAGGCCCGAAAAATGCCGTTCGGAGCCACGGCGCTCGATTTCGCATACGACATCCACTCGAAGATCGGAAACAGCGCCATCAGCGCCAAGATCAACCACAAGCTTGAACCGATCACTACGCAGATCAACAGTGGCGACCAGATCGAGATCATCACGGCCGACAATGCGCGTCCCAAGCCCGAATGGCTGGAGATCGTGACTACGGCCAAAGCCAAGCAGTCGATCAAGAGCTTCCTCAAACGCGAGCGGCAGAACAACATCGAGCGGGGTATGCACATGCTCGACGAGAAAATGAAGTCGCTCAATATCAAGCTCAGCGGCCGTGTCCTGCGCAAAATAGTCCCCATCTATGAGAGTAACAACAAGGAGGAACTGTACAGCAAGATCGGGGCGGGGATCGTCAACCTCGACAACCTCGAAAAAGTCCTGAAGGTCAACTCCAAAAGCAAAATCCTCAAATTCTGGACGCTGTTCATCAATAAAAAGGAGGAGGAAGACGGCGACGACGCCACCGCCCCGGGCGAAACCGCCCCGGAAAAGGAACCGGCGGCAGAGCCTCAGTTCGAAATCGCCGAATGCTGCAAGCCGATCCCCGGAGACAAGGTCGTGGGGTACCGCGACCCGGCGACGGGCAACATCATCGTACACAAAGCCAACTGCGACGAGCTGGACAGGCTCGCAGCGCAATTCGGCAAGAACATCGTCAAGGACGAAATCAAGTGGTCGCAGCACAAGGCCATGTCGTACCTGGTCACCATCGAACTGCGGGGCATCGACCGCATGGGCATCCTGCTCGACCTGGCGAAGGTCGTGAGCGGCGATTTCAGCATCAACATCCGCGAGGTCGGCATCCACAGCCACGACGGCATCTTCGAGGGCAGCATAAGCCTCTATGTGAAGGATGCAGAGGGCCTGCACGACGTGATGGACAAACTGCGCAAGATAAAAGGTATTGAAAGTGTCAAACGAACCCTGAGCTGATATGGAAAACTTCTCGACCGTCCTATGGATCGTAGTGATCGCAGCGGCCATGATATTCAACGTGGTATCGCAGAGCCGCAAACAGGCGAAGAAACAGGCCCGGCAGGCCGGCGACAGGCACGCCGGCAGCGAGGCATGGCCGTCATGGGATCCGGCTGCGGGATCGCAACCGGATTCAAGGGAGGACACTCCCGTCCGGCAGGAGGTGCAGCCGGCCGTGGCGCCGGGGGCAACCCCGACGATGGCGCCGTCTGCCGGATTCGAAGATGCGGCCCCGGCGGCCGGTTCCGGGCACACTGCACCCCTCAGCGGGCGCAGCGACGTGCAAAAAGGCCGCATGACAGCCACGGAGCATCCCCACGCCGCGTATGACGACGCGCAGGAGGCTGCTACAGCCGAAATAACCGGGGATTTCGACCTGCGCAGGGCTGTCATCTATTCGGAGATACTCAAGCCAAAATTCGACGAATAACGGGAAGGAGGATTTACCTATGACACCCGAGGAGACTAAATGGCGGGCAAGCGTTTACGCCCCCGAAAAAATAAGGCGGAAGCTGAAGCTGCAATACTGGCTGCTCGGCGCCTGGAGCGTCCTGACCGGAGCATGGGTCGTAGTGTTATGCACGGGGAGGGACACATTCGGCTGGATGACCGCCGTGGTGCTGCTCGCCGGTTATGCCAACATACTGCTCGGCATCGTCAACCACAGGCGGCTCCTGGCCGGGAAAAAGCCGTTTTAGAGTGGGTGGGGACAACAAACGCAAACGGCAGAAAGAACGCAAAAAAATACGGAAATCACAAAAAACGAAGCTATGTCATCCATCTTTACACGCATCATTGCCGGCGAGATCCCTTCGTATAAGGTCGCCGAAGACGAAAACTATTACGCATTCCTCGACATCAACCCGCTGACCAAAGGGCACACGCTGGTGGTACCCAAAATGGAAGTGGACTACATTTTCGACCTCGACGACAAGACACTGGCCGGCATGATGCTCTTCGCCAAAAAGGTCGCGGCCAAAATCAAGCAGGAAATAGCCTGCAAGAGGGTCGCAGTGGTCGCCTTAGGGCTCGAAGTACCGCATGCACACATCCATCTGATTCCCATACAGAGCGAAAACGACGTGGATTTCCACCGCGAAAAGCTCAAATTGACGCCGGAAGAGTTCCGGGAAATTGCAGCAAAACTCTTCGGATAAGGGGCTGTTTACAAAAATATAATTACTTATATCATAAGCGGATAGTGGGTTATTAACACTATCCGCATTCTTTTTATTTAACATAATATTTGCAAAGAGCAGGAGTTTGCCGAAAAAGCACTTGCTGTTTACCGGGAATACCGGGGAAAATCGAATTTTTTATCAAAAAAGGGTAGTGTATTTACAAATGTAAATATCAAAGAGGAGGGCACTTTCCAATTATAATTACAAATGTTAATCAACAACAAGCGTAATCCCTGTTGATTTATATTTTTGTAAAAACAGTAGGGGAGTGCAGACAAAGCCTGTCCGCAATGCAAAGTACATGAGTTAAATTGTTAAACAATCACACATATACACACTAAATACCAGTAAGTTACACTATTTATATACAAATTAAGTTAAACAATATCGGAATGGGTACAGAGTGGTTGTGCAAAACAGATCCCCAAGAGTAATTTTAGCATATAATTATGCTAATTATCAGCAATATACATATATTTATATCAACCAACAATGGATAACAATCTGCCCGGATGAATTTAACGATATTATTTCTTTTACAGATGTAAACATTATCAACAATTATTAACATTTTACAAATGCAGATCTTACTTGTTTTACAAAAGAAAAAACTTTATATTTGTAAAAAATTACGCTGATGAGGGAAAAATTGCTCGATTTGATGAAAAACGAAGGATTGAAGCCGAGCCAGCTTGCAGAGCAGCTCGAGATCAATCCCGCCGGAATATCCCACATTCTCGCAGGACGCAACAAACCGGGCTTCGATTTGCTGCAAAAGATCCTCAGGAGGTTTCCCCGGATCAATCCGGATTGGCTGCTGCTCGATTCCGACAAAATGTATCGGGATGAATATCCGGCAGCCTCGTCGGGCCAGCAGGCCTCCCGTACAACGGCGGCACAAAGGTCGTCCCCCGAATTGGGCAACGACCTTTTCACGCCGACACTGCCGGGCGGACTTCGGGCGGATGAAAAACAAACGCAGGACGCCGACGGGCATGACGGATCTGCGACGCAGTTTCCGCCGGCGTTGTTCGGCAAAGCGAATATCAAACGCGTCGTCGTGCTCTATGATGACCAGACCTTCGAAAGTTTTACGCCATCGACAAAGCGTTGAAATAATCCATGCGGGCAGATGCCCGGAATATTCGATTCTCGGAAAGATAAAATTCGGACAACCCGGTTTCCGCTTCGAAACGGACGGTACGTGGTCTATTCCCGAAACACTTGGCAATTACTTATTAATAGGTAAGGAGAAATTCCTGGCAACGGTACAATTGCCTGTCTTCATAATCCGCTTTATTTAACATAATGTTAATATTAATTCAATAAAAAACCCCACAACGGTACAATCGCCTAAATGCGAACCCTCCCGAAACGGCGATAAAATTACGCCCCAAACCCTGAGCGCCTCTATGAGACTGGAAACGTGCGCCTAACGGGTTACTGTTCCGCAACGTAATAGCGATCCGGCGTTTCAAATATCGCCTGCGCAGGAATCAAGCTACGCTTCGGTCGTGCTCCAAATCCCTTGCAGGATATGCGCGCGCAAGCACGCCGGAGACACAAAAGCACAAATTTTATCCGCCTACATACCAACACCTTAACAAAATACCAATACGGCACATGGCGATCGTATGTCATTTCCGTGTTTTTTTGCTATTTTTGTAACGGTTAAATCAAAACAAATGGCTGGAAATGACTGCTGTATAAAACGCTCGGCAATTATCCTCGGGGCTTTCATGCTTTTTTTCGTGCTGTGGTATTTCAATATAGCCGTGAGGCCGTTCGAAGGCTGCATCGGCAGTTCGCAGACGCTCCATTATACACTGAATTACCTGTTGGCGGGGCTTATTCCGTCCGGGGCATTGTTCCTGCTGCACGCACGCCGGGACATCGCCTCGTCGATGGGCCTGTCGCACGGTTTCGGCACAGGACTGCTCTTCGCCGTAACGGCGACGCTGCCGATGATCGCCGGGTATGCCGTCATCGGCGAGTTCGACCGGGAACTGACTGCCGACGCAGCATTTACCTGGATATTCATTGCCGGGATATTCGAGGAGCTGGTATACAGGGGATTCGTCTTCGGGCAGCTCTTCCGATACGCCCGTTGGGGGTTTCTGCCTGCAGCACTATTGACGGCACTGGCGTTCGGGTCGTTGCATCTCTACCAAGGGCACGACTTGGCATCGGCATTGACGGCCTTCGGGGTTACGGCACTGGGCAGCATCTTTTTCAGCTGGCTCTATGTCGAATGGAACCACAACCTCTGGAGCGTAATCTGGCTGCATACACTGATGAACCTGCCCTGGATAGTATTCTGCATAAGTATGAGCGGCGCCGTCGGCGACACAGGGGCCAACGCTTTGCGGCTCTGCACCATAATCCTGGCAATCGGCCTGACTGTTGCATACAAGCGGAAACGGAGACTACCCTACCGGATACAGATCAATACATTAATTACCAACAAGATACAAAATGCGTAAAATCTACATTTCCCTACTCATAGCCATCCTGTGCGGCGGCTGCACATCTCGCCGCCCGGCGGACGGCGAGCCGCTGTACGTCTCGATCCTGCCGCTCCGGAGCCTCGTACAGGGAATCGTCGGCGACGATTTCGACATCGAAGTACTCGTACCACCGGGAGCGAGCCCCGAAACCTTCGAGCCGACACCCCGGCAGTTCGTCGGCCTGAACAAAGCCCGCATGGTCTTCAATGTCGGGCTTATCGACTTCGAAACCACGCTGTTGGCAAAGGTCGAAGACCAGGCGAAGGTCGTCAACCTCAGCCGCGGCATCGAACTGATCGCCGGCACCTGCTCGCACGGCAGCCACGGCCATACGCATACGCACGGCATCGACCCGCATGTCTGGACATCGCCCCGGGCACTGCAGAAGATGGCGGAAAACGCCTATGAAGCGATCCGGAAAGCCTATCCCGACTCGGTAAAGTATGAAACGAATTACAGGCTGCTGCAACAGGAACTGAAGGCACTGGACGAACGGACGGCGACACGGATTGCCGCAAGCGACGTGGAATATTTCATCATCTACCACCCCGCCCTCACCTACTACGCCCGGGACTACGGGTTACGGCAGATTGCCATCGAAGCCGACGGGAAGGAACCGTCGGCAAAACAACTGACACAGCTTATCCGGCAGGCGCGCGAAGACGGCGTGCGGCGCATCCTCTACCAAAGCCAGTTTCCGGCATCGGCCGTGGAGGTCATTGCCCGCGACATCGACGCCGAGTATGCGGAGGTAGACCCGCTGCGTGAGGACGTGATCGCAAACATCGAGGAGATAACCGGCATAATCACACGGAGATGAACCTGGTGACATTACACCACGTCGGCGTAGCGTACGACGGGTACGAGGCGCTGAAAAATGTCGACCTCACGATCGCACAGGATGATTTCCTGGGAATAATAGGCCCCAACGGAGGCGGGAAAACGACACTCGTGAAGGCGATCCTCGGGACGGTACCCCACACCGGCGAGGTCGTGCTCTCCCCGGAGTTGTTCCGCGGCAAGGAGCGGCTGATCGGATATATGCCCCAGATCAGCAATTTCGACCGGACATTCCCGATCTCGGTGCTGGAGGTGGTATTGTCGGGGCTGCAAGGGCACCGGGGCTTCGTTTCCCGGTACACGAAGGCAGACCGGGCGAAAGCCCTCCGGCTGCTCGAAACATCGGGAATCGGGGAGACGGCACGCAGCCCCATCGGCGAGGTTTCGGGCGGGCAGATGCAGCGGGCGCTGCTGTGCAGGGCGGTGATTTCAGACCCGAAGCTGCTGATACTGGACGAGCCGGCGAATTTCGTGGACAACAAATTCGAAAACGAGCTTTACCGGACGCTGCGCGAACTGAACGGCCGGATGGCGATCGTCATGGTATCGCACGACATCGGCACGATCACCAGCGTGGTGAAGGAGATCGTCTGCGTGAACCGCCGCGTGCACCGCCACCATTCGAACGTCATCACCGAGGAGCAGCTGCGCAATTACGACTGCCCTATTCAGATCGTATCCCACGGGCATATCCCGCACACCGTGCTGGAGCACCATCCGGGCGACTGCTGCTGCGATCACGACTGATCCGGGGCGGGACAGCGCTCACGCCTGCCTGCGGCTGGGGCGCGATGCCGGCAAGGCCGGCTCCGCCAGCCGCCGCCCAAATATACCCGCCGCAGACCGGTTACACGGTCTTCGCATTCCCGGGCAGGGTTATAAACTTCGTCAGGAAAGCCCCGAAAAGGTAAAGTCCGGCCAGAATCCACACGACGCCCTCGCCGCCGACCAGCCGGTAGAACACCCCGACGATGGCGGGGCCGACGAAAACCGGAAGCCCCGCACCGAGGTTCAGCACGGAAACGGCTGCCCCTTTATCCTTTTTGACAAGCGAGGGCATTAGGGCCGACAACGGGACATATCCGGCAAGCAGGGCGCCCCAGAGCACGCCGGCAGCCATCACCACCCAGAAATTGCCCGCCGAAAACTGCGGCGAATAATAGAACAGCAGCGTGGTGATGCCGCAGCCCACGCCGCCGAACCAGATAATGGTGTTGCGCCACCCCACTTTGTCGCCGACGAAGCCGAAAATGAGGTTGAAGACGATGTTGGCCGTGAAAATAGTGCCCCAGATCCGGAGCCACTCGGTCGTCGTGAACCCGTAGTCGGCCATATACATCGGAAGGAAAACGGGAAAAGCGAATTGCGCCGTGGTGTTGATTACACGGACGATGCCGCCCAGGAGCACCTTCGGTTCCTGCTTCATGATGGTGATACCCTTCAGCAACTCCCTCATCTTCTCACGGGTACCGCCCGCAACGGCAAGCCGTTTCTGCGACTTGTTCATCACCAAGGCGAAAAACGCCCCCAGCAAAGCCCAGAATACGGATGTCCACAGCGTATTGATATTGCCGATGCGCTCGATGGCCCAACTGGAATAGTAGGCCCCGAGGACGTTGAGTCCTCCGGTAAATACGAACCAGAACCAGCCGACGGCCTTTCCGAGGCCGTCCTTGGGCGCGGCATAGGCGATCCAGACCAAAAAAGAATAGGCGAACAGCGGATAACCGAACCCGCGCAGGGCATAGGTCGCGAGCATCAGCGGGTAATGCAGCCCGGGCAGCGACAGACCGACGAAGCCGCAGGTACCCAGCAGGTAGAGCACGAGCCCGGCGAACATCGTCCGTTTGACGCCGTACGCCTCGGCCAGGACGCCCGAGAACCACGCAGAAATGGCGATGGTCACGCCGTACATGGTGAAAAGCCCGGCGGATTGCTCCAGGGACAAACCCCGGCCGATGAGGTACGGGCTCAGCCATCCCTGCTCGATGCCGTCGCCCATCATGAAAATAAGAATTCCCAAATACGCCCAGGCAAGGGGTTTGGGCAAGCCGATTTTGTCGAAAATTGTCCGGTTCATAGTAAGTATGGGTTTACGCTGGTCTGGGGTTTCGTCGATATTCCGGCGTCATCGCCGTTGCGCCCTACCCTTTCCGGAAAATTCCGGATAAAAATAGCCGCGATGCTCCGGGTAGACAAAGGAACAACAAACGAAATATTAATTTTCTTTTTACAACCCAACAAATATACTTATTTTTCATAAAAAAGCAAAAATAAGAAAACAAAACACAATAATAAAAAGCAATCCATAAACCGGGGTGTTTGATTTCAGTATAGAACCGGCATGAAAAGCGCACGCGAGGATGCGAGGGAGGACAGACGGGAACAGGGGCGAAAAGGGAGCGCGCGAGGACGCGGGGGGGGGCAGGGAAAGGATAAGGGAGGAACAGACGCGGTACAGGAAAATACAACGGGGAGAATCGCGGAGAGAAGTGGCGGGAAGGATGAGAGATGAAGCGAGTAACAGGCAGGGAAGAGTGCCGGGAGCACAGCCCAGGAAACAAATGGGAAAGGCTATCGGGAAAGGCTTTCAGGAGAGCTGCCAATGCCGGATGAAGGCAAAAAAAGCGGTTCCGCCATGCAGAACCGCCCCTAATCGGAATGAACCAGCTTTACTTTTTCGCCTCGTTGATCTTGCTAAGCTTCTCGAAGAGTTTTTCGAACTCACCCACCATCTCGACACGCAGCGCAGCATAGTGCTTGCGGACAAGCGAGGGGTTATGCGGCTCGGCGGGATTGTTCGCCTTGGTGAAAAGGTCGTTGCGGACAGCCACGGCCTCCTGCATCACCTCGAAAATCTCCGTCTCTTTCGAAGGCTGAAAACAAATTGCCATATCGCAGTCGAAAACCACCTCTTCCAGACGATAGTCGATCTCCTTTTTCAGGTACCTTAAATTTGCCATATTATCGTGTATTTAAAAATTTCCTGGACAAAGGTACGAAAAAGCTTTGGATTACCAAAGGTTTATCGGGCGGGGACGATTATTAAAAACTTTTATTATCATTTGCAGCGGTTCGGAAAAAGGCCAACCGGGGCTCCCGAGATCGGATCATCAGAAAGCGGAGGAAACCACTGCGGCTGGCAGCGGAGCCGCATCGGCATCGGCATCGGCATAGATTGCACCCGCCGCCGATGCGCACCTACGAAAAAAGGATTCCCTAAAGAAGGGAATCCTTTTTATCGGCGGATACCGGGCTACATCCTTTCGAGTTCCCGATAGGTCTTTTTGCCGGCTTTGGCGGCGGCCTTGGCGGCCTGTGCCTCCTCCCTGGCGATCTTGCGCGCGGCACGTTCCTGTTCGCGGGCGATGCGTCGGGCTTCACGGAGTTCCTTCTTCGAATAGTGCCCGGCCTCCTTCAACGCTTCACCTGCCTCGCGCCGGGCTTCGCGAAGGTCTTTCCGGTAATCGGTATCCCCGGGCATCTCGACGATGATACCCGTTATCGACTCGTCGACAACCTCGCATCCGCACGGCTCGCAACCCTGCCCGGCAGGCTGGGGTGCGATTTTGGGCTTGGGGATCATCGTGCGCTGCTCGACAATGCTGCCCGCACCGTAATTGATCGTCAGTTCGACGCGGCGAAGCGGCGGCAGGATATGCTTTATCATATACTCCCAAGCCGCAGGTATCTTTTTCAGCGCCAACTCCTTGGCATCGGACGACTGTTTCCCGTCGAGGATTCCGAGCACGGCCTGTTTGTCGGGTACGGGCGACCGGGCGACCAGCGCACGGCACATCTCCCAATCCTCGGCGACGGAATTGAGCGTGACGTCGTACTTCTTCGAAAAACCATACTTCTTGTCAACGTAACTCTTGAAATCCCGGGCACGGTTCCGAGCGAGGGTCTCGTTGAACGCCCGGGGCCCGTCGGGCGAAGAATAGCCCGTGATTTCGACCGATTTGACATGCATCAGCGTATCGCGCATGAGGTTGTCCACAAAGGCGTTCAGCCCGTCGAGTTCGCGCGAATTGCCGTCGAGCGCCGCGGAAAGGCTGGCCAGGTTGATCTGGTAACGGATCGAATAATCCGTGTCGCCCTGACGCTTCACAAGGAACCTGCGGACGATGTAATCGCCGTCGGTGGCCTCCGACAGCATCACGGTGTCGGCCGCAGGCGCCGGCACCGCGCTCCCGGCCCGGGCCGTCGCTCCGGCAGCGGCACACAACGCAAGGAATAGAGCGAATGTTGTAAAGATTGTTTTCACGCAATAATGGTGTTGGTTAATTCTTGCCACGCTATTCGCAAGATTCGTACCACGTTAAATGCCCGGATACGGAGCCGGATAAGGATTTTTCGTTATATTTGTAAAACCTTATTTACCATAAATCTATCCCGACATGCAAATGGATCTCCTCGACAATCCCAAAATCAAGCAGATAAAATCCCGCTATCTGCTGCTCGCACTCATCCCCGCAGTGCTGTTGTTAATCGCATTCATAAGCTGCACGACGATCGACAGCGGGTCGGTCGGCATCCGCTTCAAGAAATGGTCGTCGGACGCCAGCCAGTACGGAGGCGTGCTCGGCACGTGCAAAGGCTGGGTGTGGTACAACCCCATCACGCAAAAGATCTTCGAATACCCGATCTACGTCCAGCGCAAAACCTACGAACCGTTCCGCGTCAACGCCAAGGACGCCTCGGAATTCACGATGGATCCGACGATCGCCTACCGGCTCGACCCAGACAAGGCCACGGCCGTATTCACCAAATACCGCAAGACCCTCGGGGAGATCGAAGACGGTTACATCCGCACCTGCATCTACGAGGCATACCGTACGTGTGCCAACCAGTATACGTCGGACTACCTGATGTCGCACCGCGGGGAATTCGAATCGGAGGTGCGCAAACGCCTGGAGGTGAGCCTCTCGTCGGAAGGATTCCTGGTGGAGGAATTCACGTCGCAGATCACCCCTCCGCAATCGCTCGCGGAAGCCATCAACGCCAAGAACGAGGCCGTACAGAATGCGCTGAAGGCGGAAAACAAGGTCAAGGAGGCCGAGGCGAACGCCAAAATCGAAATCGCCAAGGCACAGGGCGAGGCACAGGCACTGCGCATCAAAGGCGACGGCGAAGCCTATTACAACCGCGTCGTGGCACAATCGCTGAGCCCGCTGCTCGTGCAGCAGGATGCCATCGACAAATGGGACGGCAAACTCCCGACATACAGCGGCGGCGGCGCATTACCGTTCATCAACATCGGGAAATGACCCGGAATTGCCTGCCGGGAAATAATCCCCGCTGGCGGTACATGAGGGGAGGGCGTATATCCTCCCCTTTTTATATATAAAGGTATGGATCGCATTCGCACGGGGGGGGGAATTGCCTCTACGCAAACATTTACGTCTTTTAAGCACACATTTAAGGCCTGAATCATATCCCTCTACGCCAAAATTGCTACTTTTGTTAAATAATGGGAGATTGCCGGACATATCAGAGACATACTTCTGCGGAACATTCGCTCCGTAAGGCCGGTCATTTTACCCCCCCCCACGGGACTGGGCTCATAGTAAACTAACAACCAACGTATTACACCCATATTTAGGGATGTTCTCAAAAGAGCATCCCTTTCTTGCGTTTACCTGTCACTTCCCTTTAATTTATAATACAATCCTACAAAATGAAAAGAAAAAACTATGAGATGCCCTCCGTGGAGGAGGTGCTCGTGCTCGTCGAACAAGGTTTCGCCGCGAGCCAGGTGGAAAAACCGGATGACGACACGAATGAATACTGATGTGTCCGTTCGGGAAACTTATGTGTATGACTAAAAAAAATAAAACGATGAAAATTAAACAGTTATCGTATTTATTGCTCGGAGCAGCCCTGTGCGGCTGTACGACGGAAGAGGCGGGGACGAAGAAAACCGATGCGGACTTCATCGTACGCGCCACCGTCGGGGACGACGGGCAGACCAGGGCCGATATGACGGAGGACGGGCTGAGGTTCTCGTTCAGCGCCGAGGATGCCGACCGGATCGGCCTGTACCTGAACTATCCGGCCAACGACTGGACAGATCAGAACCTCTGTTTCGAAGCCGTGAACTCGCAGACAAAAGGCTGGGTGGATTTCAAGCAGGTGTCTTCCTCGACATTTGCCATCCAGGAAGGGCTGAATGTTTACGCCTACTACCCGTACGAAGAAAACGAAGCCCAGGTATCGGGGACGACGGACGGCACGGCCGATTCGCGCGCGGCCGTGTCGAGCAACTGGGCGGGTACGCGCAACCTCGAAGTCCCGGCCGAACAGCAGCAGGTTGCCGGCGACGACTTTTCGAACCTGGCAAAATACTATGCACTGGCGGCCGTGCCCACCACGGTGGTCAACGATACGGACAATACTCCCACGGTAAAACTGAGTTTCTCAGGGATATTCGCGCTGCTCCGCATCCGACTGGTAAACGATACGGACAACGACGTAACGATCGGCCGGGTCGATTTCGAGGCAGCCCGGAACCAGCCCCTGACGGGGCTCTATACGGCAGACCTGACGGCGAACCCCCAATTCGGGAATACGGACTACAAGACCACGGCCGTAGCGGGCAGAACGGACAACAAGGTATCGGTGACGCTCGCCGCCCCGGCGACCATCGCGGCCGGAGGAGACACCTATATTTACGCCGTAGTACATCCGCTGGTGGTCAGCTACTGCGTGATTACGGCATGGACGACCGACGGCTACAAGTTCGTGGAGCGCAAAACCTTCAACGACAATACCACGGTATCTTTGCAGCGCGACATCCGCAGGACGTTCAGATGCACGATGTCGGACAGCAACAAGCTCCCGGTGGACGCCCCGTCCCAGGATGCAGAGGGGTATTACGAAATCGACTCCTACGAGGACATGCTGTGGGTTTCGGAGAATGCCACCGACGCTGCGAAGAAATATAAAATGACGCAGGATATCGACATGACGGGCAAAATCTACACCCCGATCGGATTCGGCACCAATTACACCGAAGGCGCCAAGGCACAGGAGTTCGCAGGCGAATTCGACGGCGGAGGCCATACGATCAGCAACATCACGGTCAATCCGTCGTACCACACCTGCGTGGGAATTTTCGGGGCTACGAAATCGGGCGCCGTGATCAAAAACCTGAAGGTCGCCAACCTCACCTACGAGAGCGACCTGCCGTCGGAGAAGGCAGGCCAGCGGAAATGGATCGGCGGACTGATCGGGTATGCCCTTCCCGGAACGACGGTTTCGGACGTGGCACTCACGAACATCAGCCTGACGGCGAACGGAAGCAAGGAAAGTGCCTCCACCTCCTACCGCATTGGCGGCGTGATAGGCCTGATGGAGCTGGGATCGGCGGAGGTTTCACTCTACAAGAACATCACGGCCGACGGCGTGACGCTGACGGGCGGCTACGCACTGGGCGGTTTCGCGGGAACGATGCAGCAAAATGCCCGTATCGAGGAGTGCTCGGTGAAGAACGTCACCATCCGGCATAAGAACCAGATACTGTACGGGGAGACGAGCTATCCGGCTACCGGAGGGTATGTTTATGCCTCTTCGTATTTCGCGGGCGACGTGAACCAGGGAACGATCGACATCACCTGCTCCGGGGAGCTGGTCAGCGGGACGAATTCGCGCGAAGACCTCGACGGGCTCGGGTCGATGTACGAGTCGACGTGGGACATACAGCCCTATGTCGGCGAATTGTGCATCAGTACGCTGACCCTGAACGGCGAGGCGCTGAGCCGCAAGGTGGAGGTCGCAACACCGGAGGAACTGGCCGCAACGCTGGCATCGCGCGGCGGCGAGATCGCCGTGACCGCCGACCTCGACCTGACGGCCGCGCAAGCAGTGCAGGTCAACTACCCCACCGTGCTTACGCTCGGCCAAGGGACGAAGATAACGGTCTCGTCCAACAAGCTGAACAACTACTCGGATCTCACGGTTTCGGGCCCCGGCTCCATTACGGGCGATTACGGCCTGATCCGGAATTACGCGGGGGCATACCTGACCATCGACGGGGGCGCGACACTCGAAACGACCAATAACCAGCAGGGATCGGGTATCCTGAACAACGGCGGCAAGGTCGTACTCGAGGACTGCACCGTCAACGCGGCTTTTTACGCCGTTGCCAACCAGGGCGGCGGCTCGCTGACTGTCAATAACGGGAAGTTCTCCTCGACGGCGCACAACGGAAACGGCCAGTGGGCATATTGCATCCGCACGTTGGGCGAAGGCACGCAAACCGTCATCAACTACGCCGAGGTATCGGGCGTACAGGGAGCCGTGGCGGTCGACTCGGGCGGCAAGGTGACGATCAACGACGGTATCTTCTCGACCTACGATCTGTCAGGCACGGGCAACAATTTCCACGGACTGGCCGTCCTAGCCGACGGACATGCGGTCGTGAACGGCGGTAAATTTTACAGCGAAGGGCACGACTACTGCGTACGCCTGGGCGACGACGGTGCGGCAGCGGCTTCCGACCCGAGCACGGTCGAGCTGAAAGGCGGCTATTTCGGCGACATGGGGCTCGACAAGATCAAGGGCGGCACGACGATTACCCCGGCAGCAGGTTACAAATTCGAACAACTGGCCGAACCGATTGTCGAGCAGTCCACGACCGTCCCCGGAAAAACCAACACCTACAAATACCGGATCGTGGCCCAATAACGGGCACGGCCACCACAAAACGCCTGCGGCGGCCGGGAAACCCGGACGGCAGACGATACAGGAAGGGCAGCTCCCGCGGGGAGCTGCCCTTTTCAAAATCATATCTCAGCTTTCGCAGCCCGGCAAGGGGTTACATCCGCTCCGGGACGTCGATGCCGAGCAGGTTCATGCCGCGGCGGATGACACGCGCCACCTGCCCGGCCAGCCGGAGACGCATCGTGCGGGTCGCTGCATCCTCTTCCCGGAGGATCGAATGGTCATGGTAGTATCCGTTGAACTGCTTGGCCAGCTCGTAGACATAGGCGCCGATAACCGAGGGGGCGAAATTTTCGCCCGCGGCGGCCACGACCGACGGATATTCCGTGAGCGTCTTCACCAGGTCGATCTCCTCGGGCAGGTAATCGGCCTGCACGGCGGCGGAAAAGTCGATCCCGGCTTCGGTAGCCTTGCGCAGGATCGAGCAGATACGCGCATGGGTATATTGGATGAACGGCCCCGTATTGCCGTTGAAGTCGATGGATTCGCGCGGGTCGAAAAGCATGGTCTTCCTGGGGTCGACCTTGAGGATGAAATACTTGAGCGCCCCCAGCCCGACCATCGTCGACACGGCATTGGCTTCTTCTTCGGAGCAGCCGTCCAGCTTGCCCAGCTCGGCCGACATCTCGCGTGCGGTAGCGACCATGCCGGCGATCAGGTCGTCGGCGTCGACCACCGTGCCCTCGCGCGACTTCATCTTGCCCTCGGGCAATTCCACCATGCCGTAGGAGAGGTGCGTGATATGGTCGCTCCAGTCGGCATACCCCAGTTTCTTGAGCACCAGCTTGAGCACCTGGAAGTGGTAGTTCTGTTCGTTACCCACGACATAGATCATGTCGTCGAGCTTGTTATCCTCGAAGCGGCGGTAGGCCGTACCCAGATCCTGCGTCATGTAGACCGAAGTCCCGTCGCCGCGCAGCAGCAGTTTCTCGTCCAGCCCGTCGGCCGTGAGGTCGATCCAGACCGAATTGTCGGGACGGCGGTAGAAAACACCCTTGCGGAGCCCCTCCTCGACGAGGCTCTTGCCCAGCAGGTAGGTCTGCGATTCGTAGTAAACCTTGTCGAAATCGACGCCCAGCGCCTTGTAGGTCACGTCGAAGCCCTCATACACCCAGCCGTTCATGGTTTCCCAAAGCGAGTAGACCTCAGGATCGCGGGCCTCCCACTTGCGCAGCATCTCCTGCGCCTCGAGCATCACGGGAGCGTTCTTTTTCGCCTCCTCTTCACTCTGCCCCTGCGCCATCAACTCCTTGATTTGCGCTTTGTAGTGCTTGTCGAATTCGACGTAGTATTTGCCTACGAGGTGGTCGCCCTTCATGCCCGACGTGGCGGGCGTTTCACCGTTGCCGTAGAGTTTCCACGCCAGCATCGACTTGCAGATATGGATGCCGCGGTCGTTCACCAGGTTGGCCTTGATGACGCTATGTCCGTTGGCCTTGAGTATCTGCGCCACGGAGTAGCCCAGCAGGTTGTTGCGGATATGCCCCAGGTGCAGGGGTTTGTTGGTATTGGGCGACGAATATTCGATCATGACCGTGCGCCCGGTGGCCGGGGCCTGCCCGAAATCGGCATCGGCAGCGACCTCGTCAAAACGCGCCGCCCAGAAAGCGCCGTCGAGCACGAGGTTCAGAAAACCCTTGATGACATTGAAAGACTTGATTTCGGGGACGTTGGCCGTCATATAACCGCCGATCTCGGTCGCAGTGGCTTCGGGCGACTTGCGGCTTCGTCGCAGCAGCGGGAAGGTCACGAGCGTATAATCGCCCTCGAATTCCTTGCGGGTCTTCTGAATCTGCAACTGTTCGCCGTCGAGCGTACCGTAAAGCGCCTCCACCGAGCGGCGGACGGCATCCGAAATAAAGTTCTCAATATTCATATCGTGAAAGAATTTGTCCGCAAATTTAGTATTTTTTCAGGGAATATTCAATCCCCGGCCCCATATTATTCGGACAGGGTGCAATACCCTGCCCCGGCACCGGTGGGCGCACAAATAAATTTGGCATTACACACGCCATGCATTATCTTTGCAGACAAACAAACCGGACACCCCAATGGAGTTCCTCATCATTCTATTATTAATCATCCTGAACGGCTTCTTCGCCATGTCGGAGATCGCCATGATCTCCGCGCGCCGCTCCAATCTGGAGATGCAGGCGCGGCAGGGCAACGCCGGGGCGCGGCAGGCGCAGAAGCTTATCGAAGACCCGGACAAATTCCTTTCGACCATCCAGATCGGCATCACGCTGATAGGCATCCTCACGGGTATCTACTCGGGCGATGCGCTGGCCTCGAAATTCGGCCGGGAGCTCGCCGCACTCGGCATTTCCCTGCGTACGGCCACGGTCGTGGCGCAGATCACGATCGTCATCGTCGTAACCTACCTGACCCTCATATTCGGGGAGCTCGTGCCCAAACGCATCGGCATGAACTCGGCGGAGAAGATCGCCAAACTGGTGGCCCGGCCCATGCGCCTGCTCTCGCAGCTGGCCTCGCCGTTCGTATGGCTCCTGTCGCGCAGCACCGCAGGCGTGACCCGCCTGCTGGGGCTCCGCAAATCGGATTCGAAGGTCACCGAGGAGGAAATACGCTCCATCATCCAGGAAGGCGCGGAGGACGGCGAAGTGCAGGAGGTCGAGCAGAAGATCATGGGCCGCGTATTTTCGCTGGGCGACAGGACGGTCGAGTCGATCATGACCTTCCGCAGCGAACTGGTATGGATCGACACCGCGATGACGCCGGAACAGATCCGCGAACAGGTCAACCGGGAGCCCCACAACCGCTATCCCGTCGGCGAAGGGAGCCTCGACAAGCTCGCAGGCGTCGTCTACCTGAAAGACCTGTTCCGACATATCGACGACCCCGGATTCGACATCCGCAACCACCTTTCGCCCGCCAAGTTCTTCCACGAGGGGGCCGAGGTATACAGCGCGCTGGAGCAATTGCGCAGCGAACAGCTCGGCTACGGCATCGTGTGCGACGAATTCGGCGTAACGCGCGGCATCGTCACCCTGAAGGACATCTTCGAGGCGCTGGTCGGCGAGATCCCCGACAGCTACGAGGAACCCGACATCGTACGGCGCGAGGACGGCAGCGTGCTCATCGACGGGCAGTGTCCGTTTTACGATTTCCTGGCCTTCTTCGGCGCGGAGAACGCCGTTCCCCGCAATGCCTACAATACGATCAGCGGACTGGTTCTCGACCAGCTGAAACACATTCCCGCCACGGGGGAGAAGCTCCGCTGGAACAGTTTCGACCTCGAGATCGTCGACATGGACGGCGTCCGCATCGACAAAATACTCGTAACACACGACCAAGTGAGCGAATCATGAAAATTGCCGACATAGAACTCGGGGAGAAACCCCTGCTGCTGGCGCCGATGGAGGACGTGACCGACCCGTCGTTCCGCTACATGTGCAAGCGGTTCGGCGCCGACGTGGTTTACACGGAATTCATCTCGTCCGACGGGCTGATACGCGATGCGGCCAAGTCGCTCAAAAAACTCGAAATCGACGACGCGGAGCGTCCGGTGGGCATCCAGCTCTACGGCCATCTGGTCGAACCGATGGTCGAGGCGGCACGCATGGCCGAAGCGGCCGGCCCGGACATCATCGACATCAACTTCGGCTGCCCCGTAAAGAAGATCGCGGGGCGAGGCGCCGGGTCGGGCATGATGCGCGACGTGCCGCTAATGGTCGAAATGACGCGGCGGATCGTGGAGGCGGTCGGAAAACCCGTGACCGTGAAAACCCGCCTGGGCTGGGACGACGAGTCGAAGAACATCGAGGAGATAGCCCTGCGCCTGCAGGACGTCGGCATCGCGGCGCTCACGATACACGGCCGCACACGGGCCCAGATGTACCGCGGCGAAGCCGACTGGACGCTGATCGGCAAGGTGAAGAACAATCCGCAGATACAAATCCCGATCATCGGCAACGGCGATGTGGATTCGGGGCCGAAAGCGGCCGAAATGTTCGACCGCTACGGCGTGGACGGCGTGATGATCGGCCGCGCGACCTACGGGCGCCCGTGGATATTCCGCGAGGTGAAACACTACCTTGCCACGGGCGAAGTGCTGCCCCAGCCATCGGTCTGCGAGCGGGTGGAGATCGCCAAGGAGCACCTGCGAAAATCGCTGGAAATCAAAGGCGAATACGTGGGCATCCTCGAAATGCGCCGCCACCTGTCCAACTATTTCAAGGGGCTGCCCGATTTCAAGCCCACACGCCTGAAGCTGGTCACGCTGCTCGACATCCCCGAGCTGTTCGCCACGCTCGACTCGATCGCCGAGCGCTGGGGCGATTTCGACGTGAGCGGCACAGTGCCCGCACCGCTGTCGCACGACCTGTAATCGATCGGGTTCACACGAAGGCCTGATTCCGGTCGGTGGCCGAGACGGAGATGGAACGGGGTTTTGCCCGCTCTGCGCGAAACAGCAAAAAATACGCCTGATCCCCCTGTGGAATCAGGCGTTTATACGCTCAGATACAACGGCTACTTCAGCACACGCTCGACATAGGCTTTGTAATCCTTTACGACGGGCTCGTACTCCTCGTCCTCGAAGAGCGGCGACGAGATCAGGAAATCGGCCGACGAACGGTTGATCGCCGTCGGGACATTGTAGAGCGTCGCCAGGCGCAACAACGCCTTGACGTCGACGTCGTGCGGCTGCGCCGACATGGGATCCCAGAAGAAGATCAGGGCGTTGATCTTGCCGTCGGCAATCAGCGACCCCAACTGCTGGTCACCGCCCAGCGGGCCGGATTTGAGCAGCGTGATTTTCAGGTCGGACAATTCCCGGATCCCATCCGCGGATTCGTCTTCCTCGCGGTGATCCCGCAGTGTCTTTTCGACCATCTTACCGGTCGTACCCGTACAAACGAGATGATGGCGGCTCAGGTTCCTGCTGTTCCAGTCGACCCATTCGGCCAGGTCGCGTTTCATATTGTCGTGGGCAACCAGTGCCAGCACTTTTGTCATTTTAGCCATAGCGATATTTTTATCCGTTGAACAAAGATAATACAAACACGGGGATTACGGATAAAAACAAACGAATTTAATCGGGATACGACACAACAAAAAAGCCCCGCTCGGGCGGGGCTCAGGAGTTATTCGGTTTCGGCCGGAAGCTTGAACTCGGTAAACCCGGCTTTGACGAGGATGTTATACCACGCAAAGCACTTCTTGATGTCGGAAACGTGTACCCGGTCACGGTCATAGTCGGGAAGCACCTCGGCGAAACAAGCTTTCAGTTTTTCGGGGGCCTCCTTGGAGCTGACGGCCTCGCGGCCGCCCGTATGGGCATAGATCTTGGTGAACACATCGGCCAGGGGAATGTCGTCTCCCTCTGTGAACATCGAGATCTCGGTCAGCGAACTTACTTTCGACGTCGCCGAAGCGTTCATCCGCCTGCCGTCGAGCAACGATTCGACGATCACACCGTGCGTGGACTGCGCTACATACTTATAAAGTCCGGACTGGCCCGAAATGGCCAGAATTTCTTTCAATTCCATATTAAATTATAGTGTGGTAAATTAATTCGCTTCGGGGTTGGGCATCGGCTCCGGGTCGGTCTCTTCCTGCACGGTATACTCGTACACCTCGGAGAACGTATACACGCTGTACGCAGAGACGGCAAGTATCTGGAAGGTCACTTTCGTGCCGGCCTTCTCCTTGCCGATCGTACCTGAATAGCGTTTTTCCGTATCCGTCTTGTTGGTACTCAGCCATGCACCCTCTTCCTTCACCTTCGTCTCGTCGTCGTTGAGGGCACGCAGGATGCTGATGCCGGTAAATCCGTATTCACTCGTGACGGTCGCCGTTACGCGGACGTCATCGCCGGCATGGACATCATCAAGGCCGGGGCTGCAAGAGACATTCGAAATTACGGGCGCAACCTTATACTCGGGGCCGAGTTCCTTGTTGCAAGCCGCCAGGCAGCATGCCGCCACGGCTATGATAAGCAATTTTTTCATTTTATAGGCAGATTAATTGTTTTTCACATGCACATCCATCTGCGGGAAGGGGAAGTTGATCCCCTTTTCGGGCAGTTGTTTGTAGAATTTTTCGTTGTTTTCGAAGAACACGTTCCAGTAATCGCCGTTCTTCACCCAGGCGTGTGCCGAAAGGTTGACCGAGCTGTCGGCGAGGGCTGCTACCCACACCACGGGCGCAGGATCGCCCAGCACGCGGCTGTCGGCGGCAAGGATGGCGAGGATCGCCGCACGCGCCGTATCCACGTCGTCGCCATAGGAAATACCGATCGTCCAGTCCACGCGGCGGGTATCGGACGTGGAATAATTGTCGATGATGGCCGTGGCGATCGAGTTGTTCGGAATGTAAATTGTCTGGTTATCGACCGTAGTGATGACCGTCGAGAAGAGTTTGATCTCGCGCACGGTGCCCGACTGTCCCTGTGCCGAGATGTAGTCGCCGACACGGTAAGGCTTCATCAGCAGGATCATCACGCCGCCCGCGAAGTTCTGCGCCGTACCGCTCAGGGCCATACCGATGGCCAGCGTGGCGGCGGAGAAGACGGCGATGAGCGATGTGACGTTGACGCCCAGCGTCGAGACGACGATCAGCACCAGCAGCAGCGTGAAGATCACGCGCACGGTGTTGCGCATGAACGACCGCAGCGAAATATCGACACGGCGGTGTTCCAGCGCCAAGTCGAGCAGCCTGACGATGCGCCGCAATATCCAGCGGCTGATGAAATAGATCGCCAGCGCGAGGGTTATTTTCAGCAGTATCCAGACCGACTCGGACAGGAGGTTTTGCAATACGGTCTCGAAATCGAGGTTCGCAATTTTATGGACGGTTTCCGCAAAATTGGCTTTCTGCACACTGTCGGGCAGCATCAGCGGCGCGGGCGTATCGGTTCCTAAAAAAAGAGGCCACATATACCAGAAATAAAGTTTGTCTGCAAAAATAACCAAAAAAAAGAGAAGTTTACTAACTTTGTCTACGAATTTACGGAAAAGAAAACAGGAAAAACGCTACAAGATGCAAAACAACGTCGAAATCATCCAGATAAATATATCCGGCGAAGACAAGCCGGGCATGACCTCTTCGCTCACCGAAATACTCGCGCGCTACGACGCCTTCATCCTCGACATCGGCCAGGCCAACATCCACCAGTCGCTGACGCTGGGCATCCTGTTCCGGACTACATCGGACAAATCGGGCAACATCATGAAGGAGCTGTTGTTCAAGGCATCGGAGCTGGGAGTGATGATCCGTTTCACTCCCATTTCGGAACAGAACTACGACAACTGGGTCGGCCGGCAGGGCAAAAACCGCTACATCATCACCCTCCTGGGACGTACGGTCACGGCACGCCATATCGCCGAAGTGACACGCGTGGTGGCACAGCACGGGCTGAATATCGACGCCATAAAGCGCCTGACGGGCCGCATCCCGCTCAGCGAGGACGACCGTGCGGCCAAATCGTGCATCGAACTTTCGGTGCGCGGGTCGCTCACCGACGAGGAGCGCAGTACGATGCAGGAGGGGTTCATGAATCTGTCGGAAATCGGCCTCGACGTCTCGTTCCAGAAAGATGACATCTACCGCCGCAGCCGCCGCCTGATCTGCTTCGACATGGATTCGACGCTGATCGAGACCGAGGTGATCGACGAACTGGCCGAGCGCGCCGGCGTGGGCGATGCGGTGCGCGAGATCACGGCACGCGCCATGCGGGGCGAGATCGACTTCCGCGAAAGCTTCACCGAGCGCGTGGCCCTGCTCAAGGGGCTCGACGTCTCGGTCATGGAGGAAATAGCCCGTAACCTGCCCATCACCGAAGGGCTGGAGCGCATGATGACGATCCTCAAGCGTGTGGGCTATAAAACGGCGATCCTCTCGGGCGGGTTCACCTATTTCGGCAACTACCTGCGCCAGAAATACGGATTCGACTACGTATATGCCAACGAGCTGGAGATCGAACAGGGCAAGCTCACGGGGCGCTATGTCGGCGAGGTGGTCGACGGGCGCCGCAAGGCCGAACTGCTGCGCCTGCTGTGCCAGTTCGAGGAGATCAACATCGCCCAGTCGGTGGCAGTCGGCGACGGCGCCAACGACCTGCCGATGCTCAACCTCGCGGGCCTGGGCATCGCATTCCATGCCAAACCCAAGGTGAAGGCCACGGCACGGCAGTCCATCTCGACCATCGGCTTGGACGGCATCCTCTATTTCCTCGGTCTGAAGGATTCACGCATCGAACAATAACCCTATGCGACTGTTGCCGCTGCTCTGCGTGGCCCTGCTCGCGGCGGGGTGTTACGACTCCCGGTTCGGGGAACGCGGCGACGACGCCACGCCCGAGCCCGTCACGGCGACCATCCGGCAGCTGCGTGAGAAATTCGCCGGGACGACCTTCCCCGTCACGGGGGACATCGTGGTGTCGGGGCGCGTAACCACCAGCGATTACGACGAGAATTTCTACCGCACGTTCTGCATCGAAGAGGACGGAGCGGGGATAGAGGTCATGGCGGGCATAGACCACCTGCACAACGATTTCCCGGAGGGCTGCCAGGTCACGCTCAGGCTCAGGGGCCTGGCGCTGGGCGAAAGCCACGGGGTATTGCAGGCCGGGCGGATGCCCGCCGCAGGAAGCGGTTTCGCGACCGATTACATAGGGTCGAAAGCGGCGCTGGACGCAGCGGTGACCCGCAACGGGGAGGCGCTGGAACCCATTGCCCCTACCCTGCTGTCGTCCGGCGAACTGACGCCGGAGCGATGCGGCACGCTGGTGCGGATCGGGGCGCTAAGCTACACCCCGGAAGACCTTACGCCCGGGACATGGGCCGGATACAAGCGTTTCACGGACGACGTAGGCGCGGCGGTCTACACCTATGTACGCAGCTACGCCCGGTTTGCGGACGACGAGGTACCCGTCGGCCGCTGTACGCTCACGGGAATCCTGCAATACGACGCCACCGGGGAAGGGCGTTACATTCTCAAACTGCGCGATGAAAACGATTGTACCCGTTAACCGGCTCCCGGCGATATCCCGCACGGCACTCCGCACGGCCGTGTCCGTCGTGCTGGCGCTGACGGCCCTCGCCGGGTGCGACAAGGCGTCGGGGCTGGAATTCGACGACGACACGCCGCAGGGGATGGTCACGATCGCTGCGCTCAAATCGCGTTGCACGGGAGCACAGGCCGCCGTCACGGAGGACATCACGGTCGAAGGCGTGGTGACGGGCAACGACCTCTACGGAGAATTCTACAAAACGCTGGTCGTCGAAGACACGAGCGGCGGGATTTCGATAGCCGTGGACGCCACGGAACTCTACGTCGACTACCCGGTCGGCACGGCGGTCACGATCCATTGCAACGGGCTGTTCCTGTGCGACTACGGCGGCAAGGTAATGCTCGGCACGCGCCCCACGGACGAATATGCCGGGCCGGGGAGGATACCCCAGGCGGAGGCGGTGCTGTACCTGCGGCGGAAGCAGGCGGAAACCAGCCCCCTACGGCCTCGGACGCTCACGTTCGGGGAGGTAGACATGCGACATACCGACACCTACGTGCATTTCGAAGGGGTACGGTTCGTGCAGCAGGGCAACTGGTGCGACCCCGATCCCGAGACCGGACGCCCCGCGACGACCGAACGGTGGATCGCGGATCACACGGGACGGGAATTCATCGTCCGCACGGCAGGTACGTGCACCTATGCCACGGAGCCCGTACCGCAGGGCACAGGCTCCGTATATGGGATAATCGACTATTTCAACGGGAAATACACGCTCCGCATCGCCAACCGCGAGGTGGATTTCGCTACTGTTGCAGCACGTCCCACAGCATGTCCTTCAAGCGGGGGATATTCAGCCCCGAAACCGACGAGATAAACACCGACGGGACGCCTTCGGGCAGGTGGGATTTCATCTCTTCGATCAGTCCGTCGTCCAGCATGTCGCATTTGGTGATGGCCAGCAGCCGCTGCTTGTCGAGCAATTCGGGGTTGTACTGCGTAAGCTCGCCCAGCAAAACCGCATAATCGCGTTTGAGGTCGTCGCTGTCGGCCGGGATCATAAACAGCAGCACCGAGTTGCGCTCGATATGGCGCAGGAAGCGTGTGCCCAGGCCGCGGCCCTCGTGCGCCCCCTCGATGATACCCGGAATGTCGGCCATGACGAACGACTTGTGGTCACGTACCTCGACAATGCCGAGGTTGGGTTCGAGCGTGGTGAAAGCATAGTTGGCGATCTTGGGTTTGGCAGCCGAGACCACCGAGAGCAAGGTGCTCTTGCCCGCATTGGGGAACCCGACCAGCCCGACGTCGGCCAAGACCTTCAGTTCGAGGATGAAGGTGCCTTCGTCGCCCTCCTCGCCCGGCTGCGCATAGCGCGGCGTCTGGTTCGTGGCGCTCTTGAAATGCCAGTTGCCGAGGCCGCCCCGGCCGCCTTTGAGCAGTACGAGCTGTTCGCCGTCGGCCGTCACCTCGCCGACATCTTCGGTGAGCGTGGTGCCGTCCTCCTGTTCAACCACACGCCGGGCGACCGTGCCCAGCGGCACGGGGATGACGATGTCCCGGGCGTCCCGGCCCGACGAGCGGGCTCCCGAGCCGCACTGCCCGTCCTCGGCGAACTGGTGGCGCTGGTATTTGAGGTGGATAAGCGTCCAGTACTGGCTGTCGCCCTGCAGGACGATGCTGCCGCCCTTGCCGCCGTCGCCGCCGTCGGGGCCGCCGAAAGCCACGAATTTTTCACGGCGGAAATGCGCCGAGCCGGCCCCTCCGTGTCCCGAACGGGCAAATATCTTCACGTAATCTACAAAGTTCGAACCTGCCATACCTTGATTATTTAGGTTGCAAAGATAGTGCAAGCCGAGGGCAAAAGCAAGTTTACTTGCATTTTGCCGAGGCGCCGCCTGTCTAAAACAAGGTTAAAGATAATGCAAGCCGGGGCGATGCCGGATTTATTTGGAAATGCCCGGGCATCAAAAAAGCCCGTGTCGGGGACACGGGCCTTGAAGCAGCCGGATGAAGGCTTATTTCTTGCGGGTCAGCACGATGTCGGACACACCGAGGCAGTAGCGCGCATAAGCGCCCTGCTTGGGATGCCACTGGAACAGCGACGGTGTCCAGGTTTTCTCGGCGATCACGGTCGACCCCACACGCAGTTCGTCGCCGGCGACCGTGACGGGAAGTTCGCATTCGCAATCGGAGAAAGCCTTGTCATCGGCACCGCCGAGCAGGTAGACCGGGCCGAGCTCATCGGTGGTGAACCAGCTCAGGACATTGAACTTGGTAGTAGCTTCGACGACGATCGATCCGTCCTCCAGGAGTTTGAGAAACCACTTGGGGCCGAAGCCTTCGAGAGCCCGGGCTACGGTAAAGCCCTCTTCGATCAGCTGTTCGTAGGTTCGGGCACTGCCCTCTTTCTCGAAGTCCCCGAGGCCAAGGCAGATGAGATAGTTCTCCTTGCGGTATTTCCGCGAGCCGACCTGTGCCATGATATCGACATCGAACGTCCACTCCTCGGTCTGGTAGAAGAAACCGCCCGCAGGGTCGATGCCCGTGGCGTATTTCACGGTCTGCTTGCCGGCCCATGAACCGACGAGTGCGTCGAACTCGGCCGACTGGATCATTCCGGAAGTATCCTCTGCGAGCGTGGTCACCTTGATCTGGGCTGCGTCGGATGCGGTATACTTCGAGTCGGTGGAGAGCGCCTTGACGGTGACCGTATACTCCGTTCCCGGATTCAGGCCGCTCAAACGGGCGGAAGTTTCGGATGTGGTCGCTTCAGCGCCGCCATCGAGCGAATAGGCATATACATTTGCATGCTCGACGGCCTGCCACGTCACTGTGAAAGCGGTCTCCTCGACCGAACTTTGGGCGAGGACGGGTGCGGCGAGCTGCGTCCCGTTGTTATTCCCGTTATCCCCGTCGTCACCGGAATCGGAATCGCTGCAAGCGGTAAAACCCAGCAACAGGGAAGCACACATTAAAATTCTGCTGATCTTTTTCATTGTCGTTCGTATTTATCGGTTTTGAAATTCTTACGTGATTTTTATTCGGCCTTTTCGGTCTTCTGTGTCTTCTCGATCCAGAAATCGGAGCCGCTCTTGCTGATCCCCAGCACGCAGACCGAATAGGAGGTTCCGGCGGCCAGTCCGGTCTTACGGATGGTCTGCGGCCCGGTATACTCGCCCTTGGTGGGCATCACCTCCTTCTTGAATGCCTCCAGTCCCCCGGCCATCAATACCTCCATAGCCAACGAAGAGGTCTTTGTGACATGGACGTAATATTTCTCGATGGCGGCATCGGGCGTACAGACGACATCAAACCCGTCGGGCGCGACATTCTCGAACGTTACCGTCACTTCGCCCGACGCATCGGGAAGGGTCGTGGCAGGAGCCGATACGAGGACGGTCGTGAGCAGGTCGCCCGGGGCGTACCACCCTACTGCGTAGACGACATAGTCGGTTTCGGGTTTCAGCCCGGTAAATTCGAAGGGGTGGTCACCCTGTACGAGTTGTGCGGCAAGATACTCCTCGAAGCTGACGCCCGCAATCAGGGCCGAAGCGCTGAGCTTGCGGCGCACCGACCCGATAAATTCCTCCGTCGAAGCGTATTTGTCGAAGTCGGACTTCAGGGCATAACCGCAATAGTAGGTTCGCGTCTTGCTTTTGGGAGATACGGATACGGAAATGCTGTTCATCCCGGTCTCGACAGCCGAAAGCGTAAAGGGATTCTGTTCCATGGCGGCGGCGACCGTCAGCTCGGCGAATTCGGAGTCGAGGAACTGCACCTGTCCGGAAACGGCTTTCACACGCACGGTAGCCGGCATACCGGATTCCAGCCCGGTCACGACTGCAGACAACCCCGTAACGGTCAGCTCCTCACCGCCATCGACCGTATATACATAGGATGCCGCATCGGGAACGGCTTCCCACACGACTGTCGCGGAATTCTCCGTGGCGTCGCCCGCCGAGAGGACAGGGGCCGCCAGCTGTGTGGCCGGCAGGGTCGTCAGGGTGATTCGTGCGCACTCCGAATCCAGGTACTGCTCCTGCCCCGCGACGGCCTTTACTTCGACGGTATAACTGCGACCGGGCTCCAGTCCGTCGAAGCGCACCGACGGTTGCGTCACGATCGTCCCTGCGGCGCCGTCGAGCGTACAGGCGTAGGACACTGCGTTCTCCACAGCGCCCCAGGTCACGGCGACCGAAACCTGCGTTACGGCGTCTTCCGCCAGGACGGGTGCGGCCAAAGCAACGGGATCCACGGGTTTTTCGTCATCCGAGCAACCCGCCATAACAGCCCCGAGCACAAAAAAAGCTGAGAAAAGTAGTTTTTTCTTCATAGCTGAAAATGTTTAGAAAAATTTGCTGCAAAAGTTCATTAACCTACTGATTCAAAGTCCATACAGCCCGAAAAAGATTGCCAGAAAAGGCTGTATGAACGAACGAATCGGTTTTTGTAAATATCGCTACGAATCGTCCATAAAGTTCTCATACCACGCCAAAAAGGCGAACAAGGCCGATAATCGGGAAAAACAAGGCGATAAAAGGGAATGACAGAATGTGACATTTTTTTACTATTTTTGCCTGCAACGTCACCCCTTCTTCATACATACGAAAACACATGGGCTATCTCGAACAGGCTGTGCGTTCACGGTGGGCCGTCCCGATGACGGCTTTCCTGATCCAACTGAGCCAATACTGGAATACGCTGGTAACGGTCACCTGGTGGTCGAAACGGGCGACCGTATCGGTCGTCTGGTTCTGCGTTCTGTGGCTGGCGACCATCCTGCTGCTGGAAATATTCCTGAACAGGCGGTTCCCATTCCCGGTACGTTGCCTGCTGGGCACGCTCGTCATCGCGGGAGTTATCCTCACGGCCATGCTGGTCATCTCGCTGCAGTCCGAAAAACCGTGGCTCACACTGGGATACGACGAAGTCGGGTATCTGATCATCACGTATACGATATGCCTGCTGATCGGCAGCATCGTACTGATGATCAACAAGGAACGCCGGCATGAAAAAGAGATCGAGATGCTCCGGATAGAGAACCTCAGCAGCCAGTACAACGCCATTGCCAACCAGGTAAGTCCCCACTTCTTTTTCAACGCACTGAGCAACCTCTCGTCGCTCGTACGCGGCGACAAGAAACAGGAAAGCCTTGAATACATCGGCAACCTGTCGGGCATATTCCGGTACATCATCCGCTTCAAGGAGTCGTCGCTGACGACCCTGGGCGAGGAACTGAATTTCATAAATTCGTACAAGCAACTGATGGACGTACGCTTCGCCGAAAGCTACACCTGCGAGGTCGACATTCCGCAGCAGGCGCTGAACATGCGCATGCCCAGCCTTTCGCTGCTGCCGCTGTTCGAAAATATCGTCAAACACAACGTCATCGACAGCGAGCACCACATGCGGATCACGATCTCGTTCAACGACAACAACGAACTGGTGATCGCCAATCCGGTCTATCCGAAGCTCACGCCGCCCGAATCGAACGGCATCGGGTTGACCAACCTGAGCAACAGGTACAGGCTGCTGCTGGGTAAGGAAATACGCATCGAGAAAACCGAGGGGGGGGGTGACGGGATGTTCCGGGTGTTCCTGCCGATGGTCAAGATGAACATAAAGCATACGCGATGAGGGTACTGATCATAGAAGACGAAATGGGGGCCCTCGACGACCTGAGGAGCATCCTCGCGGAATCGGCCCCGGACATCCGGATAGCAGGCACGACGGAGAGTGTCATGCAAAGCGTCGCATGGCTGGAAAAGAACCCCGTTCCGGATCTGATTTTCATGGACATCCATCTGTCCGACGGTTCGGCTTTCGAGATATTCAAGCGGACGGCCGTCGAGGCGCCCGTGATCTTCACGACCGCCTACGACGAATACGCCATCCATGCCTTCAGGGTCAACGCCGTGGACTATCTGCTCAAACCGCTCGCCATCGACGAGGTGAAACGCGCACTGGAAAAATACCGGCGGCTCAGCCGGCCGCAGGTACTCCCGGATATCGAGAAATTGTATGAAATGATTTCCTGCCAGCGGACGAATTCCCGCAGGAACATTCTGGTGGCCTACAAGGACAAACTGCTGCCGATCCCGACGGAGAAAATCGCCTTTTTCTATTCGACCAAGGAGACGTCGAGGGTATACCTCGCCGATGGCAGCAACTATGCCTACAACAGGACGCTGGAGAGCATCTGCGACGACATGGATCCCCGGGCATTCTGCCGGGTCAACAAACAATACGTCGTCGCCAGGGAGCACATCACGAGCATCGTCGTATGGTCGAACAGCCGCCTGCTGGTTTCGATGGATACCGAGACGCCCGAGCCCGTATTCCTGAGCAAAAACCGGGCTGCGGAGTTCAAAAAATGGATCACGGGATAAGTCCCGTCCCGGAAAAAACATTTACAAGCGTGCGAGGTATCCGTAGCGTACCAAATCCTCTTCGCCGCGGGTGAGGTGGGTCTGGCCGTCGGCCAGCACGTAGAGGCGGTCGGTGATATCCGTCACATGGCGGTGCATATGGTCGGTCAGGAGAATGCCTTTCGAGGATTTTTCCTGCCGGATCAGCGCCTTGAGCGTCGACACGTGCAGCGGAGCGACCTGCGAAAAAGGTTCGTCGAGCATGACGAATTGCGTCGGACTGCACAGGATCAGGTAGGATTCCAGAATACGCCGCTCGCCGCCCGACAGGGCACGGATCTTCGTACCGCGCAGTTTGCCGAACAACGGGAACCATGCCAGCAGGTCGTCCCACGGCAACCCGAAGTCGCGCAGTGCCCGGTCGACGGTCAGCCAGCCCGGGATAAATCCCTGCTGCGCGAGGTAGCGCACCTCGTCGGCCCGAAAACGGTCATGCCACACCCCGTCGATGCGCATCGACCGGAAATCCGCCCGCAGCGAACCGCACAGTATCTTCATCAGACAGCTCTTGCCGCACCCGTTGCGGCCGAGCACCGCCGTAACGCCGCCCGTTTCAACGGCGAGGTACACTCCCGAAAGGATGCGCCGGTCGCCGAACGACAACTCCACGGAGTCGATCTCGAGGATATGTTTCTCAGAGGGGTTCATAAAGGAAGGCGGCCGTCAGTTTCAATAACACATAACACAGGATAAAGTCCACCCCGCAACTCACGCCCAGCAGTTCGCGGCGCCGCACGCCGAGGTTGCGGTAGTAGAAAAACTCGTCGCCGTAGCGCCGGACGATCCAGACATAGAGATAAAGCGGATAGACCGCCGCCTTGCCCAACAGGCACCACGGGACGATTGTCGGGCCGTGGTTCGAGACCACCCATGCCAACCCGATACTCACGGCCATGCAAAAAAAGAACATGGCCGAATAATAAAAGCGGAGTATGAGCAGCAATTTCCGGATCATCGTCCAAATATACGAAAAAAGCGGGTGGAATACAGACCACCCGCTTTTTATTCGGCGTAAACGCCAAGTCGGCATCTCCGCAAGAGAACCCGCTGCGGGCAGGAAAGCCGGCGACGGCGTTACAGCGCCAGCGGCTCGCAGGGAAGCCCCCAGGCCTCGGCGACGGGCCGGTAGACCACTTTGCCCTGCACGATGTTGAGCCCCAGTTCCAGTTCGCGGCTCTCCTTGCAGGCACGGCGCCAGCCCTTGTCGGCGAGCTGGACGACGTAGGGAAGCGTGGCGTTGGTGAGCGCAAGCGTCGAGGAATAGGGCACGGCGCCGGGAATGTTGGCCACGCAGTAGTGCAGGATGCCGTCGACATAGTAGACGGGGTCTTCGTGCGTCGTGGGACGCGAGGTCTCGAAGCAGCCGCCCTGGTCGATGGCCACGTCGACCATCACCGAGCCGGGCTCCATCTCCCGGAGCATGTCGCGCGTAACGAGCTTCGGGGCCTTGGCGCCGGGGATCAGCACCGAGCCGATCACCAGGTCGGCATGTTTGAGCTCTTCGCGGATATTGTATTCCGAAGACATCAGGGTCTTGACGTTCTTGGGCATCACGTCGGCCAGGTAGGTGAGGCGTTGCAGCGAAATGTCGCAGATCGTCACGTCGGCCCCCGTCCCGGCAGCCGTACGCGCCGCGGCCGTGCCGACCACGCCGGCACCGATGACGAAGACCTTGGCGGGTTTCACCCCCGGTACGCCGCCCAGCAGCTTGCCTTTGCCGCCGCGGGGTTTTTCGAGGAAATAACGCCCTTCCTGCGTGGACATACGGCCTGCGACCTCGGACATCGGGATCAGCAGCGGCAGCGAGCGGTCGGCACGTTCGACGGTCTCGTAGGCGCAGCATACCGCCCCGCTGTCGATCATGGCGCGGGTAAGGGGTTCGCTGCTGGCGAAATGGAAAAACGTGAAGACCAGCTGGTCTTTGCGGATCAGCTTGTACTCGGGGGCGATGGGCTCCTTGACCTTGACGATCATTTCGGCACGGGCATAGACATCCCCGATCGTGGGAAGGATCTCCGCCCCTACCGCCGTATAGGCCTCGTCGGCAAAACCGCTGTTCACACCGGCCGTAGCCTGCACATAAACCGTGTGGCCCCGTTTGACGAGCTCCTGGGCGCCTGCGGGGGTAAGGGCAACGCGATTCTCGTTGTTCTTGATCTCTTTGGGAATACCGATAATCATAAGGCTTGAAGTTTTTAGGTTTTTTTGCCTTTTAATTTACGGATTTTATCCGGAACAGCAAAATATTCCGGCGATTTTTCACTTGCGGATCAAAATTTATAAGAGACTGTAAGGTAGAACGAACGCGGATAGGCATAGGTATAGCGCGTGGCGTGGGGTGCGAAATAGAGGGCGTCACCCGAACGGATACGCCGGACGCGCAGCGACTCGTAACCGCTGTAAACCGTATCGGCATCGCCCAGCAGGTTGCGCAGCATGAGCGAAGCGGTCAGCCGCGAACGGCCAAAATAGAAGGATTTGAAAAGCGAGGCGTCGAGCGTGGAGGCATCTCCGAGACGCTCCTGGTGCGTAAAGGCATCGAACGCCTCCTGTGTAATGCCGCCCTGCCGCGCGATGCGCGCCGTACGGCGCAGGGGCGCAGGCTCGACGTAACGCAGCCCCGCATATCCCGCCGAGGCGCGGAAACCCCATCCCCGGGGGCCGAAATAAGAGAGTTCGGCGCAAGCCGTAACTTGAGGTGCGGCGCCGAGCGTACAACCGCCCATGTGGCTTTCGGCACGGGTGTCGACGGCCGAATTGTCGACGTCGGAGATGACCGTGACGCGCGGGTTGCGGATATATTTGTACCGCCCGCCCGAAGCGGCGAGCGAAAGGCTCCAGCGGTATGCGAGGCGGAGGTCGGCGGCGGCCTCTGCGCCGCAGGCCATGCGTCCGATGCCCGTAACGGCCATGTCGCTGTATACGCCTGCCATGTCGTCGTAATAACGGCGGGACTGGATGCCGTCGAGCATGGCGACGGCGAAGGCCGTAATGCGGAGCGAAAGCCGTTCGCCGGTACGGGTGAAATTGAGCTCGGCGGCGTAGAAACGCCCGGCAGCGGGGTCGTCGACCGTACGGTTGTTATACAACGGCTGGTAGAACAGGTCGGCGGCATCGGGCACCGCAGCCCCGGCTGCGGCCGATGCTTCGAGGTAGCTGCGGGGCGAGAAAGCCCACCCCACCAGTGCCTTGACCGTATAGGGCGTAAACCCCATCCGCCGCGAGCGCCCGAGGGACTGTGTCCCGGGGAAGAGCTCTTTCTCATAATACCCGCGGCGCAGCACGGCGGCATCGCCCAGCGCGAGGGCGACGTCGGCACGAAGGCGGTCGGAACGGTACTCGGCCGACAGGCGGACGGTGGCCTCGCGCGTCGAGAGCGCATAGTCGTAGCCGAAACGGTCGCCCTCGCGGACGGTGCGGCCGGGATGGCGCAGGTCGTTTTGCAGGAGGTTGCCGTAGGTGTCGTCGTCCACGAGGTACTGGTCGATGTCGGTGATATGATCCGCCCCCAGCAGGTCGCGCATCTGTTTGTAGCTGCGCGTGCGGGCATGGCGGTAGGAAAAGCCGTAGCGGAGCGTCAGCCGCTCGTCCGGCGCGGTCGTAAGGAGGGCGTCGAAACCGAGGTTGCGGATACGTTCGGCGCGGTCTTCGAGCGTATAGACGGCATGTCCGCCCGCCATGCGGTTGCGGGCGATCAGCTCGTCCCAGCAAACCTGCGTATAGCGCGCGTCGTTCGACCGCCATGCCAGTTCGGTTTCCCGGTCGCCCGTATAGCCGGGCAGGTAACGGTAATTGTCGGGCATGGGCGTACGGGCGTCGTACCACCCCAGGGCGCTGTATTTCCGCACCCCGTATTCGGCCCCGGCGGCCATGTCGAGCCAGGTCGCGGGCGACAGCCGCACGCAGTACGTAGCGGCGGCCAGCGGCACGAGCTCGCGCCGCACGCGCGAATTGCGGACTTTGCCGTCCTGGAAACCCCAGGCCGGATTGTAGAGGTTGTCGCCCGTAAGGCGGAAAGCCTCTTCGACCGAAGAAAGGCGTGTGCCCCGTACCGACGGCGGGACAATGAGGAGGAAAGCCAGCGTATGGCCCTCGCCGAAATGCCTGGCGGCACGGAATCCCGCCGTCAGAGCATTCGTGAAGACGCCTTCGACGTGCATGTCGCGCCCCGTGCGGGCCTCGACGGCGGCAGCGACATCCCAGCCGTGGCCCGCAGGCCGCGCAAAGGCAAGTTTCGCCCCGGCCAGGTAGTTGCGGTCGGTGAAACTGACGGAGGCATGGCAGGAGGGTTCGGCCAGCGCCCCGGGGAACCGGAAGGTACGCACGCCGCCGGCACCGCCGATGGCCTCGGGCAATGCCGCGATCCCGGCACGGCGCTCTTCCCGAGCCCCGAGCAGCCGCAGCGAACCGAAATAGCGGGACGAAATCCCCAACCCGGAAAAGGAGGCCGCCTCCGAGGAGTAATGCTGCCCGCGGCGGCCGAGCGCGATGTAGGGCAGATTGAAGGCCGAAATGCTGCCGTAGAGGTCGGGCATGGTCTGGATTGCCCGGTAGAAAAGCGAGGAGTCGGTAAGCACGATGGGCGTACGCTGCTCATAACCCGTGCCATAGGGATAGTATTCGTCGTCGGGGAGCTGGGCCGCAGCTCCGCACACGACGAACAGGAAAACCACGGTAAGAGCGTATTTGCGGAGCATGCACAGGGACTTTTCAGAATACAAATATAACTATTTTAAACATGTTTTAAATAGCAACAATAAAAACCGCTGAATTTCGTCCTTTATGGCAGTTGTGCCGGCAGAAAATATTTTTTGATTTTTCAGAATCAAATAATAATATGATATACAAACTATTACGCGCACATAAGCACGGGGGGGGGCTAACACCGTCCGCAAATTTGGAAAATCGGAAAACAAACCTCATATTTGTGAACTCTCAACAATCTCAAAGCGTCCTGACATGCAAAAAGCCCTCGCTCTCCTGCTGTCGGCAGCCATGCTGCTGTGTCTGCATCCGGCTGCCGCGCAACAACCCAACACCCTGACCGGGACGGTCACCGATTCGGCTTCCGGCAAAGCCGTCGGCTATGCCACCGTCTCGCTCCAGCGCGACTCGGTCACGGTCGTGAACGCCGTAGCCGCCGATTCGGACGGCCGCTTCTCGCTCAAAGCTCCCGAAGCGGGCGACTACCAGCTCTGCATCACGATGGTAGGCTACACGCCCTACAAACAGGCCGTGAAAGTGCCCGCATCGGGCAAGGCGCTCGGCAAGATCGCCATCACGCAGGGTGTCGAGGTCGGCGACGTGGTGATCGAAGTCCAGAAACCGCTCGTAATGGCCGACGCCGAGAAGACCACCTACTCGGTCGAGGACGACCCGCAGGCTTCGACGAGCACACTCGACGAAATCATCCGCAAGGTTCCGCAGCTCTCGCTCGACGGCGACGGCAACGTCCTGCTCAACGGACAGAGCAATTACAAGATATTGCTCAACGGGCGCAATTCGGCAACGATGAGCAACAACTTCAAGGACGTGATCCAGAGCATGCCCGCCTCGCAGATCAGCCGCATAGAGGTCATCACCAACCCCTCGACCAAGTACGAAGCCGAAGGCGTGGGCGGCATCATCAACCTCATCACCCAACGCAAGAAGCAGTTCCACGGATACAACGGCAGCGTCGGCGCGAGCGTCACGGTGTTGGAGAACCCGGCCTACAACGGCAACGCCAGCCTCTCGATCCAGGCCGGGAAGTTCGCGGCGAGCATCATGGGCTATGCAGGCTACTACGACGGGGGCCGTACCCCCTCGGAATCGGAGTCGTGGCAGGAAAATTACGACTCGGAGAACCGCTACAACCGCAGTTACTCCGAAAACAAGGGCAGTTCGCGTTACGGCAACGTCGGACTGGACATGAGCTACCAGCCCGACACGCTCAACCTGATCACGCTCAACGGATGGCTGTGGCTCGGCCGCAGCCGCTACAAATCGCTGGGTACGAACGCGATCCTCGACCCCGAAATGAACCCGCTGCTGGAATACGGCAGCCGCAGCATCCAGAAATGGAACTACATGGGCGGCAGCGTCTCGCTCAATTACGAACACACCTTCGGCAAGGAGGGGCATACGCTGACCATATCGGATGAAGTCGAGATCGACCCGGACAAAGGCCATACAGACCGGATATACAACGACGGATACAATTACAGAGCGTTGCAGGATGCGGACAACCGCATGACGGGCAACACCGTGCAGGTAGACTACGCCAACCCGCTGTCGGAACACCACAAGATCGAGGCGGGGCTGAAACACATCTACCGCAACAGCACCTCCGACACCGACAACAAGCAGAGCGACGAATACGGCACATTCCCGACTGAAAAAATAAAATTCACGGGCATGGATTACCGCCAGCACGTGCTGGGCATCTACACCGGATACGGATTCACCTACACCAAATGGTCTGGACGCCTCGGTGCGCGCATGGAACGGACATGGAACGACGCCGACGTGGAGGAGACCGCCAAAGGCACCTACTCGTTTTCGAACCGCCAGTTTAACGTGGTGCCCTACCTGAGCCTGACATTCATCCCCAAGGTGAGCCACAACATTTCGCTCTCCTACACGCAGCGGCTCCAGCGCCCGGGCATCTACATGCTTTCGCCGGCCGAGGACGACACCGACCCCACGCGGCTGTCGTACGGCAACCCGGGACTGGAAGCGGCCGTATACCACACGATCAACCTCCAGTACGGCCACTATGCCGCAAAATGGAGCATGACCTTCGCACTCAACACCTTCCTGTCGAACAACAACATGTCGTCGTACTCCTTCTCGGACGGGGACGGCATCACGAACACCACCTACAGCAACGACGTCCGTTCGCGCAGCTACGGATTCAACGGTTCGTTCTCGTACCGCCCGTCGGAGAAGGTCAACCTCTCGCTGAGCTACAACGGCAGGTATTCGCAGAACGATTTCGACGCCATGGACATCCACACCGACCAGTTCACGTTAAGCCAGAACCTCAACCTCGACTTCGCGCTCTGGAAGGAGGCGCGGCTTATGCTGGGTGAGAATTATTCGACGGGGTATGCGTGGCTCGGCGGCAAATCGGAAAGCTACTACTACTATTACATGGGCATCAAACAGCAGTTCCTCAAGAAGAAGCTCGACCTGAGCATCATGTGCAACAACCCCTTCGAGAAATACCGCAGGAACAGGAACACCTCGGACACGCCGACCTTCGGCGGCTGGAGCGAATACAGGTATGCGTGCCGCAGCCTCTATTTCCGCGTCAGCTACCGCTTCGGCAAACAGAACGTCGGGGTGAAACGCACTGCCAAGTCGATCCGCAACGACGACATGAGCAGCGGCGCACAGGGCGGTGGCGGCGGAAGCACCGGCGGCGCTCAGGGCGGAGGAGGGATGTAATCCCCCGCCGGCGATCCTGCCCGATACGCCGGGCGCCGGCATCACCGCGTGGGCCATCATCGCAGGAGTCATCGCGGAAATCATTCCAGGAATCATCGCGGAAACCATCGCGGCATTTACGCGGCCTTCTTTCCCCTGCTGCAAGGGACGACGCATACGGCTTCCGGGCGCGGCATCCATATCGACGAAAAGGGACTGCCGCACAAGCAGCCGGAAACAGAAACCACCCCTGCCGGAGTTTGTTCCGGCGGGGGTGAAATCGTAAAATCGGACTTGCCGGACAGCCCCTCTGTTATTTGCAGCCTGCCGTGCAGCGCCCTGCCGGGAACACCCGGAGCGGTCAACGGTCGCCCGATCCATGCGGATGGGGGCCCGGATCATCGACCGCACGGATTTCATAGCATGGCAAAAATATTGAATAAAATGATTGTTTTATTCCTATTTTTTCATTATATTGTGAACAATATAAAACACATGCTTCACAATCCTTCATTAATCCTTTAAATTTACCGCCATGAAAAAACTTTTTTTACTCCGGAAAAGCCTGTTCATAGCTTTTGCGGCAGCGACCTGCGGACTCTTTTCTATAATAGGATGTGCAGCGCAAAAACCGGCAGCCGGACGGCAAGGCGAAGCGACCGGAGGGGGGATCCGCCACGCACAAGCGTCGAAGGCACTGGAAGAGGGGCGGTTCGTGATCGAGGCGAATGAATTTTACCTCCCGGAGGACAAATCCCCGGTCAAGTCATCCACCGGCAACTACATTTCCATGGAAGGCAAACGGGGCGTTATCAGTTTCACCCCCGACCTCTTCCCGAAAACACCGCTGGGCAACCTGACCATAACGGACGACTCGGCGGAAATAACGCTGGAAAAGCGGAAAAAGAACGGAGACATACAGTTCTGCATGAGAATGACCGGGCCGGCGAATTCCCAGGACAGGAAGGTAATAATAACGCTGTACAAGGACACGGACAAATGCCATGTACAGGTTTCGAACGAACTTCTGGCATATCCCGTGGTCAAGTTCACGGGAGTGGTAAGGCCAGCGGGAGAATAACCGCGTCACCACCCGCAACGGCAACGGCCCCGTCTTTGCGGGGCCGTTATCGTGAACCGTGCATCCGGGAACCGTGCATCCGTGGCGGGATTTGCCGCGTTCGCAGGCGGGTCAGACGGTTTTGAGCACTTCGAGCAGCAAATCCCAGAACTTGGGCACCGTGGCGATTTCGAGCCTCTCGTCGGGCGAATGCACGCCGCGCAACGTCGGGCCGAAGGAAACCATCTCCAGTTCGGGGTATTTCTCGAGGAACAGGCCGCACTCCAATCCGGCATGGATCGCACGCACCTTGGGCTCCGCACCGAACAGGCGTTCGTAGGCGCCGACGGTCTTTTCGAGCAGTACGGACTGCGGGTTGGGCGCCCAGCCCGGATAACCGTCGGAATGGGCGACGTCGGCACCGGCCAGGGCGAATACCGATTCGACCATCTGCATGACATAGGTCTTGGCGCTCTCGACCGACGACCGCTGCGACGAGGTGACGACGATGCGGTCGTCGCCCTCGAATTTCACCGAAGCGAGGTTGGTCGAGGTCTCGACCAGCCCCGGCATGGCGAACGACATGGCGATCACGCCGTTGGGAACGCCCACCAGCGAGTAGACCAGCCCGAACTGCGTCCGGGCATCGAGCACCTGGTCGACCTCGGGCATCTCGTTGAGCGTAATCTTGAAATTGGGCTCGCGGAAACGGAATTCGGCTTTCAGGTCGGCGGCAAAGAGGTCGTAGCGTTTGACGAACTCGGACTTGAACCGTGTCGGGACGCCGAAGATGGCGTACGCCTCGCGCGGGATCGCATTGCGCAGGTTGCCGCCGTTGAAATAGCTCAGCTTCAGTTCGAACGACTGCATGCCGTCCCACAAGAGGCGTGCGACGGTCTTGTTGGAATTGACGCGTCCCTTGTCGATGTCGTCGCCCGAGTGCCCGCCCTGCAGGTCGGAGACGTCGACGCGGAAGAAGGAGTAGTTCTTCGGCGCCTCCTCCATCGCATACCGGAACGTGGCGATGGTGTCGATGCCGCCGGCACAGCCGATGAAGATCTCGCCCTCGTCCTCCGAGTCGAGGTTGATGAGGTATTTGCCCGTGAGCATCTCCTCGCCCAGTTCGAAAGCCCCCGTAAGGCCGGTCTCCTCGTCGACCGTAAAGAGCGCCTCGACGGGCCCGTGCTGCACCGCGGGGTCGATCATGACGGCCAGTGCGGCAGCCATGCCGATGCCGCAGTCGGCACCCAGCGTCGTACCTTCGGCCCTGACCCACCCGCCGTCAATGTGCGTGCGGATCGGGTCGTTGTCGAAATCGAACTCCACGTCGGAGTTCTTCTCGCAGACCATGTCCATGTGGGACTGGAGGATAACCGCCGGGCGATCCTCGAAGCCCGGCGTGGCGGGTTTGCGCATCACCACGTTGCCGATGGCATCCTTCTTATACTCGATGTTGTGCTTCCGGGCGAAATCGACCAGGAATTCGATGATCTTGCCCTCCTTCTTCGAGGGGCGCGGAACCCGTGTGATGGCATCGAACTGCTCCCACACGATCCGGGGTTCAAGGTTTACTATTTCAGACATAATCTCCTAATATAATTTACAGGCACATCGCCGGGTTGCCGCCGGCCGTAACGCCGGGCGTACGTCCCTCGATTTCCGCCCATTCCATGACAATATTTACAACGGCAGAAAGACGCTCCGAGGATGGGGTATCTACAAGAATTCTTCCGGCCGAAGATTTTCAAATACAAATATACGAAAAACAGCGTAATTCACGGTATCCCGCGTCCGGTTTTTTGCATTTCCGGCTGGCTGCGACGGCCGAAAATTTGCTTTTGCCCCCCGCTTCCACTATCTTTACGGGAAAATACGGAACTCTATGACGGATTTCAGGATAGGACACGGATACGACGTACACGCGCTGGCCGACGGGCTGCCCCTGGTGCTGGGCGGGATCGAAATTCCGCACACGAAAGGATTCGTGGCGCATTCGGACGGCGACGTGGCGATACACGCCGTATGCGACGCACTGCTGGGCGCCGCAGCGCTGGGCGACATCGGGATGCACTTCCCCGACACGTCGGATGACTTCAAGGGCATCGACTCGAAAATACTGCTCCGAAGGGTTGCGGCGCTGCTGCGCGAAAAAGGATATGAGATCGGGAATGTCGATTGTACGATCCGGATGCAACGGCCCAAATTGCGGCCGCATATCGACGCCATGCGCACCGCGATGGCCGGTGCAATGGGCGTAGGCGATGACCGGGTATCGGTCAAAGCTACGACCACAGAGCATCTCGGTTTCGAGGGGCGCGAAGAGGGGGTTTCCGTCTCCGCCGTGGCACTGATATACAAAATGCAGGCCAAACCGGGCGAGGAAACCGTCGGATAAGGGCTTCCCGGTTCGCGGGCTGCCCGACATCAGTGAAAGCCGCCGCTCAGTCCAGCCGCCGGAACTTGGGATCGCCGATCCGTTTGTCCCAGAGCCACCCGACATAGCGCATGACAAGGTCGGGAGCCGTCAGCGTCAGCACCGTCTCGCCGGTGGCGGTCGAAACCTCGAAACCGGCATGGTAGGCCATATCGCCGTCGGCAAAACCGAAGGAGATGCGCCAGCCCCACGCCAAGCGCTCGGCCCGGTAATCGGACAGGGACGGCGAGTCGAAATTGAGCACGTAGAGATACTGCGTGATGCCGCGCTCGGTCGGCAGGTGCACCCCGATGTGGTCGATGAACATCCCGAAGAAGTAATAATCGGTATAGATGCTGCGGATCATGCCGCCCGGTACCTCCTGCATACTGTTCGGGAAAAACATGTAGTCGCGCGACTGTACCAGCGAGTCGATCTTCTGCGCATAGAGCTTCGCCCGGTAAGCGCGGCGTTCGGGCCGTGTCATGCCGCGCGTGGACTCCTCGTAGACGGTCGTATGCTCGACGACCTGCACAGGGGGCTGCTGGACAGGAACCACGGTCGTCTGGGGCACGCTGTCGACGGTGGAAGTGCCCAGCGTGAACTGCGGGACGGTCTGCGCGGACTGCGCCACAGCACCCGAGGCCCCGAAAACAAGGGCGCAAAGGCACAATATCCGGACTACCGCCCGCCCCGCAGGAGCAAAAGCCCCCGCCGGGGCGGGGGCTCGCAATCCGGGAAGGATTATCGTTGCAGCGGCATTCCGCCGCAACGGGGAGGACGGAAAGGGGGCGCCGCATCCCGTCCGGCGATACATCCCGGAACTCATGGTCAATAGAGCTGTGAAATAGTGCCCGAGTACTCCACGGGGTTATACCACGGGTTGGTGATGGTCAGGTTGGCACCGCCCGTACGGGAGAAGATCTCGAAGGTGAAGGTATAGGTCGACGCCGAGAAAAGCGAGGTGGAGAAGGTTACCATCCAGCCTTCGTGGGTCTGCTCGGTGGTATAGCCCTGCACGTTGGGCACGGTGTAGTTGATGATGGTCGTGTAATAAGGCGGCACATAGCCCTTGACATAAGGCAGGCAGATGTCTACCGTGCCGTCCCAGACACCCACGTTGAAGGCCGGGTTGATGATCTGGCGCATGGGGCCGGCCGGCTGCCGCTGCATGGTCTGGGGGTTGAACTGGAAGTTACGCGAAAGGATGACCGAATCCATCGTTTTCTCAAAATCTGCGATACGTTCCGCACGTCTCTTTTCACGCACCTCGCGGCGTTCTTCCTTGGGCGACAGAATCTTTTTCTGTCCGATCACGGTGGCGCAGACTGCGCACAGCAGCACGCTCACGACGATAATGACTGTTTTTTTCATAGCACATAAAAGGTTTATACGGCCATGAAAAATGCAAATACGGTGCCTAACTGCCTAAAGTCGTGACTAAAGACCCAGTTTTTTCAGAAATTCGCCCGTATAGCTGCGTGGGGCGCAGGCTATTTCGTGCGGAGTGCCCGCCGCGACGATCTCGCCGCCGGCCGCCCCGCCTTCGGGGCCGATGTCGATGATGTGGTCGGCGACCTTGATCACGTCGAGGTTGTGTTCGATGACGATCACCGTATTGCCGCGGTCGACGAGTTTGTTGAGCACATCGAGCAGCAGGCGGATGTCCTCGAAATGAAGCCCCGTCGTAGGTTCGTCGAGGATGTAGAGCGTACGCCCCGTATCGCGCTTGGACAGCTCGGAGGAGAGCTTGATACGCTGGCTCTCGCCGCCCGAGAGCGTGGTGCAGGGCTGTCCGAGCGTGAGGTAGCCGAGGCCGACCTCCTGGATGGCACGGAGTTTCTGGTGGATGGCAGGGATATTCTCGAAGAACTCCACGGCCATGTTGACCGTCATGTTCAGCACGTCGTCGATATTCTTGCCTTTGTATTTCACTTCGAGCGTCTCGCGGTTGTAACGGTGTCCCCCGCATGCCTTGCAACGCACGTAGACGTCGGGCAGGAAATTCATCTCGATGGTCTGGACGCCCGCGCCGCGGCACTCCTCGCAGCGGCCGCCCTTGACGTTGAACGAGAAGCGCCCCGCCTTGAAGCCGCGGATCTGGGCGTCGGGCGTCATTTCGAACAGTTTGCGGATGTCGGAAAAAACGTTCGAATAGGTCGCCGGGTTGCTGCGCGGCGTACGGCCGATGGGCGACTGGTCGACGACGACCAGTTTGTCGATATGGCTGATGCCTTCGACGCTGTCGTATTCGAGCGGCTGCCCGAAGGAGCGGTAGAGCTCCTTCGAAAGGATCGGGCGCAGCGTCTCGTTGACGAGCGTCGACTTGCCGGAACCGCTGACGCCCGTCACGCAGATGAACTTGCCGAGCGGGAATTCGGCCGTGACGCTCTTGAGGTTGTTGCCCCGCGCCCCGCGGATCACGATGCACTGCCCCGTGCCTTTGCGGAGCGTTTCGGGAATCCCGATACGGCGGCGTCCGGTGAGGTAGTCGGCCGTGATGGAATCGGAACGCAGGATGTCGTCGATCGTACCCGCGGCCATGATATGACCGCCCTTGCGTCCCGCACGGGGGCCGACGTCGACGATGAAGTCGGCGGCGCGCATCATGTCCTCGTCGTGTTCGACGACGATCACCGAGTTGCCGGCATCGCGCAGCTCCTCCAGGCTGCGGATCAGGCGCCGGTTGTCGCGCTGGTGCAGGCCGATCGAGGGCTCGTCGAGGATATAAAGCACGTTGACCAGCTTCGAGCCGATCTGCGTGGCGAGGCGGATACGCTGGCTCTCGCCGCCCGAGAGCGAGCGCGACGAACGCGACAGCGACAGGTACCCCAGCCCTACGTCCATCAGGAAGCGCAGGCGTTCGCGGATCTCCTTGACGACCTCCTGCGCGATCTTCCACTCCTTGCCGGTCATATAGTCCTCGATGTGCGCCACCCACTCCGAAAATTCGGTGATCGACATTGCCGACACGTCGGCGATGCTCTTGCCGCCGATGCGGAACTGGAGCGCCTCCTTCTTGAGGCGCGAACCGCCGCAGACCGAACATTTGCGGTAGACGAGGAATTGCTCGCGCCATTTCTGGCCGTGCTTGGAGTCCTCGTCTTCGGTACGGCCAATATATTCGGCGACGCCCTCCCACGAGACAAGGTGGTTGCCGCCCGATGAGCCGAACTCCGAGAGGTTGATGGTCAACGGCTCGGAATCGCCGTACAACACCGCATTCAGCCCCGGCTCGGGCAGCGACCCGACGGGGTCGTCGAGCGTGAAATCGTAACGCCGCCCCAGCATTTCGAGGATGGCGAAAAGCATGTTGTTGCGGTATTTGCCCAGCGGTTCGACGGCGCCCTCGCGCAGCGAAAGCCCCATGTCGGGAATGATCTTCCCGACGTCGAAGACGGCTTCCTCGCCCAGCCCGTTGCAATGCGGGCAGGCGCCCTGGGGCGAGTTGAACGAAAAGGTATGCGGCGCGGGGTCTTCGAACGCGATACCCGTCGAGGGGCACATCAGGTGGCGGGAGTAGAAGCGCTGCTGTTCGGTACCGTAGTCGTAGACGGCCATCGTACCCTTGCCCTGACGCATGGACTCCTTGAGCGAGGTCATCACCCGGTCGCGGGCCTCCTCACCGACGACCAGACGGTCGACCACCAGGTCGATGGTGTGTATCTTGTAACGGTCAAGGCGCATACCGGCCGAAATCTCGCGGATCTCGCCGTCGATACGGGCATAGATATACCCCTTTTTAGCCAGCGACTCAAACAGTTCGCGGTAATGCCCCTTGCGGCCTTTGACGATGGGAGCCATCAGGGCGATCTTGCGCCCCGTGAAGCCCGTCATAATGAGCCCGGCGATCTGCTCGTCGGTATAATGCACCATCTCCTCGCCCGTGACGGGTGAATAGGCGCGCGACGCGCGCGCGTACAGCAGACGCAGGAAATCGTTGATCTCGGTCACGGTACCCACCGTGGAACGGGGATTTTTGTTGGTGGTCTTCTGCTCGATGGCGACCACGGGGCTCAGGCCCGTAATCTTGTCGACATCGGGACGCTCCATCGTCCCCACGAACTGGCGGGCATAGGTAGAAAGCGTCTCCATGTAGCGGCGCTGTCCCTCGGCATAGATCGTGTCGAACGCCAGGGACGACTTACCCGAACCGGAAAGGCCGGTTATGACTACCAGTTTACGGCGCGGGATCTCCAGGTCTATGTTTTTCAGGTTGTGAACCCGGGCCCCCAGTATTTTGATCGTGTCTTCTTTCATCATCGTAGTCAAACGTACCGGAAGCCCCGTTTAGTGTGCGGGCTCTCCGGCGCGAATATCGTACAAAGATAGCGCATACCGGGGGCAATACCAAATTTTTCGGAAATCAGAATTCCAGTTCGAAGCCGTCTGCATCCATCCACGCCGGGAACTCCTCGCGGAAGGCCGCCTGCGCCTCGGAGTCGAATTCGGCGACGAGGGTCTGCTCCCGCTCACCGGCATCGGCCAGCGTGGCGCCACGGAAGTCGACGAGCGCCGAGTCGCCCGCATAGGAGGCATCGGGATCCGTGCCCACGCGGTTTACGCCTGCCAGGTAGCACTGGTTTTCGATGGCCCGCGCCCGCAGCAGCGTACGCCACACCTCGCGGCGGTCGTCCGCCCACGAGGCGCTGCACAGAATGGCATCGCAATCGCCCCGGTTGCGGCTCCACACCGGGAAGCGCAGATCGTAGCAGATCAGCAGCAGGAACCGGAACCCCATATATTCCACCACCACGCGGCGGTTTCCCGGAGTATAGTCGCGCGCTTCGCCGCCGGGACGAAACAGGTGCCGCTTGTCGTACCAGGCAACCCCGCCCGAAGGCTTCACGAAAAACATCCGGTTGCGGAACTCCTCGTTTTCGGCGATGACGACGCTGCCCACGACGGCTTTGCCGTATTGTGCCGCCCAGCGCCGCATGGTCGTGGCGACAAGCCCGTCGGCAGGCTCGGCGACACGGGCGGGGCACAGCTTGAACCCCGTGGCAAACATTTCGGGCAGCACGGCAATATCAGCATCGGCCGCCGCGACGACAGGTTCCAGACGTTCCAGGTTCCGGGCGGTATGTTCCCATTCCATGTCGACCTGGCAGACAGCAACACGTATTTTCATAGAAAAACTCCGTTTTGTAAACAAATATATAAAATTTTCTTACAGATCGCACCTGCGGGAATAAAAAACATGGAGGTTTGTAAGGCAGGGCGGCAACAGAGGGAACCGGGCATACAAAACGGACACGCAGGGCGGCACCCTTGCGGCAGTGCATACGGTTCGGCGATGAAAAGCAATGCAGGGAAACAGGGCGCAGGCAGCCGGGGGCAACCGGCCGAGGCGGACGACCTTGAGGACGACCTGTCCAGACAACCTATCCAAACAATCTGCCCAGACAACCTATCCAAACGACCGGACGGAGACAGGTACGGGCGGCCGACGCCGACCTGTACGCCTCAATGCGCCCCCAACCGCCACACCGTGACCGACGAGGCATTGCCGCGCTGGTGCAGCAGCGAAATCCGGCAGGGCACGAAATCCGAAGCCCAGCAGTTCCAGACGTCGACGAACTGCTGGGGATTGCGTTCGGCAAGCGGGAACCAGGTGCTTTGTACCTGCACCATGATGCGGTGTCCGGCGCGGAACGTATGGGCGATGTCCGTCATCCGGAAAGGCACCCGCGCCGGAACACCGGGCGTAAACGCCTCGGGACGCGAGAAACTGCGGCGGTAGCGGCCGCGCATGATGTCGCCCCGCACGAGCATCCGGTAGCCCGGCAGCGGATCGTCCTCGGGGAAAAGGTCGATCAGCTTGACCACGAAATCGGCATCGGTCGTCGAAAGCGTCACCTCCAAGTCGGCATCGACCGGGCCGACGAGGGTCATATCCTCTTCGAGAGGCTCCGAAACGAACGTCAGCACGTCGGAACGGCCGGACAGGAAACGCTGGTCGGCGACCATATACTCTTTGGGACGGCGCAGACCGGAAACCTCGCAGTACGGCACGGGATCGGAAGGATCGGAGACATAGGTACTTGCGGATGTTTTGGCCGTCGGGCGCCGGGTATCGAGGATGCCGCCGCCGGCGAGGTACAACGTCAGTTTCCGGGCCCCGCGCGACAGAAAGCGGCCGAAAGTATGCCAGCGGTTGTCCCCCGAGGAAAAGACCGCGGCGGCCGGCAACGGAGCCGCTTCGTCCGTATTGCCGTCGCGGAGGTAGTGGTCGAAGAACGGCACCTCGAAATGCTCCATATAATATTCCCACGAGGCATCGCTGCCGAAATCGAACGCCCCGAGCGTCCGGCCGCCGTTACGCCACGCCCCATGCGCCCACGGGCCCACGACCAGATGGCACGGCGTCGAAGGGCTCTGCCTGTTCAGGGCCCGGTAGAGGTTCCACGCCCCGAAGCAGTCCTCGGCATCGAACGTCCCGCCGACGATGAGCACCGCGGGCTGGACGTTGTAACAGGCACGGCGCAGGTCGCGTTCCTGCCACCAGGCGTCGTAATCGGGATGCGCGGACATCTCTTCCCAGAAGGGGTTGGGTTTCAGCAGCCCGGTAAGTTCCGCAAGCGCCGTATGCTCCAGGAAGAACGTCCGCTCGTCGGGCTGGGTCTGCCGGGACATGGAGGGCATTTTCGCGGCCGGAACACGTCCGGGAGGGGTATTCATGCTGCTCAGGAAGCGGTAGGAGTCGGTGAGCATCAGCACCCCGTTGTGATGCACGTCGTCGCCCATGAACCAATCGGTGACGGGAGCCTGCGGAGAGACGGCCTTCACGGCGGGATGGCCGCAAAGGCCGCCCATCATGGCGTAGAACCCCGGATAGGAACACCCGGCGAATCCCACCCGGCCGTTGTTGTGCGGGATGTGCCTGACCAGCCAGTCGACCGTGTCGTAGCTGTCGGTCGTCTCGTCGGTCTCACCGCTGCCGGCGGGCCGGACATGCTCGAAGTCGCCCTCGCTCATATAGCGCCCCCGGACATCCTGCATGACGATGATATAGCCGCGGTCGACGTAGCTGCGCAGATAGCCTTTCTCAAACCCCTGCGGGAAGCGTCCGGCACCATAGGGCCCGCAGCCGTAAGGCGTACGAAAAATGATGACGGGGGCTTCGCCGGGCGCCTTGGGCGTATAGACCGCCGTGTAGAGGGCTACGCTGTCACGCATTGCGATGCGGTACTCGGCCTTGTCGTACAGCTCGGCGACGGGCTGCCCGGCAAAGGCCGCAACGGCGGCGAGCAGGCCGGTCAACAGGAGCGCGAAAAATCCACGGATTTTCATAGCAGGAAGGTTAAGGTTCGTTTTCGAAAGTTACGCTTTTTTCCGCAAACGCCCAAAAGTCGGCACGAACGGGGAGTACGGATCGGTGCTGCCCGATCCCACTGACTCCCGAAAAGGGATGCGGCCGCTCCCGCACCGCGGAACTTGGCCGGGAAAGTTGCAATCCCGCGAAAATAAACGTACTTTTGCAGGCGGTCAATTCCGCAATAACGATATGCTCAGAGCAGGACGCACCCAGAAACTTACCGTAAGCCGTGTTTCGGACTACGGATTATACCTTACGGACGAGGAACAGAACGAGGTTCTGCTGCCCAACCGTTATATATCCCTCACAGACAAACCCGGCGACGAAAAGGAGGTTTTCGTTTACCACGACTCGGAAGACCGCCTCGTTGCGACTACCGAAACGCCGCTGCTCCGCGCCGGAGAGGCGGGTTACCTGCGCGTGGTGGACAAGACCGTGCACGGGGCATTCCTCGACTGGGGATTGCATGGCAAAGACCTCTTCCTGCCCAACCGCAACCAGCAGGGCGGCATCCTCGCGGGACGGAGCTACATCGTATACCTCTATGAAGACAGCATCACGGGGCGCTGCGTGGCGACCACCAAGCTCAAGGGCTTCATCAACAACGACCTGATCACGGTGGAACCGCGCCAGGAGGTAGACCTGCTGGTCGCCTCGGAAAGCCCGATCGGTTACCGCGTGATCGTCAACAACCGCCATTGGGGCATGCTATACCGCAACCAGGTATTCCGCCCCGTAGCCATCGGCGACCGCATGAAGGGATACGTCCGCAAAATCACCGAGGACAACCGTATCGACGTGAGCCTCCAACAGGAAGGATATGCGCAGGTCAAGGATTCGGCAGAGGTTTTGCTGCAACTGGTGATCGGCAACGGCGGGCACTTGCCGTTGAACGACGACAGTTCCCCGGAGGAGGTGAAACGCCTTACGGAGATGAGCAAAAAGGTCTTCAAACGCTCGCTGGGCGTGCTGATGAAACGCGGCGCGGTCGAAGTGGGCGAAGACGGGATAAAAGTCAAACGGCAATAATGGGTAAAATGAACACGGCGGAACGGGTTTCGCGCGAGATGTCCGACAATTTCGTCTTCCAGCGGTCGCTGCTGGCTTACCATGCCGCGGCGCAGCGCATCGGCGGCGACGTATTGGAGATCGGCACGGGGGCGGGTTACGGCATCGAGGTGGTGGCACCCCATGCACGGAGTTTCATCACGGTGGACAAATTCGCCCCGGCAGCGGAGCTTACGCGGCATCCGCATGTCGAATTCCACCAGGCCGTAGTGCCGCCGCTGGCATTCGCGGCCAACAGTTTCGATTTCGTGATCTCGTTCCAGGTGATCGAGCATGTGAAGCAGGACGTCGAATTGGTGCGCGAAGTGAAACGGGTACTTAAACCGGGCGGCAAGTTCATCGTGACGACCCCCAATGCACCGATGTCGCTCACCCGCAACCCATGGCATGTACGGGAATATACAGCGGAACAGCTGCAAAACCTGTTGGAGCATGAATTCCGCTCGGTCGAAACCCTCGGGGTCGCAGGCAACGGGAAAGTCATGGCCTACTACGAACAGAACCGCCGCAGCGTGGCACGCATCACGCGCTTCGACATCCTGGATCTCCAGCACCGCCTGCCCCGCCGCCTGCTCCAGCTACCCTACGACATCCTGAACCGGATCAACCGCCGGAAGCTGCTGAAGGCAAATACCGACCTCACGTCCTCGATCCGGATGGAGGATTACCGCATCTGCCCGGTGTCGGACGATTGTTTCGACCTGTTTTACGTGGCCGAAAAATAGCCGCTGAGCACCCTCGGATTACAATCGGTTTACTATAAAAAAGAGCAAGCAGCCTCATGCGGGGCTGCTTGCGCTTTTTAACGGCTCGTCCGAGCGCTCGTCATGTTTAATATTCCTCCTCGCCAAAGAAACTTTTATATATTGATTGTCAATATATTACTTCACATTCAATGAAATTTGCGCAAACAAACTGCGCCGTCTGAGACGGGCTGCGGCAATGGAATGGTGGACAAACATATTTGACTTCAATATAACTCATTATTTAAAGGCAACCATCAACGCGGCACGAAGAGCTGTGGTTCGCTTTTCTTTGAATGTCTTAAAATCAGCCCACTGCATTGTGCAGCAAGCAGCAATATAGTTTTTGTTTTTATAATCAGCAATCTTATTAACATCATTATCAAAATGTTCTAGAATCCACTCATCTGGATCAGCGTCTTTTTTTCGTATATTTTCAGCCCCCTCTAATAATTGGAGATTGAAAAGATAATTTTTCTCTTCAAGAAAATCAGGAGATAGAGTCTTATTCTTCATAGTAAACTTAGCTTTGGGATATATATGGTCTATGTGGAATTTGGAATTTTTATAATCCAAGTGCGGGTAGAGTACCTGTAGAACAGGTAATATCGCAGGGTTGCCATATTGCAATGTAAGCAAATCATCCACATCATCAGTAGTTAGCTTTAACGCTTTATTGGCATCCATCTTCGCCATTCTAACATTAAATTCTGAGAAATCCTTAACCCCATCCATTCCCTCTAGTGCATTACTAAGTTTTCTATCCAATGAAGTGGTAAAGTAAGAAGTAATCTGTGCTGTTCTGACAAACTTAAATATTGCCTCTTTATCACCATTGCCAAGTTTGTTATATACTATGTCATTTCTATATAAATACAGTGCAATGATGGAGATGATGTAACCGGATGCCAATTGTCCAGAATATCCAAAATCTTCTACAATGCGCACTGCATCTGTAATAGAAGTGACAATTTTTTCCCAATTTTGTTCAATTGAATGAATGTTAGTTTTGTTGAAATTTTTTAGATTAAATATGTGGTTTGCGCCAATTAGCAACAAACTAGTTTTCAATATTTGATCTCTACCGAAACAACCGAACCCTGTAGTCCTAAACTTATCAACATATACATTCATTTCTCCTCTTATATCTGAAGAGAAATTTGCAGTCAAAATTGACATAAGTAAGTCTGAATAAGACAATGTTGTCCCTCCGCTATTAACCCTAATGAATATCTTTAAGACTTTGTCAAGATTCTTTTCTGTTTCCTCAAAGTAAGAAATCAATCGTTCTGTACATATCACATTCTTAAGTTTCTCCAATATATCGGCCTCCATATCGTCCAATTCATTCTCTCTGCAATACCTATTTAAACTTGTAAGATTAAGAATGTCACCGACTTTAAACCAGAAATTATTTTCATCCGGAAAAGGTATTTGAGTGGGACTTTTAAATTCAAATTGATAACAATCTTCCGTGTCTTCTTCATTGGGCTGATATCTTAAATTGAGATATAACTTCTTTAATTCAAATGCATTAGGATTATCCCACCAACCTTTTGGCTTTTTCAGAGTTCGAGAACCGTTTAATCCAATATACAATGAGGTTAATCTTTGCTGACCATCAAGGACAATATTTAAGTCGTTAGAGTTAACCTTCGCAATATCAATTTTCTCATTATGAGGATTTCTAACATCATAATCTTCTATGAATTGATATAACTGAAAGTTTAATTTATCCGAGTCTGATAAAGCAGACTTATCTGTTTCTACATCAGTTTTTCTTAATTTCCAAAATAAGAAAGAACCTATTGGATAGTTTCTTAATATAGAGTCAAATAGTTGCTCTATTTTCTTTTCTGCAACTCGATCTAGCCAAACATATTCTCTTTGAATGTCCGGAAGGAAGTAACTGACATTGATTTCTTCAATAACCTCCTTAATTGTAATATCCTTAAATTGCCCCATGTTATTATAGTTTAGTGAAACTAAAGTACAAAAATAAGCCCTAAATATCGAATATAATTCCCTATATTTGTACTATTCAATCTATAGTCTTTTCGGTCTTCCCATATCTTTTCCTCCTGTTTTAATATTCCCGAGGATAAACAAAGGTAATGTATTTTAGACAAATAAACCGTACCATATGAAACCATAAAACACCAGCGCGACAAACAAATTTTCATTGTCTGTCGCGCTGATATTTAATAGTTTAATCTATTCGAAGGGCGTCAATATTCCTCCTCGTTGAAGAAGAAATCGTCTTTCGACGGGTAGTCGGGCCAAATATCTTCGATAGATTCGTAAATCTCACCCTCGTCCTCTATTTCCTGCAGATTTTCGAGCACTTCGAGAGGCGCACCCGAACGCACGGCATAGTCAATCAGTTCATCTTTCGTAGCGGGCCAGGGAGCATCTTCCAGCTTCGATGCCAATTCAAGTGTCCAGTACATAGTTCCAAGTTTTTAAGTTCCCAAATATCAGCGGATTAACATCAGGCAATAATCGCTATTCCGCTATCACTGATTTGCAAAAGTATAAAAAAAACGAGAAAAACAAAGAAAAAATTACAAAACATCCATGCGCACGCATCAATAAACTGGAATACAAAGCTTTATGGAATCCACAAGGTCTCCTCGACGCCGTAATGCTCTGTGAGCGTGCGCCCGAGCAGATAGAAATAGTCGGAAAGGCGGTTCAGCCACATCAGCACGATGGCATCCGTGCCGTATTTTTCATCGGCACGCAACGCGGCACGCTCGGCACGCCGGCAGACCGTACGGCACACGTGGCACATCGAAACGACGGCGTTGCCGCCCGGGATCGTGAATTTGTCGATCGGTTTGAGCGCGTCCTGCATCGCGTCGATACGGCCTTCGAGCCAGTTGACGGCCTCGGGAGCCAGCGGCGCGACCTTCCCGCATCCTGTTTTCCCGCACGCCAGCAATGCCTCGACGGTCATCAGGCGTGACAGGATACGGTTCAGGTCGTCGACATAGGGCGACAGCGCAGCTTCCGCACGCATGTTGTCGCAGAGCAAAGCCGCAAATGCTGCCAATTCGTCCACCGTGCCGTAAGCCTCGACCCGTTCGTCGGTCTTGAAAACCCGTTCGCCGCCGACAAGGGAGGTCGTTCCCTTATCGCCTTTTTTCGTGTATACTTTCATATCCGGAAATGTTGTTTCGGCAAATTATTATTGAAAACCAGCAGGTAACCGCGGTTGTCCACCGTCGTCGAACGGTGCGCCGCGACGATTTGCAGGCACATGGCCCGGCGTTCACGCCCGTCGTAGGGGGACATGACCGCCACCGTATTCCCGGCGGCAGCCGCATCACCGACCAGCGCGAGCGTCTCCGTCCGGGACAGGCTGCGCGTCGCTATGCAGAACTCCGCATCCGCACGATTCAGGCCAAAAGTGGCGTAGCCGCAATGAATCGCCAGGTTTTGCAGCTGCACGGCGCGGCGTTCGGGCACCCCGGCCGCGAGCAGTTCACGGAACAACGCCCGGTCGCCGGGAAGCAGCGTATCGCGCATGAAGACATGGCGCACGACATCGTATACGAAAGGCGAATGCACGCCGTGCCCGCGGAAGAAACGGGCCCGGGAGAGCCTGTTGCGCAGCTCAGTGACCCGCCCGTAAAATTTCAAACCGAGTTTATGGCCGCCGATTCCCATAACCGTTATTTTTTCAACAGCCCCGCAAGGCACCCCGTCGAAAAGGCGATCTGGAGGTTATAACCGCCCGTATTGGCATCGAGGTCGAGCACTTCGCCCGCGAAATAGAGCCCCCGGATCTTCAGCGATTCCATGGTATAGGGGTTGACTTCGGCGCAGGAAACGCCCCCGGCCGTCACGATGGCGTATTCGAACGGCGCATAGTCCGTGATGGGGAACGTGAATCCCTTGAGCGTCTTGATAAGGCGGGTTATCTCCTCTTCGGTGAGCTTGCCGATGTAATTCTTTCCGTTGACACCGAGTTCGTGCACCAAAGTCATCACGAGCGGCTTGGGCACCAGCTTGCGCAGCAACTCGGCGAAGAACTCCGTCGGCTCCATCCCGGCTATCTCGCGGGCGATACGTTCGCGCAGTACCTCTTCGGTCAGTGCGGGTTTCAGGTCGACGACCAGTTTAACGCGGCGTTCGTCGATCAGCGCATCGACCGCATCGCGGCTCATGCGCAGCGCCACGGCACCCTCGATGCCGCGCTCGGAGAAGCCCAGTTCACCGAACTCCTCGCGCACGGGTTCGTCGTCGACATAGAGCACGGCCCTGATATTTTTCAGCAACAGACCGTCGAGGTAGCCGATCTGCGGATGCGACGAAACGAGCGGCGTCAGCGAAGGGCGCACCGGTTCGACGGTATGTCCCAGGTCGGCCGCAAAGGTGTAGCCGTCGCCCGTGGAACCCGTGGCGGGATAGGAAACGCCACCCGTGGCGACGATCACCTGCGGGCATTCCTCCTTGCGTTCGAAACCGCGCCTGTTGATATAGCGGACGCCGAAGACCTTATCACCCAGGGTCATGATCTCCGTCACGCGCGTATTATAAATGATCTTCACGCCGTTCTCGTAGCAATATTCCAACAGCGCATTGGCGATGTCCCACGCCTTGCCGCTCTTGGGAAAGACGCGCTCGCCGCGTTCGATGTCGAGCTTCACCCCGGCCTTTTCGAAGAAACGGATGGCGGCGCGGTTATTGAACTCGGCGAAAGCCTGTCCGAGAAATTCCGCGTTGGTACGCACCTGCGCGGCAAACTCCTCGGCCGGGCGGGCGTTGGTGACGTTGCAGCGCCCTTTGCCCGTGATACGGACTTTACGGCCCGACTTGTCCATCTTTTCGATCAGCAGCACACGCTTGCCGTCGCGCGCCGCCGTACCTGCGGCCATCATGCCCGCTGCCCCAGCCCCGATGACGATCACATCGTACGGCCGGATTTCTTTTTCTTCGATTTGTTCCATACGGCTGCAAAGATAGACAATAATTCTTTCTTTCCGGAAAAATTTTTCCTATCTTTGCGACCGAAAAAACCGTTCTAAACAGATATGTTGAGCAGAAGATTACTCCGTATAAAGGTCGTCAAGGCACTGTTCGCCCACCTCAAATCGGGCGCCGACAACATGATGGCATCGGAAAAAACGCTGATGGCGTCCGTCGACAAGGCCTACGACCTCTATTTCCAGATCCTGACCCTCCCCGTGGAACTGACGCGCTACGCCGAACAGCGGCAGGAACTGGCCAAACAGAAAAAACTGCCGACATACGAAGACCTCAACCCCAATACCAAGTTCGTAGACAACCAGGTGATCCGCGTCATCGCCAACAGCGATGCCGTGAACGACCATATCGCCGCCCGCAAGCTGGGCTGGGGCCGCCATCCGGAGCTGATCCGTACGCTCTATACACAGCTCTCGGAAAGCGACTATTTCAAGGATTACATGCTGCGCGAGGAGCGCTCGTTCGCCGACGACCGCAAGCTGCTCGAAGATTTCTTCAAGGAGCTGCAGAGCTGCGAGGCACTGGAAACCGAGCTGGAAGAGATGTCGATCCTCTGGAGCGACGACCTGCCTTACATCGTGATGATGATCCTGCGTTCGCTCTCGGGCCTGAAACCGTCGCACACCGAGCTGAAAGTCCCCGCGAAGTTCAAGAGCGACGAAGACCCCGAATTCGTGAAGACGCTCTTCGAAAAATCGCTGGTCAACTACGATGCCTACCAGGATTACATCGAAAAGTTCACCGCCAACTGGGACGTGGAACGCATCGTGTTCATGGACAACCTGATCATCGGCACGGCCATGGCCGAACTGACCTCGTTCCCGTCGATTCCCGTCAAGGTGACGCTCGACGAGTACATCGAGATTTCGAAATACTACTCGACACCCGGCAGCAGCACCTTCATCAACGGCGTGCTGGACAAGATCGTCGAATCGCTCACCGCCGAAGGCCGCATCAGGAAAGCCGGCCGCGGCCTTATCTGAGTCCCGATGCTGCGCGGGTTGTTGTTGCTGGCGCTGGCCGTGACGACGGCGGCATGCGGCACCCGGCAGGCACGCACGGGCGAGACCGGGCGGAAAGGCCGGATTATCGCCGTCACGGACACGATCCTCGACACGGGCGGCACGGATACCGTGCGTTTCGGACGCATGCACTCGGGGGAGGTGGCCGTGCTCAGGCTCTGGATCGAAAACCGGGCATCGAAGCCCGTAGCCATCACCCGATACGACCGCAATTGCGGGTGCACGACGCTCGGATATGACACACAGCCCATTACGCCGGGCGATGCGCAGCAGGTATCACTCACCTTCGATGCGGGGGGCGAATGGGGCTGGCAGCTCAAGACGCTGGACATCACATTCGCCGGCGGGCGGAAACCCCTGAGGCTGTTCATCGAGGCCGAAGTGGAATAAACATTTGTGTATTCGACAATATTTCGTATATTTGTTCCGTTAACGGAAATAAACACTTAAAACATAACGACGTATGATTAATTTTCTTCAGGTGCCGCCCGTAGAGCCCCAGCCGGGCTTCATGCAGCAGTACAGTTTCATCATTATGATCGGCCTGATGGTGCTGGTTTTATGGCTCTTCATGTGGCGCCCCGAATCCAAGCGCCGCAAGCAGATGCAGGCATTCCGCGAAGGCCTGAAAAAAGGTGACAAGATCATTACCGCCGGCGGCATTTACGGTACGGTAAAAGAGATCAAGGAGACGACCCTGCTGATCGAGGTGGACGGCAATGTCACGCTGCGCATCGACAAAAACATGGTCGTAGCCGACAACAGCGACCTTCAGCGCCAGTAAAAACCTGTTTCAGATAATAAAAAAGCTGCAAAAATTTGCAGCTTTTTATTTGCAGGTTCAAATTTTTTATTTTAAATTTGTATACATGCTCGGGAAACCCGGGCATAGTCCCAACAACATTGTCGAGGGGGGGGGAATTTCTAAGCGCCTCTTACAGATTACCTCTTTCTCGGCAATGTTTTTTTATGCCCGTATCCCGGCAGGCGATCCTGCGGGGAATTTTCGCCCAAATCCGCAGCCGGCCGGCAAGGCGTCCCCAGAAAATTCCGGACAAAAAAATCCCGAACGTGCAAACAAGCAGGATATGCAACCGGTTTTATCGTTATATTTGCATCCGGATTTTTCAACGCATACACATGACCCGACACATATCCTACCCTACCCTCGGCACCTGCTCCCGGCAGATCGACATCGAACTGGAAGACGGCATCATCCGCAATGTGACGTTCACGGGCGGCTGCCACGGCAATACGCAGGGCATAGCGGCGCTCGTGCGCGGCATGAAAGCCGCCGACGCGATAGCCCGGCTGGAAGGCATCGACTGCCACGGCAAGGGCACTTCGTGCCCCGACCAGTTGGCCAAAGCCCTCAGGCAGGCGCTCTGAACCGACGCAGCTACCGTTCGGGAACGGATTTTGCACACGGAGCAGCAAATCAAAACAGAAACACTATGTATTTCGTATGGTATCTCCTGCTCGGCTTGGCTTCCGGATGGATCGCCAACCTCATTGTCAAAGGCAGCGGCTCGGGGCTCATCGTCAACCTCGTCGTAGGGCTGGTAGGCGGCGTGCTCGGCGGCTGGCTCTTTTCGTTCTTCTGGCTGGTTCCGGCAGGCACGCTGGGCAGCCTGGCCACATCGGTCATCGGCGCCGTGGTGCTACTATGGATTGCCGCAGCCATCTCGCACAAGAAAATCCGTTAAACCCGCAACGATTATGGACAACATGAAAAACGGCGTACACGCCGACACCGCAGAAGCGGAAAACACGGAGACCATGGATCTCCTGGCCGGAATGCTCGATGCCTCAACGCATTGCGGCGACAACGACGAGGACGACAAGGAACCGGCACAGGCGGTCGAAGAAACTCCCGGCGAAGAATCCGCGCCCGGAAAATAATAACCGCAGGGAAAAAACCGACAGTTCTATTCAACGAGCAAAGTGTGCGGACAGTCCGCACACTTACCGTATCCAGCATACTGGGCAGAAGCAGGACGAAGGAGGATTCAGGCGAATAATACAACAAACATAATCCCGCATTGATAGTCAATGCGGGATTGTTGAGCTGCCAGGACTCGAACCTGGAACGACAGAACCAAAATCTGCTGTGTTACCATTACACCACAGCTCAATCCGTTGCTCGAGAGCGGGACAAAGATAAGCAAAAAATCGCAATTTACAACCGGAAAACAGAAAAATGCCCGACTCTTGCAGGGGTGCAAGAAAGAATTTCATTACTTTTGCACGCATGGAGCCGACAAGCCGGACAACGGGCTGGCAGGCGCCCTACTGAAACTGAACGATTAATACGATAAGATATGATCCTGACAATGATCCTGCTCTTCGTGGTGGGCTACGCCTTCATCGCGCTGGAGCACAAAGTTAAGGTCGACAAATCGGCCATCGCACTGCTGATGTGCGGAGCCATATGGACGATCTTCAGCCTCTGGGGGCACGATGAGAATATCAGCCACGACATGGTCGACCACCTGGGCGACACGTGCGAGATACTGGTGTTCCTGATCGGCGCCATGACGATCGTCGACCTGATCGACTCGCACGGCGGTTTCAACGTCATCACCGACCACATCAAGACCCGCAACAAGCACAAGCTGATGTGGCTGCTGGCATTCATCACCTTCTTCATGTCGGCAGCGCTGGACAACATGACCACCACGATCATCATGGTGATGCTCCTGCGGAGGATCATCGCCGACCAGAAGGAGCGCTGGATCTACGCCAGCCTGATCGTCATCGCGGCCAACAGCGGCGGCGCCTGGTCACCGATCGGCGACGTGACGACGATCATGCTGTGGATGCGGGGCAACGTCACCTCGGCAGCGCTGATGGGGACGCTCTTCGTACCGTGTATCGTCTCGGTCGTCATCCCGACGGCGATCGCCATCCGGTATATCCGCAACGAGGACGCGGCACCGGTGGACGAGAGCACGTTCGAAGCGGAACTGCCCGCGGGCGTGGGCCCGCGCCTGAGCAAATTCATCCTCATCACGGGTGTATTGAGCCTGTTGTTCGTACCCGTGTTCAAGAGCATCACCCACTTGCCGCCCTACATGGGCATGATGGTCTCGCTGGGTGTGATGTGGGTTCTGACGGAGATCATCTACGACCGCAAGCGCGGCATCGAGGAGTCGATCAAATGCCGCGTGACGAAGGTGCTCAAGCATATCGACATGCCGACGATCCTCTTCTTCCTGGGAATCCTGATGTCGGTGGCGGCGCTGGAAACCGCAGGCGTGCTGACCGACGTGGCGAACTGGCTCGACAAGCAGGTACACGAAGTGTTCACCATAGCGGGCGTCATTGGCATCCTGTCGTCGGTGATCGACAACGTGCCGCTGGTCGCCGCCTGCATGGGCATGTACCCCGTGATGGACACGGCGGCGGTGGCCGCGAGCGCCGACCCGGCCTACATGCAGTCGTTCGTGCAGGACGGGTTGTTCTGGCACCTGCTGACTTACTGCGCCGGCGTGGGCGGAAGCCTGCTGATCATCGGCTCGGCGGCCGGCGTGGTGGCGATGGGGCTCGAAAAGATCAATTTCGGATGGTATTTCAAGAAGATCACCTGGCTGGCCTTCGCAGGCTATGCGTCGGGCATCCTGGTGATCCTGGCCGAACACCTGCTGGTCGGGCTCTGACCGACAGCGGGAAACGGAATAACGGGTGTGGAGGCAATGCTTCCGCGCCCGTTGCGTTTTGCGTAAAACCCCGTCAGCCGGCCGGGTGTCCCCCACCTATGTCAGCGGACTTTGGCCATGAATTTCTCACGATCCACGACGTAACGGACGTGTACGCCCTCGCCGATCATCCCTTCGGCATCGCGGGCGCCGACGTTGAAGGTCAGCTTGCGCCCCTCGACACCGGTCAACACGGCTGTGGCGGTAATTTCGGCACCCAACCCCGAAGGCTTGATGTGCGTGACGTTCATCTCCGCCCCTACGGTCGTAGCCCCCGCGGGGAGCGCCGCGGCTACGGCCGTCATGGCGGCATGCTCCATAAGCGCCACCATCGAAGGCGTGGCGAAAACCCCGAGGTCGCCCGACCCCATCGTCGCGGCGGTATTTGCGGCCGTAACCGTCGTCCGGCTCTGCGCCGACAATCCTTTTTCCAGCATAATATCCATTTTGCGTAATACGTTTATCCAATAAATAATTACATTTGCAGTGGCCGTGCAGGCTGCGTACGGAGGAGAGCTCCGACCCGCCGCCGGATTCGTCCGCGGCAAAGCCAATGCAAGCCGGACGCAACGGCAGACCCGCGAACTACGCGCAAGGCACGGCCTGCCCCGTGAAAGTCCGCCGTTCGCAAAGATAACGATTTTCGCCGATATGAAAAAGTGTCTCCTGATTCTGGTAATACTGGCCGCCGTGTCCCCCGGGGTACGTGCGCAGGGAGGCCGCGGTTTCTGGCACCAGGAATGGACGGTGGAAAAAGGAGACTCGGTACCGTTGGTACATATCCTGCCGGTCTACGTGTTCAGCCGCCCCGTCGACCTGCGCCGTTACCGCAAGCTGGTCGACGCCGTGAAGAAGGTCTACCCCATCGCCAAGGTCGCGAAAGCCAGGATGGCCGACATGGAAGAGGAATTATGCCGCCTGCCGACCAAAAAGGCGCAGAAGGAGTACATCAGGCAGGTATACCACCAGATCAAGGACGAATATACGCCCGTGCTGAAACACATGACCCGCACGCAGGGCAAGGTGTTGCTCAAGCTGATCGACCGCGAAACCGAATACACGGCCTACGAGGTGCTCAAGGAGTTCCGGGGCGGATTCGTGGCGGGGTTCTGGCAGGGCGTGTCGCGGATTTTCGGGCAGAATCTCAAATCGCAGTACGACAAGGACAACGAAGACAAGATGATCGAGCAGATCGTAATTTACTACGAAGCCGGGCTGCTGCGGTAGGCAAACCGGGATAAACTACGATCCGTTACTCGAATTTGTTGTAAAGGACGACGGGGCGTCCGCGGCGTACGCTCATCGCGGGAAACCAGATGTCGTCGGCCGTGAGTCCGCACTTCTCCACCGCCTCGAGCGAGTACTCCAGACGTCCGAAGTCGGCGTCGACGTTGTTGGTGCCGAACGTGAACTTTATTCCGCGCTGCTTGGCCCGGCGGATGATGCCGAAGCTCGGGATACGATAGCGGGCGTTGATCTCCAGGGCGATGCCGTAGCGTTCCAGCACATCCAGTACGCGGTCGACGCGCGCGTCAGTCCAATACCTGTCGTAATCGGCCTGCATGTCGTCGGGCAGGTAGGTCGGGTTGGCGTAGATGTCGGCCGGCTCGTTGGTGAGTATCTTCACCGTCTGGTCGACCAGATGATCCATGTACTGTTCTTTCGTCACGCCGTCGTAGTGCACCTCCTCGGGCCGGTAGATACGCGAGTTGCGCCCTTTGTGGTCTATGATGGTCATGGCGTCCGTAAACAGGTAGTCGAATACGCCGAGGGCCTCCTGCGAGAAGGTCGCCGTCCACTTGCGGCCCTCGCCCTGCACGCCGCACAGGAAGGGCATCCGCTCCACTTCGTCGAAATAGGCATAGACCTCCCCGTCGTCGGCCAGCATCCGGCCCACACCGCCTTCCCCGGCGTTGGGCGCCACGCCGTAATTGATGCCGTAGTTCATCGACATGGCGTGCGCCCGCTCCTTGGTCAGGCCGCCCTTCAGGTGTACGTGGTAGTCGATGACGGGGAAATCACGCTGCTGGAAGCGGATCACGCCGTCGGTGCGTTCGTCCACGGGCGGCAGTGTGTCGGCCTCGTTGCGGGCCTGCGCGCCGAGGCGCTCGATTGCAAGGTTGCGGAACGCAACTTCGCCCTGCACGCCGCGCAGCGCGATCGCGCCGTGTCCTAACAATTGCCGGGCGTGCGCCTGGGTGCGGTAGGGATGTTCGGGTTCGGTATAGCAGACCACTTCGGTGGTGTCGATGCGGACGACGATGTTACGGCCGCGCACAGTGACCTCGAAGCCGAACCACTCGCCGTCGTCGGCCAGCGAACGGTAGAGGTTGCGCACGGAGGCGAGCGAACCGCTCTTGCGTGTCCCGTCGATGGCGCCGTTGCGGAAAACCACCTCGTAGCCCGACTCGCCGTCGGTGTGGAAGAGCAGCGCCGCCTGGGCACCGGGCTGCGTGAGGGCTTCCCCCGTAAGGCGGAAGTTGCCGTAGTCGCCTGCTGCCAGGAGCGTACGGCCCGCCGTTACGGCCGGGGCCGTCGTGCGGATCTCCCGCTCGCCGTCGCGCCACCGGTCAAGCGGTTCGAGGGCTCCGGCCTCTCCGCAGGCCGTGAGTGCGGCCAGGGACAAGAGTGCCGCGGCGATCGTCGTCCCGATACGCGGAACAGGATTCGAATGGCAAAAGAGGTTCCTCATAACTTGGATTTTGTAATAATGCGGTTCCGATTCGGACAGGCCGCCCGGCCTATGTGTACGTCAAACTTATCTCAGTCGTTGCTTGCTATCAAATATGCCCATGCAAAAATACACACTTTGTTGGAAAAGTACGGAATGACGCACGCTGTTTTATTTCGGACAGCATGAATTTCGGGAATCCCGGCAGCAAATAGGCTCAGAAATTGAACGACAGGCCAACGCCCAGCTCCATGTAGGAACGCCCCGGGCGGTAATCCCCGAAGGCGAACCCGAAATTGTCGGTCAGGTAACAATGGTAGGTGAAATCGCCGTAGAGGTTGAACCGCCAGATGGGGATGATAAGCCGCACCCCGAGGTCATAGGTACAGCTGAAACGGTGCTTGACGAGGAAATTCCCGGAGGAGGGCTCGCGGCTGAGCGGGCCCAGCATCATGCCCGGCGTAAAACCCGTATGCGCTTCGAATTGCTTGGGAATGATCGAAAGCAATGCCGCGGCGACCCACGACCCGGCCTCGCCGTCGCCCGGGAAAACCAGCCCCCGGATACGTTCCGTGCGCCAGGTGAATTGCATCGGGATCGAATAGTAGTCGCAGACTTCGTCGTCGAAAAACAGGTTCAGCCCCGTGCGGAAACCTATATTATAATAGTTGTACCGGGCGTAGTCGATGCTGATCGCCTCGAATTCCGGGCCACGGCCGTCCCCCATGAAAAGTTGTGCGCCGTATCGCACTCCGATCTCGTTGCCGGAGGGCAGCCCCTTGGGGGTATGCCACTCGTTCGTATTCTGGGCTGCCCCGCTGACGCAATACAGAAGCGCGAGGAGTGCCGCAAAAACTGGTTTCTTCATAATTTACAGGTTGCTTCTGCCCGCAAAGGTAACAGAATAAGGCCGCCTTCCAAACATTTATGCGGAAAAATGCAGGGTGGGCAACCAGATGCCCTGAAAATCGCCGCAGCCCTTGCTCTTTGTGAATTATTCGTTATCTTTGTGGGCAAAATTTCGCTGAGCCATGTTTGAAAATTTAACGGATAAACTCGAACGGTCATTCAAAATCCTGAAGGGCGAGGGGCGCATCACCGAGATCAACGTAGCGGAGACGCTCAAGGAGATCCGCCGTGCGCTGATCGACGCCGACGTCAATTACAAGGTCGCTAAATCGTTTACCGACCAGGTAAAGCAGAAAGCGCTGGGACAGGACGTGCTCAAGGCGGTGAAGCCCGGACAGATGATGACCAAGATCGTACGCGACGAGCTGGCCGAACTGATGGGCGGCACGGCCACAGACATCAGGCTGGAGGGCAACCCGGCCGTGATCCTGATCGCGGGTCTGCAAGGCTCGGGTAAAACCACCTTCTCGGGCAAGCTCGCGGCATTCATCAAAAGCAAGAAAGGCCGCCAGGTACTGCTGGTGGCAGGCGACGTATACCGTCCCGCGGCCATCGACCAGCTGAAGGTGCTCGGCGGGCAGATCGAGGTGGAGGTCTACACCGAAGAGGGGAACAAAAACCCGGTACAGATCGCCGAAAACGCCATCAAATACGCCCGCCAAAACTCGTTCAACGTCGTAATCGTCGATACGGCGGGCCGTCTGGCCGTGGACGAGGCGATGATGCAGGAGATCACGGCCATCAAGGCGGCCGTGAAGCCTTCGGAGACACTCTTCGTAGTGGACGCCATGACGGGCCAGGACGCTGTAAACACGGCCAAGGAGTTCAACGACCGGCTCGACTTCGACGGCGTGGTACTCACCAAGCTCGACGGCGACACCCGCGGCGGTGCCGCGATCTCGATCCGCTCGGTGGTCAGCAAACCGCTGAAATTCATTTCGAGCGGCGAGAAGATGGACGCCCTGCAGGTGTTTCATCCCGAACGTATGGCCGACCGTATCCTCGGCATGGGTGACGTCGTATCGCTGGTGGAGCGTGCACAGGAGCAGTTCGACGAGGAGGAGGCGCGCCGCCTGAAGAAAAAACTGGTCAAGAACCAGTTCAACTTCAACGATTTCATCGGGCAGATCCAGCAGATCAAAAAGATGGGCAACCTGAAAGACCTCGCGGGAATGCTTCCCGGCGTAGGCAAGATGCTCAAGAACGTGGACATCCCGGACGACGTGTTCAAGCAGACCGAGGCGATCATTTCGTCGATGACCCCGGCCGAGCGCGAGCACCCCGAAATCATCAACGCACACCGCCGCGAACGCATCGCCAAGGGCAGCGGCACGACGATGGCCGACGTGAACCGCCTGATGAAGCAGTTCGAGGATACCCGCAAGATGATGAAGGCCGTAGCCGGCGGCAACATGAAGATGCCGAACATGCCCGGAAGACGCCGATAGCCAACAGATTGCAAATAAACCACGATCCCTCATTCGGAATGGGGGATTTTTTATGCGGTAGTTTTTAGGGCCCGAAACGAATTTTTCATCACTTTTTCATAGCAGGACAGTTAAAAATTATTACCTTAGTACACGCAATACTTCAAATCTCACTTTTTCTAATTTAATCACAACCACATGATGCAATTATCATTTTGGAAAAGATTACTCTGCGCGGCGCTCACCCTCGCGCTGGGAGTAACACTGACAGCCTGTTCGGACGACGACACCAAGGACGACAAGCTGATCCCTGAAATCGAGGTTACCCAATCGTTGACGTTCGATTGCACGCAAACCCAGACGAAAAACCTCGAAATCGAGCTTAACGGAAAGCTCAACTGGCAGATCAAGGCCGACGCATGAATCGAACTGTCGCAGACCAGCGGCAAAGGTTCTGCGACGGTAGCCGTAACCGTACCCGCGAACGCCACGTCGCGTACGGGTACCATCACCGTAACGGCAACCGGTTACATGGGCGCCACCGACACGGGCACATGCTCCGTAAGGCAGATCAAAGAAGGGGAGACGAATACGAACATTGCGGAAATCCGCGAGCTCGTCATGGCGACCAATCCCTCTGCCGATGGAAAAGAACTGACGGACGCGATCAGAGCCATGACGCTGTGCGGTATCGTAGTCTCGGACAAGGGGGGGGGAAACCAGCAGCCCTTCATCGTAATCCTTGCCGACGATACGCAGGATGCCGGTGCCGGCCTCGCACTCTCGATCAGCCAGTCTAACAACACCTTCGAGCGCGGCGACATCGTCGAAGTATCGCTCAGCGACGCATCGGCACAGCTCTTCAGCGGACTGCTGCAGGTTTCGACCCACAACGAACCCATGCTCGTGGGGCAGACCGAACCGCTGGCCCCGATCGCCATCACCGCAGACAAAATCGCGCAGTACGAATCGCAATACGTAAAGATCGAAAACACGCAGCCCGAAGCGTCGGAATCGGGCACCTGGAACAGCGACTCGAACAAGGGCAATGTTTCCATGGAGACCAAGGACGGAAAGTCCTACAAAATCCGCACCCTGCAAACCGCATCCTATGCCCAGGATGCCATCCCGACCGACAAGAGCGGTTCCATCGCAGGTATCGCGGGCATCTACAACGGCACACTGCAACTCCTGCCCTGCAACGGCGACGACATCCAGCTTACCGAAGCACGTTTCACGGTACAGGGTAACAAGGCCACGCTGGCCGAAGTGCTCGAAGCCGGCGCCGGCTCGGCATTCGAAGTCGAGGGCGTAAGCGTCATCGCCGCCAACGAGCAGGGTGTCCTCCTCCAGCAGGACGGCGCACGCATCTACGCATTCAAGGGCGAAGCCCACGACCTGGCCGTCGGCGACGTAATCACCGTATCGGGCAAGACCGAGTCGCGCAACGGCCTGCTGCAATTCGGCAAGGGTTGCAGTTTCACCAAGACTGGCCACCAGGATATTACCCAGCCGCAGCCCGCGGCATTCTCGGCAACGGAAATCGAAGCCTACATGAAAAACCCCGAGGTGAAATACGTGACCTACAAGGGTACCGTCCTCGTATCGGGCAACTACGTCAACGTCGAGATCGACGGCACTTCGGTGCAGGGCAGCCTGGACTACATGAGCGACGATTTCAAGGAGAAGTACAACAGCCACAACGTGACCATCACCGGCTGGCTCTTCGGCTCGTACAAAACCTATATGTACACCATCCCCGTGGAGATCAAGGACGAGGGAGAATTCGAAGAGGAAGTTCCCGACGGAGCGATCTTCTACAGCACGTTCGACAAGGAGCTCGCCTCGCAAACCTTCGGCGACGGCGGCCAGTGGCCGTTCCTCGACCAGTTCGAAGGCTGGATCAACCACAAGGGCTCGGGCGTCGCCAACGTGGCTTATGACTTCAAGAGCATGTCCGCACGTACGAACCAGTCGTCGAAGGGTTCGCTTTCGCTTTACGACGGTTCAGGTAAAAACAACATCTTCTTCAGCACGGCGCCCAACTATTTCACGATCCAGAAGATCGCGGTAACGTCGCAGAACCTTCGCCTCTCGTTCGGCGCGCAGCGCTACGCACAGGGCGCCACCAACACGTTCATCAAGTCCGACTTCGTGGTACGCCTTTCGGCCGACGGGCAGCTCTGGTCGCAGGCGCTCGACTACGATTTCGGCAGCGTAGCGGACGAACCGGGTGAGTGGCGCCTCGCAACGGCAGACTTCACCCTGCCGGCAGGCACCGGCACGCTCTACATCAAGTTCGAAGCCAAGATGAGCAGCGTGAACCGTATCGACGACGTATTGCTGACCCCGGGCAACGGCGGGCAGGCAATCGAGTTCGGTAAGGAAGAGGAGACACCGCTTTCGACGATAGCCGAGGTGCTGGCGGCTCCCATCGACGAAGTTTACAAGGTCGAAGGACAGGTGATCGGCACCCACTCGAAGGGCTTCCTCGTAAAGGACGCCACGGGTACGATCCTCGTATTCAAGAAGAACCACGGCATGACCGTCGGCGACAAAGTCACCGTCGAAGGCGCAACGTCGGAATACGGAGGCATGAAGCAGTTCGGCGAAACGTCGGAACTCACCAAGAACGGCTCGGGAAGCTATACGCAGCCCACCCCGACGGATTTCGGGGCAGCGCAGTTCGACGCCTATGTCAACAACCCGACGATCCAGTATGTAAAATACGAAGGCAACCTCAGCTCGTACCGCGACCAGATTTATCAGTGGCACTATAATGTCGCCGTGGAGGGTACGAATGTAGTCGGCTCGATCGCCTACCCCAACAGCGACCTGAACATCGAAAATTTCGTCGACCGCAAAGTCATCATCACGGGCTACACCGTCGGTGTTTCGGGGACGGATACCAAATACCTCAATACGCTGACCACGTCGATCGAATTCGCAGAACAGGAGACCATGCCCGACGAGAGCCAGGCCATCACGGTGAAAGAACTCAACGCCAAACTCGCCACGATGAATGCGGGCGATGCGCTGGGCGAACTGATCGCCGTGAAGGGCTATGTGGCGGCCAACAACGAAGGAGGAAACTTCTACCAGCTCATTTCGCTGGTGGACAACACCGGCGAGGCCAACACGGGCATCATCATCAAGGGCAGCGACTACACCGAGAAAGACCTGCCTGTGGGCACAAAAGTGATCGTCAGCCTTAAATACGCCAAGTACGACATCAACAATGACCTGCCGCAGTTGAGGATGGCGACGATCTTCCCCACTCAGGAGAAGGTAACGATGAAAGTCCCCCAGATCACCGTTTCGCAGGCAGGAGATTACGTTGGCCAGTATGTGACGGTAAAGAACCTCACCCCGGCGGCAAATTCGACGACCTGGGTCGTGAATAAGAAGACCACTTCGGTCAACTTCACCGACGACGCCGAACTGCCGATGGTGGCACGTACGACCAATCACGCCGTATTCGCCAACGAAGCTATCGCAATAAAGAAGGCGGATCTGAGTGGTATCATGGAGATATACAAGGGGGGCTATCAGATCTTCCCCAACAGCATGGAGGACGTTGCAGGCTTCAAAGTCGAGTAACACGGCACAATCCATCCGTTTGTAAGAAAATCCCTGCGAGCAGCAACCCGCAGGGATTTTCCGTTTCAAAGAGGGGCCAAGGCCGGGGGGGGGCTGAAGATTTAAGAGCGGTTTACAGCATGGAATTGAAAAATAATCGCTAAATTGTACCGGGAAACCCAACCCGGAAAACCACATGAAAAAATTACTCCTGCTGTTGCTGGGGATCGCTTCGATCCCGGCCGCCTTCTCCCAGGGCGGGAGCGGCATCGACTGGGCCGCCGACCTGGATTACCTGGCCAGCGAACTGCCCGCGAAACATTGCAACCTCTTTGCGAAATACGACAAAGCGCAGTTCGAGACCGCAATCGGCGCGATCAAGGCTTCGGCCGGGGAGGCCGGAGATTTTGCTACGGCGCTCAAAACCCAGCAGCTGATCGCCAGGCTGGGTGATTCGCACACCATGCTATATTTCAACCAGCTGATGAACCGGCAGCAGAACTGCCGCTCGGGCTGCTCTGGGTCTCCGACGGGCTGTACGTCATACAGACGGCAGAGGAAAACAAAGAGTTGCTGGGGCACCGGCTCACAGCGGTCGGCAAGGCACCGGTCGAAACCGTAATCGACAGCCTGAGCACCCTGTTCACGGTCGACAACGAAGCAATAGTAAAATCCATGATTCCCCAATTGTTCCCGTCGTTACAGTTCCTGGAATATTTCGGGTTCGCACACAACGGGCAGGTGGAACTCACGCTGGACGGAGACAAGATCTATACGCTCAAACCGTCCGATCCGCAGCGGGCGGGTCGGGCCGCCTTCCAGCCCGATTCCCTGCCCCTTGCGATCGCGGAAAGGAACGTGCTTTTCACGGATCGCTATTTCCCGGAGGAAAAAATATACTATATCCTCTACAACTCCTGCTGGGGGCGTGAAAGCGAGGCGGAGTTCAAGAGCCGCGAGAAAGCCGCGTCGCTGCCGTCGTTCACGGAATTCGGCGAAAAGGCGTTCGGCATATTGCAGGGAAACCCCGTCGGGAAGATCATTTTCGACATGAGGAACAACGGCGGAGGGAACTCGGCACAGGGGAAGGCATTCATCGAAAGGCTGGCCCGGTTCCTGGAACAGCACCCTGGCATAAAAACCTATGTCGTCATCGGGCGAAGCACATTCTCCTCGGCCATCCTGAATACGATGGATTTCAAGCACCTGACCGATGCGGTCGTAGTCGGCGAACAGCCCGCCGGCAAACCCAACCACTTCGGCGAGGTACGGAATTTCCAGCTCCCGGGATCGAAGCTGACAGTCGCCTATTCGACCAAATATTTCCGGCGTACGGACGAAGAGGCCGACACGATCACCCCCGACGTCAGGATCGAAATGAGTTTTACGGATTTCACGAAAGGCATCGACCCGGTGTACGAATGGATCAAGGCACAATAGGCTGCGCGGGCGGTTTACTCCGTCCAGCCGTTATGCCGGACGTTCGCCGGGTTCCACTTCTGCTTGGGCTCAGGATTGTCCGCAGGATAGCCCACCGGAATCAGGTTGAGCGGAACGACATCGGAGGGAAGCCCCAGCACGCGCCGCACGGCCTCTACCCGTTCGTCGCGGGGATAAACCCCAGTCCATACGGCTCCCAACCCCAGGGCATGGGCCGCAAGGAGCAGGTTTTCCGAGGCCGCCGAGGCATCCATCACCCACCAGTCGCCGGAAGCCCCCGGATTGCGCGACACGTCGCCGCAGACGACCACGGCCAGGGGTGCCCGGGCGGCCATCTTCGCAAAGGGCAGCGCCCCGGCGAGTTCGCGTAACAGCTCCCGGTCGTCCACGACAACGAAAGCCCACGGCTGACGGTTCACGGCCGAGGGCGCGGCCATCGCAGCCCGCAGCAGCAGTTCGACCGTATCGGCACCGACCGGGCAATCCCGGTAGGCCCGGATGCTCGTCCGGGTCATAATCACATCGAGGGGGCTCCGCTTGCCGGACTCCCCGGCCGGGGTGCGCATCCCGGCCGACAGCCACCATACCAGCAACGCGGCCAGCACGGCACCGGCGCAGAAAAAGAGGATTTTCGTCCTGTTCATAATTTTCCGTTATATCGTGTACCGGCAAATATACGGGAAAAATCGTAAAAAGCACCGCACACCGGTCAAACGACCGTATCGGCGGGTAAATTAATCGACCGGGCGTTTGCAGGGGTCTTTTTTTATCGCTACCTTTGTCCGGATCATATCCCAAAAGGAAAATGCACAAATCGGGCTTTGTAAATATCATCGGAAACCCCAACGTCGGCAAATCGACACTCATGAACGCGCTGGTCGGCGAAAAGTTGTCGATCATCACGTCGAAGGCGCAGACCACGCGCCACCGGATCATGGGGATCGTCTCGGGCGAGGATTTCCAGATCGTCTATTCCGATACGCCGGGCATTCTGAAACCCAGCTACAAATTACAGGAGTCGATGATGAAATTCGTGACGGGCGCCGTGGCCGACGCCGACGTCATACTCTATGTCACCGACACCGTGGAGCGGGGGGAACGCTCGGCCGAAATCATCGACCGCATCCGCCAGAGCGGCGTTCCGGCCATCGTGGTCATCAACAAGATCGACCTCACGACGCCCGAGGCACTCGAGGTACTGGTCGACAAATGGCAAGGGGAGTTGCCCGAGGCACGCATCGTACCGGCATCGGCCAAGGAGAATTTCAACATCGAAGGGTTGTTCAAGACCATCCTCGACCTGCTGCCCGAAGGCCCGGCCTTCTATCCGAAGGATACACTGACGGACAAGACGCTGCGGTTTTTCGCCTCGGAAATCATCCGCGAGAAAATCCTCAGGTTCTACGACAAGGAGATCCCCTACTGCTGCGAAATCGAGATCGAAAGCTACAAGGAGGAGCCGGCGATCGACCGCATCGCCGCAACGATCTATGTCGCCCGCGACTCGCAGAAAGGCATCCTGATCGGGCATAAGGGCGAGAAACTCAAACGGGTCGGGCAGGCCGCGCGCGAGGACATGGAGCAGTTCCTCGGCAAGAAGGTTTTCCTGCAACTGTTCGTCAAAGTGAATGACGACTGGCGCAACAACGAACGCCAACTGCGCCGTTTCGGGTACGAATTGGAATAAACCGGAATCATAAACCGCCCGAAAAGGACGTTAATGGGACAAGTGAGTCGGAAATTGAAAAAATACATCCTCGGGATCGCACTGGGCATCGCACTGATGTGCGGGAAGGAATCGTATGCGCAGTACAACCGGGAATATTTCTTCTGGGTGGGACGTTCGTGCATGATGAACAACGACTACCAGGAGGCCATCCGGACGCTCAACACCCTGCTGCGGTTCGACGAGGATGCCTTCGAAGGCTATTTCCTGCGCGGCATCGCCAAATACAACCTCGACGACCTGCTGGGCGCCGAGGCCGATTTCTCGACCGCCATCCGGCTCAACCCCGTATACACACAAGCCTATACCTACCGCGCGATCACGCGTTCGCGGCTGGGTAATTACGATGACGCCCTGCAGGACTTCCGCGAGGCGATCGACCTGCGCCCGGATCTGCCGGGCCCCTATTACAGCCGCGGCGTGACACGGCTGCTGAACCAGCAGTTCAAGGAGGCCATCGACGATTTCGACAAGTTCATCCGCCAGGAGAACAAAGTCGCCGACGCCTTCATCTGCCGGGGCCTGAGCTACCTGCACCTGAAGGATACGGTACGCGCCTACGACAATTTCAACACCGCCATCCGCACGAACCGCGAGAACCCCGGCGGATACAACCGCCGCGGCGGACTCTACATGGAGCAGAAACGCTTTGCGGAAGCCGAAGCCGATTTCAACAAGGCCATCGAATGCGATTCGGCCTACCTGCTTTCGTATTTCAACCGCGCACTGGTCTACTCGGACACCAACCGTCCGATGCTGGCCCTCGCGGATTTCGACAAGGTGATCCAGCTAGATTCGACCAATTCGCTGACCTACTTCAACCGTGCCATGCTGCGCACGCAGATCGGCGACTACAACCGTGCGCTGGACGACTACGACAAGGTGGCGCTCTATTCGCCCAACAACGTGCTGGTCTACTACAACCGCGCAGGGGTCTATGCCCAGCTGGGCGAACTGGAGAAGGCGATAGACGACTACTCCTCGGCCATCAAGCTCTACCCCGATTTCGCCAACGCCTATATTTACCGCGGCCGTCTGCGCGAACTGCTGCGCGACCCGCAGGGCGCGAAGAAAGACCGCGACACGGCCCAGAAGAAGATTGCGGAGTACCGCTCCCGCCTGAGCGACAGCACCTACTCGATCTATGCCGACACGACGCAGCGTTTCGATCGCCTGTTGTCGTTCGACAGCAAATTCTCGGGCGGCAGCTTCGACCGCATCACGGGCCACAACGGCGGCCACGAGGAGATGCGCCTGCTGCCGCTGTTCAAGTTCACGCTGATGCGTCCCGACACCGTGCCGACCGTGGGACGCTACCACGTACAGCGCGTCGAGGACTTCAGGAAACGGGTGGACAACGAATACCTCACCCTTTCGTGGCGCGAAAGCAATATCCCGGCCGACACGCTGGTGATGCTCGACAAGCAATACGTCGAGGAGCTCAAGTCGGATCGGGCATCGTGGACGGTGCTCTTCGAACGGGGTGTCACGCAGTCGCTCATCAAGCAGTATACCAATGCTGTAAATACCTTCTCAGCGGCCATCGAGCAGAATCCGAGCAACCCGTTCCTCTACCTGAACCGCTCGACGACGCGCGCCGAGATGATCGACTTCATCTCGTCGATCGACAACTCCTACCAGCGCATCACGATCGACTCGGATCCGGCCAACCGGCTGAACAACAACAGCAAGCGCACGTACAGTTACGACGAGGCGGTGGCCGACCTGAACAAGGCCATCAAGCTCTTCCCCGACCTGGCGTACAGCTATTACAACCGCGCCAACCTCAAGGCCCTGTCGGGAAGCCTGCCCGAAGCGTTCGAGGATTACTCGAAGGCCATCGAACAGAACCCCAATTTCGCCGAGGCATATTACAACCGCGGCATCATACAGATATTCATGAAGGACACGCGCAAAGGGTGTCTCGACATTTCGAAGGCCGGCGAGCTGGGTATCGTCGAGGCTTACGAGGTGCTGAAACGATACGCGCCGTTAGAAAAGTAAGCTAACTCAAAAACAAATAATTATGACGGAAATTATCCAACGGAAACTCAACGACTCGGCCTGGGTGCGGTGGACGGCGCTCATCCTGATCGCACTGACGATGTTCTTCGGCTACATGTTCGTGGACATGATGTCGCCCCTGCAGAGCATGATCGAGGCACAGCGCGGCTGGACGCCCGACGTGTTCGGCATGTACGGAAGTTCGGAGTTCATCTTCAATGTCTTCGGATTCCTGATCCTGGCAGGTATCATCCTCGACAAAATGGGTGTGCGCTTCACGGGAATGCTCTCGGCATCCCTGATGTTTATCGGCGCCTGCATCAAATATTACGGCGTGAGCGACGCCTTCATCGGCACTGGCGCCGAGGCTTGGCTCAATAGCTGGTGGGTATCGTTCCCGGCCAGTGCCAAACTCGCATCGCTCGGGTTCATGATATTCGGATGCGGTATGGAGATGGCCGGCATCACCGTTTCGAAGACGATCGCCAAGTGGTTCGAAGGCAAGGAAATGGCCCTCGCAATGGGGCTGGAAATGGCCATTGCCCGTGTGGGTGTCTTCGCCGTTTTCTCCATCTCGCCGTGGCTCGCCAACATGGCTCCCGCAACGGTCGTGCGCCCGGTGGCATTTTGTACCCTGCTGCTGCTGATCGGACTGCTCACCTACACGGTATTCACCATCATGGATCGCAAGCTGGACAAACAGCTCGGGCTGGATTCCCGCGGCAACAACAGTTCCGAAGAGGAATTCCGCATCAGCGACCTGGGCAAGATATTCAGCAGCAAGGTATTCTGGATCGTAGCCATACTCTGCGTGCTCTACTATTCGGCGATCTTCCCCTTCCAGCGCTTCGCCACGAACATGCTGGAAAGCAACCTCGGGGTCACAGCACAAACGGCCGCCGACATCTTCCGCTGGTTCCCGATGGGCGCCGCGGCCATCACGCCGCTGCTGGGCAGCTACCTCGACCACAAGGGCAAGGGCGCCACGATGCTGATCTTCGGAGCCGTCCTGATGACGGTATGTCACCTGATCTTCGCCTTCGTGCTCCCGGCCTATCCGAGTACGCTCATCGCTTACGGCGCCATCATCATCCTGGGAATCTCGTTCTCGCTGGTACCCGCAGCGCTGTGGCCCTCGGTTCCCAAGATCATGGAGACCCGCTACCTGGGTTCGGCCTACTCGCTGATCTTCTGGATCCAGAACATCGGCCTCTGCCTCTTCCCGGCAGTCATCGGCTACGCCCTCAAATTCAGTAACCCGGGGCATGTGGACGGCACGGCCTACAACTATACGCTCCCGATGGTGATTTTCGCCAGCTGCGGCATCGCGGCAATGCTCCTGGGACTGTGGCTCAAGGCGGAAGACCGGAAAAAGAACTACGGGCTCGAACTGCCCAATATAAAGAAGTAGCCAAACTACGACGAATAAATGAAGCGGAAGGGCTGCCGTGCAATGCACGGCAGCCCTTTGTAATTTTCCGGAGGCAAGGGTTCGGGGAAAATCCCAGCCACGCGATCCGGAATCAGCGTACCATTTCGTACAACTCGGCGATGCGCGTGCACATCTCCTCCCACGAGAAGCGTTTGCGCTCCTCGATGCAGTTCAGGCGGAAGCGTTCGATCGTATCCCCGTCGTACATCCGCGCAATGGCATCGGCCACGCCCTGCACTGTAGGCTCGCAGACATACCCTACGCGACCGTCGGGCACGATCTCCGAAAGACCGCCGACGTCGGTGACGACCATCGGCACGCAGAACTGGTAGGCGATCTGCGTCACGCCGCTCTGCGTCGCGGTCTTATAGGGCTGGACGACGAAATCCACAGCCGAGAAGTAATATTTCACCTGTTCGTCGGGAATGAACCGGTCGTGGAGGATCACCTCGTCCTGCAGGCCGTTGTCGGCAATCTGCCGCAGGTAACGCTCCTTGGGGGTGTAAAATTCCCCGGCGACGATCAGCCTGCGCCCCGCGGCAAGCCCCCGGCGACGCAACCCCGCCCAGGCGTCGAGCAGCAGGTCGAGCCCTTTGTAGTCGCGGATCAGCCCGAAGAAAAGCACGTAATCGACCGTCGGATCCAGCCCCAGCCGTACACAAGCCTCGTTGCGGGCGACCCGCTCCCCGAAGTTCTCGAAAAGCGGATGCGGGGAAAACAGCGCCGGGGCATCGCTGTATGCCTTCAGTTCGCCGTGCACCTGCTCGGACATGTAGACGAACCCGTCCACAACACCCAGGTAATAACGGTTGAAGGGTTTGTCGGTCAGGTGGTGCTCGTGGGGTTCGACGTTGTCGATCTGGCAGAGCACCTTCGTATGGCCGTTGCGGCGGGCGAAACGGGCAATGGTACCGAAACAGGGTGCCATGAAGGGCGTCCAGTATTTCATCAGCACGAAATCGGGACGTTCGCGGCATATCCGGCGACCGATACGCACCCAGTTGAAAGGGTTGACCGTATTGACGCACCGGCAGATGTGCAGATCGGCCGGCGGCGGCGTGGATACGGTCTGGCTCTTGCCCGGGAAGAGCAGCGAAGGGTATTGCAGCGTGAAAGTCTTTATGTCTACCTCGTTCCCACGCCGCTGAAAGGTGCGGGCCATGATTTCCATGATCGAAGCCAGTCCGCCCCGGTACGGGTGCGCAGGGCCTAAAATCGTAATCTTCATACGGCAAATATAGGAAAAGATAGCGCAAACGGCTGTCTCTTTTGCCGTAAATATACGGACAGGGCAAACTTTTCGCGCCACCGCGATTCCATGCGCAGGGGCATAACGGGAAGATCCCGGCAGTCCGGCACCCGCCCCGGCCTGGTTCCCGGCCGGGACGAGGCTCCGTAAAAAGACACAGCAAAGAGCCCGGAGGAAAAACACACGGAGAAAAACCGGCCGGGAAAGCATGGCGGCAAGTGTCCGGCGGGAAGAACGCACAGCGAAGAGCCTGCCGGACGGGATTCACCGGGAAAAGCCCGCACAAAAAACGGGGCGCCGCGAACGGCACCCCGCAGACTCGGGCCAGGGACGGTTATTCGCCGTCGTCAGTATGTTTGAAACTCTTGGCGGTATGCTTGCTGCCCGCTGCGGACTGCAGCGCCAGGTACTCCTCGCCGTAGTCGAGCATATGCTGCAACTCGGTGCGGAAGGTATCGAGGTGTTCCTCCTCCTCGACGATAATGTCCTGGAACATCTTGTGCGTCACGGCGTCCTTGTGTTCGGCGGCGATGCGCGACGCCTCGTTATAGGAGTCGATCGTGCTCTGCTCCAACTGCATGGCCAGGCGGAGCATCTCCTTGGCGTCGGTCACCTGCTTGGTACGGAACGAGGCGTTCATGTCGACGTCGCCCTGCAGGAACATGATGCGGTCGGAGAACTCCTCGATATGGCGCATCTCGGCGATCGAGATCTCGCGCATGATCTTCGAAAGGTACTGATAGCGGTCGTCTTCGAAATGGGTGTGGAAATACATGTACTGGAGCGATGTGGCGATCTCCTTACCTACGGCATCGTTCAGCAGGTCGATGCTCACCTGATACTTGTTCTGTGTTTTGACTGCGGTTTCCATAATGAAAAAGGTTTTGCAGCCCTACCTGCAAAACCCGTTCCACGGAGTGCCGACAGGACATTCCCCGCAGGCCTATTTCCACTCGATAGAGGCACGTACCGCCACCGTATCGGCATCGCTGCGTATCTCGAACAGCGCCGTACGGCCGCGTTGTTCGTAACCGACGGCAAGCGTCTGCCCGTAACGGCATTCGCGCAGGAAATGGATGTCCAACCGCACGGGCGCCTCCTGCATCAGCATTTCCAGGGGCAGCATGTCGATCATCATTTCTATATAGCGCATCGTATTGACATGGCGGTTAAAGTCGATGTCGCTGTAAACGACCTTGTGCATGACCGTCTGCGCCGGGTTGACATCGCGGATCTTGCGCGGCTTGTCGGTCGGCGAAGGGGCATCGACGATGGCTTCGGCATGGGCGTCTCCCACCCACGACAGGTCAAGCGCCGAACGGCTCTTCAGATCAATCATCGCCCACTGCGTCACCGCACGGCCGAATTCGTTGCCCGCGGCGTCGGTCAGCGTGAAATTACGCGTCGAGAGCACCCGCCCGTATTCGTTGATCCACGTGGCGATCGTATAGTCGGTATACTGCCCTGGCTGGCAGTCGAATTCCACGGCCATGCGCGAGAGCACCCACGAATGGTTGTCGGCATTGAGGGCGTCGACCCCGAAACCCTTGCCGTGGGCGTCGATGCCCGCCGTATTGAGGATCGCCGAGCCCAGCGACGGGATCGTGGCCCGGAGCGTGAAATCCACATCCTGCGGTTCGACACGGTAATTATAATGCGATTTTTCTCCCATGTAATTGATATTTAGCGTTGCATGGCGGCAAAGATAAGAATTTTTCGTATATTTGGTTGAACATTAACCCTCAATAAAAGCGTTAGTTATGGAAATGAAGAAACTCGACTTCGCGGAAACCCTGAAGGATTCGATCGAAATCGGCGTCAAGAACGCCCCCCGATCGTCGTGGCAGTGACCCTGTGGCTGGTAACTATCTGGATACCCTACCTAAACATAGGGACGACTATCGCCTTCATCACCTTCGTCGTGATGTTCGTACTCTTCGTGCTGGCCGCTTCGATCGCAATGGCCATCGAAGCCTCGTTCTGGAAACAACTGAAAGACAACGTGGAATAAATACGCGCCACAGCAGGCGAAGGACGGCGCTGGTGCCGTCCTTTTTTATCCGCGACCAATTATTTTATCGAAAAACGATAAATATTGTTTTTTTTTCGAAAATAAATACTAATTTTGCACTATCGAAACTCAAAAACGAACAAGCATGCAGAACAAAAAAAGACTGCACAGGCATTTACTGCTGATCTACATCATCTACTTCGCGGCGCTGATCGTAGGTTTCGCAGCGAGCTTCGTCCCGGATTTCTCGCGCGGATGGCGCGATGCGCAGGACACGCTGGAGATCGAGATCCCGCAAGGCGGCATACGCTCCTATTACGTCTCCGCCCCGGTAGTGCGCAAGGCCGCCGAGCCGGTCGTGATCGAGGGGCTCCCGGCCAGCATCGAACCGACAATCAGCCGGATAGACCTGCGCGTACAGGTGGACGAGGCCTACACGCTCGGCAACGCGTTCAAGGTGATGGGCAACAATGTCTACTGCTACCTGCTGATGGTGATAACGGGCCTCTCGTACCTGACGATCCTCGTGCTGATAGCCCTGATCATCAATTCGCTCCGCAAGTCGATCCGCGACGAACAGCCGCTGCGCCACAGCAATATACTGCGTACGCGCGCCATCGGCATCCTGATCCTCGTAGCGGAACTAAGCGAGGCTCTGATGAAATACATCAGCAACACCGAGGCGGCACGACTGCTCGAAGGCACCTCTTTCGAGGTCGTGGGGACATTTCCGCTGAGCTACTGGAATGTGATCGTCGGTATTTTGTTCCTCTTCATGGCCGAGGTGCTTTCCCTCGGGACGCAACTGAGCGAAGAACAGAAACTGACTATCTAAAATAAGTAACATAGCATGGCAACGATACAGACAATTAAAGGGGGGGGGACGACATTATGGCTATAATAATCAATATAGACGTCATGATGGCCAAGCGCAAGATGTCACTCGGCGAACTGGCCGAACGGGTGGATATTACGCCCGCCAACCTCTCGATACTCAAGAACGGGAAAGCGAAGGCCATCCGGTTCTCGACGCTCGAAGCGATCTGCCGCGAGCTCGACTGCCAGCCGGGGGACATCATCGAATACCGCCCCGACCTGCCCGCAGAAAAAGAATAACACAAAAACCCTAATACGATCGATTATGAAAAAATTAACAATGCTGGTTGCAGCCGCCTTCGCAATGACGAGCGCAATGGCCCAGCTCAACCCGATGGAGCCGATCCCGGCGGACAAGGATGTCCGGACGGGTAAACTCGAAAACGGAATGACCTATTACATCCGCCACAACGAAAAGCCGAAAGGACAGGCGGATTTCCACATCCTGCACGACGTGGGAGCCATCCAGGAGAACGACGCGCAGCAGGGCCTCGCCCACTTCCTCGAGCACATGGCCTTCAACGGCACGAAAAACCTCCCCGGCAAGCAGATGATCGAATACCTGGAGAAGGTAGGCGTGAAATTCGGCGCCAACCTCAACGCCGGCACCAGCTGGGACATGACTTCGTACATGATGAAAGACGTCCCGACCTCACGCGAGGGCATCATCGACAGTGCGCTGCTGATCCTGCACGACTGGTCGCACTTCATCGCCCTCCAGCCCGAGGAGATCGACTCGGAGCGCGGCGTGATCATGGAGGAGCTCCGCACCCGCGACAACGCTTCGTGGCGTTCGACCATGAAGATGCTCCAGGCGCTGGGCAAGGGCACGAAATACGAGCACCGCAACCTGATCGGCTATCTCGACGGGCTGAAAGGCTTCCAGCACAAGGAACTGGAGGATTTCTACAACACATGGTACCGCCCCGACTATCAGGCGGTCGTGATCGTGGGTGACATCGACGTCGATGCCGTCGAAAACAAGCTCAAAACGCTGATGAGCGATATTCCGGCCCCCGCCGCCGATGCCGCACAGAAAGAGGTGATCACGGTGCCCGACAACGAAGAGCCGATCGTCAGCATCTACACCGACCCCGAAATGCAGGGTTCGCGCGTGCAGGTCTTCGTAAAGCGCCCGGCCGTACCCGAGCAGTACAACAACCTGGTATACGGCGAGATGCTCGACGTGGTACAGGCTTACATGACCACGATGGAGAATGCCCGTCTGCAGGAGATTTCGATGCAGCCCGACGCCCCGTTCCTGGGCGCAGGCATGAACTCGGGCAGCATCGGCGTAATCCCGACGCTCGAGGCCACGATTTTCGTCGCCATGACGCAGGATGGCAAACTGGCGCAGGGTTTCGAAGCCCTCTACACGGAGATGGAGAAGGTGCGCCGCCACGGCTTCACGCAGGGCGAATTCGAGCGTGCACAGAACGACCTGATGCGCCGCGCCGAGCGTTCGTACACGAACCGCAACGACCGCCGCAACGCCGAGTTCGTACAGACCTACCTGGATAACTACCAGCAGAATACGCCCATGCCCGACGCCGAAACCGAATGGCAGTTGGACAGCATGCTGATCAAGGCGCTCAACGTCGAGGCGGTCAACGCATTCGCACAGCAGGCGATCTACCCCAACAACCAGGTGATCGTCATCACGGCACCTGAAAAGGAGGGTGTCGTAAATCCGACGACCGAGGAGATTCTCGCCATCCGCGACAAGGTCGCCGCAGCCGAGATCGAGGCATACGAGGACAACACGGTCAAGGAACCGCTGATCCCCGAAGGAACTACTCTGGAAGGTTCGCCCGTGAAGAAGACCGCGCAGAACGCCGAGTACGGCACGACGGAATGGACGCTGGCCAACGGAGTGAAGGTCATCGTGAAGCCCACGACCTACAAAGCCGACGAGGTTCGCATGAGCGCCCTGGCCAAGGGCGGCCTGTCGATCCTCTCGGACGAGGAGTTCTACATGGGCGAGATGATGCCCGCCTTCAACTCGATGTCGGGCGTAGGCAAATTCTCGGCCACCGACCTCAAGAAACAGCTTTCGGGCAAATCGGCGTCGGTTCAGCCTTCGGTGGAGAACTACGCCAGCGCCATGAACGGCGTATGCTCGCCCAAAGACCTGGAGACGATGTTCCAGTTGCTCTACCTCAACTTCACGCAGCCGCGTTTCGACGAGAACGACTACAACACGCTCATGAAGATGCTGCGCGCACAGTTGGAGAACGTCAAGTCAAACCCCGACTACCTGATGGAAGACAAGTTCATCGACGTGGCATACGGCAACAACCCGCGCCGCCAGATGGTTTCGACCGAGATCATCGACAAGTTCAGCTTCGAGGCGCTGCCGGCCATCTACAAGAAACTCTATCCGGATGCCAACAGCTTCGTATTCAAGTTCGTGGGCAACGTAGACCTCGAAACGCTCAAACCGCTCGTTGAAAAATATATCGGCTCGATCCCGACCTCGAAGAAACCGATGACGTTCGCGGACGACAAATGCGATCCCGTGAAGGGCGAGGTGACCGAGGACTTCACGGCCTCGATGCAACAACCCAAGGTTTCGGTACGTTACATGTTCTCCGGCGAGATGCCCTACACGCTCAAGAACAAGGCTGCCCTGTCGTTCCTGACGCAGGCGCTCAACTCGCGCTACCTGGTTTCGATCCGCGAGGAGAAGGGCGGCACGTACGGCGTACAAGTATCCGGTTCGACGGAATACATCCCGAGCGAGACCTACAACATGACCATTTCGTTCGACACCAACGAGGAGATGGCCGACGAGCTGCGCGAGATCGTAATGAAGGAGATCGAAGAGATCGCCGCCAACGGCCCCAAGAGCGAAGACATCGAGAAAAACCGCGAGTTCATGCTCAAGAGCTGGAAAAACAGCCTCGAACAGAATGCCAGCTGGATGAACTACCTCAACAGCAAATACGGCTCGGGGCTCGACTACCTGGCCGATTACGAAGAGGTGCTCAAGACGCTGACCGACGCCGACGTACAGGCCATGGCCAAGAAGGTGCTTTCCGACGGTAACCTCGTGAAAGTCATCATGCGCCCCGCAAAGGAAGAGGCGAAATAAGCCCCCATCCGACAGAATGAAAGGTAGCCGTGAAAACGGCTGCCTTTTTGTTTGCAACAGGAGGTAAAAATATTACCTTTGCAAAAATTTTAAACCAAAGTGCTGCCATCCCATGTCTCGTAGTCTCAACCTGGTCTCAGGCCTCTATCTTAAAATATCCATTCTGACGATCGTCGCGGGGCTCGTACTCCGCATCGTGCTGCTCTTCAACGGGCAGACCAGCGACCTCGGTTTTTCACCGGGCGAGTGGTGCCAGGTATTCCTGCTGGGCGCCGTGAACGACCTTTGTGCCGCAACGATCGGCTTCGGCTTCCTGTGGCTCTTCATGATGAGCGTCTCGGAGACAAAATACTGCAAACCGTGGGGCTACATCATCCTCGGAATACTCGCCGCGGCATTTTGCTACGTGACCTTCTGCAACACGATATTCGACGAATACGGCAGCGTCGCACCGCAGGTAGCCTCGGGCATCCTCGGCTTCTGGGCCGGGACGTTCGCCCTGCGGCTCTTCTTCCGGGGATTCCGCAGCTACTGGACGACGGTATGGTTCGCACTGATCATCACGCTCTACGTGGGGGCTATCGTCTTCAACGCGATCAGCGAATATTTCTTCTGGAACGAATTCGGAGTCCGCTACAACTTCATCGCCGTGGATTACCTGGTCTACACCAACGAGGTCGTGGGCAACATCATGGAATCCTACCCCGTACTGCCGATGTCGCTCGGGATAATCGTAGTGACGCTGCTCATCACCTGGTACCTTTTCCGCCGCGACCTGGGGCAGGCCGACCGGCTGATCGGATGGCGCTGGAAGGCTGTCGCCGGGCCGGCCTATATCGCAGCCATGCTGCTGGCGGTTTGGCTGCTGCATTTCAATACCCGGTTTCAGGACAGCGACAACGTCTACGTGAACGAATTGCAGGCCAACGGACTCTACAAGTTCTACGACGCGTTCGTCAAGAACGAACTCGACTACGAACAGTTCTACATCACCGAGCCCGAAGCCAAGGCCGAGGAGTTCGTACACGGTGTGTACGGCAGCACGGGCGACAACCTGCATGCCGTCCGCAGCGAGGGCCCCGAGATACGGCGCAACATCGTACTGATAACGATCGAGAGCATGAGCGCCTCGTTCATGGGGCATTTCGGCAACACCAGGCAGCTGACGCCCGTGCTCGACTCGCTCTACGACCGGAGCCTGGCGTTCGACCGCGTCTATGCCACGGGTAACCGCACGGTACGCGGGCTGGAGGCCGTGACGCTTTCGCTGCCGCCCTGCCCGGGACAAAGCATCATCAAGCGCCCGAACAATGCGGGGATGCATTCGACCGGCGCCCTGCTGCGCGACAAGGGTTACACCGTGAAATATTTTTACGGCGGCAACAGCTATTTCGACAATATGGAGACCTTCTTCTCGGGCAACGGCTATGAGATCGTCGACCAACGGCAGTACGAGCCCGGGGAGATCACCTTCGCCAACATCTGGGGCGTATGCGACGAAGACGCCTACCGCAAGGTCATCCGCACGCTCAACGAAGACGCCGGCGACGGCAAGCCGTTCTTCGCACATGTCATGACGGTGAGCAACCACCGCCCGTTCACCTACCCGGCCGGGAAGGTCAGCATACCGCACGACGCCAAGTCGCGCAACGGAGGCGTGATGTATACCGACTATGCACTGGGGCGGTTCTTCGCCGAAGCGTCGAAACAACCCTGGTTCGCCAATACGATTTTCCTCATCACGGCCGACCACTGCGCATCGAGCGCGGGCCGCACGGAAATCCCGCTCGAAAAATACCATATCCCGGCACTGATCTACGCCCCGGGCTTCGTCGAGCCGCAGCATGTCGGGGGCATCGTTTCACAGATCGACCTGATGCCTACCCTGCTTTCGCTGCTCAACATGAGTTACGACTCGCATTTCTACGGCCGCAGCATTTACGACGAGGGCTATGTCAACCGCGCGTTCATCGCAACCTACCAGGATCTGGGCTACCTCGAGGGCGACGTGTTCACGATCCTTTCGCCCGTGCGCCGCTTCGAACAGTACCGGGTCGTTCCCACGGAGGACAATCCCCACAACCTCGAACCGATGGAAACGGAAAACCCCGAACAGGTCTCGCGCGCCATCGGCTATTACCAGACTTCGAGCGCGTGGAACAAACGCTGAGTGCCGGTATCTGAAAAAGGCTGTCTGAGATTTGTCAGACAGCCTTTTTTCGTATGCGTTTCCCGGATACGCCCCCGGTTCGCACAGAGTATGAACGCTTATCGGGATACTGCCTCGTCCCGGGGAGGGCGGTATCACTTCACCACCACGTCCCGGTCGGTGTTGAGCGTCAGCTGGTAGGTCGCATAATTGCCCGAGCCGTTGGTAAACTTGGTATAGATGGCCGTCAGGTCAACGACCGAACCGGATACGGGGATTTTGTTGTCGCGGAACTGGCTGTAACCGCTCGTACGCACCACATAGTTGCCCGGGGCGGCATTCGTGCCGGTACCTGCGGCCTGCGCATCGTAGGTGAACCAGGCCGAGCCGTAGAAAAACGTGTCGGCATTCGTACCGGGCAACATGCGCATCGTCGCCCAGGTAGCCCACTGGTCGATATCCTCCCACCCGGGGGAATTCACGTCGTAGGAGACGGAATTGGCGAAATAATTGGGAAAGGTGTTCTTATAGCCCCACGGCGCCGTGCCGAAGCGGCTCTCGACCCCTTCGAAACGAACCAGGCGCCCCAGGTCGTCGTCCGACAGCACAGTCCGGTAGTTGTCGCGCGTGACGACCAGCGTATCGGACTTCAGCATCGGCTGCTGTTCGCCCGAAAAGATGTGCTCGTCCTGCATAATCTTGCTCTCGATATTGTCGTTCGAATAGCTCGCATTGTAGGAGGTCGTACCGATGCTGACCATGCCGCGGTAGTTCCCCAGCACGAGCCCTTCGAGGTCGACGTAGACGATCTGCCCGACGGGATGGAACAGGTAGTTGCCCGTATTGAGCTTGAGCTCGATGGCCGACTCGGAGGCCTCGTCGTAGAGGTATACCGACTTGTAGACATTGCCGAAGCGGTCGGTCGAAATGACCTTGCCCGAGGTGAACAGCGGCTCATCGACCGTCCACGACGCCACGGTACCGTCGTTCATACCCGCATTCTCGGCCCGGAAGCGCGCCTTCAGCTCCCCGACGGAAATGTATTCCAGTCCCTTCGCCTCGAAATCGGCGCGGGTGTAGACCCTGGCCGGCCCCGGATTCAGGTAATCGCTGTAACAGCCTGTGAAAAACAGGGCTGCGGCAGCCGCCAGTAACAATTTGAATAATTTATCCATAGCATTCATGTTTTATTCGTCCAGCCGTCAGAAACGGAAATAGAGATTGAGGTAATAGGTCGTACCGAACATGTAAAAATACTTCGAGTCGAAAGCCTGGTAGGTCGTCACGGTGGTCTCGGTATTTTTCGAGAGGCGTGTCTGCTCATAGCCGCCGGTCTTGATGTCCTGATTGTTCAGGATGTTCTTGACGTCGAGGCTGAATCCCAGCGTGTACTTGCGGTGGATATACCAGTTCTTGCCGATGCTGGCATTGAGCGTATAGGCCGAGTCGAACTTCTCCTGGCGTCGCAGGTGTTCGATGTCGCCGGGCGCCATACCGCCCGTGATTACGGCGTCGGTACGGTAGATCGGGCTCATCGAGAGATACATGTTGTTGTAATAGTTGAAGTCGGCCGAGAGGTAGATGTTGTTGTTCGAGCGCCACGACAGGCCGACGTTGACGGCCGTCTGGGGTGTGCTCTCGACCCGGAAATCCTTCCAGTAGACATAACCGTCGGAGACGATATCGCCGCTGTTGTCCTGCGTTTGCAGGTAATAGGGATTCGAATCGTAGGTATATTGTCCCCAGCTCACGGCGCCGTTCAGGGCGAGCGTGTGGTAGATCGGGATCGAGACGGCCGCCTCGAGGCCGAAATGCACCTTGTCGATGCCGCTCATGGCGAAATTGGTGAAGGTGGCGGCCACGTCGTCGTAATAGGAGATCACCTTCGACTGGTCGTAGATGCGGGTATAATAGCCCGAAATGCGCGCCTTGAAATCGCCGTAGCGCAGGTTGTACGACGCATCCACGCCGAGGACGCGCTCGGCCGAAAGCCCCGGTGTCGTGGTGTTGCGCGTACGGGGCGAAACGAACGAGGACTGGAACTCAGGCGCTTCCTGCATGTAGACGACGTTCGCCTCGACGGCATGCGCCGCGGAGAAGCGGTACGAGAAGTTACCCTTGGCCTTGTAGGTCAGGTAATCCAGTTTTCGGGAGTCGCCCTTCGAATTGTCGGGGAAGAGCCCCTTGCGCCACAAACCCTCGCGCCACAGCTTCGCATAGCCCACTTCGCCGCCCACGGTGATGCCCAAACCGCCGACATTGAAGCCGTACGATGCCCACGCCCGGGTGCTGAGCACGTGGGCATAGTAATCGTAGCTGTACTTATCGCCCACCTTGGCGGCATGCGCATGGCCGTACTTGTTGTAATAGTCGAGGTTGTTCTGGTAGGCCTGCGTATTCGAACCGAAATCGCGTTCGGCGAATTTGTCGATGTCGGCCCAATAGTCGCCCCCCAGGAGGTCTTTCACCTGCGAGTAGTACTCCGTACGGTTACGGCGCAGCGAAAGTCCGCCGTTGATCCTGGAATCATCGCGGAAGATGTGCGAAAAACTGGCCGCGAGATTCCAGTCCAGCTGGTCGGTATGGCGCTCCTCGACCATGTAGTTAGACCGTCGGCCGGGGCCGTAGATCTGCTCGTCGAGGGGATCGTTCTGGTTATAGTTGGTCTGGTACATCTGCTCCCAGTCGAAATGGCGGATGTCCCGGTAGTTGGCCTGCCAGTAGACCTGCTGCCATGCGGCACCGACATAGTTCTTGTCGAGTGCGAAATAGCTCGGCAGGTAACGGTAGTAGTCGGGGCGCGGGTCGGGGCCGTTCTGCCACGTCAGTGCCGAGTAACCGTTCTTGCCGAAGCGCAGCGCCGTGGCCAGCTCCAACTTCGAACGGTCGGAGATGTCGAACGTGTAGTTGAGCATCACGATGGGTTCGTGGTTATTACGCACGCGGGCATTGCGCTTCTTGCCGTCCTGCCAGCCCCAGTTGGGGTTGTAATAGTTGTTGCCTACCAGGTCGTAGGCCTCCTGCGTGGCGGCCTGCTGCGCACCGCGTTCGGTGGGGGCACCCAACAGGGTCAGCGCCAGGCGGTGGCGCTGGCCGAACTGCTTTTCGACGGCGGCGAAATAACCGAACGCATTGTAGTAAACGCCGTCGACATAGGAGTTGCCGCCCTGGCGGGTCGAAACCGAAAAGGCATACGACCAGCCGTTGTCCTGATAGCCCGAGGCATAGGTGACCATCGCACGGAAACGGTACATCGAATTGCCGTTCACGAGGCTGGCACGCAACCCCTTGCGCATCTGCGACGGGCTGGTGATGATGTTGGTCATACCGCCGATGCCGCCCAGCCCGACGTCCGAGGCCACGATACCTGACGTCACCTCCTGGTTACGTGTGGCGTCGTTCAGGCCGCTCCACAGCGACCAGGGCGTATAACCCGTGAGGGCGTCGTTGAGCCGGATGCCGTTCATGTAGACGTCCTGGTACTGCGAATCATAACCGCGGACGTTGAAGCGCATCTCGCTGAACTTGTAGGAAGCGATGTTGTTGAAGATGTCCTTGGAGGCCGAGAGCGACGTAGGCAATGCCTGCGCATCGTCGACGGTCTCCATGTCGAACTCCGCGAACACGGCGTCGTCGATCATCTGCCGGGGTACGTCGGGCACCAACACGACCGCATTGATGTCGCGCACCTGCGAGCCGACGCGCACGGCGATGGAGAGGGGTTCGAACTCGGGGGTCTCGAACTGCAGCGAGTATTCGCCCGCAGGGACATTCTCGATGAGGAAATTACCCCGCTCATCGGACATCACGGTCACGTCGCCCGGCGTCATCGTAACCTTCACGCCGTCGAGGGCCACACGCCCCGCACGCGAAACGACCCTGCCCCTGACGCCGCCGTCCTGTGCAAAGGCGGTCAGCGTGGTGACGGAGAGTACTAAAATCAGTAGAATTTTGACTTTCATAGACTATGTAGCTAAATTATTTGGCAAAATAGATATACACCGGGAAGTGGTCGCTGTAACCGCCCTGGAAGTTGTTTCCCACATAGGTACGCAGCGGATAACCTTTGTACTGCCCCTCCCGCTGCACCATGTAATGCCTGCGGAAGATGTTGCCGTAGTACTTCGAACCGGGAGCCTTGCGCAGTTGCATGCCGTCGTCGCCCGAGACCATGTTCCCCGAGACCACGATGTTGTCGAAAAGGTTCCAGGCGTCGCCGTAGGCGAGCGTACCGATCCCCGCACGCAGCATGTCCCCGAAGGGATTGTAGAAATCGCCGGGTTCGAGCTCCTTCATGCGCGTTCGGGCACCCAGGCCTTCAGCCATGCTCGGATCCGTCGGGTCGTCGTTGAAGTCGCCCATGGCAACGATCCGGGTCGCGGGGTTGGCTTTCAGCACCGAATCGGCGATCCGGCGCATCTGCTCCCCGACGGCGATGCGTTTGAATTCCGAAGCGTCCTTGCCGCCCAGCCGCGAAGGCCAGTGCGCCACCATGAAGAAGAAGGGTTCGTCGTCGATCCTTCCCCACATCGTCAGGATGTCGCGGGTCTTGAAATTAGGGAGCGACGGCACGACGGTTTTCACCGGATAGCTGCCCTCCAGTTTGAAGACTTCGGGGCGGTAGAGAAAAGCCACGTCGACGCCGCGCGCCTCGGGCGAATCGTAGTGCACGATACGATAATCGGCTGGCGCCAGTTTGGGCGCCGCCACGATATCCTCGAGCACGGAGCGGTTTTCGACCTCCGACACGCCGATCACGGCCGGATAGACCTTGTCGGCAGCCGCAAGGTCGAACAATACCCGTTCGATGTTGCCCAGCTTGCGGTTGTACTTGGCCGAGTTCCACTGTTTGGGCCCTTCGGGGGTGAACTCGTCGTCGAGCACCTCGGGGTCGTTGATCGTATCGAAGAAATTCTCCAGGTTGTAGAACATCACCTTGTAGGGCTTCTGCGCGAAGCACGCCACAATGAATGCCGCCAGCAACAGGGTGAATATCAATCGTTTTTTCATCGTTCTGAAATTTTAAGGTTTTACAGTCCCCACGAGGCGGCGTCTTTCTGCGCCTTGACGGCGACAGGCACCGAAGGGAAGAATTCGAAACCCGTGAGGCTTTCGACCTCCGAAACGCTTTTCACCCAGCTCCGGGCACTCCCCTGCTCGCCCGCATTTTCGACCCAGAACCCGATGGACTTCAGCTGGTCGGCCGGATAGTCGCCCAGCCGGTCGCCCGCCTGGCGGACATTGCCCTTGACCGTGCGGACGAACACTTTGAAATAGTAGTTCGGCACGGGGCACTGCTTGCCGTCGATATCGGGCGTGGCAAAGGTGCTGCCGGGATTCCAATAGGCACCCGTGACGACATAGAGCGTATCGGAGCACATCCAGTTGTCGCGCGCCATCTTCTCGAGCGCCGCCCAGGGATTCTGGTTCAGGCTGGAATTCTGGGGCGTCATGTTCGAGAAATAGAAGGTCTGTGCCTGCATCGTGGCATTCCCGCTGCGGTCGGCGTTGGGGATCTGGTGCCCGCGGTCGAAATTCCGTGCCGGATAGCTTTTGGTCAGGTTGGCCTGGTACTCGGCGGCGATCTTGGGGTCGTATGCCCAGGTTTCGACACGCCCCGAACCCGTGTAAGCGCTGTGGAGCGGATAGGCCACCCACCAGGCGGCGAACTTGGTCTTGTCGAAGCACATCGTAAAGTTGCGGGCGTTGTAGGTTACACCCGTATTCTGGTTGCGCAGCAGGGCGAAATGCGTCACATAGACATACGCATCGTCGGATTTCCGGGCCGGGATTTCCGGCCAGACAAGGTTATGGCCCGTCTGGTAGACATCGTCGGCAGCCGAGGTGCTGTATTGTGTGAGTTCCAGTTCGAGGGGCGCCTGCCCGTCGAACGTGAAGCGGATCATGGCATGCCGCTCGTCCTTCGTGTCGTTCGGCCAGTAATAGACATACTGATTGCGGGCCGCGAGGCTCGTTCCGGCAATTCCGGTCTTGACGGTCTGCCCGCCCGGAGCCGTACGGTTGAACGAAACCCAGTCGGCGCCCGCCGTGATCTCGGCCCTCCACGACGTCCCCTCGCGGCCGTCCACGATCAGCACGGCAGCGCCCTCCCGGTCGGGGTGCACGGTCTTGGTGGGATCCCACTCCACGCGGAATACCCCGGAACCCGAATCGGAATCGTCGCTGCAGGAGGTGGCGGCGAAACCCGCCGCCACGACCGCAGCAACCCCGAGGAGCGTTCGTATCAGATATTTACGCATCCTCTTCATATCAATAGACCTGTACGCCCAACACGATGGCACGCCCCGTATTGCGATCCGATGCCGCCGTGAAGTCGGGCGACGTGGAGATCGTCACGGTCGATGCGGCGGTCAGCCCCGTGAGCTGGAAGGTGTAGTAATCGGAATCGGTCACGTCGGTGAAGGTGAAGTCGTTGCCCGACCCCGCAGCACCGGCGCTGGCCGTGATCGCATGGCTGCCGTCACCGCTCACCGCTCCGCCGTTGTTGACACGGATGTAGACCGTGGCGGCCTTGCCCGTCCATGCCACGGCATAGAACGAAAGTTTCTTGTCGCCCGTGAGGGATGCTCCCAGCGCCTCGGAGGTGAATACGCCGGCAAGGCTGCTCGTACCGAGCTTAAAACCCGTAGCGGGCTGGCCGTCGATCGTCGAGTTGGAAGGATAGTAACGGTCGGTCGTGCTGGTGGAAGCCGGGATGAACTGGCTCATGGAGGTATAGATGCCCTTGGTATCGCCGCCCGACCCGGCCGCGAACTGCGTGAGCGTAACCTCGCGGCTGTTACCGCCCGCAACCGAGACGGTCATCGTGCGCACGATGTCGTCGGAGGTCGTGTTGGGAGCCGGAGGCGTGACGGTAACGGTGGTACCGTTGACTACGGCCGTGAAGGGCGCAATCGCATCGTTATCGACCGTCAGGGCGTTCGACCCGAGGTTGACGACCGTAACCTCAACATCCTTGGTTACCGTCTCCTCGGCGCCCCAGGTCAGCGATGCGGGGTCGACCTCCGTAATCACGGGCGTCGAAGCATCGACCTTGAAGTCGGCGACATCCGCCGCGGACTGCGGGTAGAGCTGCGCCGCACCGTCGTAGACTTCGGCCACGCCGGTCAGCGAACCGGCCGTCACGGTCGACGAGATCAACTCGCCGCCCCATGCGACGGTCTTGTAGGTACGCACAGCCAGGTCGCCGCTCCCGTCGGTAAACAGGCGGGTCGAATAGTTGGCTGTACCGCTGTACCACATCTCGCCGGCCTCGCCCTTGAATGCGAGCCCCGTAACCTTCACGTTCATACCCATATAATCGTTCGAATTGAACTGCGCGAGGGTGACGGACGGCACGACCATCTGCACGGGCGACGAGTTGTCGACCGCGGTCGTTACCTTATTGATCTTATACAGGCCATAGGAATTGTAGACCGTACTCGTCGCATCGAGGGTCAGCGTTATCCGGGCACCGACCGGGTAGTCGGCGACGGTTTCGTACGCCGCATCGGCGAGCAGAATACCCGAACCGGCATCCCCGGTGTTATCCACGACGGAGATCATCTGGTAAAGGTTGCCGCCCGCGTCGTTGGCGGCAATATATCCCTGAACGGTCTGTCCCGTCCACTCGCCGAGCGAAGCCTCGGCACCCGAAGCAGGCGCCAGCCCCTTGACGAAGGCAACGAATTCGGCAACCGTCTTGGGCTCGGCACTCGGCTTGGCGGCCTGCGCGACACGCAGGGTCAGCGGCGTGACACCCTCGCCCGAGAAGGTGATGCTGCCCAGGTCTTTCGATGCGGAGGTTTCGTTGGCTGCGGTCGCCGTGACGGTGACCGTACCGTTGTTATCCCCGCCCTGGGGTGAGATCGTGAAGCCGTCGCCGCTCATGGTGGCCGTCCACGCGATGTTGGCCGTGACGGTCACGGTCGCCGTAGCGCCCGACGTCGAAGCCAGCACGAGGTTATCCTCGGGCGAGATGCCGAGCGAAGCCCCCGAAGCGACGAATGCGGCCACGTCCGAAGGCGTGGTCGGGATGACCTGTATGTTCTTGAAATTCTGTTCGGCGGTACCGAGCAGGGCGCCCGTCTTGTCGGCGATCGTGATCGCGGCGAAACCGGCGGCATCGGTTGCCGTAGCCATATAGCTCTGGACAGTCTCGCCTCCGGCGGCATCGAAGCGCACGACGCGCTTGGCGGAAGTCGCCCACGCCTCGCCGACGAACGACGACTGCGGCGTGAGGTTCGTGACCCGGACATACTCCCCCTGATAATTGCCCTCGTTGAGCGTCGCGGCCGAAAGCGTCGGCACGGCCACCTCGACGGCGGGATCGTCGGAGACGGTCACCACGACGTTCTTCAGCTCGCGCAGATTGCCGTAGGGCGCATACTGGGCGGCCGACAAGTCGAGCGTAACCTTCTTGCCGACCGGATATTTCGCGCTGTTATCGCGGGTAAACTCGGTCGTGCTGTAAAGGATGATGGCCGAGTTGGGCAGCGTGATGTTGTCGCCGACATAGAGCTTGCCGAAATTATTGCCGCCCTCGTTGTTGGCGAGGATCACGGCGGGAATCGTCTTTTGGCTGTAATTCAGCTCTTCGGTACCGCTTTCGAGGCTCGGCCACGTGTTCTTGATGTAGGCCACCAGCGCGCTCACCTCGCCGGCCTTGGGCGCCTCGCCCTGCTCGATGGTGACCTCTTTCGTCCAATAGGCGCCATATGCGTTCTTCAGGTTGAACGAGAGCTTGGCGATACGGCCCACGTTGCTCGCGGGGATGGTGAATTCGACGGTACCGTCGCCCGAGCCCTGAGTTGCGGAGGGCGTAACCCAGTCGCTGCCCTCCAGCACTTCGAGCGTCCAGGGGCGGTTGCTCTTTACGGTGAATGCGGAGGCGCCTTCCGGGGCACCGTCGGCATTGAACGTGAGCACGTCGGGGGTGACTTCGAGATAAGGCATCCCCTTGTCGTCGTTATCGTCCACACATGAGGCCAGAGCCACGGTGGCAAAGAACACCGTGCCGGACAATAACTTCCAAAAGTTCGATTTTTTCATAGAAGCGTTTATTTTAGACAGGAATGAATGAATTTCCTAATTTCCTGTATATCCGCTTCAAATCGAATGCCAAGGAATGCCTTTCAACCGCCGGACGGCTCCGGCAGGCACAAAAAAATATATCCCGCAAGCGGGATATATTCAGCGGACGGGCCGATTGATGCCACGTCCGGTCGTATGGCGCGCGTCAGCGTATTCTATCGGCGGCACGTACCATCAGTTCGTCGCGGAAAACAGCCCGTGCAGCGAGGTAGGCGAACAGCAGGCACACGAGCGGCAGTGCGATGGCGGGCCGGAAACCCTGCGTATGGAACGAAAGTTCGGAAAAAACCCGCCAACTGAGGAAATAATAGGCCGCTTCCATAACCGCAGAACCGATCAGCAGCACGATCTCCACGACACAGAGCCGGATCTGGAGCAGGCGGCGTTTGAACAGGAAGATCGTAATGAAAGGCAGCACGCAGGCCAGTGCCAGCACGACGCCCATGTAGACGGTCGACTGTACAGCCTCTCCGGCCGAGGTCTGCAGGGAAAAGGCATAGAGCCGGAACTCACCCGCGTCGCCCGCGAACCAAGCCAGCGGGGCAAAGAGCGTAACGGCCATGAGCGCCGTGACGATGAGCAGATGGAGTGTTTGGATTCGTTGTATCATAATTATTTACAAAGTTTTATCAATCAGATACTTATTCCTGTCCGACGAACCCCGGTTGATGAGCTCGCCCAGGAACCCCGCCAGGAACAACTGCACGCCGAGGATCACGGCGAGGATCGCCAGGTAAAAGAGCGGCTGGTCGGTGACCGGACGCAGCGACAGCCCGTGCACCTGTTTCCAGATCTTTGCGGCGATGATCCACACCGTAGTCCCGCCGCCGATAAGGAACATCAGCGTCCCCAGACTGCCGAAGAAATACATCGGCGAGCGGCCGAAATGCGTCATGAACAGCACGGTGATCAGATCCAAGTAGCCTTTCACGGTACGTTCGAGGCCGAACTTCGAGCAGCCGTATTTGCGGGCGTGGTGCTCGACGACCTTTTCGCCGATACGGCGGAACCCGGCCTGCTTCGCCAGAATCGGAATGAAACGGTGCATCTCGCCGTAGACCTCGATCGACTTGACGACCTTGCGGCGGTAGGCCTTCAGCCCGCAGTTGAAATCGTGGAGTTTGATGCCGGAGACCCGGCGCGCCGTCCAGTTGAAGAATTTGCTCGGCCAGCGTTTGCCGACCGGGTCGCGGCGCTTCTTCTTCCAGCCGGATACCAGGTCGTACCCTTCTTCGAGGATCATGCGGCGCAGTTCGGGAATCTCGTCGGGCGAATCCTGCAGGTCGGCATCCATCGTGATGACGACCTCGCCTTCGGCTGCGGCGAAACCGCAGTACAGGGCTGCCGACTTGCCGTAATTGCGGGCGAAGCCGATGCCGCGGATCGCCGGGTACTTCTCCCTGAGCGACTCGACAACCTCCCAGGAGCCGTCTGACGAACCGTCGTCCACGAGGATCACCTCGTAGGCATAGCCATGCGACACGGCAACGCGGTCGATCCATGCCACCAGTTCGGGCAGGGACTCGGCCTCATTGTAGAGTGGTACTACGACGGATATGTCCAGTTTATTATTCACGGTATGTCCCTATTCGCTTAGCGGGGTATCGAACGGTTTGGGCGCACGCGACAACACGCCTGCAATGATAAGGCCGAAAACGGCACCGAACAGAATGCTCACGAAAGTTACGGCCCACAGCGTTCTTAAAAAAGAAGGTTCGGGGGTATTCTGTATCTGGTCGAACATCTGCGACAGCATGGATTCCATGTTGGCCGGCACCCCGCCGTTCCGCCCTATATAATCGGATAATGCGGCTGTAGTACGCTCCGTATAGTTGGTGTAACCGATGAAAAAGTGCAGGTAAAGGTATTGCACGATACCGACGATGAGCCCCGCAACGGTCGAGACGGAGAGGATGTAAGCGTACCCCTGCCCGAAGGAGAAACCCTCCTCGGCGGTATACATCATCGAATACCGGCGCGTGAAACGGTGCAGCAGATAGTAATGCAGTACGACGACGGCAATCCATTCGATTGCGTACAGGCCGAAACTGGCCGAAATCTGCAATCGGGTTTCCAACATGAACGAGACGGCCAACAGGGCGCCTATGATCGCGCCGTACTTGGCGACATCTTTCCAGAAATTCGTTTTTTCCATATACTGTTTATATTAATCTCATTGCAGTTCCCCTTTGCCCTCGCGCAGCACTTCGGGCTCGTCGCCCGTAAGGTCTACGACCGTCGTGGGGATGTTGTCCCCCATGCCGCCGTCGATCACAAGCGCCACGTCGCGGCCATAGCGCTCATGGATCAGTTCAGGATCGGTGGTATACTCCACGACCTGGTCGTCGTCCTTCACCGACGTGGTGACGAGCGGGCAGCCCAGGGCGGCGACGATGGCGCGGGAAACGGCGTTGTCCGGAATGCGGATGCCGATCGTACGGCGCCTCTCGAGCGCCTTGTCGGGCACGCGCGAGGATGCCGTGAGCACGAACGTGAAGGGCCCCGGCAGGTTCCGTTTCAGGATCCGGAACGCCGTGTTGTCCACACGGCAATACTCCGCCACCTGGGCGATATCCCCGAAGACCACCGAAAAAGCCTCGGCATCCTTACCCCTCATCCGCCGCAGGCGTTCGATGGCCTTGGGCGAATGGAGCGAACAGCCGAAAGCATAGACGCTGTCGGTCGGATAGATGACGATCCCGTCGTGAACGAGCACGTCGACCACCTTCTGCAACTCCCGCTCCGAGGGGTTCTGTTCGTAGATCTTCGTAAGCATTAGGACAAATGTACGAAAAATTATTTAATCTTGCGCCGGTTCAGTTCGGCGCTGTATGCCCGGGCATTGGCATTGTGCTCGCGGAGCGTCCGTGCGAAGTTGTGGTAACCGTCGAACGTCGCACGCGCACAGAAGAAAAGGTAGTCATGCTCCTCGAAATTGAGCACGGCGTCGATGGCGTCGATGCCGGGCATGCAGATCGGCGAAGGCGGCAGCCCCTTGTTCCGGTAGGTATTGTAGGGCGACTCGTATTTCAGGTGTTTGTGCAGGATGCGCCGCAGCCCGAAGTCCTGCATGGCATACTTGACCGTCGGATCGGCCTGCAGGGGCATCCCCTTGCGCAGGCGGTTGACGTACACCCCTGCGATACGGGGCATCTCGTCGGTCTTGCGGGTCTCCTCGTAGACGATCGATGCGAGGGTCATGACCTCGAGCCGGCTCAGACCGCTGCGTTCGCGCAGGGCATCGCGCCCGGGCGTCCAGAAACGGTCGTACTCTCGCTTCATGCGCTGCACGAACTCTTCGGGCGTCACCGTCCAGTAGAACTCGTAGGTGTTGGGAATGAACATCGAAAAGAGCGTCACGCTGTCGAAACCCACGCCACGCGCCACTTCGGGCGAGGTCAGCACCTGCATGATCGCCGTGGAGTCGGCGTCGATCTGCCGGGCGAGTTTCTGCGCGAGCTGCGCCGGAATGCGGGCATTGTTGATCGAAACCCGTACAGGGGTTTGAAGCCCCAGTTTGAGCATCCGCGCTACCCGGATCACGCTCATCCCGGGCTCCAGCACATAGTGGCCGGGCTTGAACGTCTCCGGCAGGTTGATGCGCCGGGCATAGACACCGAAAGCCCAATGGTGCCTGAGCCGGGGCAGCAAGGAATCGGTGAGGCTTTGGTAGTCGGCACGGCTGCCGATATAGAGGTCGCGCCCCGCGCGCACGGCATTCCCGTAAAATTGCTGCCGCAGGACAAAACCCGCGACAAGCAGGCACGCAAGGCAGGCGAAAAGGATATAGCGAAAAGTTTTTTTACGCATCGGGCCGAAAATTTTTGCAAAGATATAAAAAATTCCTACTTTTGTGCCCGGGTGAGTCTTATACGACCAGCTCCCACAGAATCCCCCAGGCGAGGAATCGAGCAAGGGTATGTGGTCGTAGCGGTGCGATATAAGGAGCTCACCCTTTTTTTGTTATACGGTGCCCGGGTCACATAGCCCCGGGCACCGCTTTTTTGCTCCATCGCGGCATGAAAAAACGTCAACGAACAAACCTGCCGCCGGCATAAAATCCAATCGTATTGTGTTGCCGGCAAAAAAAATGCATACCGGATGCAGCAGCCGGCCAGTGCATTCCAGTAAAGGCATAAAAAACGGGACGAAGACGTCCCGCGCGGCATGATTCCGGTATTTTATTTCGAATAGGCGATCAGCAACTGGTTGACGACGCTGACGAAGACATAGCAGATGACAAAGATGGAAACCCCGCGCCACCCTTTCATATTGGCCGAGACGAGGTAGGCGAAACAGCCCCAGACCATCGACCAGACCATCGAGACCGACAGCAGGATCACGATCAGGTTATAGCCTGCGAGCTTCATCACTTCGCAGACGCTCCGGGGCTCGCAGACAAGCCCGCCCAGCCATTTCGAGGGTACGCTCAGCACCCCGAGTATGACGATCGCAGGCAGCATGGCGAAAAGATTCGTGGCGAAGATATCGACTGCGCGGATACGCGACGGCGAGAAGAGCAGGGCCAGCACGTAGAGCAACAGCGAAAGGGGAATCCACAACAGCAGGTTCGAAGAGAGGATCGTGACGATCTTCGACAGGTCGTCACCGACAGGCCAGCTCACCGCCGTCAGCAGGCAGATGGAAAAAATAGTCCCGGCAAGGCCCCAGCCGAGAGCTTTCCCGGTAGAGAGGTATTCAAACGGGTTAAGAATCCTGTTCATCGCCTTCGAATTGATTAAGTTGAGCAATTATGTCGTCCAAACGGTTGCGTACCGTGGGGTAACTGAGCCCTAATTTCTGCGCCATCTCCTTCAGGGAGCCGCTGCTTTTTACGAAATCGAGCACGAATTGCTGGTCGGGAGCCGAAAGCTGCATCATCACCGGGAGGTTGTAGTCGCCTTCGATATGCGTATCGCATCCGTTGCAATGCATCGCTTGTACGCTCAATCGTTTACCGCAGGAGGGACATATCTTGGGGAGGTTCTTCAGTGCCATATAAGTTCAAAAAGTTGTATTTATACCATGTCAGGCTTCACAAAATTAATATATTTTTTGAATATGTCACATAAATGTGCAAATTCCTGCAAAAAACCATGGCAATACCCCGCGTCACAGACCGGAGGTGGGATTTCAGAAATTGGCCTTCACCCCGACCGTGAAATTTGCCCCGTATTCCGGATACCACGGGTATTGGTACAGGCGGCGGTTGATCAGGTTACGGCCCTCGGCGAAGAGCGTAATGCGTCCCGAAACCTTCCAGTCGAAATTGACCCGCAGGTCGGCGGCAAAGGGCACTTCGACACTGGCGAAACTCTCCGCCCCGGATGCTGCATCCATCTGGTAGTCGGACCATTTACGGGTGCTTTGCAGCCAGATGCCCGCGCCGAACGAAATCTTGCGGCCGTCGTAGTGGGCGGAAAAATTGCCATCGAAAGCCGGGGCACCGTTATGGAGTTTGGTCTCGTCGTCGTTATAGATATAGCCGTGCACGCCCAACTCCGTCCGGAAACTGCTCGCGGGACGCCACGTCACCTCGCCGTTGAACGACAAGACGGTCTGGCGGGCCATCGACGGCAGCATGGTCAGCCCGGCGGCAAGAATATCGCTCCCCTGCACGACATCGGCACTGTACCAGTAAAGGTGGTTGTCACGGATCGAGAACCCGGCATAGGCCCGGTAGTCGAACTTCCCGCGCCAGATACTGCCCCCGATACCGAAGCGGCCGTTGTAATCGACCGAACTCTTAGTCCCGAATACGGGATTCAGCAGATAGGGATTCAGCTTCGTAAGCGAACGGTAACTGTTCTCGCGGACGTTGCCGTCCATCTCGAAGAACGGGCACAGCCCGTCCGTCCCGAGGTTCAGGTTCAGCCGCACGAAAGGAATGATATAATTTTCCGCTTCGACGGACTTGACCTTGTCGTGGTAATAATCGGCACCGACCTCGAGGCGCACTACCCCGCCCTCGATGCCGTAGCGCAGCGCGGCATGTATCAATTGCTGGTTATATTCGTCGAGGGCCTTCTGTCCGGCGAGCCGCTCGTAACCGATCTCGGCGGCAAGGCGGTGGCGCCCGAAAGCGCGGGCGATCTTCGCGTGGGTTTCCAGCGTGGTCTGGCGGGCCTTGTCGTTATAGTCCGGCCACTCGGAATGGTCGAAAAACATGCCGCCCCGGATGGCGATTTCGAAATTCACGCGGCTCAGATCCTGGAAATCGTCGCCGAAGCGCACCGCGATGTTCGCATCGCCGTAATCGGCCATCGAACCGGGTACGGCATCGGCAGAGATGTCCGGCGCGAGGTACATACCGTAGCGGTGGTACATGCGGTTCTCGTAGGAGAGGTCGCCCTCGAGCACGTGGCGGCCGAAATATTTACCCGCAGCGGCGCCGATGCGGTTGAGCATCCGCGTCGAATTATTCTTGACGCCGAAGTCGTTCCCGATCTTGGAATAGCGCCCCTCGTGGTTGACATAGCCCACCACATACCCCGTCCCGGGGTTCTGGCTCGAAGCATAGAAATCCAACACCGAATTGAACGGGTAGCCCATCCCGGCCTTGAGGTAGAAAGGCAGCGGGCGGTTGAATTCCCAGTAGGTTACCGTCGCGGGACGGATCGGCCGCGTGGCGAGGGTGGTCTGCAACGACAGCGGCGTGATCGTATAGTCGATCTCGGGACGCATCTTCACCGTATCGGTCATGTCGGGTACGACAGCGAGTTTCGACGCTCCCTCCACACTCGGCACATAGGCCTTGGTCACTTCGACCCGTTTCTCGACCTGCGCGCTCGCGCCCCAGGGCAATGCCGCCATCAGCGCGGCTACAAACAACATGTGTTTCATCGTCAGTTCAGTTTTGCGATCCGTTCCTTGGCTTCGTCCACGATCCCGTCGTCGGCAGGCGAATAGCCGTCCGCGACGCTCTGGTAGGTCGCCCGCGCCTGGAAATTGTCTCCCTTGCGGACATAGACGTCGCCCAGCAGGATGAAGGCCTTGGCCAGCCAGTAGGCCTGGGGTTCCCGTTCGGAATAGGCGAATATCGCCTTCTCGGTCTTGTCCATATCGCCCTTTTCGAAGGTGTCCTCCAGCACGTAATAGGCAGCGGCGGAACCCTCCTTCGAGCGGACGTCCGCGGCCAGTTCCCTGTAAAGCTTCACGGCATCGGCACGGCGATCCTGCTGCCGCAGCAACTCCGCCCATGCGAATTTCGATTCGCGCAGCGCCACGGCCCCGGCATCGGGATGCGCGGCGACATCGGCAGCCATTGCCTCGATTTTCGAAGCGTCGCCCCCGGCCAGCGTGGCGCGCACGTAGCCCGTCATGGCATCCTCGCGCCCGGCCACCGTCGTCGTGACGTCGTACAGCTTGCGGAATGCGGCGGCGGCCTCGTCGTAACGCTTGTCCTCATAGGTCAGCTCCGAAAGTTTTTCGAGCACCGTGACCGAATACTGGTTCGTACCCTGCCCGGCCAGTTCGGTGAGGGTTTCGATAGCATCGCCGCGCTCGCCCGTGCGGAGGTAACAGTCGCTCAGGAAATAGAGGGCATCGTTCAGGTAATACCCCTTGGGGTAGCTCCTGACATAACTGCGCAGCGACTTGGCGGCAGCCTCGGTCTGCCCGGCCAGGTAAAGTTTCTGGGCGGCGGCGAACGACAGCGAGTCGCGCGACACGGCTGTCAGGTCGCTCTCCATGCCCACCCTGGCGGCATAATCGAAATAGTCGTCGACCTTGCCGTCCGAGACATAGATCTCGCGGATACCCTGCATGGCCCCTTTGGCTTCGGACGACTGCGGGGCCGTCTCGACCACCATGTCGTAATATTTCAGCGACTTTTCCTTGTCCCCCAGGTTGAGGTAGGCGAGCCCCAGGTCGGCAAGCGCCTGTGCACGGCGCGGCGACGAGGGATAGTCGGCAATGAACCGTTCCAATTGTCCGGCACCTTCGGCATAGCGTTCCTGCGCGATATAGGAACGGCCGAGCTCGTACGAGGCGGCATCGACATAGTCGCCCTGCCCTGCGGCAACGATCTGCCGCAGCGCCTGCAGCTTGGACTCCGTGCGCCCGAGGATGCCGAGCGTCACGGCGCGTTTATACTGTGCGTAATAGCGTTCGGGGGTGTTCAGCGCAACGGCACGGTCGTAATCCCCTACGGCCGCTTCGAATTCGCGGTCGGAATAGCGGATGTCGCCCAGCCGGTTGTAGGCATCGGCGCGGTCGCGGTCGCGGGCCGGATAGGCTTCGAGGAACTTCTCGAACGAACTGCGCGCCCCGGCCATGTCCTTGCGCGAGAAATCGCAGTAGCCGAGGTTGTAGAGCGCCATGGCATATTCGTCCTCGCTGCGGGGGGCACGCTTCAGGTAGGCATTGTATTTGGCCGCAGCGACCGTATAGTCGCCCTGTGCGAAGGCGATTTCGCCCTGCCAGAAGGAGTTGAGCGCACTGTATTTGGGGCTGACATTGATGGCCGCGGATTCGGCCAGGTAACGCTGCGCGGCACGCATGTCGCCGGCGCTGTACGCCTCCAGGCCGCGGAAATAGGTGATCTTCTGCAATGCGGCTCGGATGTCGGCATCCTGTGTCGGGAAGGATTTGATGGCCCGGTAAGCCGCGTCGTAATCGTTCGAATTGTAGTAGGCCGCGATCAGCAGCGAACGGGCTTCGCCCACGCGCGGAGAATCGGGATACTGCGCGACATAGCGCGTCAGCACGTTGATCGCGCCGTTGAAGGCACCGCCGCCCAGCTCGTATTGCAGTTTGCCGTAGTTGAACAGCGCGTCTTCGGCGATCACCGGATCGAGCTTGTCGTCCGCTGCCATGGCGAACGCCTGCATGGCGGCCTGCTTGTCACCCGCACGCAGATAGCAGTCGGCCAGGTGGTACGAGGCATTCTGCGTCAACGCATCCTCGGCACCGCAGGCCTTGCGCAGGAACTCCGCAGCCTCGGGATAGCGTGCCGTGCGGTAAAGCGAGAAGCCCATCAGATAGCTGCCGTCACGGTCGAGTTCGCCGCCGGCAGCCGTAAAAGCGTCCAGATGCCCGATGGTCTTGTTATAGTCGCCCAGGTGAAACCACGATTCGGCGATGACGCGCTCCAGTTCCTGCCGGCGTTCGGGCACGGCGCGGCGCACCAGTTCGTCGCCGTTCTCGACGACATAACGGTAGTTTCCGTCGCGGAATTCGATCTGCAGGAGGTAATACGGCACCACGGCACGGTAGGCATCGCTGCGCTGCAAGGCCGTGAAGCCCTGTTTCGCACGCCCGTAGCGCCCTTCGGCATAGTCGATATAGGATTTGTAATAGAGTGCATGGTCGGCATATTCGCTCTGGGGGCCGATGCGGTCAAAATAACCGAAAGCCTTGTCGTAATTGCCGTCGGTGAATTCGACATAGCCCATGCGGATGTCGTACTGCTCCTTGCGTGAGCGGCTCAGCGCCTTGTAATCGGTCTTTGCGAAGGCCTCGCGGGCACGCCTCATATCGCCCTCGGCGCAATAGAGCGACCCCAGCGAAAACCGCACGTCGTTGGCGTAGACCGAACCGGGATAACGTGCCTCGAAATCGCGGAGCGCCCCTTCGGCATCGCGGCTGCCCAGCTCGACGGCACAGGCCGCCAGGTAGAAATCGACCGTCTGCGCCGCGACACGGTCGGAAGGCGCGAGCACGTCCCGGGCCCGGAGGAACTCATGCCGGGCATCGCTCCAGCGGCCGTAGTCGAACAACGACCGTCCCCGCTCGATAAAGGTCTCACTTTCGGGCTCCCCGGCCTGCACCCGCAGGGTGCATACCGCGCACAGCGCGAGGGTCAGCAACAAGCTCAGTTTTTTCCGCATACGCACATAAATTCTTACAAAGGGCAAATATACGAAAATTTGCCTTTCCCGCATACCCCCGCACCAAATATACCGGTATAAAACCGGAACCGACACCCCGGCGGCGACCGGGACGGTTTGCATCTGTTGAAAATTATCCATACCTTAGCCAGACCGTTACGCCCTTAACCCAGTCAACATGAAATTGCGTCTCTTCCATCGTAACAAGCCCGCCCTCGCGCCGGGGATACAGGCCCCGGCCGTGCGCGACACGCTCAGCCGGGTTTCCGTTGCCTGCATCGAGCTGACGCCCGAAGGGGAATTAACGGATATCAACATGCAGGCATTCAAGGCACTCCGCCTCGGGGGGGGGATTTTCCGCATCCGCTGAACATCTCCGGCCTGTTCTCTGTCTGTCATGATAAAAAAGACCTTCTGCCCGCTATTTTCAAAGGGCTGGAACGGCACAAAACCTACGGCGACCTGCCGCCGTGGAGCTATATACAGCTATCCGGCAGGGACAATCTGAAATTCTATATCGAAGGCCGCTTCGTCGGCCACTACGACCGGCATAGAAAACTGCGCCGGATAGTATTCCTGTTCCGGGACATCGAAGAGGAAGTCTGCCGCAGGTTCATTCTCGACATGGCGATGGCGCAAACGAAAATTTTCCCGTGGTTCTTCGACCTGGACAACGGCAGAATGGTCATCGACGCCCGCTGGTTCGACCACGTCGGCATCCCGCGCGGCGACTGTTCGATGAGTCCCGGGGCCTTTTTCGACATGCTCCATCCCGACGACCGGGAAACCCTTTCCGCAGCATTCGCAAAGCAGCTATCCGGGATACTCACCCCCGAGGCATACGCCTACCGCGTCCGCCGCTGCGACGGGACATGGGAATGGTTCGAGGGACAATCCGTATACCTGGGACAGGCACACGACGGCTCGCCCTATCGCGTGGTGGGTATCTGCCAGAGCATCCAGCCCCACAAGGAGATCGAAGGACATCCGCGCGAAGCCCGCGACAAGGCCCGCGAAAACGACCGGCTCAAATCGGCGTTCCTGGCCAACATGAGCCATGAAATCCGGACGCCGCTCAACGCCATCATCGGCTTCGCCAACCTCTTGACGTGCGACGACGTCCCCTTCAGCGAAACGGAAAGACAGGAGTACAGCCGCCTGATCACGGCCAACGGCGACCAGTTGCTGCGTCTGATATCGGACATCCTCGACCTTTCGAAGATCGAGTCGAACACCATGGAGTTCTGTTTCGGGGAGCATTCGCTGCACACGCTGCTGTCGGACATCTACCAGTCCCAACTGCTCACCATGCCCCCACAGGTCGAACTGAGGCTCGAACTCCCGCAGGCCGACACGACAATCCGCACCGATGCCTCGCGGCTGAAACAGGTCGTCAACAACTTGATAAACAACGCCGCGAAATTTACCGACAAGGGCAACATTACGTTCGGGTACCGCACGGCCGACGGTGCGGGAGAGGTCGAACTGTTCGTCAGGGATACGGGGAAAGGCATTTCGCAAGAGCACCTGAGCCGAATCTTCGAGCGATTCTACAAGGCCGATTCCTATGTAAAAGGCGTCGGGCTGGGGCTTTCCATCTGCCGTACGATCACCGAACTACTCGGCGGCGAGATATCGGTCGTCTCCGCGCCGGGCGAGGGCACCTGCTTTAAGATCGTGCACCCCGTCCGCCGTACGGAAACGGCGGCGGAAACCGCGGGGGCATACCGGTAAGGTACGATTCTTGCCCCGCTTCGGGCGTTCAACATTAATTCTGTGACTTATGATCGAAAAAGTAACGCTGCAACTCTCCGGGGATGCGGACTTCACGTCCGAAGGCGGGCCCCGCTGCGAGGAGATGAATCCCAAGGCACTGCTGCTTTATGCCGCGGCGAAATGCGTCGGCAAGACGGCCCTGATGATTATGGATAAGGAACGTTTCCGCCCCAAGCGCTTCGAGATCGGCATTTCGGGCGAGCTCTCGGACGAAACGCCCCAATCCGAAAGCACCTTCAAATCGTTCCACGTAGTCTACAACATCGAATGCGACACCGAGGACGACCAGGCCAAAGTGAGCCGTGCGGTGACGCTGGCGCACGAAAAGTACTGCGGTATGATGCAGATGCTGCGCAAGGTCGCACCCGTATCGCACGAAATCGCGGTGGTCAGCACCGAGCCTGCGAAAGCCTGAAACGACAGGCAAGGGATACGAAAAACGGGGATTTTCAGGAAAAATCCCCGTTTTTTGTGCCCCGCCGGCAGGAAACCGTCGTCGTCCCGAAGAGGCGGTCTCGGCCATGCGGTTTCCGCAGCCGGAACAGGCATCCCCGCCGCGACGGCCTGCCGGGCAGGGCCTGCCTGCCGCCGCTCACTGCGCCGTGATGCGCAGGTAGTCCGACACCGCCACGGCATAGTTGTAATGAGCCTTGATTGCATTGGTGTAGAGCTGTATCCAGCTCAGCTGCGCCTGCAACACATCGAGGATCGTAGAGAGCCCCTCGCCGTAGGAATAGGTGCTGATGTCGAGGTTTTCGCCGGCGATGCGCAGGCTCTGCTCCGTGGCATCGACCTGTGCCCTGCTGTTGACCAGCGCCGTCCAGCCGTTCATCTCGTCGCGCACGATATTGTCGTGCAGCAGCGCGGTGTTCCACTCGCTCTGCCGCTGGACGGCATGTGCCGCACCCGTGGCGCGGCGGCGTTCGCCCCAGTGGAAAATCGGGAGCGTGAGTTTCACGAACACAGAGCCGTCGACCGTCGTGGCGCCCGTCCGGTTGGGATAATACGGCTGCCACGAGCCGCCGATGCCCACGCTCACCTGCGGATTGAACGGCGCGCGCGCCGCCCGGATACCCGCGTCGGCCTGTTCGCTGCGCAACCGGGCCGCCATATAGTCCGGACGGCGCCCCAGCACCTCGTCGGGCAGCAGGCGCGCAGGCTGCGGCAGCGAATCGCGGATGCCCTGGGCAAGTTCCACCGCAAGGTCGGGATCCGTGCCGCGCAGGATGTTGAAATTGTGCAGCGCGACGGTATAGTTCCGCTCGGCACTCACCAGCCCGTACTGCGCTTCGCTCAGACGGGCATCGATCATCAGCACGTCGCCCTTGGCAATGTAGCCCTCGGCGAAACGGCGGTCGACGACCTCCTTGAGCGAGCGGATTATGTTGACATACTGGCGCATGGATGCGGCATACAACTCCATGGCGGAGAGGTTCCAGTAGGTATACTCGGCCGCATAACGCACATCGAGCTGCGTGAATTCCTCGTCGCAGAGGGCGATGTCGTAGCCCAGCTCGGCCTGTTTGTAGGCCGCACGTACGGCCCCGCCGCCGTAGACGGTCTGCACGAGTTGCGGAAGGACGCTGAAATTCCACCGCTCCAACCCGTCGTAGTGGTGTACCGTGGCGGTGAAACTGCCGTCGAGCGACAGCCGTGGCAGGTATCCCGTACGAGCCTGTCCCATGGTCTCGGAAGCCGCATCGCTCTTCGATGCGGCGACCTTCAGTTCCCAGCTGTATTCGGTCACGGCCTGCCGGTAGTCGCCGAGCGAGGTCTGGGCGGCGGCGGGCACGAAGGCCAGCAGTGCGGAGAGGATCAGATAATTCTTCATGACTTGCGGATATTGTAGAAAATGGCATAGACGACCGGCAGCACGCAGACCGTCAGCAGCGTGGCGACGAGCAGGCCGCCCATGATCGTGGCGGCCATGGCGCCGAACATCGAGTCGAACAACAGGGGCAGCATACCGAGGATCGTGGTACCCGAAGCCATCGCCACGGGGACGATTCGGCTGCGCGTAGCCGCCGTGAGGGCTTCGTAGGCGCCCTTGCCTTCGGAGCGCAGCACGCCGATCTGCTCGACCAGCACCACGGCGTTCTTGATGTTCATGCCCACCAACCCCAGCAGTCCCAGCAGGGAGAAGAAGTTGAAAACCTTGCCCGTGACGGCCAGTCCGAGCACCACGCCGATGAAGATCAGCGGGATCATCAGCAGGATAACGGTCGGCTCGCGGTAGTTGCGGAAAAGCAGGAGCAGCACGATGAAGATGAGCACCATCGTCAGGGGCATATACCTGGCCAGGGCCGAGTTGGATTCCTGCTGGCTCTCCTGCTCGCCGAAAACCTTCATCGAATACCCTTCGGGGAGCACCACGCCGCGCAGAACCGAATCCCGCAGCGCAGCGTAGAGCTGCATGGTGTTGACCCCGCGGCCGGGGTCGCACTGCGCCTTCATGACCCGCTGACGGTTGTAGCGTTTCACCACTCCGACGCGGTATTCGAAGCGGAAGCCGTCGGTCGCCTGCTCGATGGAGTAGACCTTGCCGGCGGGGGTGAAGATCGGCAGTGCCTGCAGGTTGGTGAGGTTGTAGGTGTCGATATTCTCGTCCTTCAGAAGGATCGGCATGAACTGGTCGCCCTCGCGGTATTCGCCGAGGCGGTAACCCTGCGTGGCGATGGTGATGCCCTGCGCCATCTGGCTGCGGGTGACGCCGATACGCTGCCCCTTCATCTGCGAGTAGAGCGGCAGCCATGTCGGGACGCGGTTGCCCCAGCTGTTGCGGATGTTGACCGTGCCTGCCGTCCGCCACATGATCTCTTCGGCGGCCTGCGTCAGGCGGCGGAGCGTGTCGATATCGTCGCCGATAAACCCGAATTCGATCGCCGCATCGGGCACGGGCGAGAGTTTGAAAAGCGACGAGCGCAGCCACACGTCGGGGCACATCGCCCGGACATAAGCGTTGAAACGCGCCTCGACAGCTTCGGTCTGCTCCTTATCGTGCAGTTCGACGAGGATGTTCCCGAAATTGGGACGCAGCGAAACGCTGCTGCTGGCCAGGTAGTAGCGCGGCGGCGTGGAACCCATCGTCACCGAGACGGTCTTCACCTCGGGCTGCGCATGAAGCCACTCCTCCATCGTGCGCAGGTTGCGTTCCGTGTCCCGGATATTGTACCCCTCGGGCAGCAGCACGTCGGCACGGAAATAGGGCTTGTCGAGCGACGGGAAGAAATTCTGGGGCATAAGACCCATTACCGCCAATGCCGCTGCAAAAAGCGCCACGACGCCTGCCACGACGCCCCACCGCCATCGCAGCAGGGCAGCCAGCAGGCGGTCGAAAGCGCGGTAAAATTTCGTATCGTAGGGATCGTGCGCGGCAGGGTTCACGCGGAGCATGAAGTCGCCGAAAAGCGGCGTCTGCGTCAGGGCCAGCACCCAGCTCAGCAACAGCGACAAGGCCAGCACGACGAACAGCGGCTTGACGATCTCGGCCACGGACGACGGCGCCAGGTAGAGCGGCAGGAACGAGAAAATGGCGATCAGCGTCGCGCCGAGCAGGCTCCAGCGCGGGGCATTCGCCCCGTCGACGACCGCACGGCGCCGCGCGACACCCCGCAGCATGGCCTGCTGCGCGTTATCGGTCACCACGATGGCATTGTCCACGAGCATACCCATGGCGATGATGAACCCGGCGAGCGACGTACGGTTGAGCCCCTCGCCCAGGAACTGCATCAGCAGCAGCGTACCCCCGATGGAGAACAGCAGCGAGCTGCCGATGAGCACCCCGGCGCGGAAACCCATGACGAGCATGATGATCAGGATGACGATCGCGACCGACTCGGCGAGGTTCAGCACGAAGGTCGCATTGGCCTGCTGCGCGATGCGGTTCTCGGGATAAAGCACCGTAAGATCCATGCCGACGGGCATCTGGCGCATGAGGCCGTCAAGCACGCGGATGATCTTCTCCCCGGTTTTCACCACGTCGACCTGCGCCTCGGTCGAAATGCCGATGCCCACGGCACGGCGGCCGTCGACTCGCATGAGCGTCTGCGGCGGGTCGGCATAGCCCCGTTCGACGCGGGCGATGTCGCCCAGGCGGTATTGTTTGCCCGAGGCAGCGGTCAGCATCTGGTTTGAGATATCGTCGAGGCCCTTGTAGGTTCCGGCCTCGAGAATCTGTATCTGGAGCGCCCCGGCCTGTTTCTCGCCGCTGTTGACGATGGTGTTCTGCTGGCCGATGGTCGCCACGATCGTCTCGGGGCGGATAGCGAAGTTAGCGAGCGCTGCAAGGTTGACATAGACGTTCACGACGGGCGTCTGCTCGCCGAAAAGGCTCACCTTCTGCACGCCGTCGACCGTCACGAGCGCCGTCTTGATCCGCTGTGCCCAGTCGCGCAGCTCCGCCCAGGTGAAACCCCCGTCGACCGACAGGCCGTAATAGATACCGTAGACGTCGCCGAAATCGTCGGCCACGGTCACGGGCGAAGCCCCGGCAGGCAGCCGGGGCTGGATGTTGAGTACCTTGCGCCGCAGTTCATCCCACAACTGGGGTATCTCGGAAGCACGGGTCGCAGGGTCTAATTCGACCAGGATCTTCGACAGTCCGTAATAGGATTCGGACGTGATTTTATGCACGAGGCGCATCGACTGCACCTCGCGCTCGATCGGTTCGGTCACAAGCTGTTCGACTTCGAGCGGCGTGGCGCCCGGGTAGGAGCAGACCAGCGACGCACTCTTGATGACGAATACCGAGTCCTCCTTTTTTCCCAGCGTAACGAAGCCCAAGGCTCCGCCCGCCAGCAGGACGAAAAGGAAAAACCAAACGACTTTTCTGTTCTTCAATGAATATTCGGGCAGGCTCATCGTCGCATCAGTTTAAGATTCTCACCCGTTCGCCCTGCCGCAACTGGTAAACCCCGGCCGTGACGACCCGCTCACCCGGTTCCACCCCGCTGTCGATCACGACCCGGTCTCGGCCGTACAATTCGCCCAGGGTTACGGCCCGGCGCTCGACACGGTCGCCGCCGGTCACCACCCAGACGTAAGTGCCGCCTTCGGCCGGGGCATAAACGGCCGAGACGGGCAGGGATACCGCATCCGTGACGGGATCGGCGCTCTGCATCGTGACCATGCACGACATGCCGGGCGAAATCGAATAACGCCCGGTGTCGACATCCGTAAGGCGCAGCGACACGGGGAACCCCGAAGCATCGGACGATGTCTTGGCATAGTCCTTCAGCACGGCGGGGAACTTGACGCCCCGGTAGTTGTCGAACTCGACCTCGAAGCGGGTCGAAGGCGACGAAAGGAGCGACAGGCCGCTTTCGGGCATGGTGAATTGCACTTTGGTCGTCACCGGGTTCACGACGCGAACGATGGACTGCCCGGCCTGCACGCGTTCGTAGTTGTCGACGAACTTGCGTTCCACGACGCTGGCGAAAGGCGCACGGAGCTTGGTCTCCTTGAGCAGGTCGAGGGAATTTTCATAGGCTGACTTGGCTTGTGCGAAACGGGTCTGGGCGCTTTCGAACTCCTGGCGGGATACGGCTTCGTGCTCCAACAACCGCTGCATACGCTGCATCTGCGAACGGGCCTCCTCGAAAGCCGACCGGTCGGCCGAAACCTGCAATTCGATATCCCGGGGATCGAGTTCGGCCAGCAGCGCCCCTTTCTTGACGCTTTCGCCCTGCGCGACGGGGACATCGAGCACCTGCCCCGGAAGCTTGAAGGCGAGGTTCACGGCGTCATCGGGCGTCGCCAGCCCTGCGAAGTCCTTGTCGATGACCGCCGCACCGGCTGCCGTGGTGACTTTGACGGGACGCACGGTCTCGGGCACAGGCTGGCGCCGGGCGCAAGCGCCCAGGAGAAAGACTACGATTAAAACATGGAAAGTTCGCATAATAAGAAAGTTGACTCCGTTCCCGGGGTCAACTTTCATACCACATGCCGCAAAATGTCCCTACGGACGAATATCGCGACAATTCTTTTTAGCACGGATCACGCCGTCCTCCAGCACCACCATGCCGTTATTGGCGCGCAGCATGGTCTTCATGGTCGAAGCGTCTATGTTATAGCACCGTACATCCCCCGAACCGAAATCGTGGTAAGTGACCCCGTACAACGGCTGCGGGGTAAGGCAGACGACGCGGGCGCCCTCCTCCCCGGCCCGCCGCACGACCCTGGCGAAGCGCTTGGCGCAACCGCGCGGCAGGCGGTCGAACGACGTAACGCAGAGCAGGTACACGCGCCCGGGAGCAGTCACGATCTCTTCGGTCGCATCCCCTTCGGCATCGCGCAGGGAGAATTCGCTCATGAGCGGGCGGATGGCGGGCATCTCGTCCGTAGTCCGGGTATCGACCCACTCCCATTTTTCGGCATCCTGCCAGGCCGTGTCGTCGAGCGAAAATTCGCGCAGCTTGCCCGTCTTGATGTTGCGGTAGACAAGTACGGTCTCCGTTTCGCCGGGCTCGACGACCGGGGCGTGCATCCCCTCCCAGATATTGACCCCGACCTTATAGGGCAGGAAGTCGATCAGCGGCAGGTGGCGGTAGCAATAGTATCCCAGATACATCGTGAGGAAGAAAAAGGTGACGGTAAGCACGATTTCCAGGGGGTTGAAGGCGAAGATCTTGTCGGGGCGGTAACGCCACCAGACCACCAGAGCCATCGGCAGCAGCGCCAGGTTCTTGTAGAAAGTCTCCCACGGCGTCAGCTTCAGCGCCTCGCCGAAACAACCGCAGTCCTCGACGGGGATCACCGTAGCGCTGAGCAGGGTGAGGGCGGTAAAAAAGAGCATGGACAGCACGGCGAAGATCGAGATCAGGCGGATACGTACCTTGAACAGGAGCATACAGCCCATCATCATCTCGGCACCGCACAACCAGATCGAAAAGGCCATGCTCGCCCCCAGGAGGGATTCCATGCCGTAGATGGAGAGGTACTCGTTGACCTTCATGGCGGTGCCCCACGGGTCGATGACCTTCGAGAAACCCGACACGATGAACGTGCAGGCAAGGATCAGCCGGCAGACGTTGGCCAGCAGTTTAAAGGCCCTGGACTTCCGCATCGGCTTCGAGTATTGGTGCCAGCTGGGCACATATTTTAGCAAAAATACCCTCCGGGGAATCCATCGCCCCCGCAGGATCGCTGCAATCGACGACCCGCAGCGCGGGGTCTTTGGCCGCGGCTTCGAGGTATACGCTGCGCACGGCCTGTTGCAAGGCGAGCGACGCCTCGTGGATGTCCTGTCCGCCCTGCAGGTACTCGCGGTCATCGCCCTCGCGCAGCTCGGAAAGTTTGCGCTCGGTAAAGGTGAACGGCACGTCGAGGAACAAGGACACGTCGGGACGCGGCAGGCCGTTATGACAGAATTCGAGGTATAGGATCCAGTCGGCCAATCGGTTGCGTTCTTCTCCGGCGGGCAGCTTGGCGCACTGGAAACCCACGTTCGAATAGACATAGCGGTCGAGGATGACCGCCTTGCCCTGCGCGAGCCACTCCCTGATCCGGGGGGCGGCATCGGCACGGTCGCCCGCGAAGAGCAGCGCCACGAGATAGGGGTCGACCTCACCCACGCCGCCGAACTCGCCGCGCAGGAAACGGGCTATCAGCTCGCCGTAGACGGGCGAATCGAAACGCGGGAAGTGCACATACTCGCTCTCGACGCCCCTGTCGGCAAAAAAACGGCGCAACATGCGGATTTGGGTCGATTTACCGGCCCCGTCCAATCCTTCGAGTACTATGAACATAGGTTAATTCCTGATTATTTAAGTTTTTATCCTTCAATAAGTCGCCCGGCCCGCTATCCGCGCAGCATCCGCACCGCGCGTTCCACGCCGCCGGCCAGCGCATCGGCCTCGGCCAGCGTATTGTAGAGCGCGAACGAAGCGCGGCACATCCCCGTCGTGGAGAAATGCGTCATGGTGGGTTCGGCACAGTGCTGCCCGGTACGGACGGCGATACCCAGCTTGTCGAGGATCATGCCCATGTCGTAGGGATGCACACCCTCGACGTTGAACGACACGATGGCACACTTGCCGGGCGTCGTACCGTAAATCCGCAGCCCGTCGACGGCCGAAAGCCGTTCGGTCGCACGGTGCAGCAGTGCCGCCTCGTGCGCCTCGACCTCGGCCGGGTCGAAACGCCCGACGAATTTCACGGCTTCGCCCAGGGCGATGGCCCCGGTGAAATTGGCCGTACCGGCTTCGAACTTGAGCGGCACGGGCGCATAGGTGGTCTTGGCGAAGGTCACGGTATCGACCATATCGCCCCCGCCGAGAAACGGCGGCATGGCTTCGAGCAGCGCACGTTTGCCATACAGCACGCCGATGCCCGTCGGGCCGAAGAGCTTATGCCCCGAGAAGGCATAGAAGTCGCAATCCAAAGCCTGCACGTCGACACCGCCGTGCACGACACCCTGGCATCCGTCCACCACGGCGATCGCCCCCACGGCATGTGCCGCATCGATGACGGGCCGCAGGTCAGGACGCGTTCCGAGCGTATTCGAAGCCTGCGTAACGGCGACGATGCGGGTCTTGTCATCCAGCAGCGACGGCAGCAGTTCGGTGCACAGGCGCCCCTCGTCGTCGAAGGGCAGGACGCGGATTTCCGCCCCCTTGCGTTCGGCGAGCATCTGCCAGGGCACGATATTGGAGTGGTGCTCCATCTCGCTGACAAGGATATTGTCGCCCGCACGGACGAACTTTTCACCCCAGGCATAGGCCACCGTATTGAGCGAAGCCGTAGCGCCGGCCGTAAAGACGACCTCTTCCTTTTCGGCAGCGCCGATAAAGGCGCCGATCCGTTCGCGTGCCGCCTCGTAAAGCGTCGTGGCCTCTTCCGAGAGGTAGTGCACCCCGCGGTGTATATTGGCGTTAAGCCCGCGCTGCAGGTAATCGACCATCTCGATCACGGCCAGCGGTTTCTGCGCCGTGGCGCCGCTGTCGAGATAAACCAGCGGCTTGCCGTAGACCTCGCGCCCCAGGATCGGGAACTCCCCGCGTATTTTTTCAACGTCGAACATCGTTATGATTTTTCCAGTTTGGCAACCACCGCTTCCATCGCCGCCTCGCACAGCGGTTCAATGCCGCAACGGCGTACGACATCGCCCACGAAGCCCTCGATCTGCAACTGCCGCGCCTGGGCTTCGCTCAGGCCGCGCTGCCGCATATAGAGGATCGCCTCGGAATCCATCTGTCCCACCGTCGCGCCGTGCGAGCATTTCACGTCATCGGCATAGATCTCCAGCTGGGGCTGGGTCGTGATACGCGCCGTCTCGCTGAGCAGAATGTTGCGGTTCTGCTGCTGCGCATCGGTGCGCTGGGCGTCGGGCGCCACATAGACCAGCCCGCAGAACTCCCCTACGGCCGTACCGCCCGCGACACCTTTTATATAAGAGTTGCTGCGGCAGTCGGGCACGTTGTGGTTCGTCCGCAGCCTGACGACGCAATGCTCCTGCCCGGCGGCGAGGAACGCTCCGCCCAACAGGCTTTCGGCACCCGGCCCGTCGAGATCGACCGTATAGGAGGCATTGGCGCTCGAAAGCTGCACCGCCGTGATATGGCAAAGGCTGCGGGCAGCCTGTTTCACAGTCACCTCCGCAAAGGCTTCGGAAACGAATAACTCGGTCAATACGAAGCGTGCGCCCTCCTCCAGCACGATCTCCAGGGCCGACACCTCAGGCGAAGTATGGAGCACGGCCAGCCGCAGCGAAGCCCCCGCCGCAACCTCGACACGCATACGCCGGGGATCGACCGCAGCGAAAGGCTCGCTCTCCGCCCCGGCAACCCGGAACACTTCACCCTCGGCCGTGCGGAACCCGCGGATAATATCGTAAAGCGCCGTCATTCCCTGTAATCGTTAATCAGCCAGTCGTAGCCCTCCTTTTCGAGCTTGAGGGCCAGCGTCTTGTCGCCCGTATGGATAATGCGCCCCTTGTAGAGCACATGCACCACGTCGGGCACGATGTAATCCAGCAGGCGTTGGTAGTGCGTGATGACCACCGTGGCATTCTGGGGCGTATGGAGTTTCGTAACGCCCGTGGCGACGATGCGAAGGGCGTCGATGTCGAGTCCCGAGTCGGTCTCGTCGAGGATCGCCAGTTTCGGGTCGAGCATCGCCATCTGGAAAATCTCGTTTTTCTTCTTCTCACCGCCCGAGAAGCCTTCGTTCACGGCACGCGACGTGAGCTTCGCATCGAGCTCCACGACAGCGCTCTTCTCGCGCATCAGGCGCAGGAACTCGGCGGCCGTCAGCGGCTCCTCGCCGCGGAACTTGCGCTGTTCGTTCACGGCCAGCTTCATGAAATTGGCCATCGTGACGCCCGGTATCTCGACCGGGTACTGGAAGCCGAGGAACAGGCCGAGGCGCGCCCGGTCTTCGATCGGCATGTCCAGCAGATCCTGCCCCAGGAACGTCGCCGAACCTTCGGTGACGGTGAACTTTTCATTGCCCGCGAGCACCGCCGCGAGCGTCGACTTGCCCGAACCGTTGGGGCCCATGATGGCATGCACCTCGCCGGCTCCGACCTCGAAGTCGATGCCCCGCAGGATCTCCTTGCCGTCGACGGACGCATGCAGATTTTTTACGCTTAACATATCTTTCCTTTTTTATATCCGGTTATCCGACCGAACCCTCGAGGCTTATCGAAAGCAGTTTCTGCGCCTCGACGGCAAATTCCATCGGCAGTTTGGCCAGCACCTCGCGGGCGTAGCCGTTGACGATCAGCCCCACGGCGTCCTCGGTCGAAAGCCCGCGCTGGTTGCAGTAGAAAAGCTGGTCGTCGGAAATCTTCGACGTGGTGGCTTCGTGTTCGACCACGGCCGTGCGGTTGCGGCTGTCGATCACCGGGAAGGTGTGCGCGCCGCACTTGTCGCCGATCAGCAGCGAGTCGCACTGCGAATAGTTGCGGGCGTTCTCCGCCCCCTTGGCCATGCGCACCAGCCCGCGGTAGGAGTTCTCGCTCCGCCCTGCCGAGATACCTTTCGAGACGATGCGACTGCGGGTGTTGCGGCCGATGTGGATCATCTTCGTACCGGTGTCGGCCTGCTGGAAGTTGTTGGTCATGGCCACCGAGTAAAACTCACCGACCGAATTGTCGCCCGCGAGGATGCAGCTCGGGTATTTCCAGGTGATGGCCGAGCCGGTCTCCACCTGCGTCCACGACAGGCGGGCGTTTTCGCGGCAGATGCCGCGTTTGGTCACGAAATTATAGATGCCGCCCCGCCCCTGCTTGTCGCCGGGATACCAGTTCTGCACCGTGGAGTATTTGACCTCGGCGTCCTTCTCGACGATGATCTCGACCACGGCGGCATGCAACTGGTTCTCGTCGCGGCGCGGGGCCGTACAGCCTTCGAGGTAGCTCACGTAAGCCCCTTCGTCGGCCACGATCAGCGTACGTTCGAACTGTCCCGTCCCCGCCGCATTGATCCGGAAATAGGTCGACAGCTCCATCGGGCAGCGGACACCCCGGGGGATGTAGCAAAACGATCCGTCGGAGAAGACCGCGGCATTGAGCGCCGCATAGAAATTGTCGGTATAGGGGACGACGCTGCCCAGGTATTTCTTCACCAGGTCGGGGAAGTCGCGCAGCGCCTCGGAGATCGAACAGAAGATGATGCCCTTTTCGGCCAGCACCTCCTTGAACGTCGTCTTGACCGACACCGAGTCCATCACGGCGTCGACCGCCACGCCCGCCAGCGCCATCTGCTCTTCGAGGGGGATGCCCAGTTTGTCGAACGTGCGTTTGAGCTCGGGGTCGACCTCGTCCATCGAATTGAGTTTTTTCTGCGGCTTGGGGGCGGCGTAATAGATGATGTCCTGAAAATCTATTTCGGGAATCGTCAGGTGCGCCCACGTCGGGGGTTCCAACGTCAGCCAGTGGCGGTAAGCCGCCACGCGCCGCTCGGTCATCCACGCGGGCTCGCCTTTCTTGGCGGAGATCAGACGTACCACCTCCTCGTTCAGACCCTTACCGATGGTTTCGGTCTCGATGTCCGTGGTGAAGCCGTACTTGTATTCCTGCTCTCCTATATTCTCCAGTATGTCTTTATCTTTCTCTGCCATTATGAGCGAAATATCACACAAAGGTACAAAATCTAAATGCAATTTCATAATACGGCAAAGCAAATCCGACACCAGAGCAGGCAAAACGGCAAAAAAGAGATGTGAATTTTCGACGCCCGTGCAACGGATGCCGCCGCCGACAGGCCGTATCGGCGGGACGCAGCCTTCGGCCACGGGGGCTCCATGCCGCGGGGCCTCCCCCGGCAGAATGCAGGGCGAAAACTTTTCTCCGGTTTTTATTTGGTAATTCCCCTTTTTTGATTTACTTTTGTCCCGCTTAACGATAGCAATATTTAGTTTTAGCTGCCCGGAGAGTTGGGTGAGTGGCTGAAACCACCAGTTTGCTAAACTGACGTACGGGATTACTGTACCGGGGGTTCGAATCCCCCACTCTCCGCAAAAACGAGCGAAACCCCTGCAAATATCAATTTGCAGGGGTTTCCATTTCCGGGGTGCCGTCCAACGGAAAAAAAGGAAAAAACCTCGGACAAACCCCGATATGCCGGGCTTGGATGCCTTCAGCAACGCCCTTCCCCATCGCGGTACGACCTTTGCAGCACACTTTCCAAAAAAGAACCGATGAAAAACACCGACCAACACCATCCGTCCTGCCGGCAAGAGGCAGCGCAGGCCGACGTAAGACAATCGCAAGGCATGCAGGAAATCCCCGTCACCCAGATCACCCCGGACGACATACTCGCCGACGGCGGCCCCATCACCCCTGCCACCGAAGACGGAACGCCTACGCAGCGGCAAATAGAGCAGGACGTGGTGAGCGTCAATCCCTCGGCTGACAGCATGGAAAGCCGGGGTTGAATTTCCCGTCCGGGTTTTCCCCGTCGTTCTTACAGGTTTCCGGCGGTGCTTTCCGGACGGAAACCGGATTGAAACATCTATCCCCGAGGCCGAAAAATTTGAGAAAACGGGCGTAATTTGTTATATTTGTGATGACAACCCATATATTCGGAACATTCAGTCGCAAATATACAACATTCAGTCCGCAAATGCGGCATCGGGGATATGACAATCGAAAAACTGGACGGAACTTCGCCTCGCCTCTACACACTCGTCGCGCCTCTGGTCATGCGGCGCAGCGTATTGCGCCAGAACAACAACTATCCGTTCTGGACTTCGCGTTCGCATACGTGGTTCGTCGCCTGGGAAGGTGAAAATGTTTACGGATTCGTGCCGGTGGAGATTACCGACGGCGGGATCGCAAGGATCAACAACTACTATGTCTCGGGCGACAACCCGCAACTGCTCGCGCGGTTCCTGCGGGAGGTCGTCCAGTATTACGGCCGCGACTATACGATACGTTCCGTCACGCTGATCCGCCATGCGGAGATATTCCGCACCGAGGGATTCGCCGCAATCCGGGAATGGAAGCAATACGTCGCGATGCAGTACGACAATAAACGGCCGCAGCCATGAATGTCTACGAGCGGACACAGCAACGGCTGAAAACCGTCTTCGAGCTCTTCGACGACATCTATGTCTCCTTCTCGGGCGGCAAGGACAGCGGCGTGCTGCTCAACCTGTGCATCGACTACATACGGCGGCACCATCTCAAACGCCGCATCGGGGTATTCCACATGGACTACGAGATACAGTACCGCGACACGGTCGACTATGTCAACCGGACGCTGGCCGCGAACGCCGACATACTCGACGTCTACCGGGTCTGCGTGCCGTTCAAGGTACAAACCTGCACATCGATGTTCCGGCATTACTGGCGCCCGTGGGAAGAGTCCAAGCGGGAGCTGTGGGTGCGTGAGATGCCTGCGGGCTGCCTCACGCACCGCGACTTCCCGTTCTTCAGGGACGACATGTGGGACTACGAATTCCAGAATTGCTTTGCCGAGTGGCTCCACGCCCGCAACCGGGCGGCACGCACGTGCTGCCTGATCGGCATCCGCACGCAGGAAAGTTTCAACCGCTGGCGCACCATATACAGCGACCGCAACCACCACCGGTTCGCCGGCAAACGGTGGATACGCCAATGGGTCGGCGGCGGAATCTGCAACGCCTACCCGCTCTACGACTGGCTCACGACCGACATCTGGACGGCGAACGGCCGGTTCGGCTGGCCCTACAACCACCTTTACGACCTCTTCTACATGGCCGGCGTGCCGCTGGAGAGCCAACGCGTAGCCAGCCCTTTCATCTCGCAGGCGATTTCGAGCCTGCATCTCTACAAGGCCATCGACCCGGACACGTGGGGCCGCATGATCGGCCGGGTCAACGGCGCCAACTTCGCGGCGCTGTACGGCCGGACGGCTGCCACCGGCTGGCAATCGGTCAAGCTGCCGAAAGGGATGACCTGGGAAGGTTACATGCATTTCCTGCTCTCGACGCTTCCGGAGCGGACACGGAATAACTACCTCGAAAAGCTCTCCGTAAGCATCCGTTTCTGGCGCGAAAAAGGCGGGTGCCTCCCCGACGAAACCATCGCAAAGCTGCAAAAGGCGGGTATTCGGATTGAAATCGGCGGCAAGAGCGCCTACCGGACGGACAAACGTCCGGTGCGCATGGAATACCTCGACGACATAGACCTTCCGGAATTCAGCCGGCTGCCGACGTTCAAGCGGATCTGCATTTGCATCCTGAAGAACGACCATGCCTGCAAATACATGGGATTCTCGCCGAACAAAAGCGAGACGCAGCGCCGAAATAAAATCATGGAAAAATATGAATCGTTACTGCAACCCTCCGACAAAAGCAACGTACCGGAGCCCTGTCTATGACGTCAGAGCCGTGCCGGTGGAGAAAGTCGTGGCGAACAGCTACAACCCCAACGTCGTAGCCCCGCCCGAAATGAAACTGCTGGAGCTGTCGATCTGGGAGGACGGCTACACGATGCCGTGCGTTTGTTATTACGATGCCGAAAAGGATCTCTACGAACTGGTGGACGGTTACCACCGCTACCTGGTGCTCAAGCGGTCGAAACGCATCTACGAACGGGAGAGGGGCCTGCTGCCCGTGGCGGTGATCGAAAAGGACATCTCGAACCGCATGGCCTCGACCATCCGCCACAACCGGGCGCGCGGCACACACAACGTAGAGCTGATGAGCGAAATCGTCGCCGAGCTGACGCGGGCACAGATGTCCGACCAGTGGATCATGCGCCACATCGGCATGGATCGCGACGAACTGCTGCGCCTGAAACAGATCACGGGGCTCGCCGAACTCTTCGCAGACAAGGAGTTCAGCCCCGGCGATACCGAGGACGAGGCCGTGGAGCCCGCCAGGATCATGCGCTGAGCACCGCGTCACGACGTATACGGGACGGTGGAGAGGAACCGGCATGGGATACGGCCCGGAATATCCGCACCGGGGCGTGCGGCGCCGCACGCCCCCGCCCACAGCCGGATTCGAAGCCCTGCAAAGGAGCATCGCCGCTCCCCGGGCATGGAGCGAATGCCAGCGGGCAAGGCCGCAGGAAAAGGAGCCCGAAAAAAGTTCCGTAACCGGAGCAGGCGGCCTCACGTCGTCCCGGCGACAGCGACAGGGCGCTGCCGCCGGCAGCAGGGAAAACCGGCAGCAGGGAAAAGGCCGCCCGCGAATTTGCGCCCCGGAACATATTATGCGGACATACCGGAGGTTTGGAATAGTTATTGATGACTTTCGCACCACAATACAAAGTTCCGAACCCCAAGATGTTAAAGGAAGGATTTCTTTTCACGTTCATATCCGCCTTCATGGCGTTGTTTCCGGTGGCGAACCCCGTCGGTGCGGGCTTCCTGGTCAACGGGCTTCTGTCGGGGCTGGACGATGAAGACCGCAAGTCGATCATCCGGAGGATCATCACCGACTATCTGCTCGTCGGGCTGGGCAGCCTGGCCGTCGGGCATTTCGTGCTGACGCTCTTCGGGCTCTCGCTGCCGGTAATCCAGCTGGGCGGCGGGCTGCTGATCTGCCGCACCGCCCTGCAATGGCTCAGCGACTCGGACTCCTCGGTGGGGCACGCGCAGGGCAAGGATGTCAACCCGCTCCACAAAATAGCCCTCGAATCGCAGGTCTTCTACCCGATCACCTTCCCGATCAGCATCGGCCCGGGCAGCGTCTCGGTCATCCTGACGCTGATGGCCTCGGTGAGCATGAAGGACGGCTGGGCCAAAGGGCTGCTCTCCTATGCGATCATCGCGCTGGTAGTCGTGCTGATGTGCCTGATCCTCTACCTGTTCCTGTCGCAGGGCGAGCGCATCATACGGAAAATCGGCACCAGCGGCAGCATCGTCATCAACAAGATGGTCGCCTTCTTCACCTTCTGCGTCGGCGTGCAGATCGTCGTGACGGGCATCGCCAAATTATTCCACTTGCACCTATAACCGAAAACCGAGCCGGCAATTTCGCGCGGACACACGAACTTGCCGGGCGCGCAACCCGTAGAAACTATTTATTTTTCTTATTTTGCGGATCGAAATAAACCATGTAACTATGTCATTCTGGTCGCGACTCTTCGGCCCGGATCACAAGCCCCGGATGGGCGGGTTGGAGATTTTCAAATACATCGGCCCCGGACTGCTCGTCACCGTGGGGTTCATCGACCCCGGCAACTGGGCTTCCAACCTGGCCGCAGGCGCACAATACGGATACACGCTGCTATGGATGGTGACGCTCTCGACCGTGATGCTGATCGTATTGCAGCACAACGTCGCTCACCTGGGCATCGCCACGGGCCTCTGCCTGTCGGAAGCGGCATCTGCATACCTCAAACCCGCATGGTCGCGCCCGTTGCTGGGTTCGGCCGTGCTGGCGTCGATCTCCACCTCGCTGGCCGAAATCCTGGGCGGGGCGATCGCATTGCAAATGCTGTTCGGCGTACCGGTGCGCATCGGCGCGCTGCTGGTGCTCGTGTTCGTGGTCGTCATGCTCTTCACCAATAGCTACCGGCTGATCGAAAAATGGATCATTGCCTTCGTCTCGATCATCGGGCTGTCGTTCATCTACGAACTGTCGCTGGTGACGATCGACTGGCCGCAAGCCGCCCGGGCATGGGTGACGCCCTCGTTCCCCGAAGATTCGATGGTCATCGTCATGAGCGTATTGGGCGCAGTGGTAATGCCCCACAACCTGTTCCTACATTCGGAGGTGATCCAGAGCCGCCAGTGGAACCTGAGCGACGACGCGGTCATCCGCAGGCAACTGCGCTACGAGTATGCCGACACGATCTTCTCGATGCTGGTGGGCTGGGCGATCAACAGCGCGATGATCCTGCTGGCCGCAGCGACCTTCTTCGTGACAAAAACACCCGTGGAGGAGTTGCAGCAGGCCGATTCGCTCCTGCAACCGCTCCTGGGGCGAAGCGCGACGCATATCTTTGCCGTCGCCCTGCTCTTCGCGGGGATCTCCTCGACGATCACCTCGGGAATGGCCGCGGGCTCGATCTTCGCCGGGATATTCAAAGAGCCCTACGACATCAGGGACAACCACTCCCGGACGGGCGTGATGGTTTCGCTGGCCGTCGCATTCCTGATCATCCTGCTGATCGGCGACCCGTTCAAAGGGCTTATCTACTCCCAGATGATACTCAGCATCCAGCTGCCCTTCACGGTCTTCCTGCAGGTACACCTGACCTCTTCGGAGCGTGTGATGGGCAAATACCAGAACTCGCGGTTCACCAAATACCTGCTCTACGGGATCGGGGCCGTAGTGACCGTCCTGAATGTAATGCTGCTCGTCAGTTTCTTCCGGTAGGCGCAGCACGGCGTCCGGCGGGGATATGCGATATATGTCCCCCGGCAACGGCTGTGGCAGCCGCTTAGGCACCGCCCGGGCAGCTGGGTGAAATCAAAAAAAGACGATTGAGACCTCGAATAAGCCCGTTTATCGGGGGAATTGCTGTTGTGCAATTATCGGATTTTTAGTAACTTGCCACGATTTTACGGGCTGCCCGTAAAACCAAGAGCGCTTTCACGCACCAACACATTGTATTATACGGCGTTACAATACACGACACTATATTTTAATGCTGAAAAAGATCATCAAATATACGCTCCGTGCGCTGCTCGTTGTCCTCGTCGTCCTGATACTGGTTCCCGCCCTGCTCTACATACCGGCCGTACAGGATTTCGTTCGGAAGCGCGCGGTCGGCTATGCCTCGCGGGCGCTCGGGATGGATTTGTCCGTCGAACGTCTCCGGCTCTCCTTTCCGCTCCGGTTGTCGGTGGACAACACGCTGCTGGTCGACAAGGCCGATACGCTCCTCAGCTGCGGCAGGCTCTCGCTGGATGTCGCCCTGTGGCCCCTGGTTCGGAAAGAGGTCGTCATCCGGAGCTTCGGGCTGGAGCGGGTCGCCGCCCGCTACAAGGATTCGCTGGCGGGCATGGACATGCGCCTTTCGGCGGGTCTGTTGTCCCTGGATGCGGCCAAGGCCGACCTCTCGGCAAATACGGCAGGCATCGCCAGCCTCGTCCTGTCGGATGCCGATGTCCGGCTGGACATAACGCAAGCGGCTCCGAAAGAGGAAGCGGACAGCACGGCCGCACTGCCGTGGACGATCGGCATCGGGAAACTCTCGGTGGGAAACCTGGCTTTCGGGATGCGGACGGCACCTGCCGTATCGGAACTCTCCGTCCGCCTGGCCGAAGGCACGGTGGATGAATGCCGGGTACGGCTCGACAGCCAGCAGGTATCCGTGAAAAGCGTACTGCTGAACCGGGGCGGCTACTCCTACCTGACAGGGCCGGCAGTGCCCGGAAAAGAGAAACAGGAGGCAGCTCCCGTCCCCGGCGGCAGCACGCCGTCGCTCCCCTGGACGGTTCGGGTCGGCAGCGTCGTGCTGGACGACAACCGGGCGGAATACGGGCTGCTGAACCATCGTCCCGCAGCGGGATTCGACCCGTCGTTCATCGCCCTCTCGACGCTCGACCTGGCGGTCGATTCGATCTACAACCGGGGTGCGGACATAGCCCTGCAAATCCGCCGCATGGCGTTCACCGAGCGCAGCGGGCTCACGGTGAGCGACATGACCGGGGACATCGGCATGGACGCCTCGGGCATATCCCTTGCCGGCGTCACCCTGAAAACGCCCTTTTCCCGGATCGAGGCCAACATCTCCGCCGGGGAGGGGATTCTGGCACTGGCTCCGGATTCGCCGCTCAAGGCAGCGCTCACGGCCGACGTGAACACCAAAGACCTAAAATACCTCTATCCGGCGCTGATACCGCCCATGCTCGACGGACGCATCGTCAGCCTGGCACTCACCGCAGCGGGGACGCTGGGCGACATCGGAAAAGCCGGGCTGGACATCTCCTCGCCCGGACACGTCGCATTCACGGCGGACGGGGCGGCGAGAAACGTGCTCGACCCCGACCGCATGGAGGCTTCCGCACGGTTCGAAGGCGATTTCAGGGATATGGCGTTCCTCGAAGCGCTGTTGCCCGACTCCGCCCTGCGGCGGCGCATAGCGATCCCCGACCGCATCCGGCTCCGCGGAACGGCCGGCGCAGACAAAGGGGCGTTCTCGGCCGCTTCGACGCTCTCGACCGACGGCGGGGAGATAGCCCTGCAAGGCCAGCTGGATACCCGCAGCGAGGCCTACGAAATCGAATTACGGTGCGACAGCTTTCCGTTGAACAGGTTTCTGCCGGCCGATTCGCTGGGCCTTTTAGACCTGGCGCTGCAAGCCGGGGGCAGCGGATTCGATCCGCTCCGGGCGCAGACCCGGGGGAACATCCGCCTGCAGGTTGACCGGGCGGAGTTCCGCGGCAGGGATTTCGGAGGCGTGGAGCTGAACGCAAACCTCGAAGGAGGACAGCTTTCCGGCCGCCTGTCCGACCGGGACGAGGCACTGCGGCTGTTGCTGCTGGTCTCGGGCACGCTGACCGAACGGAAACAGGAAGTCAGGCTCACGGGCAACGTCTTCGATTTCGACCTGGCAGAGCTGGGAATCTCCCCGCAGAAAATCGGCGGGTCGTTCGCGCTGGAGGCCGGGGCGTCCGCCTCGGACGCCGGCAGCTATACGGCCCGGATAGCCCTGGACAGCATCGAGGTCAGAACCCGGCACCGCACAGACCGCATCCGTCCGACGAGCCTGTCGTTGAGCTCCGACACGACGGCGACGCGGGCCAAACTGGCATCCGGCGACCTGTCGCTGGCATTCGTCTCCCCCGGGCCCGTGGACTCGCTGGTTCCGGCCCTGACGCGGAGCGCCGACATACTCGCACGGCAGATACGGGCACAAAGCGTCGACATGGAGACCCTGAAACCCGCATTGCCCGATTTCAGCCTGAGTGTCACGGCCGGACGCGAAAATATCCTGAATAATTTTCTGAAAACAAAAAAAATGTCGTTCGGCGCGCTGGACATCGAAGGCGTGAATTGCGACTCCCTGCCGGTATCCCTCCGGATAAAGGCGGAGAGGCTGACCTGGGGAGGCGTCGTCCTCGACACGCTGACGGCAGGCATCGCGCAGGACGGCCGCCGGCTGGATTATTTCCTCCGCACGGCGAACGTCCCTGGGAACCTGGACAACGTAGCCCTCGCAGGGCTGTACGGCCATGTGGCCGGAAATAGGGGCCAGGTAAACCTCTGCCAGAAAAACCGGGCGGGACGCGAGGGGTTCCGTTTCGGGCTGGACGTTGAATGGAACGACAGCCTGGTCAGGGCGGGTGTAACGCCGCCCGACCCGGTATTCGGGTACGAACCCTGGACGGTAAACCCCGGCAATTACCTCGTTTACAGGTATGGCAAAAGCATCGACGCCGACCTCGACATGAGGCACGGCGACCAGCGGTTCGCAATCCAAACGGTTTCCGGAGAGGGGGCGTCCGACGACATCCGGCTGGACATCGCGGGCCTGAACATCGGTTCCGCACTGGGGCTGCTGCCCTCCGCCCCGCCCGTCGACGGCGTATTGGGTACGGAAATGACGCTGGGCATGACGCCCGACAGCCTGACCCTGCGCGGCGACCTGTCCATCGCGGAACTGTCGTACGACAAACGGCGCTTCGGCAACGTCGACTTCGGACTCTATTACAAGCAGGATCAGGGACATGTGGCCGATGCGCGGCTGACGCTCGACGGCGCCGAGGTACTGACCGTCCGGGGAGATTACCGCGCAGAGCGCGAAAGCCCGCTCGACCTCACGGCGACGATCCCCGGATTCCCGTTGCAGCAGGCCAACGTGTTCCTGCCCGACGACCTCATCCGCCTCTCCGGCCGGTTGCAGGCGAAAATCCACGCAGGAGGCACCGCTAACCGGCCGAGGCTGGACGGGGGCGTGCACTTCGCACAGACCGAAATCCGCGTACCGATGATCGGCACGTCGTTCCGGTTGTCGTCCGACACGATCCGCATCGACGACAGCCGCGTCATATTCGACGACTACACGCTCCTCGCCCCGAACAGCAAGCCGCTGACGATCGTCGGCGAGGTCGACCTGGCCGATTTCAGCCGCATGACGGCCGATATCGCGCTCCGGGCGTCGGATTTCCAGGTAGTCGACGTAGCCCGGAAGGATGGTACGGCCGTCTACGGAAAGGCCTACCTCGACCTGGACGCGACGGCCAAAGGCCCCCTGGACGAACTCGTCGTCCGCGGCAACGTAGCCCTGCTGGGCGGCACGGACATCAACTACGTCATGCAGGACTCCCCGATGGACGTGAAGGAACGTCCGCAAAACATCGTGACGTTCGTCTCGTTCCGGGAACTGGATTCCCAGGGACAGGAAGAAACATCGCAGGCAATACGCATCGGAGGCATGGACGTGCTGGTGAATGTCGACATCAACAACGACGTACAGGCGGCCGTAGACCTTTCGGCGGACGGCAACAACCGGATCGACCTGAAGGGAGGCGGCAACCTGACCTATACCATGAACCCGCTGGGCGACGTCCGCCTGTCGGGGAAATACGTGCTCTCGGGCGGAAGCGTACGCTACAATCCGCCCATCATCTCCCAAAAAATCTTCAAGATCACGCCGGACAGCTATGTCGAATGGATAGGGAACATCGCCGACCCGGCTTTCAACATCACGGCCGTGGAGACCGTACGTGCCAACGTCTCCTCGGACGGGCAGGACAACCGTGCGGTGAATTTCGACATCTCCATCAACATCCGCAATTCGCTCGACAACCTGGAGGTCAGCTTCGGACTTTCTGCCCCCGAAGACCTCACCATGCAGAACCAGTTGAATTCGCTCACGGCCGAGCAACGCGCCAACCAGGCTATGAACCTGCTGATATACAACACCTACACGGGCCCCGGAACCACGGCGAAGGTCAGCTCTGAGAACCCGCTCAACTCGTTTATCCAGAAGGAGCTGAACCAGTGGGCGCAGAACAACCTGAAGGGCGTAGACCTGAGCTTCGGCATCAACTCCTACGGCGAGGACGACCCCAACGGCCAGCGCACCGACTACTCCTACCGGTTGTCCAAAAACCTGTTCAGCAACCGCGTGCGCGCCGTCATCGGAGGCAAGTTCAGCACGGACGCCGACCCGTCGCAGAACCTCAAGGAGAACCTGATCGACGACATTTCGCTGGAATACATGCTGACCAAGCGCGACAACATGTACCTGAAAGTATTCCGCCACACCGGGTATGAAAGCATCCTCGAAGGCGAAATCACCGAAACGGGCGTGGGCTTCGTGATCCGGAAAAAACTGCTGAGGCTGGGCGACCTGTTCAAGTCGACGAAACCCAAAGCGAAAAAACAGAAACGAGATGAGGCCGGCACACATTAGAAATACCTGCATCCTGGTTTGCGCCGTGCTGTCGGTAGCGGCCTGCTCCACCACCCGCCGGCTGGGGTCGGACGAGGTGTTGTATACGGGCGTGAAGAAAATCCGGATCGAACCCGACTCGGGCGTCGTGCTCTCCGCCGCAGCCGAATCGGCCGTGAAGGAACCGCTGTCGGTCGCCCCGAACAACCCGCTTTACAGCCCCTATATCCGCACCCCGCTGCCGATCGGGCTGTGGGCCTACAACTACCTCTACACGCCCAGGCAAAAGGGATTCAAATACTGGTTATTCAAACGGCTGGCCAAACAGCCCGTGCTGATCTCGAAGGTACAGCCCCGGCTCCGGACGAAGGTCGCGGAACAGGTGCTCGAAAATTACGGCTATTTCGGCTCGCACGCCGCAGACTCCCTGCTCTACCGCAAACACGGGCGGAAGGCAAAGGTGTACTATACGCTCGGCATAGCGCCGCCCTGGCACTATTCGAAGATCGCCTACCCGGAGGTGGACAGCGGCATGGAGCATCTCATGGACAGCCTCCGGGCCACGTCCCTGCTCCGCGTGGGGGCGCAGTACAACATGGACAGCCTCACGCTCGAACGCAAACGAATCTCCCAGCTGCTGCGCAACAGGGGATATTACTATTTCCGTCCCGAATACCTGGAATACCTGGCCGATACGACCTCCGGTCTGCGGCAGGTCGACCTGCGCCTGAACCTCAAGCCCAACCTGCCGGAGGTGGCGCTCAAGCCCTACCGGGTGGGCGGCATCACGGTGCGGCTGACAAACATCAAACCCGGCCCGACGGACACGCTCCGCCTGCCCAATGCGACGGTCATCGCCCAGCGGCCGATGAAAATCCGCCCCAGGATCCTGTCCGGGGCCCTCACACTCCGAAGCGGGCAACTCTTCACGGTAGATGCCCAAAACCGCACGCAGACCGACCTCAACAAGCTGGGCATTTTCCGTTCCGTCAACCTGAGCGTCACGCCGCTCGACTCGCTGCGGGGCTCCGACACGCTGGACGTCGCCATCGACGCGCAGTTCGACTATCCGCTGGAAGCCGCCCTGGAAACGGACGTAACCTCGAAGTCGAACAGCTTCATCGGCCCCGGCATCACCTTCAAGGTCAGCAACAACAACCTGTTCCGGGGCGGCGAAGTCCTCGCCCTGAAACTGAACGGCTCGTACGAATGGCAGACGGGCAACAAAAACTCCGGCGGCCGTTCCTCACGGCTCAACTCCTATGAACTGGGACTGAATGCGAACCTCAGCATTCCGCGGCTGTTGCTGCCGTCGTTCATCACGCGCAGGCTGAAATACCCCGGGAGCACGACGTTCCAACTCGGGGTCGACCTGATGAACCGCCCCAGCTTCTTCCGGCTGATCGCGTTCAGCGGCTCGGCAGGATACAATTTCCAGACCTCGCCTTACAGCCGCCATTCGCTGACCGTATTCAAACTCACCTACAACAAGCTGCTGCACACGACCGAAGCCTTCGACAAGACGATGGACGAGAACCCGGCCATCGCCATGAGTTTCCGCAACCAGTTCGTACCGTCGATCAACTATACCTATACGTTCGACAAGACCTACGGCAGCACCGGCAACCGCCGCTTCTACTGGCAGAACAGCGTCACCTCGGCCGGGAACCTCCTCTCGGGCATCCTGAGCCTGTTCGGCGAAAAACAGCCCCAGCATCTGTTCGGAAACCGCTTTTCGCAGTTTGTCAAGGAGGTGAGCGAAGTGAAGTTCTACCACCGCATCGGGCGCCGGAACAACTGGCTGGCGACGCGGCTGCTCGTCGGCGTGGGATATGCCTACGGGAATTCCGAGGTGATGCCGTACAGCGAACAGTTCTACATCGGGGGCGCCAACAGCATCCGCGCCTTCACGATCCGGTCGCTCGGGCCGGGCAGCTACCGTCCCCCGGCCAACGACCGCAACGGCTATCTCGACCAGACGGGCGATTTCAAGCTGGAGGCCAACGTCGAATACCGCTTCGGCATCATGGGACGCCTGAACGGCGCCGTTTTCCTCGACGCCGGGAATATCTGGCTGCTGAAAAAAGACCCCAAACGCCCCGGTGCGGAACTGAAATGGAAAGGGCTGCTCAATGAAATCGCGCTGGGCACCGGATTCGGGTTGCGTTACGACATCAGCTACCTGGTCATCCGTGCCGACCTCGGAATCGGCATCCACACCCCCTACCCCAATCCCGACAAGACGGGGTATTACAACATCTCCAGTTTCAAGGACGGGCTCGGGTTCCACCTGGCGATCGGCTATCCGTTCTAAAGTGCGGGCAGGTCATCCTTACGAATACGAACAGGCCGGCTGGTATTACCAGCCGGCCTGTTCCATATCTGTCTTTCCTTCTAAGGCGAACGGATTTCCCGCCGCATGGACACCGAATCAGAAGACGAACTTTTCGAGTTTCATCTCGCCGAGCTGGTGCAGGCGCGGTACGAGGGTCGTGAAATGCGACGCCTGCTCGTGCGCGGCCAGCGCCTTGGCGTCGCTCCACGTCTCGCAGATCATCAGCACGTCATTGCGCGTAGTGCTTTCGAACAGGTCATAGGCCACGCAGCCTTCGTCCTTGAGCGAAGCCGCCACCAGTTCCCTGGCCGTATTTACCACTTCCTCGCGGTTGGAATCCGTCGTACGGATAAAAACATTCAATCGTATCATTTCGTTCTATTTAATTAAGTTTAAAAGGCTTTCACGGCCTCGACGGCCGCATCGTAATCGGGTTCCTCGGTAATTTCGGGCACGAGCTGGGTGTAGACCACCTTCCCCGCCTTGTCGATCACCACCACGGCACGGGCGAGCAACCCAGCCAGCGGGCCGTCGGCCATCAGCACGCCATAGGCGCCGGCAAAACCCGCAGCACGGAAATCCGACGCGGGAACGACGTTGGCGATACCCTCGGTCGTACAGAACCGGGACTGCGCGAAAGGCAGGTCTTTCGACACGGCCACGACGACCGTGTCGGGCAGCGAAGATGCCAGCTTATTGAATTTTCGCACCGAAGTCGCACAGACGCCCGTATCGAGGCTGGGAAATATGTTCAGCACGACGCGCTTGCCTTTCAGGTCACTGAGTTTCAGCGGGGAGAGATCCCCCTTTACCAATTCGAAATCGGGAGCCTGGGCGCCGGCCCGGATGAATTCGCCGTCGATATGCACGGGCGTGCCCTTGAATTTTGTCGTTGTCATCGTCTTTTTATTTTTCTGTCGTTTCATAAAACGTAAAACCGGCAGGTTTATTGTCCGGCAGGCGACATGCCGCCAACGGAAACCGTGCACGGATGCCGCACCACAAATTTAGTTCCTTTTCGGGAAGATTCCAACGGCTATTTCATATTCTTTTCAGGTTTACCGCCCAACTTTGCAGCGACTTAACCGGGTAAGAGCATATTTTTTGTATTTTTGCCCGAACCCGGCCGAAACGAAACAAAACGAAACAAACAGACAGACAAGACCGACATGAAAAAGACACTCCTTCTGCTCATGCTGACGTGCAGCTGCGCAATCGCTACAGCACAGGAACGCTCGCCACTGAGGCAAACCGAATTCATCTCCGCCGATTCGCTCGAAGACGAACACGAACTGTTGGAGCGCGTACGCAACATGCCCAACCTCGAAGTCGGCAAGGGCATCACGTTCCGTCCCAAAAGCAACTGGTTCTCACTGACGATGCGCTTCCGGATGCAGAACATGGTGGGACTCTCGTTCGACAAGGATTTCACGCTCACGAAAACCGATGCGCAGGTCAAGCGCCTGCGCCTGCGCTTCGACGGGTACATCTATTCCCCGAAACTGGTCTATTCGGTTCAGCTGGGATTCACCTCCTACGACACGGAACCGCTGCCCAACGGCAATATGAACATTGTGCGCGACGCAATCGTCTACTACGTCCCCAGCCCCAAGTGGAACATCGGGTTCGGGCAGACCAAGATCAAGGCCAACCGGGCGCGCATTAACTCTTCGAGCGCCCTGCAATTTGTCGACCGCAGCATCGTCAACAGCGAGTTCAACCTCGACCGCGATTTCGGGTTCTTCGGCGAATACAACATGCGCGGGGGCGAGGGCTTCAACCTCTCGGCCAAAGGTTCGGTGACGCTGGGCGAAGGCCGCAACTGGGGCAGTTCGTCCAACGGCGGGCTTGCCTACACGGGACGGCTGGAGCTCTACCCGCTGGGGCGGTTCAAGTCGAAAGGCGACGTGATGGAGGGAGATTTCGAAGGCGAGGAGCAGGTCAAGATACTCGTGGCCGGAGCCTACTCCTACAACCACAAGGCATCGCGCCTGAAAGGCCAGCGCGGCGCCGTCATGCCGGACGACGCGACCCGCAACATCGGCTCCTATTTTGCGGATTTCATCCTCAAGTACCGGGGATTCGCATTCTATACCGATTTCATGGGACGCAGCTGCGACCGACCGCTGTTCGACCCCCAGAGCAATGCCTTCGTATACAGCGGGCAGGGGCTCAACATACAGACCAGCTACCTGTTCGACAAGAAATGGGAGGTCGCCCTGCGTAATTCGACGCTCTTCCCCGAGCACGAAGTACAACCCTTTGCGGGGTACAAACGCTGGAACCAGACGACCGTAGGCGTCACCCGTTACATCATCGGCCACAGCCTTAAGGTACAGGCAGACATGTCGTACAACCACCGCAGCGAATCGTTTGACCCCGATTACAACCGCTGGGAGATCCGCTTCCAGCTGGAGCTGGGGCTCTGACCCGGCAACAGGAAAATACGAAAACTCCCGGCTATTGCCGGGAGTTTCTGTTTCGGGACAGGAACCCCGTTACAGGATTTTCAGCGCGATCCGCGCGCACGCCTCGGCATCGGCCAGGGCATGGTGGTGGTTGGCAAGGTCGAAACCGCACGCCGCCGACACGGTATGGAGCTGGTGGTTGGGCAGGCTGCTGCCGAACGTCCTGCGCGAGGCACGGCACGTACAATAGAACCGGTAGCCGGGATAAGGCATCCCGTACAACTCGAACACGGCGCGCAGGCACCCCTCGTCGAAGGGCGAGTTGTGCGCCACGAGCGGCAGCCCCTCGATACGGGGCGCAATCTGCTTCCACACGTCGGCGAAATCGGGCGCCTGGGCCGTATCCTCGTAGCTGAGGCCGTGGATGGCCGTGGTGAAACGGCTGTAAAAATTAGGACGCGGGCGGATCAGGCTGTAAAGCGTGTCGACCACCTCGCCGCCACGCACCACGACGACGCCCACCGAGCAAACGCTCGTACGCCGGCCGTTGGCCGTCTCGAAATCTATGGCTGCAAAATCTTTCATCGGTCAGGAGTGAATATCCTTCGCAAAGATACGGATTTTAACGCTTCCCGGTATCACCGGCAACGAAAAAACGGCCGCCTTTCCGAGGGCGGCCGTCGTTTCTGCCGGAGCGGGTTATTCGGTATACTCGTCGTCCGACGTGTCGGGCGTAACCCATGAATCGGCCGGGGTCAGCTCCTCGACCTCCGCCTCCGTCAGGAAGGCGTCTTTGTCGAACATGATGTCGTCGAAATAGTTGACCGTGCACTGGTAAGCGCCGTAGTTGTATGTCCAGTCCTTGGAGTAGATGCCGAAGATGGCCATGATATCGCCTTTCGCGCCGTCGCGGACGACGGGATACTGGGCGAAACGCGAATAACCGCTCGTGCGCACCGTATAGACACCCTTCTTGTTGGTCGTCGAAGGCAGGGTGCTGTCATAGGTGAAAAGCACCGAACCGTAGAGGTTCGTACCGTCGTTGCTAAATGCCCAGCGGTACCAGACCTTGTTCATCACCGGACGGATGTCGGTATACATCCACGCGGGATAAATGTTCGACCCCACCGTCCCGTAACGACACGTAACGCCGCGCAGGATCACCAGACGCCCGAAATACTGCTGCCCGTTCTGGCCGAAGAAATCGTCGCAGTTGGCCTCGGTGATCTCGAGGATCTCCTTGCCCAGCTCCAGCTGCGTCTCCCCGCCGAGGAATACGCGCTTGCGGATCTCCGTCGGATCTTCGATGTTCGAGTTGGCATAGAACTTATGTTCGCCCACCTTGTTGTAGGAATCGGTAGGCCCCTCGCCCAGCGACAGCATCATGCGGTAGTTGCCGATATAGAGGCCCGAGACCTTGACATAGACCCAGTTCGAGGGGATCGTACCCGTGGCCTTGTCGAAACGCCCCATCGGATAGGTAAAATAGAGCCCCGTAGTGAGCTTCACCTCAATGGCACCCGAATCGTCCACCAGGTAGAGCGACTTGTAGACGTTGCCCTCCTCGTCGCTCGACTGCACCTTGCCCTTGATGTAGTAATCCAGCCCGTCGGACGACTGGCCGATCTGTACATACTTCGTATCGCCCCAGCTCGAGTTGCTGCCCATAACACCGAGCGACTTGTGCTCATCGAGGAACATCTGTTTCACATCGGCGATGGAGATATGCTTCATCCCCGCGAAATCCTCGTCGGTATAGACTTTGGCGGGCTTCGGCGCATCGAAATCATTATAGCACCCCGTAACCGCAAACATCACGGCCAGCACGGCACATAACTGAAATATCTTTTTCATAATCGTCATATCGTATTAGAAGCGGAAATATACATTCAGGTAATAGGTCGTCCCCAGCAGGTAAAAGTACTTCGAATCGAACGGTACGTAGTACTGGATCGGCTGGGCGGCCGCACCCTCCTTGTTCACATAGGTACGGCGCGAAAGGCGCATCTGTTCGTAACCGCCCGTGCGGATCGTCTGGTCGTTGAGGATATTCTTCACCTCGAGGCTGAAGCCCAGCTGGTAGATGCGGTGGATGTACCAGTTCTTGCCGACGCTCAGGTTGAGTGTATAGGCCGAGTCGAATTTCTCCTGCTCGCGCAGGTTCATCAGCGCCGTGTATTTCACGGCGCCGGGAAGCTGTGCCGCCTCGTCGGGGCGCAGTACCGTGGCATAAGCGGCACGGGTACGGCGCGCGGGGTTCATCGAGAGGTAGATACGGTCGTAGTAGTTGAAATCGACCGAGGCGAACCAGTTGCGCGGGCCGCGGTAGCTCAGACCGAGGTTGAGCGCCGTCTGCGGCGTGCTTTCGACGTAGAGGTCGTCCCAGAGCACCTTGTCGCCGCGGAGCACCTCCTCGCTGTTGTCGCGCGTCTGTGTGAAGTTGGCGTCCGACGTATAGCGGTAGTCGCCCAGGCTCAGGGCACCGTTGAACGAGATGCCGCCCCAGATGGGAACCACGACGCCCACTTCGAGGCCGTAGTAACGCTTGTCGATGCCGCTCATGGCGAAGTTGGTGAACGACGACTGCGTATCGTCATAGTACGAGATAACCTTCGACTGGTCGGCGACCGAGGTATAGTAACCCGAAACGCGCGCCGTGATCCACGGCAGATTGAGGTTGTACGACAGGTCGACGCCGAGTACCTTCTCGGAATCGAGGCCCGGCGTAGTCGTATTGCGGGTACGCGCCGAAACGAAAGCGTCGCGGAACTGCGGGGGATTGACCATGTAGGCCACATTGGCGTCGATGGCGTGCGCACCCGAGAAACGGTACGAGAACTCGCCCTTGAGCTTGTAGGTCAGGTAGTCGAGCGTCTTCGATTTGCCGAGCGAGTTGTTCGCGAAGAGGCCCTTGCGCAGCCGGCCGTCGCGCCACATGGCCGTATAGCCGACCTCGCCGCCGAGGCTCATCGTGAAACCGCCGAACGAGGCGTAATACTGCGCCCAGACCTGTGCCTGGCGCAGGTTGGCGTAGTAATCGTAGCTGAACTTATCGCCTTCCCCGACGCGGCGGGCCTCGCCGTGCTTGAGGTAATAATCCAGGTCGTTCTGCGAAAGCAGCGGGTTGTAGTTGCCGTTGTCGCGCAGGGCGAACTTATCCACGTCGAGCCAGTAGTCGGCACCGAGCAGGTCTTTCACCTCGTCGTAGTACTCCGTGCGGTTGACACGCGCCGTCAGGCCTCCGCGCAGCACGGACTGGTTGCGGAACGTATGGGCGATGTTGGCCGCAAAATTGAAATCGCGCTGGTCGGTATGGGCTCCTCGATCATGTAGATGCCCGAAGCCCCGGACTTGTTGCGGTTGTAGTTCATGCGGAACATGTTGTCGTAATCCATCAGGCTCTTGCTGGGGTCGGTGATCCACTCGCGCATCGAACGCAGCGCAAGGTCGTTGTACGTCCCCAGATCCGAACTCTCGATGCCCTCGGACAACTGGAGGATACGGTTCGTGTAGAAGCTGGGCAGGTAACGGTAGTAGTCGGGGCGCGGGTCGGGGCCGTCCGTCCACGTCAGGGCCGAATAGCCGTTCTTGCCGAAGCGGAACGAAGCCGCGGCGGCAAGTTTGGTATTCGACGAAATGTCGAACCCGTAGTTGAGCATCACGATCGGCTCGTGGTAATCGCGCACGCGCGAGTTGCGCAGCTTGCCGTCCTGCTTGCCCACATTGGGGTTGTAATAGTTGTTACTCAACAGGTCGTAGGCTTCCTGCGTCGACGCCTGCTGCGCTCCGCGCTCGGTCGGTGCGCCCAGGATGGTCAGCGCCAGGTTGTGGCGATCGCCGCCGAAACGCTTTTCGACCGATGCGAAGTAACCGTAGGCATTGTAGTACACCCCGTCGACATAGGAGTTGCCGCCCTGGCGGGTCGAGAACGAGAAGGCGTACGACCATCCGTTGTCGAGCAGGCCCGAAGCGTAGGAAACCATCGCGCGGAAGCGGTACATCGAGTTGCCGTTCACGACGCTGGCACGGAAGCCCTTGCGCATCTGCGAAGCGCGCGCATTGACATTGGTCGTACCGCCGATGCCGTCGATGCCGTAGCCCGACGAGCGCAGCCCGGCGGTATTCTCCTGGTTACGCGTGGCGTCGTTCAGGCCGCTCCACAACGACCAGGGGCCATAGCCCGTCATGGCGTCGTTGAACCGGATGCCGTTCAGGTAGATGCTCGAATACTGCGAATCGTAACCGCGCACGTTGAAACGCATCTCGCTGAATTTATACGAGGCAATGTTGTTGAAGACATCCTTCGACGACGAAAGCGACGAAGGCAGCGACTGCCCGTCGGCCGCCGTATCGGAGTCGAACTCCGCGAACACGGCGTCGTCGATGACATACTGCACATCGGGGGACATCACCACCGAATTGAGGTTCTTGACCATCTTGTCGACACGAACCGCCAGGTCGAGGTTCTCGAACTCGGGGGCTTCGAATTTCAACTGGTATTCCCCTTTGGGCAGCTGGTCGATATTGAAATTACCGTGGTTGTCGGTCATGACGGTGACGCCAAGCGGTTCGACGACCACCTTGACATTGCTCAGTGCGACACGGCCGTCACGCGAGACGACCTTGCCTTTGACGCCCCCGTCCTGGGCATACGCCCCGGCACAGGCCAGCGTGAGCAGGATAACAAGTAAAGCTCTGATCTTCATAATTACTTTGTTGGGTTATTTACCGATGTAAATGAATACGGGAAGGTGATCGCTGTATCCCCCCTGGAAATTGTTGCCCACGAACGTACGCAGCGGGTAGCCCTTGTACTGGCCTTCCTGCTGGAACAGATAGGGGACACGGAAAATATTGCCGTAATATTTCCCCTTGGGGGCACGCTCCAGCTTGAGCGAACCCGTCGAGCCGGTAGCGAGATTCTCCGACACGACGATATTGTCGAACAGGTTCCACTGGTCGCGGTAGGCAAGCGAACCGATGCCCGCCTTCAGCATGTCGATAAAGGGATTGTAGTATCCGCCCGGTTGGAGCTTGCGGATGTTGCCTTCGGCGCCGAGCACCTCGGTGATGCTCTTGTCGGTGGCGTCGTCGTTGAAGTCACCCATCATCACGACCTTGGTCGCGGGGTTGATCGCCAGCACCGAGTCGGCGGCATGGCGCATGATCTCGGCGGCGCGCTCGCGCTTGGGTGCCGAAGCCTCCTTGCCGCCCAGGCGCGAAGGCCAGTGGGCCACCATGAAATAGAACGGTTCCCCGTCGATCGTCCCCCACATCGTCACCACGTCGCGCGTGCGGAAATTCGGCAGGCTCTCCATCGTAAACGGGATCGGGGCGCTGCCCTCGAGCTTGAACACGTCGGGACGGTAGTAGAACGCCACGTCCACGCCGCGGGCATCGGGCGAATCGTAGTGCACGATGCGGTAATTGGCCGGGGCGAGTTTGGGCGTAGCGATCACGTCTTCCATGACATTGCGGTTCTCGATCTCCGAAACGCCGATCACCACCGGGTAGTCCTTGTTGATGGCGGCGATGTCGAACAACACGCGCGAAAGGTTATTGATCTTTTTGGTGTACTTGGGCGTATTCCACTTCTTGGGCCCCTCGGGCGTAAACTCCTCGTCGTAAATCTCCGGGTTGCGGATCGTATCGAAGAGGTTTTCGAAGTTGTAGAAAACGACCTTGTAGGGTTTCTGGGCGAAGCAGGCGACGATCAGCGCTGCGAAAAGCCCGGTAAAAAGCAGTTTCTTCATATAGTTCAGATTAATTTATACCCCAGTCCGAGGGATTGTTCTGTGCCTTCACGTCGGCGGCAATGGCCTCGTCGAGCATCGTAAAGAATTTATAACCCGTTTTCTCTTCGATGTCGGCAACGCTCGTGATATATTGTTTTATATTCCCGGTCGTGGTTGAGGAATTTTCAGCCCAATAACCGATTGCCGCCAATTGCGATGCATCGGTAATCTGGTCGATCCGCTTCCCCGTCCTGCCGCTTTTGGTACGTAGCAGCACCTTCCAGCAATACTGTGGAATCGCGACCCGATTCCCCTCTTTATCCGTCGTATATCCCTGTACCCCATAAGTTCCCGTAACATTGTACAAGGTATCGGGATATGAAATATATTTCAGGGTAAGATCTTCCAAATCCCCCCACGACCCGCTATTAAAATCAGGATCCTGAGGCATAATATTGGTCGAATAGAACGTCTGCTCATTCAATAGCGAAGAATAGCTGACATAACGATGGTAGGACATACACTGATGCCCGCGGATAGGCCGCCCATTATATGAACCGCGGCTCAAATCGACCTGAAATTCCTCCGGCACTTCAGGATCGTATTTCCATGCATTAGAACGCTCATATTTTCCAACCCGGTAACAGGAATGGATCGGATAGGCGACCCAGTTGGCGATACGTTTCTTCGTGTCGTAGCAGATCGTAAAGTTACGTGCCGTCACAGTCGAAGAGAGCGGCGCGTAATGTGTTACGTAACGGTAATCAGGGTCTTCGACATAGGCGGGCAATTCCGCCCACGCGTGATCCATCGACGCCGGAACCGAGTAGTCCGCCTGGTCGATCGTCAACGTGAATTCGTGCCCGCCGTCGAAAACGACATCGACCGCGGCACGGCGCGAAGCGCCCGTTTCATTATCGTCCAGGTAGAGGTACACGACATCGTTCGCCGAAACGAGTTTCGCCGATTTGGTCGTGGTATGCGTCCTGCGCGACGTCCAGCACCAACTGCCGCCTTCGGTCACGGTGACGGTGTAAACCGTACCTACGGGCCCCGTCAGTACGAGCCGGGGATCGGTCGCATAACCTTTGGCGTCGAGCGTGGTCGTCTCGGTTTCCATGAACACCGCGGAAATATTCGCCGGGGTGCCGTCGTCGGAGGAACCGCACCGCCCGAAAACCAGCAGGAGCACCCCGAGCACCATAGCCCGCCCGAAAAGTTTCAATAACCCGTTTGTCAAAATCATGTGGGAATTTGCAGATAAAAATGTCAGGTAGAAAATCCGACAATCATCCCCGGCGGAAGCCAATCCGCCGGGGATGGATTATTAAGAAAGCAAATAAGTTATTGCAAATAAGTTACCGTAATACTTTCAATACGAGTTTGAGCCGATCCAGCTGTAAATACAATGTTGTCGGAATTTCCTGTCCATATATTTTCTGAAATTGTTCCCGGATCAGGAGTCATTCCTTCCATTTTATACGACCCATTAAGCTTGAATTCAACCTTCGTAATTGTTGCACCCGATACAGTAAGCGTATTATGTTTATCGGCTGTACCGTAGAATCGAACACAATTTGCATCCCATCGAGGAGCTGTTGTATGGTTGCCTGTTTTAAATACAGCGGAAAGGGCTCCTTCTGAGAAGGGAATCTCATCATGATTCTTGGCATCACCACCAGCAAATGAGATAGTAACAGACTGTTCATTACCTGATGATTTTCCCGACTGCGAAATCGCAACGGTTTTGGTATCCACAGCAGCACCGGCCTTCATCAGTTTGATGGTCAGCGTGGCGGTGATAACCTGCTCCGTCGTGTTTTCCTTGGGCGTCACGGTTACAACCATCCCGTTTACGGAGGTCGTGAACTGCTCCGATTTATCCGTAGCGGCTTCGATCGTGCAGTCGTCGGCATTGGCAGCCGTGACCGTCACGGTCTTGGCATTGTCCGTCGCAGCGAAAGAAAGCGACGTCGGGTCGAGCTTGGTAATCTTCGGTTCAGCGGGTGCATCACCATCCTTTTCGACCGATACGGCAATCGTGCTAAGCATCTTACTCTGGTTGGTCATACCTAACGTATAACCCTTGACAATAACAACCTGTCCATTAAGGGAAGCATCGACAAAACCATCGGCGGGATATGCCAGAGAGCCCTGCAGATCCGTACCTTCGACAGCTATATTATAGTAATACCCGTCTATCGTAAGCGTGCCCGAATATTCGATATATTTAATAACGGGAGTGGCTGCCGCATAGGCATCGAAAGCGGCTCCGTCGAACTTTTCGGGAGTAGGCTGTGTGAAGGAACCGTCAGATACCTTTTCTATTACCAGGTCGGTTTCAGAGAACTGTACCAACTTACTGTAAGTAGTCGTCTTGCCGGTCACCTTGACAGTCTGGCCAATCGTAGCGGAATAATCTACCACAGGCTTATTATCTTTCCATCCAAGATAGACCAGAATCTTCCCGCTATTGTCCTGAATCAGGAAACTACGTCCGTTAATCGCCACGACTTGTCCCTGCGTAGTATAGGTCGCGCCTACCGAACCCGCAATGACTTCAGCAATGGTCTTCGTTTCAGTTACAGGAGGAGTAATATTGTCCAGGTCGACCTCCGTACCACCGATGCCCTCGAAAAGTTTCACGTCGTCGATACGGTGTGCGGATGTAAGATCCGAAGTAAATTTAATGTAAAGTTCCGAAGGCACCTGTTTCAGCGTGAAATTGGCCGTCGCCAAAGCCCAGGTACCGTAGTTAGAGTGCTCGTCGTCCCCGACAGGGCGGTCATAGGTAATTTCCGCCCAGTTTTCACCGTCTTTGCTCAGATATACATGGAACTCCGAAGTCTTGAAGGCATTGTCCTTATCTTCAAAAATACTACGGTATGAACCGAACGTAAGTTGAAGGTTCTTCTGGGTAGATTCAAGTGCGATTTTCTGAATCTCAAAAACACCGCTCGTTCCGAAAAACATATTGTTGACACCGGAAGCGTCGTCCTTGTACTTCGAATGGCTATCGTTCGAAGGCGAATTCGAACGAACACTTATACCGCTCGTTTTATAAGCAACATTGTCGGCACCCGTACCAGTCTGATTCTTCCAGCCCTCGAATGCATCTGCGAAGGGGAACTTACCATCTGCCCCCTTTTGAGCCTGCTCCTTATCGAAATCGTTAGCATAGATAGCATCGCCCGTGGGGGGGGGGTGTAACCCCGCTGCCGTACTGTTTCACGGCTACGGACGACTCGGCCTGGCCCCATTTGCCGAATTCGGGGTGGATAAGCGTGAAGGAGATCTTACCTTCGCGCAGGTTCGTACCGGCGGGCAGCTCGGAAACCGTAACGGAGATCGTTCCGTTGCCTTTGCCGCTCATCGGGGAAATGGTAGCCCAATCCAGGTTACTTGCAGTAACCGTCCATTCGCAGTTCGCCGTGATGGCAACGGTCTGCGTCGTCGCCGTCTCATCGGTGAAATCAAGCGCCGTCGGATCCGCCGTCAACTTCGGCGTCAGCGACTTGTCATCGTCGTCGGAGCATCCCGTAAATGCCGTGGCAGCCACAAGGAAAAATGCACCGAAGACCAACCTAAAAAGATGTTTACTCATAAAAATAGTTTTAATTAGGTGATTATAAACTAATATCCGTTTGCAAAAATAACTTACGATTCTTCCGTTTTTTAAAGGGGAAACTATTACAAAGATAACTTTTATTTCAAAAATACAAAAGGATTTCGGCATATATTTACTGTTAAGGTTCCGTTACATAGCAAAAAAACGTTCCATGCTGCCTCGGAAAGGACAACCCGTGCGGCATACAGCCTCGCCAGCACCCAAATCAAGGCATCGGCGGAGGCTTCCGTCCGGAACCGCCCCCCTGGCGCACCTTCGGCCAGGCAAAAAAAATTCCGCCCCGGAAACCGGGACGGGCGAAGTTTCAAGGCTGGTTGGCGGATTGCATCGGCAGGAGTCATAAACCGGCATCGTTTCCGATGCTGCAAAATTACCCTACGGCTATTTCATCGTTGCGGCAGTCCCGTTACAATCCCGGGAATATGGCATTACACGCACGTTGCAGCAGCCGGCAAAGCCGCTCGACCACACCACCCAGCCACAAAAGCAGCCTGCCCGGACTGTAAACGTCCGGGCAGGCCATGCCGAATAACGGGTTCGGCAACGATTGCAATACGGCGGCGGCCTGCCTCACACAGCGGCCGCGCAGGGATCATACCCTATTCCCACTCAATCGTTGCGGGCGGTTTCGAGGAGATGTCGTAGACGACGCGGTTGACCCCTTTGACTTTATTGATGATGTCGTTCGACACATTGGCAAGGAACTCGTAGGGCAGGTGCACCCAGTCGGCGGTCATGCCGTCGGTCGAGGTCACGGCACGCAGTGCGACGCAGCTCTCGTAGGTTCGCTCGTCGCCCATCACGCCGACGCTCTTCACCGGGAGCAAGATGGCCCCCGCCTGCCACACCTTGTCGTAAAGTCCGGCATCGCGCAGGGCGTCGATGTAGATTTTGTCCACGTCCTGCAGGATTCCGACCTTTTCGGGCGTAATGTCGCCCAGGATACGGATCGCAAGGCCGGGCCCCGGGAAGGGATGGCGCCCGATCAGCTGCTCGGAGATCCCGAGCGAACGGCCTACGCGGCGCACCTCGTCCTTGAAGAGCAGGCGCAGCGGCTCGACGATCCCGAGGTGCATCTTCTCGGGCAGCCCGCCGACGTTGTGGTGCGACTTGATCGTCGCCGAGGGGCCGTTGACCGACACCGACTCGATCACGTCGGGATAGATCGTCCCCTGCGCCAGCCAGCGCACGTCCTCGATCCGGATCGCCTCCTCGTTGAATACCTCGACGAAATCGCGGCCGATGATCTTGCGCTTGGTCTCGGGATCGCTCACGCCAGCCAGGTCACCCAGGAACTTGTCGCCGGCCTTCACGCCCTTGACGTTCAAGCCCATGTTCTTATACGACTCGAGCACGTCCTCGAATTCGTTCTTGCGCAGCAGGCCCGAATCCACGAAGATGCAGTAGAGGTTCTTGCCGATGGCCCTGTGCAGCAGCACGGCGGCCACCGACGAGTCTACGCCGCCCGAAAGCCCGAGCACGACCTTGTCGTCGCCCAGTTTCTCCTGCAACTCGCGCACGGTGGCCTCCACGAAACTCTCCGACGTCCACTCCTGCCTGCAGCCGCAGATACCCACGACGAAATTCTTCAGCAGGTGCGTGCCGTCGGTCGAATGGTAGACCTCGGGGTGGAACTGGATGCCCCACGTCTGCTCGCCCTCGATGCGGAACGCAGCCACGCGCACGTCCTCGGTGCTGGCCACAATCTTATAGTTCGCGGGCACCGACGTGATCGTATCGCCGTGCGACATCCACACCTGCGTGGTCGCAGGCAGGCCGCGCATCAGCGGGTCACCGGCATCGCCCACCGTAAGCACCGCACGGCCGTACTCGCGGCTGGGCGCAGGCTGCACCTCACCGCCGAAGGCCGATGCGAGGAACTGCGCGCCGTAGCAGACACCCAGCAGGGGCAGTTTACCCTTGATGGCCGAAAGGTCGGGGGCAGGGGCATGCTCGTCCCTCACGGAGAAGGGACTGCCCGAGAGAATCACACCCCGCACCGAAGCATCCGGCACCGGAATTTTGTTGAAGGGGTGGATCTCGCAATAGACATTCAGTTCGCGTACGCGCCGCGCGATGAGCTGCGTATACTGCGACCCGAAGTCGAGAATCAGGATTTTTTCCATAATATAATGTAAGTCCGACGAATCGGGGTTCATCAATTTCGGAAGATTTACAAGCCATGAAACTCGCCGGACTCACTCTACGGCGTCTCCGACGCCGGTTTCAGGCCTAAAATTCCTCCGGGCCTTCTCGTTGCCAAGGAAGACCTCGAATCCTTATTATTTTCTTTTTACCGGACGGTTGTAACTTCCCGCAAGGCGCATCTCCGCGGTGAAAGCCTCGTTCCCGACTTCGCGGATGCGTGCTATGCAACCGCGACGGTCTGAGCGAAAAACGACCTGGAAAACCCCGGCGATGAAATTATTGAACTTTCCGCAGGCATCCAGCGGCACCAGCGTGCATTCGGCGCAACTCTGCCAGCCGTTCTCCCGGCAGCAGAAACGAACCTTGCACCACACGGCCTTTTCGTTATCGCGGCACCCCGGACAACTCCCTTTCCGGAATTTCCGGCATGAACCGCAAAAAAGCCCGCAGGCCGCAATCCCGGGATCGGAACTATTCACCGCGGGAATAATTGGGCGTTTCACTCGTGATGGTCACGTCGTGCGGGTGGTTCTCCGTAACGCCGTTCGAGGTGATGCGGATGAACTGCGCACGCTGCAAAGCCGCGATGTCCCTGGCACCGCAATAACCCATGCCCGAACGGATGCCGCCGATAAGCTGGAAGACAGCCTCGCTCAACGTGCCCTTGAAGGGTACGCGCGCCACGATCCCTTCGGGAACGAGCTTGTTGATATTGCCTTCGCAGCCCTTCTGGAAATAGCGGTCGGCGGAACCCGCCTTCATGGCGTCGATCGAGCCCATGCCGCGGTAGGTCTTGAACTTACGGCCGTTGTAGATGATCGTCTCGCCGGGAGACTCCTCCGTGCCGGCGAACATCGAGCCGATCATCACGCAGTCGCCGCCCGCAGCCAGCGCCTTGACGATGTCGCCCGAATAACGCAGGCCGCCGTCGGCGATAACCGGAACGCCCGTATCTTTGGCGGCCGACGCCGCGGCATAGATGGCCGACAACTGGGGAACGCCCACGCCCGCGATCACGCGGGTGGTGCAGATCGAGCCGGGGCCGATGCCGACCTTGATGCCGTCGGCGCCGTTCTCGATCAGGAACCGTGCGGCCCCTGCCGTGGCGATATTTCCGACCACCACGTCGAGCGACGGATAGGCGGCCTTGATCTCCTTGAGCTTATTGACGATATTCATCGAATGCCCGTGCGCGGAGTCGAGCACCACGGCATCCACATCCTCCTCGACGAGCGCCTTCACGCGATCCAGCGCATCGGGCGTGATGCCCACGCCGGCTGCGACGCGCAGACGGCCTTTGGCATCCTTGCAGGCGTTGGGATGATCCTGCACCTTCGTGATATCCTTATAAGTAATAAGCCCCACCAGATGGCCTTCGTCGTCGACCACGGGGAGCTTTTCGATCTTGCAGTTGAGCAGCACCTCCGAAGCGTTGGACAATTCGGAGCTATGCGTGGTGATGAGGCGGTCGCCGGGGGTCATCACCTCCTCGATACGGCGCGACATGTCGCGCTGGAACCGCAGGTCGCGGTTGGTGACGATACCGATCAGCTTCCGATCCGCGTCCACGACCGGGATACCCCCGATCTTGTTCTCTTTCATCAGGTTGAGCGCATCGCCGACCGTATGGTCTTTCGAGATGGTCACCGGGTCGTAAATCATGCCGTTCTCGGCCCGCTTCACCCGGCGCACGTGGGCGGCCTGCTCGGCGATGGACATGTTCTTGTGGATCACGCCGATCCCGCCTTCACGAGCCAGCGCAATAGCCATCGGCGCTTCGGTAACGGTGTCCATGGCAGCGGACACAATGGGGATGTTGAGTTTGATATTTCGCGAGAAACGGGTCTGGACACTGACCTCTCGCGGCAACACTTCCGAATAGGCGGGTACAAGCAGCACATCGTCGAACGTAAGTCCTTCGGGCTGAACCCTTTCATTGATAAAAGACATAATGAACGTGGATTTTTGTTGCTCGCAAATGTAGTGATAATTTTCGAAACGGCCTAATATCCGGGGCAACGCGACGATTTTTTTATCAACAATTTATCAAAGCCGCCGGGTGCGGGCAAAATCCGGAGCCCCCGGGACAACGCCCGGCAAGCCCCGCGACGGGTAAATACACACGCCAGCGCCCCGGACAGGAAACCCCTCCGACACCCCGTCCCGGGAAGCCGCCAGCGCAGTCCCGTACAAGCCGGAGGGGACGCTCCGCGCCCGGAATCCCTGGACAGCAATCGGGGGCATCCTCCCGCCGCCGACTTCCCGGACAGGAAAAATCCCCGGCCTCAGGGTCGGGGATCGAAATTATTCCGTCACGGCGGCCTGCACACCCGGCGGGGTCAATACTGCTCCTGCCCGTTGGGAAAATCGCACGATTTGACGTCCGTGATATACTGCGACACGGCGTCCGACATGACGGTATACAGGTCGGCATAGCGGCGCAGGAAGCGCGGCGAGAAACCCTTGTTGATGCCCAGCATGTCGTGGATCACCAACACCTGCCCGTCGCAACCTCCGCCGGCGCCGATGCCGATGGTCGGCGCGGAGATTTCGGAGGTGACGCGGGCGGCCAGCGCCGCAGGAATCTTTTCGAGCACGATGCCGAAGCACCCCGCATCGCTCAGCAGGTGGGCGTCGCGGACGAGTTTCGCTGCCTCGGCCTCCTCCTTGGCACGCACGCTGTACGTCCCGAACTTATGGATCGACTGCGGCGTCAGCCCCAGGTGCCCCATGACGGGTATTCCGGCCGAAAGGATGCGATTAACCGATTCGAGGATCTCTTCGCCGCCCTCGATCTTCACGGCATCGGCCTCGGTCTCCTTCATGATGCGGATGGCCGAGTCGAGCGCCACCTTCGAATTGCCCTGGTAGGTTCCGAACGGCAGGTCGACGACGACCAGTGCACGGCTAACGGCACGCACGACCGAACGCGCATGGTAAATCATCATATCGAGGGTAATGGGAAGCGTGGTTTCGTAACCGGCCATCACGTTGGCCGCCGAGTCGCCCACGAGGATCACATCGATACCCGCGGCGTCGACGATCCTGGCCATCGAATAATCGTACGAGGTCAGCATGGCGATCTTCTCGCCGCGCTGCTTCATCTCCGTCAGACGGTAGGTGGTCACTGCCCTGACAGTACTTTCTACAGACATAGTTTACTACGAACCCGATGGATTATTCAACATTTCATTCGTTCGCAAGGTTCCGGTATGGAATCCATCGGATTCGTATTACGGCGCAAAAACGCCAATTCCATATCGACAATCCTTCCAAACCTCCCTTTGAAAAGGGAGACTTATCAACACCTGTAAACCGGGGTGATAGCGCAAGCCGGGTGCAAAGCCAAATTTATCTGTTTTGCCGGGGCGCAGCTAAACCGAGGTTCAGCGCGGCAAAGTTAACGCTTCGGCCGGATTTGGCAAAAAAAATCCCACAAAACGACACCGCCCGAAACCGAAACGTTGATCGAATGCTTTGTCCCGGCCTGCGGGATCTCGATCGCACCGTGGCACATGTCCACGGCCTGCTGCCCCACGCCTATCACCTCATTGCCGAACACGAGCGCATATTTCACGCCCGGCTCCGCCCGGAAATCGCCGAGCATCACGGCTCCTTCGACCTGCTCGACGGCATAGACCCGGTAGCCTTCGGCGCGCAGGCGGGCAATGCACTCCTCCGTCGTCTTGTGATAAGTCCACGGCACGGTCAGTTCGGCACCGAGCGCCGTCTTGTGGATGTCGCGGTTGGGCGGCGTCGCGGTGATGCCGCAGAGGGCGATGCGTTCCACGGCGAAAGCATCCCCCGTGCGGAAGAAAGCCCCTACGTTCTGCAACGAACGGACGTTGTCGAGCACCACCGCGACGGGCATTTTCTCCATCGCGGCGAACTCCCCGGCCGAGGGCCGGTTCAGCTCTTCGTTGGTGATTTTACGCATAACGTATGCAAATGAGTGATTTCGGGGTCAAAAGTAGTCAAATAATAAATATTTTACCTATTTTTGGGGTCTCAATTCAAAAGAATTATGTCACTCAAAAAAGTCTTGATGCTATCGTTCGCCGCCCTTGCCGCGGGAGGAAGCCTCAGCGCGCAGAATCTGATCGTCGGCGCCGACTTCGCGACCCGCTTCGACAACCGGGAATACGCCAACAACGATTTCAACGAATCGCAGACGCTCTTCAGCGCCCGCTTCACACCCCGCATCGGCGTGGAATGGATGGAGAAAAACCGGCTGATCTTCGGCGTAGACCTCCTGCAGAACTTCGGGCAGCACAACGGCGCCCGCGAACCGTTCCTGAGCGACGTGAAACCGCTGATATATTACCAGTTCAACAGCAAGAACGTACAGGCCAACGCCGGTATCTTCGACCGCAAGGAGCTGCTGGGCGATTATTCGAGGGCGTTCTTCAGCGACTCGACGGCGTTCTACCACAACCGCCTGTCGGGTTTCCTCGGGCATTATAAATCCACCGAGCGCGAGAATACCTATGTAGAAATGGCGATCGACTGGGAAGGCATGTATTCCGAGCAGTCGCGCGAAATGTTCCGCATCATCTCGGCGGGACGCTACACGCTCGAGCGGGGCTTCTACTTCGGTTATGCCTTCTCGATGTTCCATTTCGCAGGTTCGAAGCTCAACGAGAACGTCACGGACAACCTGCTGGTAAACCCCTATGCGGGCTGGGGATTCAACGCCTTCTTCGACTTCGACATCAAGGCCGGGTTCCTCTTCGCCCCGCAGCGCGGCCGCAGCGTAGACCACAACTGGAAAAAACCGTGCGGTGCACAGATCGACTTCGTGCTGACCAAGTGGGGCGTGAAACTCGAGAACAACCTCTATCTGGGCGAAAACCTGCAACCCCTGCGCAACATCGCGGTCGGCGAAGACATCCCCATTACCTACGGACAGGACGGACTGTACGCCGGCGAACCGTTCTATGCCACGACGGAGCACATCTACAACCGCACGTGGGTCGGCTACGACCGCCGATTCTTCAAGGGCACGCTGGCCGTCGAGGCGGGCATGGTGTTCCACTACGACGGCACGGGCATGGGCACCCAGCAGGTCGTGAAGCTCTCGGTGGACATCCAGAAGCTGTTCAACATCGGCCCCAAGGCAAAGAAATAAAGCATACAACAAGCGAAACATACACATATGGCAAGCGAAACAAACGAAACACGGGAGAAGTCGCTGAACTTCCTCGAAGAGATCATCGAAGAGTCGATCGCCAAGGGCGAAACGCGCGTCCAGACCCGTTTCCCGCCCGAACCGAACGGCTACCTGCATATCGGACACGCCAAGAGCATCTGCATCAACTTCGGGCTGGCGAAAAAATACGGTGGCAAGTGCAACCTCCGTTTCGACGATACGAACCCCGTCAAGGAGGATGTAGAGTATGTCGATTCGATCAAGCGCGACATCCAGTGGCTCGGGTTCGACTGGGCCGTCGAACGCTATGCGTCGGACTATTTCGACCAGCTCTACGACTGGGCGATCGTACTGATTAAAAAAGGGTTGGCATACGTCGACGACCAGACACAGGAGCAGATCCGCGAAAACCGCGGTACGGTTTCCGTACCGGGCACTCCGTCGCCGTGGCGCGACCGCTCCGTGGAGGAAAACCTCGACCTGTTCGTCCGCATGAAAAACGGCGAATTCCCCGACGGGGCCAAGGTGCTGCGCGCCAAGATCGACATGGCGCACCCCAACATGCTCTTCCGCGACCCGATCATGTACCGCATCATCCATGCCGAGCATCACCGCACGGGCAACAAGTGGTGCATCTACCCGATGTACGACTATGCCCACGGCCAGAGCGACTCGATCGAGCAGATCACCCACTCGATCTGCACGCTCGAATTCGACGTGCACCGTCCTCTCTACGACTGGTTCATCCAGGCGCTGGAGATCTACCCTTCGCACCAGTACGAATTCGCCCGGCTGAACCTCACCTACACGATGATGTCGAAGCGCAAGCTGCTCAAACTCGTGCAGGAAGGCGCCGTGATGGGCTGGGACGACCCCCGCATGCCGACGATCTGCGCTTTGCGCCGCAAGGGCTATACCCCGGCCTCGGTGCGGAACTTCGCCGAGATGGTGGGCGTCGCCAAGCGCGACAACGTGATCGACCTGGGCAAGCTCGAATACTGCGTGCGCGAAGACCTGAACAAGATCGCAGAGCGCCGCATGGCAGTGCTCAACCCGCTGAAGGTGGTCATCACCAACTACGAGGAAGGCAAGACCGAGCTCTTCACGGCGATCAACAACCCCGAGGACGAATCGGCCGGCACGCGGCAGGTGCCCTTCTCGAAGGTCATCTACATCGAGCGCGACGATTTCATGGAGGAGCCTCCCAAAAAGTTCTTCCGCCTGGCACCCGGCGGCGAGGTGCGCCTGCGCTATTCGTACCTGATCAGGTGCGAGGAGGTCATCAAGGATGCCGCGGGCAACATCACCGAGCTGCGCTGCACCTATGACCCGATGTCGGGCAGAGGGTCGTCGAGCGACGGCCGCCGCGTGAAGGGTGTCATCCACTGGGTATCGGCCAAAGATGCCGTGGAGGCCGAAATCCGCCTGTTCAACCCGCTCTTCACGAAGGAGAACCCCGACGACGTGAAGGAAGGACAGACCTGGGAGGACAACCTCAACCCCGAATCCATGGTCAAGGTCACGGGCTACCTGGAGCCGTCGCTGCGCGACATACCCATAGGGCAGGCCGTGCAGTTCGAGCGCGTAGGCTACTTCTGCCCCGACACCGACTCGACACCCGAACACCCCGTGTTCAACCGCACGGTGACGCTCAAGGATTCGTGGGCGAAAATCAACAAGTAGGAAAACACGGAATACTATTTATAAAAACAAGACCTCCCGGCAGAACCGGGAGGTCTTGTTTCAGGTTATTTCACCGGAAGGCAGATCTCCGTCCTGAGCTTTTCCGCCGGGTCACATCATCCGCCCGAAGGTCTTTCGCCCCAAAAGGTAACGCAGGACTACGGAACCGCGGTAAACCTTCCCGGCGACCGTCCCCCTGCACTGCTGCCGAATCTCCTTCCGCTTGCGCGACAGGCTGCCGTGCCAGCGGAGGAAATCGCGCCAGGCGCGGAATACGGCACGGAAATTATCGCCCCGTCCCTGTGCCAGATACGACAATGCCGCCATCAGGTCGAGCACGGGGCGTACGATGGCCACTACGGCACGCTGTACGGGAGAAGCACACTTGTAGAGCATCGCCAGGTTATTGCGATGGTTGTAGAACACCTTGGTCGGGGAATCGGTCGTCAGCGTCCCGCCGCCGAGGTGGTAGACCGTACTCCCGGGCACGACCCGCACGCGGTAACCCGCGAGCTGCATGCGCCAGCAGAGGTCGATCTCCTCCATGTGGGCGAAGAAATCGTCGTCGAAGCCCCCTAATGCGCGGAACACGTCGGCACGGCAGCAAAAAGCCGCTCCGCTGACCCAGAATACGTCGCGGGCATCGTCGTACTGCCCCTCGTCGGCTTCGACCCGCTTGAGGATACGCCCCCGGCAAAAAGGATAGCCCAGGAAGTCGATAAAGCCCCCGGAAGCCCCTGCGTACTCGAATTTCGTACGGTCGAGCCACGAAACCAGCTTGGGCGAAACGACCGCCACGTCGGGCTCACGCTCCAGAACGCCGAGGATCGGCTCCAGCCATCCCCGGGGTGTCTCGACATCGGAATTGAGCAGCAGGTAATAATCCGCCTCGACCTGCGCCAAAGCGCGGTTGTAACCGCCCGCGAAACCGTAATTCCGGTCGAGGCGCACCACAGCGACGGTCGGGAACTTCTCCGCCAGCACCGCCAGCGACCCGTCCGTCGAACCGTTGTCGGCGACGACGACCCCGACCCCGGCGGGAGCCGCGGCCACGACGCTCGGCAGGAAGCGGCGCAGGTGTTCCGCGCCGTTCCAGTTGAGTATGACGATTTTAACGATTGGCATTCGTGCGTTTGTGTTTCCAGCGGCGGTGCGACCACATCCAGAGCTCGGGATGCTCGCGGATCATGGCTTCCAAACGTCTAACGTAGCGTTCCGTGATTTCGTATTCGGCGACCTCCTCCACACCGTCATAGATCGGTTCGAACGACATCTGGTAACGTCCCCGCTGCAAGCGCTCCATCCGGACGAAATAGACCGGCAGGTTACAGCGCAGCGCCAGTTTCTCCCCGCCATCGAAGAAGATCGTATCCTGGTTGAGAAAGCGGAACCAATGGCTGTCGGGGCGGCGCGGCGGGTTCTGGTCGGCGATAAGCCCCATCACGAGGTTCTTGCCCTCGATGCCGCGTTCCCTGTTGCGCAGGTAGAAGCGCAGCGAATCCTTCATCGCCACGGTCATCGAATTCTCGTAGTTGCGCAGGCGCTGGTAAAGGCGTTCCATCACTTTGCTGCGCAACGGGTGGTAAACGGCCACGAGCATCTGCGAGCGTTCGTAAAGCCCCCAGTAGGAGCAATACTCCCAGCAGCCGAAATGGGCCGTCATGGCGATCCAGTCACGGCCGTGCACCTGCGCATAATGTTCCTCGAACCCTTTTACGGTGAGTACCGTACGGCCTTTTTCCTCGCTCATGTGGGCCATATTGACCGTATCGACGAAAATCTCGGCAAGCGTACGGTAAAAACTGCGGCAGACGGCCGCCCGTTCCTGCTCGCTTTTTTCGGGGAACGAGTTCCGCAAATTGGCCTTCACGACCTTCATGCGGTAGCGCAGGCAATAATATATGATGAAAAAGAGCAGGTTTTCAACAATGTAGTACTTGAACCAGTAAGGCATCACGGCAAATACCCGCGCCCCAAGCCACAGGAACTCCAACCATATCTTTTGTATGAAATTCAGCTCTGTACGTTTCATCCGGAAAATCAGCGGTTACGGTTCGACGAAAAGTTTTACATTGGCGACCTTGGTGCGGATTCTCAGCCAGTTCGCGAGCGTCGTCCGGTCGATGGAATCAGATGCGACTTTCGGCGTGACCACACAGACGAGCGTCGTATCGAGCGGTGCGCCCGAAACGTCGAACGTAATGCCCTTCATGAGCGATATGGCCCTGACGTTCGTGGTCATGGCACCCACCTCGCGCGAAATGTCGTCCACCTCGACATTCGTGACGCGGTAGCGTTTCAGCTGCGCAGCCATCTCGCCGATGCGCCTGTTCTTCTCCTCCAGAAGCTCGAGGTAACTTTGTTGCAGTGACGCCACGTCGATCTTGTCCGTGGTGTTTGCCTGGCGGACGACCAGCTCGGCCTTGTCGAGCCCGAAGCTACCCATCTGCGTGCGGGCGTTTTCTATGGTTCCGTCGTCGAGCGGCTCCCCCAGGAGCAGCAGTTCGATCTGCGACGGATGTCCGTGGTGTGCGTAACGCTTATTGCACTCGATCACACGCGTATGGGGAAAATTGAATACCTGCGAGACATATTTGTCGGCCGCCGCCTCGAAAAGCGACACCCTGACCATGTGGAACCCGATGACGACGCTCGGGATGAAGGTCACCAGCGTGATGACCATCATCAGCCGCTTCACGTTGCGCTCGCGCACCTTGTCGATGAACGCCTTTTTCTCGTATTTCAGGAACCGCACCATGGCATAGGTCGCCAGGGCGATGAATACCGAGTTGATGAAAAAGAGGTAGAACGCCCCGAAGAAAAACCGTATCTGCCCCGTGGCAAGGCCGAAGCCCGCGGTACAAAGGGGCGGGATCAGCGCCGTAGCGATCGCCACGCCCGGGATCACGGTCGAAGTGCGATCCTGCCGCGTCTGCGCCACGATACCAGCCAGGCCGCCGAACAATGCGATCAGCACGTCGTAGGTCGTCGGCACGGTACGTGCCAGCAACTCGCTGCTGTTCGACGACAGGGGCGACACCAGGAAATAGGCTGTCGAGGTGACGATCGCCACGACGAACATCAGCGCATAATTGCGCAGCGACTTTTTGAGCAGTTCGAAATCGTTGATACCCAGCGAGAGGCCGATGCCCATGATCGGCCCCATGATGGGCGAGATGAGCATGGCGCCGATAATCACGGCGGCCGAATTGACATTCAGGCCCAGCGACGCGATCATCGTCGCAAAAATCAGCACCCACAGGTTGACCCCGCGGAATACCACCCCTTTGGAGATCGACGCCACGACCTCGTCGCGCTGTGCCTTGTCTTCGTCGAGGCTGAAACGCCCCCGGAGGAATTCACGCATCTCTCCCAGCCATGCCGAGGAAGAACGTTTGATCCGATGCGTATCGTTGTTGTTTTCCATTTTCCAGTCCTTTATTCAGTCTCCTCATCCGGTAATTCCCTCTTCGGTTTGGGTTTCCCGGCCAATACGATCACAAATTCGCCTTTGGGTTCCGTCGTACGAAAATGTTCCAGCACTTCGGCGACAGTGCCCCGCACGGTCTGCTCGAACTTCTTGGTCAGCTCACGCGATACGGACACCCTGCGTTCCGATCCGAAAACTTCGGCGAACTGTTCGAGGCATTTCACCACCCGGTAGGGCGATTCGTAGAATACCATCGTGCGCTCCTCGTCGGCAAGCGACTGCAACTGCTTCGCCCGCCCCTTTTTCTGGGGCAGAAACCCCTCGAAACAAAACCGGTCGCACGGGAATCCGCTCTGCACAAGAGCGGGAACCAGCGCCGTGGCACCGGGGAGCGTCTCGACCTCGATGCCGGCCTCGACACACGTCCTGACCAGCAGAAACCCCGGATCGGAGATCCCGGGCGTCCCGGCGTCCGAGACCAGCGCGGCATTGCGTCCGGCGGCAATCGACCCGGCCACCATCTTGACCGTGGCGTGTTCGTTGAACTTGTGGTGCGAATGGAGTTTTTTCTCGATACCGAGGTGTCTGAGCAGGAACGACGTAGTACGCGTATCCTCGGCGAGGATGAAATCCACCTCGCGCAGCACATTGACCGCCCGCAGCGTGATATCGTCGAGGTTCCCGATCGGGGTAGGTACGATATAGAGCTTGGCCATGGGGCTATGCGAATTTACGTTCGAGCAGTTCCATCAGGAACTTCGCGCCGTCGGAATTGGCATTCCAGACATAATTCTCGGCAATGTAAATCATGCAGTCGTCGAAATCGCCGAAGGCATCGAGCTTGTCGAGCGCCGCTTCGTAAGCCCGGGCATCGCCGTCGAACAAGTCGCGGATCATCAGGAACTTGTCGTTGATGCCGATGGCGCGCCTCAGGTCGGTGACGGGCTCGCTGCGGCGCAGTTCCGAGGCCATGTCGCGCGGCGGCACAATCGTATCGGCCAGCGTCTGTTTGTCATGGTTGATCACTTCGCCCAGTACGGCCCCGTTATTCGGCGCCCCGTTCCCTGCAAGGGTAATCTCCTCGAAATCGGGCTCTTCGTCGTCATTCCCGGTGTCGGGCACGGGTGCCGGACGCTGCGACACGGACGCCGCATACACCCCTTCCGCAGGAGCTTCATCCCCGGCGAACATACGCTGGGTGTCCGGGACAGAAACGCCAGGGCCGGATACCGGTTCCGGGCTGTCGGTTGCCAGACTGTCGGTTGGAAGCTGCGGCCGCCCGGCCGCGGTTCTTGCGGCGTCCCCCGCGGCAGGTGCCGGAGCAGGCTTTTCGGCCGTCGGCCGTGCAGCCGTGGGTTCGGGATTGTAAAGCGACATGATTACCCGCTGTTTATGGCGGTGGCGCTGGGTCTCCTCTTCGATGCCGAACAAGGTCGGCGCGATCGGCTGCGGCGCTGCCGCAGGATGCGTCCCCGCTCCGGGAGCCGGGTGGGTAACGCCCGTTTCCGCCCCTGATCCGGCAATTGCTTCCGGTTCGGGCATCCCCGAGGGTGCTTCCCGGTGTGCGGGCTCGTCCCGGGGGGCGGTTGCCCCTTGCGGCCCGGATGCCCCCGGCACACGGGCAAGCTCCTGCGAACCGGAATCCCCATGCGATTCGGATGCCGCCGCAATATTTTCAGCCGGCACTTCCTTGCCGGCGCTATTTCCAGTCGATTCGGGCGCAGGAATTTCTTCCGCAGCCGGGGTTTCAGGATCGGAAACCAGCCCGGCAACCGGGGGTTCAGCCTCCGCAATCGGCCCCGCAGCCGGTTCAGCCGGGATTTCGGCAGGTTCCGCAACAACCCCGGCCGGCTCTTGTCCGTCCGCCGGCACGGAATCCAGCACGGATTCGGCCACCGTTTCCGCCACCGCGGTATCGCAATCGGGGAAATCTGCCCCGGACTCCGCCACGGGCAGGCCGGCCAGGGGCGCAATGAACCCTGATTCGGGTTCCGGCCCGGATCCGGAGAGCGACGGTAATTCGGGTTCCGCCACGGACAGCGACTCGATCGAAAGCACCTCGCCGAGGTCTAAGCTGACCGGAATCTCCGTCGGGAAGGGTTCCTGTCCGGAGGCATCTGCCGCGGGAGGTTCCGCCTCCGCACCGAAACGCACGGCCTCGTAGAGTGTCCGCAACTTATCGAGTACGAGATCCCGCTCGAGGGAGCCGATCTCCTGGTTCGCATTCCAGCCTTCAACGATTTCCGAGAGCTTGCGCAATTCGCTCCGCACGTATTTCAAATCCATAATCCGCACACTTTTTGCCTCCAAAGATAGGAAAAATTTACGAACACGCCGCCCAAAACCCGAGATAATATCCCCGAGGGCCTGCGGCGCCGCTGCGGGGCACAAAAAACGGGGATCGACACACAGCCGATCCCCGTTCGTATGCGGGAGTAGTCTACTCCCCGAAAATATGCCGCGCATAATTATACCCGCAGGCATCGTAGATCCGCGCCAGGCGGCGGACACGGTGCAGATAGCCGGCATAATCCTTCCGGTCGAGGCTCCACCCCACTTCGGCCAGCGCGCTCAGGCGCGGCAGAAGCATATATTCGGCATGGGGCCATGTCGCGATATACTCCGTCCACAGGTTGGCCTGCACGCCCAGGATACAAACCTGCTCGGCAGGCGTCAGCTGCTCGTAAGGATCGAGTTCGTAGACCTTCTCCACAGGTAGGTACCCGCCGATGGCAAGGGGTTCGCGGGCCGTATCGCGCGTCTGGTAGTAATCCAGGTAGCAGTTCGTGGTCGGCGCCATGATGGCATGGTTGCCCTGCCTGGCGGCCTCGATCCCCCCTTTCGCTCCGCGCCACGACATGATGGTCGCCGTCGGGGTGACATCGCCTTCGAGAATCTCATCCCAGCCGATCAGGCGGCGTCCGCGGGCGTTCAGAAACTTTTCGACGCGCGCCGTAGCGTAATTCTGCAACTGGCGCGGGCGCCTCAGCCCTTCGGCCTTCATGCGCGCCTTGCAATGCGGGCACTTCTCCCACATCACCGTCGGACATTCGTCGCCGCCGATATGGATGTATTCCGACGGGAAAAGGCCGACGACCTCTTCCAGCACCCCCTCGATGAATTCGAAGGTCGTCTCCTTGCCGATGCAGAACACCCTGTCGTCGATATCCCAGGTCTGGCGCACCTCGTATTGTTCGCCCGTGCAGCCGAGCCACGGATAGGAGGCCAGCGCGCCCACGGCATGTCCGGGGAATTCGATCTCGGGGATCACCGTGATAAAACGCTTCGCGGCGTAGTCCACGATGTCGCGGATCTCGTCCTGCGTATAGTAACCGCCATAGGGCGTTTCGTCGAACTTGCAGTTTTCGTCGTACTCGCCGCCCGGGTCGCGGCCGATCAGCGTACGGCTGCGTACGGAACCCACCTCGGTCAGTTTCGGGTATTTCTTAATCTCGATACGCCATCCCTGGTCGTCGGTCAGGTGCCAGTGGAACACGTTGAGCTTATGCAGGGCCATGATATCGAGCGCCTCCTTCACTTCGTCGACCGTGAAGAAATGGCGGCAGACGTCGAGCATCATGCCCCGGTAGCCCAGGCACGGTTTGTCCTCGATCGTCACGACGGGCAGCTCCACGGCCCGCACGTTGGCCGCACCGTAAGCCGCAGCGGGGATCAGCTGGCGGAGGGTCTGCACCGCATAGAACGCCCCGGCTGCGCTCCCGGCAACAATCTCCGCACGCCCGGGCGTAATCTCCAGGCGGTAGCCATCCGCCGGCATCGCCGCGTCGCACGAGATATTCAGCGCCCCGTCGAGGGGCACGTCGGCATGCCGCACCCGCAACCCTTTGCCGAACACCGGTTCCAGTACCTGGTCGAGCGCCCCGGTCACACAGGCCAGACTGTCGTCGCCGGACAGCAGCACCGCTTCGGTCGAAGCGGTCAGCAAAAAAGTTCCCTGCCCCTTCGCGACGCGTTCGGGGAGCGGTACCACCGCGACTTCATCGTCGGCGGGGATTACCTTACCGCAGCCGCAGAGGGCTGCACAAAGGACAACGAGGGGTATAAGTCTCTTCATATCCGGGTTATTTTAAATGGAGGTTCCTCCGAAACACAAGGTAAAAATAAGGCAAAAAACGGACAAATCAAAACCCCGGCCCGTTATTCGCACGCCGAAGCCCCCAGCAGCCCCACGTGTTCGACCGACGAACAGCAGATATGGAGCCGTTCGACCGTCTTGGCATACGGGAACTGTTTCAACTGCTCGTACATCGCTTCCCGGAAAAACCCGAAGGCATGGGCGATGCTCCCGCCGAAAACGATCGCTTCGGGGTCGTAGGCATAGAGGATCATCATCACCAGCCGCCCGATATGTCCGCCGAATTCGTGCCACAGCGCCAGCGCCGCGGGATCGCCCGCCAGGGCACGCTCGTAGGCTTCCTTGCCCGTCGTGCCGCGGCCTACGAAGAAACGGCTGCTGCAATAGTATTCGTAATCGCGGTCGAGGTACGGAATGCTCCCGATCTCCCCGGCACCCGTATCGTGCCCGCAATAGAGTTCGCCACCGATCACGATCCCTGCGCCGACACCCGTGCCGAGCGCCACGCACACCACGTCGCTATATGCGCTCGCCTCGCCGAAGCGGCTGACGCCCAAAGCAAAGCAATTGCAGTCGTTGTTGACATATACGGGGACACCGAACCGTTTTTCGAGCAGGTCTTTGAGGTATACCTCGCGCCACGACGGGATGCCTACGACATTGTAGACGATCCCGCGCGCCGCATCCACGACCGACGGCACGCCGATACCGATGCGGGCGACGTCGGGGGTGATGAGCTTCCCGATGAGCGAGGCAATTTGATCCACGACCTCCCCTTCGGGGCGGTCGGCTTTGCAGGGTTCGGAGAGCAACCGCACGATGCGGCCATCCTTCACCAGGCCGGCGCGCACGTTCGTGCCGCCCAAATCCACACCAATCCTCATCGTGCAATCAGTTGTTATTTTTGACTTTCGCAACTTTCCCGCCGCGGAATTCCACATGGTCTGCAATTCGGCCGTCGCGCTCGTGTATCCACGTCTCGAAGCCTCGTTCGCCCTCGGTCAGCACGAGGATGCGCACCCCCGGCCGCAGGTTGTTGTAGGTCGTATCGTCGCCCGAAAAACGGCCGTAACCGAGGGCGATACCCTTCTCGGCCACCACATAGTCGATGTCGTGGTCGTGCCCCACGAAGATGCCCATCACATCGCCGCACTCGGCCATCGCGGCGAACATGCCGGGGTTCAGCGCCCCGGGGCATTCATCCTCGGCGGCACGGCCGACATGCGTATTGTCGGGGTTCCGCCATGCAGCGACGTATTCGGGCAGGGCGATATGGAAAAACGCCAGCGCCGGCAGCGGCTTCCCGCCGTTGGCCGCGGTATAGGCGGCGCTGCGGGCGCGGTACCAGCCCACCTGCTCCTGCGTGAACCAGCCGTAGCCGTCGATAGACGGGATTGTTGAATAATCGTGCGAATCGAGGCAGTAGAGCAATGCCGCAGGTTGCGTCGTCCCGGCGATCTCCAGCACCACGTCGGCCAGTTCGCCCCCGGCGCCGAGCGTATTGAGCGTGCCGGCATACGAGGTGACGATGCGGCCGATCTCCGCGCGTGTGAGATCCTGCTCGGCGTCGTGGTTCCCCAGCACCACGCAAAACGGCAGGTTGCGTTCCGCGACGGGCTCCAACACGCGGTGCCACGCTTCGGCGGCGGGCTTGCCCGTCACCACGTCGCCCGTGAAGACCACCAGGTCGGGATGCTCCGCATCGAGGATGTAGCGCATTTGGGCGATGGTTTTTTCCGCCTGCGCCCGGCGGTAAGGCGTACCGAGGTCGAGGTGCACGTCGGTGAACTGTGCGATCCGGAATTTGCCGTCCCGGCCGAAATGCAGGGCGGGCGCCTGTGCCTGTGCCGAACACCACAGGGCGACGGCACACATAAGAGTCGTTATCTTTTTCATAGGTAGGTTAGGTTCCTTAGTTCAGTTTCACGCTGCCGCTTTTCTCCACGCGGACGGTGCGGCTCTGCCCGTCGCCCCACGTCACCGTCAGGTCGAACGGCACGTTGGTCGTAACGCTCACCGCAGGCACGTCCCCGGCTGAATTGCGGCCCTTGACCTTCAGCCCCACGACACCCTCGGGGCCATAGGGATAGCGGTCGATGCCGTGGGCCTCGGTATGGTTGATATCCCATACGATACGCCCCTCGGAATAGTCGGATTTGATGCCGAGGATATACTCGATGAACACCGCGATCGGCGGCAGCCCCGCCCAGCCCACGAAGTCCTTGCGGGCCATGAACCCGGGTTCGATCTTCTCCGGGGCATAGTACTCCCAGAAAGTCCCGGTATTCTTCCACACTTCGAATACGGCGTTGAAATGGTTTTCGGCCACCTCCAGCGCAAGGTCATGGTAGCCCTTGCGGTAGAGGCCGTCGATGACCATGTAATTGGCACCCGGCCATACGCCGCCCTGCCAGTAACGGCCCGTCGGGTTGTATTTCGGGTGGTCGGCCGAGAGCGACGGCACGCGGTGCGGACGGTCGAATTCGGCCGTGTCCGCCAGGTGCGCCACCATGCGATCCATCCGCCCCTTGTCCAGCGCGTCGGCCTGCAGGGCCCAGAAGGCGCCGATCCCCTTGGTCGTGCAGAGCGACCCGTCGCCGTAGCGGTCGTAGAGGAAACCCGTCGCGTCGTTCCACAGGTGCTCGTTGACATAGGCGCGCAGCCGTTTCATCTCGTCCTCCATGTCCTCGATCTCCTGCCAGCGTTCGATGTGGAAACCGATGTTGAGCAGCGATTCGTCGACCAGCATCTGCTGCAGGTTGGTGTCGAGCCATACCATGTGGCCGTGCGAGAAGATCGGGTTGTATTCGGGCTTCACGCGGGGCATGTTGTCCATGCCCGTCCCCCACCCGCTCGACCAGTAGGTGCCGTCGGGCCACGTGCGGTTGAGCCGCCACCACTTGGCATAGGCGCACAGGGCGGGGAAAACCTTGTGCAGGCGGTCGATGTCGCCGAACTGGCGGTAATACATCAGTTCGACCCACGGCAGCAGGTTGGGCCCCGTCGAGGTGGGATCGTAGCGCTCGAAGCAGTCGGAGCCGTCGGCACGGATCTCGCGGCAGATAAACCCGTCGGGATGCTGCTTGGCGTAGAAGTTGTCCAGCGTGCGCTGGAACGGGAAAAAGCGGTAACCGTAGCGGGCGAACATCATCATGAACGAAGCGTCCCACATGAAGATATTGCCGTTGTAGGCAATATCGAGGTAAGGCGACACGAACCCGGAGCCCTCCTGCGGCTGGCGGATGTTGCCCACGGCGATCTGCCAGGCGTGCCAGTACATCTCGACCTCCTTTTCATGCCCTTCCCACACGGGCGAGGGCAGGATCTTGCGCGCCTCGGCGAACGTCCGGGGTTTGATGTGTTCGGGTTTGGCCGTGCGGAACTCGTTCTCGGCCACGAATACCTCCTTTACATAGGTGTTTTTGTAGGGCAGCTTGTAGGGCCCCGATTTGAGGTCTTGCGCCCCTGCCGTGCCCGCTGCGAAGACCAGCGACATGAATGCCGCGATTTGTTTGCGTAGCGTCATAGTATGCGGTTATTTTATCAGTGATTTTATCCTGCGTGCGATCTCCGTGTTCATGTAGGTGCCGCAGAACTTGTCGGCGCCCGGGCCGTAGGCGAATACCGGAAGCATAGCGGGCGTATGGTCGTCGGAGACATAGACGCCCGTCACGCGCCCCGTATGCTCGTCGCCGTCGACCACCACCAGGCCGCCGGTTTCATGGTCGGCCGTGACGATGACGAGCGTCTCGCCGTTCGTGTCGGCGAATTTCAGCGCCTCGGCAACGGCCAGGTCGAAGCTCAACATTTCGATAATAGAACCGGGCAGGCAGCGCGAGTGCCCCGCATAGTCGATCTTGGCACCCTCGACCATCAGGAAAAACCCTTCGCCGCCGCGTTCCCGCAATTTGGCGATCGAAGCGCGCGTGGCATCGGCCAGCAGCGTAAGGTTGGCCTCCTCGGCCGCGTCGTCCATCGCCTCGTCGATGCAGATGACCTTGCCCTTCGCGGCATCGATCCCATCGACCGAACGCACGAAATCGTATTGTTTCTCCAGCTCCCCGACCAGGTCGATCCCGTCCTTGCGGCGCGTAAATTCACGGATGCCGCTGCCGCAGAGCAGGTCGATGCGCCCGTCCATGAGGCAGCGGGTCAGCTCGTCGGCATTGTCGCGCTCGACCGAATGCCCGTAGAAGGCCGTCGGCGTGGCATCGGCGATGTTACCCAGCGTCACGACGCCCACGGGCAGCCCCCTGTCGTGGAAGAAATCGCTCAGCGAGGGATAGGGCACGCCCTCCGGGCTCATCGAGATATGGCGGTTATCATGGCGTTCGCCCGTGGCCAGGGCGCTGCCGCCGGCAGCCGAGTCAGTCGTGAAGGCATCCAGCGCATTGTTCTGTTGCAGGCCGATATATTTCATCTGCAGGGTCGACAGCCCCTTGTTGGCATAGAAAGCCGCCACGATCTGCGACAGCCCCATGCCGTCGCCGATCAGGTAGATCACGTTGCGAACCCGTCCCCGGCCCCCGTCGTTGCGGTAAGTCGGAGTGTAGACGTCGATGCCCTTGGAGAGTTGCAGCTTGTCGTTCTGGAAGCCCCGGAAATCGCGCGTGGTCTTGTCCAGGCGCTTGGTGCCCGTCACGCCTTCGGCGGCCGTGCGGCATTCGCCGATCTGGAAATTCTTGTTGCCGAAATCATCGAAGAACGCGGCGCACGCCTCGGGGTGGTCGGTATTGAGGTAGTCGATACCCATATTATAAAAGGTATAGTAAACCGTCGTCCCTTCGGGGGCGCCCCAGAAACGCACGGGTTTTCCCCAGGCGTGCGCGCGGTCGATGACCGTCTCCAGTTCCGCACGCTCGGCCGGGATGATCGAGCCCTTGCCGTTCCACTGCGAATAGTCGCTGAAATCGGCGCTTACGAGGGCGATGCGCTCCAGTTGCGCGGGCGTATAGTCGGCATCCCACACCCCGTCGAAACGGATATAGGAGGGATATTTGCCGAAATCGGCCGGTGCCGGGACACGCCCCGTGACGGCGACGCGCACGGCCTCGGGGTTCACCGCCGGATCGAACACCTCGGGATAGCGGCCCAGCAATGCCGCAACGGCCTGCAAAGTCGGTTCGGTAGCAGACTTGAGCTCGACCATCAGTTGAAGGTGTTCGCCGGAATCCTTCCACGCCCGCCCGCCGTTACGCCCGAAGAGCGTCACCAGCGGTTCGACGTAGAGCGCCTCGAAGGTCATGCCGGGCGAAAGGTCTTCGACCTCGTGCCCCACGAGCAGCTTGCCGTCGTGCAGGAACACGTCGGCCTCGATGGAATAGACCTGCTGGGCGTACGCCTGCCAGAAGGGGGCACGGCGGCAATAATCGTTGTGCGAATGGATCAGGATGGGGCGCTCGGCCACAGCCGTGGCGCAGGTGCACAGTGCTGCGAACAGCAGCCAGATTTTGAGTATCTTTTTCATTGCGGGATGTTATTTTTCGAATTTGACGATGGCCATCACGGGGGCATGGTCGGAGACATAACCGCCACCGAGCGTATCGGGCAGCACCTCGTAAAGGTCGGCGGCGATGCCGTCGCTCACGAAGATGTAGTCGAGCAACGGGCGTTCGGCCTCGGGTATCTGCCCGAAGTCGGAAAAGCTCCACTCCGTGCCGGATTTACGGGCGGCGACCTGCTTCACGTCATGCAGTACGCCGTCTTTCTGCACGTGCGCCACGACCGACGAGCCGGGCTCGGAATTGAAATCGCCCGTCAGGATCACAGGCCGATCCCCGCGCAGCGCTTCGATGCGCTCCCTGAGCAGGTTCACGCCTTCGTCGCGGGCGACCTGCCCTACATGGTCGAGGTGGGTGTTGACGAAGAGGAACTCCCGGCCCCCTTCCCTGTCATGCAGTACGACCCAGGTTGCCACGCGCTCGCAGGCGCCGTCCCACCCTTTCGAGCCTGCGACGTCGGGGGTTTCGCTCAGCCAGAAAGTCCCGGATTCGAGGGGCGTAAAACGATCCCGCCGGTAAAATACGGCACTGAACTCGCCCGCCTCGGCACCGTCCTCACGGCCGACGCCCACCGCAGCATAGCCGGGCAGCAAACGCTTCAGGTCGCCGAGCTGGTTGGCAAGCAGCTCCTGCGTGCCGAAAACGTCGACGCCGTGCGAAGCGATCACCTCGGCGACCCGCCCGCGGCGGAAACGCCAGTTGTCCGCCCCGTCTTCGGGGTTGTCGTAACGCATGTTGAAGGTCATGACGCTGAGCGTCGTGGCCGAACCGCAGGCAGTGAACGCCGCTGCCGCAAGAAGATAGAACAATCGTTTCATAACTTTATAGTTTAATCAGCGGGACAATCGGGAAATTCAACGTACAAACGCTCCGCGGGGATCTGCTCGAAGAGAGCCGCTCCGGGCGCCCTCCAGCCCCAGGAGAGATCCTGCCCCTCGTAATCCTCGAAATACATGAGCGTATAGGGATGCAGACCCGCTTCGAGCGCCACGCGCCCGGTCGCCATGACCGAAGCGTGCGACCCATCGTTGTCGACCACCTTCCGGTCGCCGATCACGAGCACGCTGCCGTCATCGCTCTTGGTCATGAACTCCCACACGCCCCGTTCGGGAATACGGATCCAGCCGTTGAAAATATATCCGAAATGGTCTTCCTGCGGGGCATCGGCAATCGACGGCTCGGGCATTGTCCCGGACGCCACGAGCTTTCCCCGGCGAATCTCGTCCACATGCGAGAACACGCCTTCGTAACAGGCATAGGCGACACCCGGACGCATGGCCGCGCCCGCTCCGGGCAGTCCCTTGCGGAATACGGCCTTCTCGGCTTGGAGCGTCAGCGTACGGCTCGGTGCGGCTCCGGGTTTGAATCCCCGCGCTTTGAGCGTCAGCGAGCGGTCGACAACGACGGGCCCGGCATAGAGCACCGAGGTTTCGTCCGGCTCCGAGCCGTCGAGCGTATAGCGGATTTCGGCTCCGGCCGTCGTCGTGGCCAGGGCGACGGGCACAGGCTCGGTGAAGAGGCTCACGTTCTGCGTGGTATAGGGAATCGAAACGACCTGGCCGCGCGTAAGCGAATAGGGCTCTGCTGCGGCATCCGTTCCACGGGCGTAATCGGGTTCCGCACGGAGTTCGAAATGCAGTTCCCCACCCTGCATCAGTTGTTCGTAGGTGATGAAATTTTCGGTCACGGGCACTCCGTCGAGCGTCACCGAAGCGATATAGGTATTGCGGCGGGGGTTGTTTGCCGTAACGGTCAGCGTGCGGCCGTTGGCCAGGCGCACGACGGCCTTCGGGAATTGGGGTGCGGTCAGCGCAAACTGGTTCGAGCCGGGGCAGACGGGATAGAAGCCCAGGCTGGAGAAGATGTACCACGCCGACATCTGGCCGCAGTCCTCGTTGCCGATGATCCCCGCGGGCGTCGGGGCGTACATCCCGTGCAGCAGGCTGCGCGTGAGCTCCTGTGTCCGCCACGGCTGCCCGACATAATTGTAGAGGTAGGCCATGTGGTGGCTGGGTTCGTTGCCGTGGGCATACTGCCCCATGAGCCCCGTCACGTCGCTTACGTCGAGCTGCATCTCGTCCGATTCGAGCGTAAAGAGCCGATCCAGTTCACGGACGAATGCCGCGCGGCTGCCGAAAAGCCCGGCGAGCCCGTTCACGTCGTGCGGCACGAAGAAACGGTAGTGCCACGGCGTGGCCTCGGTATAGTCGCGCCCCGTGGCGAACTCTTCGAACGGCTCAGACCAGTTGCCGTCCGTCCCGCGGCCGCGGAAGAAACAGGTCGATCCGTCGAAGACATTGGCGTAGTTGAGCGCCCGCTGCGCATATTCCCGGGCGACGTCGTCCCGGCCCATAGCCCCGGCCATGCGGGAGATCGCCCAGTCGTCGTAGGCATATTCCAGCGTGCAGGAGACCGACTCGCGCTTGATATTGGAAGGTATAAACCCCTGTGCCACATAGTAATCGGAACCTTTCTTATTGATGTTCGACGAGCGGATCATCGCATCGAGCGCCTTTTCGGCATCGTATCCGCGGATACCTTTCAGGTAGGCGTCGGCAATGACCGACGCGGCATGGTAGCCGATCATCGTCCCCGTCTCGCCCGACGCGAGCGGCCAGATCGGAAGCTCGCCCGTTATGTCGTACATGTCGAGCATACTGCGGATCATGTCGTTGACTAACGTCGTATCCACCAGCGTCTGCAACGGGTTCCACGCGCGGAAAGTGTCCCACAGCGAGAATGTCGAATAGTAGGCACCGCCCTGCGGCATACGCGCGATGCGCTGGTCGTGACGGCGGTACTCGCCGTTGACATCGCTCATCAGATTGGGCGTCAGCTTGGTATGGTACTGCGCCGTATAGAAATTGACCATTTCGTCGCGCGAACCGCCCTCGACGACGATGTCGCCCAGCGCTTCGCGCCACAGCGCGGCGGCACGCGCATGCACGGCATCGAAATCCAGCTCCGGCACCTCGGCGACGCTGTTGAGACGGGCATTCTCAGCGCTGACCGACGACAACCCGACGGCTATCGTAAGCGTTTCGGTGTCCGGCGCAAAGGTCAGCACGGCCTGTTTGTCGCCCAGCAGCCGCACGTCGGCGAAAGGCTCCGAAAAACGGGCGGAGAAAAAGACATACTGGTCGGGCACCCACCCCTGCGTGCGGCGCATCCCGGCGATCTCATCGGGCGCCGTCGTCCGCAATTCGCGCATGTCGACCTGCTCCTCGGCGATCGTGTGCATCAGGTCGACGACCACCTGCCGCGGCCCCTTGCCCGTAAAGGTATAGCGATGCACGCCCGTACGGGGCGCCGCCGTAAGCTCCACCCGGATATTTTCACCGGGTAACTCCACGGCATAATAGCCGCAGGAGGCCTTCTCGTCCCCGTGCGAAAAGAAATAGGGCTGCAGGACGCAGGCGCCGTCGTGCAACACGATTTCGCGCGTGGTGGGATGGAACAGGATGTCGGCCAGGTCGGCACACCCCGTACCGCTGAGGTGCGTATGCGAAAAACCGTCGATGGTCGTATCGTCGTAATGGTATCCGGCGCAGGCGTCCCAGTCCCCGGCACGCGTGTCGGGGCTGAGCTGCACCATGCCGAACGGCGTCGTTGCGCCCGGGTAGGTATGCCCGTGGTAACCCGTGCCGATGAACGGGTCTACATAATCGACCGGGCCGGCCGGCCGCGGCGCGCACGCAAGGAGCCCGAGGGCCAGCAAGGCGAAGGTAAGTTTTTTGGTCATGGCAGTTTCGGTGTATGCGCCCCGTCCGTAAAGCGTTCCATCAAAGATAAGGATTCCGGGGCGGTATTGCAAACCCCGGCAGCCGTATCTGCGCAGCATCGGAACCGGTCGCAGTTTAGGTTATACAAATATAAGAGAAGAGAAGCGTCCCGTCCGTGGCTATTTGCGCTTTTACATCCTCACATCGCGCAGAACCTTCCTATCCGGCGCCGAAACCCCGGCAGGAGTGCCTTTTCGCCCGAAATTCTGTCCTGGGGCAGAAAATTCCCGAAAAAAAGCTATCTTTACCCTCGAAGAGACCCAACCAGACCATGGCACGCGTAATTTTCCTGACCGATTTTTCCGAAGCCTATGCCCGCGAACTGCTGCTCGGCATGGCCCGCTATGCGCACGACACGGCGCAGGCGTGGAGCCTTTGCCGGCTGCCGTTGTCGATACGCGACAAGTTCGGCATAGAGGCGGTGGTCGAATGGGCCGTGCGGATGAAGGCCGACGCCGTGATCGGGCAGTTCTACAACACGGACAACGTCGGTCTGTTCCGCGAAAACGGCATCATCGCCATCGCGCAGGATTTCAAGAAGCGTTTCACGACGATCCCCAACATCACCGGGCCGCACCACCTTGCCGGCCGCATGGCCGCGGAGTATTTCCTGAAAAAGGGGTTCCGCAATTTTGCCTTCTACGGGACGCGGGGCATCGACTTCTCGGACGAACGCTGCCAGGGTTTCCGCGAGACCGTCGAACAGGCAAACCCCGATTTCACCTTCTCGTCGCTGCGCAGCGGCGCCCAGAACGACCTGTGGTACTACGACACGGCGCAGCTCATCACGTGGCTGCAATCGCTGCCCAAACCGGTGGCCATCATGGCCTGCGACGACAACCAGGCGTACCATATCACCGAGGCGTGCCTCCAGATCGAGGGGGGGGGAAATTCGCGTATTCCGAACGACATAGCCATCCTGGGGGTAGACAACGACGAGACAATCTGCAAGCTCTCCGCCCCGAACCTTTCGTCGCTCAGCCAGGGCGTCGAGCAGGGCGGCTACGACGTGGCACGGCTGATCGACCGGCTGATCCGCAACCCTGAAGCGGAATGGGAAGACGTCATGGTGATGCCGCTCAACATCATCACCCGGCAATCGACGGACATCTATGCCAACAACGACCCGCACATCGCCGAGGTATTGCGCTACATCCATGAGAATATCAGCCAGAAGATCACGGTGGACGATCTGGTGAAGCTGGTACCCCTGTCGCGCCGCCTGCTCGAAACCCGTTTCAAAAAGAGCATGGGCACCTCGATCTACGATTACATCATCCAGACTCGCATCGAAAAGATGATGCAGCTGCTGTGCGAAGGGCTGAGCGTATCCGAGGCGGCCGCCGAGCTGGGCTTCTCCGACATCAAGAACGTCTCGCGCACCTTCAGGCAGCTAAAGGGCATCACCCCGTCGGAATACCGCGATCAGGTAGCCCCGAAAAGGCGTTAGCACCGTCCCGCAAACAGGTGTCCCGCCCCTTCCGTTCCGCGCAGAGATCAAAATTCAGGCATATCGGCCGTTTTTTGCGGAGGATTTACTATCTTCGGGGCAAATTAACCTTCAAACCGAATCTATGTCCTTAAAACCGTTATTCCTATTCGCATGCACCGTGTGCGCGCTGCCGCTCATGGCACAGAAAAACTACACGCTCACCTCGCCCGACGGCACGCTGCAGGCCACCGTCGCCACCGGTTCCGACCTGAGGATCTCGCTCTCGGCCGACGGCGAAACGCTGCTCGCCCCGTCGCCCGTCTCGATGACGCTCGGCGGCGGCGAAGTACTGGGCAGCAACCCCAAAGTCACCAGGGCCAGGAAAAATACGGCCGACGCACGGATCGCCTCGCCGTTCTACAAAAAGAGCAGCGTCCGCGACCACTACAACGAACTCGAGCTTACGATGCGCGGCGATTACGGGCTGGTAGTCCGCCTTTACGACGACGGGCTGGCCTACCGTTTCACGACCCGGAAAAAGGACGGCATCCAGGTCGAGAACGAGCAGGTCGCCTATACCTTCCCGGGCGATTATACGGCGTACGCCCCCTATGTCGGACACAAGCGGCAGCTCGATTTCGAAGGGCAGTTCCGCAATTCGTTCGAGAACACCTACACCCGTCTCCCGCTGACGCAGCTCGACCCCCGCAAACTGATCTTCCTGCCCGTGCTGGTGGAACTTCCCGGCGGCCGCAAGATGGTCATCACCGAGGCCGACCTGCAGGGTTATCCGGGCCTCTTCCTCAACAACTCGACGGAGGCCCCCGTGCTGAAGGGCGTGTTCGCCCCCTATCCCAAAAAAGAGGAACAGGGCGGCCACAACCAGTTGCAGATGCTGGTCACGGAGCGCGAACCCTACATCGCCGCGACCGAAGGCACCCGGTCGTTCCCGTGGCGCGTAATGGCCGTATCGAAGGACGACAGCCAGCTGCTCGACAACGACCTGGTCTACCGCCTCGCCCCGGCCTCGAAGATCGCCGACACCTCGTGGATCAAACCCGGCAAAGTGGCCTGGGAGTGGTGGAACGCCTCGAACCTCTACGACGTCGATTTCAAGGCGGGCATCAACAACGAAACCTATAAGTATTATATCTGGTTCGCCTCGCAGCACGGGATCGAATACGTGATCCTCGACGAGGGATGGGCCGTGAACAAACAGGCAGACCTGATGCAGGTAGTGCCGGAGATCGACCTGGAAGAACTGGTCGAATACGGCCGCGAGCGCAATGTAGGCATCATCCTCTGGGCGGGCTACTACGCCTTCGAGCGCGACATGGAACGCGTCGTGAAACATTACGCCGACATGGGCGTCAAGGGTTTCAAGGTCGATTTCATGGATCGTGACGACCAACGGATGGTCGATTTCCTGCACCGCGCCGCCGAAGTCTGCGCCGAACATAAGATGCTGCTCGATTTCCACGGCGTATTCAAGCCCACGGGGCTCAACCGCACATGGCCCAACGTACTCAATTACGAGGGCGTGTTCGGCCTCGAACAGCTGAAATGGTCGGCCGAATCGACCGACATGGTGAAATACGACGTCACGATGCCGTTCATCCGCATGGTCGCCGGGCCGATGGACTATACGCAGGGAGCCATGCGCAATGCCTCGCGCGGCAACTACCGCCCGGTGCACAGCGAACCCATGAGCCAGGGCACCCGCTGCCGCCAGCTGGCCGAGTACGTGGTCTTCGAGTCGCCGATCACGATGCTCTGCGATTCGCCGTCGAACTACATGAAGGAACCCGAGTGCTTCGCTTTCATGGCCTCAGTCCCGACCGTATGGGATGAAACGGTGGCCCTCACGGGTTCGGTGGGCGAATATATCGCCATCGCCCGCCGCTCGGGCGACACGTGGTACATCGGCGCCATGACCGACTGGACACCCCGCGAACTGGAGCTGGATCTGTCGTTCATCGGCAACGGCAACTACGACGTCGAGAGTTTCGCCGACGGCATCAACGCCGACCGGGCAGCCCGCGACTTCAGGAAGACCGTATCGGAGCTGCCGCAGGATCGCAGGCTGAAGATCCGGATGGCCCCGGGCGGGGGCTATGCCGCCCGCATCTACGCACGATAAACCAGCCTGCCCCCAAAAGGCAGCGGCCTGCGCAGGCCGCTGCCTTTTCATTGCGGGCGATCCGTCCGGCGCTGCCCTGCAAAGCGGGAAATCGCAGGCGGAACCGTGCGAAACCCCCTGCCTGCGATGACAATATGAAAAGAATTTCGTATCTTTGCAGGCGTTATTGAAATCTAACGACAAATAAATAGAATGGCTTTACAATGCGGCATCGTAGGTTTGCCCAACGTGGGTAAATCGACCCTTTTCAACTGCCTGTCCAATGCGAAGGCGCAGGCGGCGAACTTTCCTTTCTGTACCATCGAGCCCAATGTGGGCGTCATCACGGTTCCCGACCAGCGGCTTGTCAAACTGGCGGAGATCGACAATCCCAAACGGGTGATCCCGACCACGATCGAGATCGTGGACATCGCCGGGCTGGTGAAAGGGGCGTCGAAAGGCGAAGGGCTCGGCAACAAATTCCTGGCCAACATCCGCAACACGCACGCCATCATCCATGTATTGCGCTGCTTCGACAACGGCAACATCACCCATGTGGACGGGTCGATCGACCCCGTGCGCGACAAGGGCATCATCGACACGGAGTTGCAGCTCAAAGACCTCGAAACCATCGAAAACCGCCTCGCCAAGACGCAGAAGCAGGCCACCTCGGGCGGCGACAAGAACGCCAGGCGTGCCGTGGAGCTGCTGCTGCAATACAAAGCCGCACTCGAACAGGGCAACAGCGCCCGCACGGTGGAACTGGAGAAGGAAGACCGCAAGCTGGTCGCCGACCTCAACCTGCTGACCGACAAACCGGTGCTCTACGTCTGCAACGTAGACGAGAAAAGCGCCGTGACGGGCAATGCCTATACCGAAGCGGTGAAGGCGGCCATCGCCGGCGAGAAAGCCGAAATGCTTGTCGTCGCAGCAGCGACGGAGGCCGACATCGCCGAACTGGAAAGCTACGAGGAGCGGCAGATGTTCCTCGAAGACCTCGGCCTTGAGGAATCGGGCGTGGCACGCCTGATAAAATCGGCCTACAAATTGCTGAACCTCGAAACGTTCTTCACCACGGGCGCCGACGAGTCGCGGGCCTGGACATACGTGCGCGGCATGAAAGCCCCGCAGACGGCAGGTATCATCCACACCGACTTCGAAAAAGGATTCATCCGCGCCGAGGTCATCAAGTACGACGACTACGTGGCGCTGGGCTCGGAGAAAGCGTGCCGCGACGCCGGTAAAATAGGCATCGAGGGCAAGGAATACGTCGTGCAGGACGGCGACATCATGCACTTCCTGTTCAACGTCTGACGTCCCCATCCGGCACACCGAAACGCAGCGGACACCCGCAATAAGGACACCCCGGACATGGACACGTTGTGCAGCATACTGTTCTCCCGCCGGACGCAGGGAGTGCTTTTCGGCCTGATCCTCGCCGCTGCGATCCTGCGTAACCGCACGATGTGGATTATCACGGCGGCAATCGTGGGAACAGCCTGCGCGGGCATGGCAATCGTCGCGGCCGCCGGGCTGCGCAGGTGCGGCAGGGCGTGGCGCGATTTCCCGGATACGCCCGAATACGACGCTTACGCCCGGCGCAGGGAAGACGAACTGAAACGAAACGACAAAAACAAAATAGAATCATAACATGGCAAGACCCGTAAGAGTGCGCTTTGCGCCGAGCCCCACGGGGCCGCTGCATATCGGCGGCGTCCGCACGGCCCTTTACAACTACCTATTCGCCCGCAAGATGGGCGGCACAATGATCCTCCGCATCGAGGACACCGACTCGCAGCGTTTCGTACCGGGCGCCGAAGAGTATATCCTCGAATCGCTCGAGTGGTGCGGCATCCGGATCGACGAAGGCGTAGGCGCGGGCGGCCCCCACGCCCCCTACCGCCAGAGCGAACGGCGTGAAATCTACCTCAAATACGCCCTGCAGCTGGTCGAAGCCGGATGGGCGTACTATGCGTTCGACACGGCCGAAGAGCTGGACGCCCTGCGCAGGGAGGCCGAAGGACGCGGCGAGGCATTCGCCTACAATTACACCGTGCGCGAAAAGCTGGCCACCTCGCTGGCGCTGCCCGCCGAAGAGGTCAGGGCGCGTATCGACCGCGGCGACCAGTGGGTGATCCGTTTCAGGATGCCTGAAAACGAAGTCGTCGAAATGGACGACCTGATCCGCGGCCACGTGGAGGTCAACACCTCGACGCTCGACGACAAGGTGCTCTACAAATCGGCCGACGCACTGCCCACCTACCACCTCGCCAACATCGTCGACGACCACCTGATGGAGGTCTCGCACGTCATCCGCGGCGAAGAGTGGCTTCCTTCGCTGCCGCTGCACTACCTGCTATACAAGGCATTCGGATGGACGGCGACGCAGCCCGCGTTCGCCCACCTGCCCCTGCTGCTCAAACCCACGGGCGGCGGCAAGCTCTCGAAACGCGACGGCGACAAGATGGGATTCCCCGTATTCCCGCTCTTCTGGAAATCCCCCACGACGGGCGAGACCGCACACGGATACCGCGAGGACGGCTATTTCCCCGAGGCATTCATCAACATGCTGGCGCTGCTGGGGTGGAACCCCGGCACCGAGCAGGAGATTTTCTCGATGCAGGAGCTGATCGACAATTTCTCGCTGGAACGCGTTTCCAAGTCGGGCGCACGCTTCCAGCCCGACAAGGCAAAATGGTTCAATGCACAGTACATGCACCATAAGAGCGACGCCGAACTGGCCGCGCTCTACCAGCCGATCCTGCGCGGGCACGGCATCGAGGTCGCGGACGAGGTCGCAGGCCGCGCCGCCGGCATCATGAAGGAGCGCGCCACGTTCATCACCGACCTGTGGGATCTAACGTCGTTCTTTTTCGTGGCCCCGGCCGAATACGAAGAGAAGCAGACCAGGAAATACTGGAAGGGGCAGAACTCCGAAATCCTGCGCGAACTGCGCAGCGTACTGGCCGCGATCGACGATTTCTCGCTGGAAAATACCGAGCGGATCGTACACGGCTGGATCGAGCAGAAAGGCTACGGCATGGGGCAGGTGATGAACACGCTGCGCCTGGCCCTGGTCGGCGCCGGCAAGGGCCCCGGCATGTACGACGTGACGTCGTTCATCGGCAAGGAGGAGACCCTGCGCCGCATCGACCATATCCTGGCAACCTTAAAACCCGCAGAATAATATGGTAACTATCGAACAACACGTATGGGGCATGACGCCCGAAGGAGAGGCGATCATCCTCTACACGATGCGCAACGACAAGGGCGCCAAAGTGAAGCTCTCGAATTTCGGGGCCGCGATCGTCTCCGTGACGATGCCCGACCGCGAAGGCCGCATGGACGACGTGGTGCTCGGTTACAAACATCCCGAAGGCTACTTCTTCGACGGCGCCGCCTCGGGCAAGAGCGTCGGCCGCTGCGCCAACCGTATCGCATCGGGACGCATGACCATCGAAGGCAAAGAATACTCGCTGGAGGTCAACAACGGCCCCAACCACCTGCACGGCGGCACGAAAAATTTCGCCAACCGTCTTTGGGAAAGCCGTGTCGAGACCAACCGCGTCGTCATGTCGCTCCTGTCGGAGGACGGCGACCAGAATTACCCCGGCGAGCTGAACGTCGAAGCCGTATTCGATTTCGACGACGACAATGCCCTGGAGATCACCTACCTCGCCAAGACGGACAAAACGACGGTCGTGAACCTCACGAACCACGTCTATTTCAATCTCGCGGGCGACGGAAGCGGTTCGATCCTCGACCACGAACTGCGCCTGAACAGCTCGAAGGTGCTCGAAATGAACGACAAGCAAATCCCGACCGGGAAATTGCTCGACGCAGCGGGCACCCCGCAGGACTTCCGCCAATTCAGGCCCTTCCGCCCCGGCATCGGCTCGGAGTTCAACCACATCCGCGATTTCAAGGGGTACGACCATCCTTTCGTCATCGACGGGTGGCAGCCCAACATCCTGGGCGAGGTCGGCGAACTGCGCGAAAAAAGTTCGGGGCGCTGCGTAAAGGTACTTTCGTCGCAGCCCAGCGTGATGGTCTACACCGGCAACTGGCTCGCAGGCGGATGCCCCGAAACCAAGACCGACGGACGTTACAACGACTACGACGGCGTGGCGATCGAATGCCAGAACTACCCCGACGCCGTGAACCACCCCGATTTCCCGTCGCCGCTGCTCAGACCCGGCGAACTCTATTGCCAGAAGATTGTCTTCCGGTTCGGCACCTTTTAGGCTGTCCCGGCAAAACGAAAATCCCTGCTACATGTAGCAGGGATTTTTCGTACAAGAACCCGGCGTGAACGAGCGGACGGACACGGGAGATTCCGCTCCGTATATGCGGCCTGCAGGGTTTCTTACTCCTTTTCCGTCCTACCTTTTTCCGCCCTACTTCCCCGTCCCGGACTGGGCGGCCAACACCCGGGCGCGCTCGAGCGCCGCATGGATGTCGGGGCAAATGTTCTCCTCGCCGAGCAGGTTGCAGATCCCGGCATTCTCCAGCGTAGCGCGCACGCCCGGGTTCACGCCCGACAGCACGAGGGTACTCCCCGCCCGCTGCGACATCCGGCACAGGGTTTCCAGATTATGGAGCCCCGTGGAGTCGATAAACGGCACGCGGCGCATACGAATGATCCGCACCCGGGGACGGTCGCCCATCTGCATCATCAACTCCTCGAAGCGAGTAGCGATGCCGAAGAAATAGGGGCCGTCGATCTCATACACCTCGATCCCGGAGGGTATGGCCAGCGGCTCTTCGTGCAGCCGGGCGTCGGAACCCGCCGAGGGGTCGATTTCATTGCGTATCACCGATATTTCGGTCGTCTCCATCACACGCCGCAGGAACAGCACGCAGGCGATGAGCAGCCCCACCTCGATGGCCACCGTCAGGTCGAAGACCACCGTCAGGAAAAAGGTAACCAGCAGAACGGCCCTGTCGGAAAGGGGCGTGCGCAGCAAAGCCCGGAAAGTCCGCCAGCCGCTCATGTTATAGGAAACGACCACCAGTACGCCCGCAAGGCAGGCCATCGGGATATACTGCGCCAGCGGCATCATCAGCAACAGGATCAGCAGCAGCACTCCGGCATGGATAATGCCCGCCACGGGCGTCCGGCCGCCGTTGTTGATATTGGTCATCGTCCGGGCGATGGCACCCGTGGCCGGAATGCCGCCGAACAGCGGAGTGAGCAGGTTGGCGGCACCCTGCGCCATAAGCTCGGTATTCGAATCGTGGCGGTCGCCGGTCACACCGTCGGCGACCGTCGCCGAAAGCAGGGATTCGATAGCCCCCAGCAGCGCAATGGTCAAAGCCACGGGGAACAGGCTGCGCATCACCTCCCAATCCATCGCGGGCATGGCCGCGGCAGGCAATTCGGCACGGATCGTAAAGCGGTCGCCGATGGTATCGACGCCCTCCATGCCCGCATACGTCCGAAGCGCCCAAACCCCGGCCGTCAGCACGACGATGGCCACCAGCGACCCCGGGATACGGCGCGAGAACCTGGGTGTAAGGACAATCAGCAGGATGCTGCCCAACCCCACGGCCAGGTTCGCCCAGTTGACCGAACCGAAATGGCGGAAATAGAGCATCCACTTGCCGATGAAATCCCCCGGCACGGGTTCCCCGCCGAAATTCATCCCGAACAGGTCTGCGATCTGCGTCGTGAAAATCGTCAGGGCGATGCCGGCTGTGAACCCCACCACGACGGGATAGGGAATGAACCGGATGACGGCGCCGAGTTTGAACAGCCCCATCGCGACCAGCAGCACGCCGGCCATGAACGTCGCAACCAGCAGCCCCGTTTCGCCGTATTGCTGGACGACGCCGTAGACGATGACGATGAAGGCACCCGTAGGGCCGCCGATCTGTACCCGGCTTCCGCCCAGCAGCGAGACGACGAACCCCGCGACCACGGCCGTGATGATTCCCTTTTCGGGCGACACGCCCGAAGCGATACCGAAGGCGATAGCCAGCGGCAGGGCCACGATGCCAACGACCAGGCCGGCCATCAGGTCGGCCGAAAACGTCTGACGCGAATAGCCCCGGAACACTTCGAAGAACCGGGGACGGAACGATGCGATATGTTTCATAGACCGTTAAAAAAATTTGAAAGTGCAAAAGTAGGCAATTTTCGGCTTATATCCCCCTTTTCGGCATTTAATTATTCGGGCCTGCACGGGCCGGGACAAATAAATTTGGTATTGCCCCGGACAATCACTACCTTTGCCGTCGAATTTCTAAGGGGTGCTCGCAGTGCGCGGGCTGAGATTATACCCATTGAACCGGACACGGGTAATGCCGAGACCGGGATGCATAATCAACATTACATACCCCTTTTCAGTTCTTTAACTTTAAAAAGTTTAAACATGAAAAGGTTTTTACTACCCATTGCGGCCGCCGTCATAGGCACCGCCGCACATGCCCAGGCCGTGGAGGCCGGGCAGGAAGACTCGCTGCGCATGTACCGGTTGCAGGAGATCGAAGTCACCGCCACACGCGCCGACGCGGCCACGCCCGTGGCCTACACGGACATCGCGCGCGACGAGATCGCCCGCAACAGCTTCGGATCCGACATCCCGTCGGTACTGGCGCTGACCCCCTCGATGGTCGCCACCAACGAAACCGGCATCGGCATCGGCGCCACCTCGGTACGGCTGCGCGGCACGGACGCCACGCGCCTGAACGTGACGATCAACGGCGTTTCGATGAACAACCCCGACTCGCACTCGATGTACTGGTACGACACGCCCGACCTGATCTCGTCGGTAGGGACGGTGCAGGTGCAGCGCGGCGCAGGCATCTCGACCAACGGCACGGGTGCCTTCGGCGGCGCGGTGAACATGACCACCGAGGCACTCCCGACCGATTTCAACGGCTCGGCATCGCTCTCCTACGGATCGTACAACACCAACAAACAGGCCGTGCAGGTTTCGTCGGGCCTCATGGGCGGCCACTGGGCCGTGGATGCACGCCTGACCCATATCGGTTCGGACGGCTACATCGACCGCGGAGCCACGGATCTTAAATCCTACATGTTCCAGGGTGCCTATTACAACGGCAATACGATGCTGAAACTGGTATCGTTTGGCGGCAAGGCCAAGACCTACCTCACCTATAACGGCGTCACGAAGGAGGACATGAAGCGCTACGGACGCCGGTACCACGACAGCGGGCAGTACGTCACCTCGGACGGCCCCTTCGTACTGGCCGATGGCACGCACGTCGACTACTACGACGACCAGACGGACAACTACCTGCAAATCAACAACCAACTGATACTCAATCACCGCATCGATGACCGCTGGGTGATGAACGCCACGGCGTTCTACACGTACGGGTACGGTTATTACAAGCAGTACAAGGACGACGCATGGCTTGCGGGCTACACCAACCTGCAGAGCGACATCGAACAGGCCGACCTGATCCGCGAAAAGATCATGCGCAACCACCTGGGAGGCATCAACGCCTCGGCAGCCTATTCGGTACGCAACCTCGACCTCACGTTCGGCGGTTCGTGGAGCTATTACTCCTGTCCCCACTGGGGCACGCTGGACTGGGTGGACGGCCTGAAGAAAAGCGACATCCGGGGGCGCTGGTACGACAACGATGTCGACAAACAAGACGCCAACGTCTTCGTGCGCGCCAACTGGACAGTCGCCCGGGGGTTGCGCCTGTTCGCCGACATGCAATACCGCTATGTGCATTACCAGGCATGGGGCGTCAACGACAACTACAACTGGGACACCTCCGCGATGCAGCCTATCGACGTAGATAAGAAATACCATTTCTTCAACCCGCGCGCGGGCATCCATTACACGCTCGCCGACCGCCACAACTTCTACGCATCGTTCGCCGTCGCACAGAAGGAGCCTACGCGCAGCGACTTCACCGACCGTTATATGTTCTCCGGCGACAACTCCTATCCTTCGTCCGAGAAACTCTACGACTATGAACTTGGCTACCGGTACGACACACCGAAATTCAGCGCAGGCGTAAACCTCTACTACATGAAATACAAGGATCAGCTGGTCGCCACGGGCATGGTCAACGACGGCGACGATGCCCTGAACACGAACGTGGAGGACAGCTACCGCCGGGGCATCGAACTTTCGGCGCAATGGAAAGCCACGGGCTGGTTCACGCTCAGCGGGCACGCAACGTTCAGCCAGAACAGGATCGAGGATTACGTCGACGCCCTCAAGGACAGCCCTACCTTCGGGCAGAACCTGGGCGACATGACCATCTCCTACTCGCCCGACGTAATCGCCGGGGTGCTCTTCGACTTCCACTACAAGGGCTTCGAGGCCGTATTCCACACGCAGTATATTGGCAAGCAGTATTTCACGAACAACGAAATCGACGCCCTGTCGCTTGACAGCTATTGCACGACCAACCTCAACCTGGGCTATACGCTCCGCACGAAAGCCGCCCGCAGCGTCCGCTTCGGGCTCATGGTCTACAACCTCTTCGATTCGGAGTACTGCGGCAACGGGTACGGCTATTCCTACATGGACGACGGCAAGCGTACGGACGTCGCCCTCTACTTCCCGCAGGCCCCGCTGAACGTGCTGGCCAACGTGACGGTGAAATTCTGAGAACAGATGGACTGGAAACTCGTACTGCAAATCGCCGGGGTCGTGCTGGGGCTGCTCTACCTGTGGCTGGAATACCGGGCCGACATCCGCCTGTGGATCGTCGGGCTCATCATGCCGCTGGTGCACGGCGCCCTCTACTACAAAGCGGGGCTTTATGCCGACTGCTCGATGCAGGCCTACTACGTACTGGCCGGCCTTTACGGGTGGATCGTATGGCATAACGCACCGCGCAGGAAAGCAGCGGCCGACCGGATCGGGCATACGCCCCTGCGCCAGGCTGCGGGGCTGGTCGCCGTCTACGCCGCAGCGCATACGGGCATCTACTTCCTGCTCGTAGCATTCACCAACAGCACCGTGCCGTTCTGGGACGCGATGACCACGGCCGGAAGCATCGTGGCGATGTGGATGCTCTCGCGCAAGTACGTCGAGCAATGGCTCGTATGGCTGGCCGTAGACCTGGTAACGGTGGGGTTGTACCTCTACAAGGGCATCCCGCTGACGGCAGGCCTGTACGCCCTCTACTCGGCGCTGGCAGTCGCGGGCTACCTTCGCTGGAAAGCAAAAATGCGCGCATAGCAATCCGGCCTCAAAACGACGGAAGGCCGTCCCCTGCTGCGGGGACGGCCTTCGCTTTCCGAGTATCCGGGCCGCTGTGCCGGATGCCCTATTTCACATCGGTGAGGTAGACATTACGGAACTCCAGGGTGCCGCCTTCGCTCTGGAGCGCAATGTAGCCCGTACGGTTCGTACCCGAACATTCGTTCTGCAACACGCCGTTGATATAGACGGCCATCCGGTCGCCCTGGCAAACGATCTCGGCCTCGTTCCACTCGCCTGCAGGCTTCTCGCAACCGGCATCGCCGATACGCGCCTTTATAGGGAATTTGCCGACGGGTTCGATCCCGGCGGCCCTTGCACCCCCGAGCAGCACCAGGTCGCCCGCACGCCCTGCCATGAGCTGGCATTCGATCCCTTGAGGCCAGACCTTATCGCCCTCCTGCACGCGCTGGAAAATGCCGCTGTTCGTTGCTTCGCCGATCCAGCGCCACTCGGCGTGGAGCCTGTAATCGCCGTACTGCCGCACAGTACGCATGTAGCCGAATGGCTGCCCCGCGATACGGATATTGCCGTCCCGGACGGTGAATACCTCCCCGGCAGGCACGTCGCCCAGGCTGTCGACGACGCATACCCAACCCGCAAGGTCTTTGCCATTGAAAAGTTCGGTTCGGGCATTTCCGCCGCATGAACCCAAAGCCAGCGCACAAACCAGCGCTGCGAAAAGAAATCGGATATTCATAGTTTATCGAGTTATTTGATCGGACAATCTCAGGGCCGGAGCAGGATTCCCGCACAGCGGCTATTCGGGCAGGCCGTGTTCCCCGACATAGGCCAGTATCTCTTCGCGCAGGGACTTGGGCGTAACGTTCTGCCGCAGCACGAGCAGGTAGGAATTGCGGATCTGCGCCCGGATAAAGGCATCGGGCAGGTCGCCCGTCGTGCGGATGTCGTTCCAGTGCTTTTTGCTCGAATGCCACGCAGGCGTGACGTCGGGATACTCCTCGCGCAGGGAAACCGCCTCGTCGGGGTCGCACTTCACGGCGACCCGCCCGAAATTCTCCATATCGGCATAGGCATACATCTTCCCGCCGACCTTGTAGACCAGCGTAGTTTCGTCGAAGGGCGTACATTCCTCGGTCAGGGGCAGCGACAGGCAGTAGTCGCGAAAAGCCAGGACATCCATAGCAAACTGATTTTCGGGTAAAGATATGAAATTTTTGGCACACGGATTGCGTTCCTGCCATAAGTAAAACCAAAATCAAGGAAACGATGAAAAAAATTCTCCTCTGTGTATCCCTGCTCTCGATGTTCGCGGCAGGCTTCGTAGGCTGCTCGCAAAAGCGGGAGTGGAACCACGAACAACGCAAGGCCATGCGCGAAGCGCTGCGCAGCTACCGCCAGATGGTTTACCTCGACGACCTGACCGACGCCGAGTTCGTACTCTTCACCGACCAGGTGGCCGGGGAGCTGGAAGGCACCTATCCCGTCTACGCAACCTTCGTGGAGATGCCGGGCGTAACCGACACGGTTGACATGGTGGTCGTCACGACCATCGTGGACGAACTGAACGCCGACGCACGCAACATGCGGCATATCTTCCCCTACAACTACCTCGTAGCGCAGGGCGTGCTCCCCGCGGGCCTCGACCACGACCAGCAGAAGGCTTTTTACAACTGCTTCGCCGGGAAGGTGAACGACACCTACGACACGATGTCGCAATTCTTCAACGCCATCCTGGCCGATACGACCGACATGTCGCAGCTGCGCCAGTTGCAGGGGCAGTGCGCCAACGACCTTTTCGAATGGGTGATTACCGAAGTCGACGTGATCGAGAGCGTCAACTGACGCATCGCACGACCAAACGCAGCCGGGCGGGATTTTTTGAAAAAATCCCGCCCGGTTATCTTTACCCCGCCACTCCGGCGGCGTAACAAGCGCTACACCTCCGGCACCGTGCACGAACACGACGTCTCGGGGCGTTTGTCGTAAAATTCCTTGGACACCACGATCCGGATCGCCTTGTGGAGGATCGAGAATTCGAGCGGCGTTTCGCCCAGCAGCTCCCCGTCCACCTCGACCGATATTTCGGGCGACGACTCGATGCGGATACGGCTACCGCGCTCCTGGAGGATATGCCGGATACGGTAGATACCGCCGTTGAACAGGTAGTGGAACCGGAACAGCAGGTGCCAGAAATGCACCGGCCGGATGAGCGACACGTCGAGCATGCCATCGTCGGCCACAGCCTCGGGAAGCTGCTGCATACCGCCGCCGTTGTACTTGCAAATACCGATGGCGATGCTTAGCAGCAGGTTGTTGTAGACCAGCCGGTCATCGACCCACACCTTCATTCCGGTGGATTTATAACGAAAGAATTGCCTGACCAGACACCATGTGTAGATCCAGCGGTTCTTGCGCCCCTTCTTCTTGAGGTGCGAGAACTTGCGCACCACATGGGCGTCGAAGCCCGCACCCGCGACATTGGCCATGTAACGGCTCTGGCGGTAGTGCGACTCCTCGTAGGAGACCACGCCCACATCCTGCAGGAACGAATACCCTTCGCTGATCGCCTTCACGGCGTCCTGGTAGCGGTTCGAAATACCGAACGTGCGCACCCAGTCGTTGCCCGTACCGACGGCGACCACCGCAAGCAGCACCTCGTCGGGGCAGACCTTCTGCTGGATGAACAGGCCGTTGACCACCTCGTGCAGGGTGCCGTCGCCCCCGACGACGATGATATGCCGATACCCCTCATTGACGGCCGTCACGGTAAGTTCCGTGGCGTGGAACTTATGTTCGGTGAAGACCGGTTCGCAGAGTATCTGCGCATCGCGCAGGTAGCGCGATATCTGCGGGAAATGGTCAAGCCCGCGGCCGCCTCCGGCCACGGGATTGACGATGACGAACCATTTGACCTTTCCGGCTTCCAAAACACGCTACTTTTTGGGGATGTTGCGCAGCGTGTCGACCATGAACTCGTAGAACTTGCCGACCGATGCGATCTCCACCTTCTCGTCGGGCGAGTGCGGGTAGCAGATCGTGGGGCCGAACGAGATCATGTCCATCTTGGGGTATTTGCTGCCGATGATGCCGCACTCCAGCCCGGCGTGAATCGCCGTCACGGCGGGCTGCTTGCCGTAAAGGGCTTTGTACGAAGCGGTCATGGCCTTCAGGATCGGCGAATCCATGTCGGGGTTCCATCCGTCGTAGCTGCCCGAAAGCTGCACCTTGGCGCCGGCCAGTGAGAACACGGCGGCAATGGCCTCGCCCAGCGCGGCCTTTTCGGTGTTGACCGAACTGCGCAGCAGGCATTGCAATTTGACCGTCTTTCCGTCGGACACCACGCGTGCGAGGTTGCTCGAAGTCTGCACCAGCCCCGGCATGGCCATCGACATCTTCTGCACGCCGTCGGGGCAGCCGACCACAGCCTTCGTAAGTTTCTCAGCCACCTCGCGGGCAACCATCTCCGCAGGGGCTTCGCACTCCCTGATCTTGACCGACACGGCATCCTCGATGCCCGCGTACTCGGCCCTGACAACCTTCTCGTACGCCTTCAGCTCCTTGGCGAATGCCTCGTACTCTTTCGTTTTGACCATCACCACAGCCTCGGCCTCGCGGGGGATGGCGTTACGCAGGCCGCCGCCGTCCACCGAGCACAGCAACACGTCGCACGACGCCGAAGCGGCGTTCAGGAAGCGGAACAGCACCTTGTTGGCATTGGCACGCTGGCATCCGATCTGGATGCCCGAATGGCCGCCCTTGAGCCCCTTGACCGTGATCTTCGCAGCGGTATAATTCCGTGCGGGCGTCTTCTCCGCCGTATATTTGAAGGTGACGTTGGCATCGAGCCCGCCGGCACAGCCCACATACAGCTCGCCTTCGGTCTCCGAATCGAGGTTCAGCAGGATATCGCCGCGGAGCAGGCCCTTTTTCAGCCCGAAGGCACCGTCCATGCCGGTCTCCTCGGTTGCGGTAAACAAGGCCTCGAGGGGGCCGTGCACCAGTGTATCGTCCTCCAGCACGGCAAGGATCGCCGCGGCGCCGATGCCGTTGTCGGCCCCGAGCGTCGTGCCGTCGGCCGTGACCCACTCGCCGTCGACGTAGGCGTCGATGGGGTCTTTTGTGAAGTCGAACTTCTTATCGTTGTTCTTCTGGGGCACCATGTCGAGGTGCGCCTGCAGGATGACGCCCTTGCGGTCTTCCATCCCTTTCGAGGCCGGCTTGCGGACATAGACGTTGTGCGCAGCGTCCTCCTTGCATTCCAGTCCCCGGGACTTGGCGAAATCCATGACGTACTTGCGGATCTTCTCCTCGTGCGACGAGGGGCGCGGGATGCGGACGATCTGAGCAAAATGTTTCCAGACGAGCGCGGGCTTGAGCGCAGACAGGTTCTTGTCCATAACTATTCGGTTTTTAGGTTTGATTGTTCGGGTTCTCTCCGGGTATCCCCGGCATATTTGTCGAATGCGTCGACGATGTATTTGACCAGTTGGTGGCGCACGATGTCGCGTTTGTCGAACTCCACGATGCCGATCCCCCCGACACCGCGCAGGATCTCCATTGAGCGGGTCAGCCCGCTGTCGCTTTTCTTCGGCAGGTCGATCTGCGTCACGTCGCCCGTGACGATGAACCTGGCGTTGCGCCCCATGCGCGTGAGGAACATCTTGATCTGCGACAGGGTCGTATTCTGCGCCTCGTCGAGGATGACGAACGCATTGTCGAGCGTACGGCCGCGCATGTAGGCCAGCGGCGCGATCTGTACCGTCCCCTCTTCGAGGTATTTCGCCAGCTTGGCCGGCGGGATCATGTCGTTCAGCGCATCGTAGAGGGGTTGCAGGTAGGGGTCGAGCTTCTCCTTCAAGTCGCCCGGCAGGAACCCGAGCTTCTCGCCCGCCTCGACCGCCGGGCGCGTGAGGATGATACGCCGCACCTCCTTCTCCTTCAACGCGCGCACGGCCAGCGCGATGGCCGTATAGGTCTTGCCCGACCCGGCGGGGCCCACGGCGAACAGCAGGTCGTTGCGCCCGTAGAGCGACACCAGCTTCTGCTGGTTGACCGTGCGGGCACGGATGATATTGCCGTTGTTGCCGTAAACGATGACGTCCTTGTCAGCCGGGGCTTCCTGTCCGGCGATATCACCGGCGAAAGCCTGGCCGATGACTTCGGACGAGATATGCCCGTATTTGAGGTAATAGGCCACCAACCCCTCCATATGCCGGCCGAACCGTTGGGTTTCGGCCTCCGAGCCCAGCACTTTGAGCGACGAACCGCGCGCTACGATCCTGAGTTGGGGATGGAGCGCCTTGATCTGGTCGAGGTAGACATTCCGGGGGCCGTAGAGCTCCCGGGGGTCGACACCCTCGATGGCGATCTCTTTTCCGACAGCTTCGGTCATAGGCTAAAACAGGTAACCGACGCTCAGGGCGACGTTATACGAACGGAGCTTGTCGAGGCGGCTGCCGTCGGGCAGCACCACGTCCTCCTTGCCTTTGAACTGGCCGTTGTAGCGGAGGTCGATGAGCATGTGACCCAGCAATTTGACGCCCGCACCCACCGTATAGGACATCGTGGGACGTACGCGGCCGAAATCCAGCAGGTCGCCGCCCGACTTCTGTTTGCAGTCGTTCATCACGGTGAACACCGGGCCCGCATAGAACCGGAACGGCCTGAGCAGGCGCAGCGACACGAGCACCGGGACGTCGATCGAATTCGACTTGAGGTTGATCTCCTTCGCCCCTTCGGGTTTGATGCGGAGCCCCTGGCGCACATACAGGATCTGCGGCTCGATGGCGAAGGCGCCCAGATTTACCGCCGTGACGATACCGGCCTGCCAGCCCAGTTTATTCTTGACATCGGTCTTCGACATGTTGGTCGTATAATCGGGGACGTTGATACCGCCGATCACCCCCCACTCGACCCGCGTGCGGGGGCGCTGCGCTAAAGCCGGCCATACGCAGGCCCCCAACAGCAGGGTTATTACAATTTTACGAATCATTGAACAACTGTTTATTTGATTTTCAACTTGATACTTGCCCAGAGCATATAACCCACGCAGAGGGCGACGAACAGCATCCCCAGGTGGGGGTTCCCCGTCCAGCGGATGATTGCCCCGCATACGGGCCCCGAGACGGCCCCGGCGGCAATCGCCATAATCATCAGCCCCGCGACCCCGTTGGCCTGTTCGGGTACGGCTTTGGTCGCCACGGCATAGAAGGTGGCGAAAACGCAGGCCATGGCGAAGCCCATCAGCCCGACGGCCGCATAAATCGCAGCCTCGTTGCGTACGAAAAGCAGCACCACGCAGAGCACCAGCGCCCCGGCCATATTCCAGCTCAGGTATTTCACGTCCGAAAGGCGCACCAGCACCCAGGCCCCGACCAGCGTACCGACGATGCGGCAGGCATAGAAACCCGTAGTGGTGAGGATCGAATCGGGGTTGTCGATCAGCCGTACCGAGAGGAACCCGATCCCGACGTCCCCGGCGATGAAACACGCCACACCCAGCGTACACAACAGGACGGCCCTGTTCCTCAGCAGCCGGAAACAATCGGACATCCCCGCCGCATGCCCGCTGCGTTCGGGTTCGGCCACGGTGGTAAATTGCAGCCAGATGCCGCCCAGCACGGTGAGCCCGGCATAGATCGGCAGCAGCAGACGCCACGAACCCGTGAGCGCCACGAGCGCCGTGACGATGGGCGCCAGCAACAGCAGCGAGGTGTTGCGGAAAATCTGTCCCACGGTCAGGTAGCTCGTCATCCGCTCGCCCGGCACGATGGTCGCCAGCAGGGGGTTGACCGCCACCTGGAGCGCCGTATTGCCGATGCCGAGCAGCCCGAAGCCGGCGAAGTACCAGCCCAGTGCGCAGCCCTCGCCTGCGAGGAAGGGCACCAGCAAGCCGGCGATCGTGAAGGCATAGCCGATCATCGACATGGCCTTGCGGCCGATGCGGTTCATCAGTGCCGCCAAGGGGGTCGACAGGACGAGGAACCAAAGGAACACCATCGTAGGCAGGAAACTCACGGCCGCCTGCTGCGATGCGGGAAATTCGGTGGCGATACGCCCCGAGATCGGAGCCACGATATCGCAGAACCCCATGATAAAGAAGCCCATAAGCACGGGCCCGAGAACACGTTTATCTACTTTGTCGACACGCATCGGCGACGATTTTTTATCCATACGATTTTTCAAAGTTACGTTTTTTTTGACAAATTTCCTGCTCTTGGCCCCCATTATTTCACAATTCGGCATCATTGCGATCAGACAGCCACATTCCGCCGGACAAAAAATGTGCAAGACACACGGCATCGCGGGAGGGGGCAGCGATTGCCGGCGCAAATATTCCCGAGCCTCGCCGAAGCATGCAGATGGCTAATTATCAATTTGAAGGCCATCAGACACGACGATCCCGCAATGAACAAAAAAAATATTTTTTCTCTTGCCCGAAAGAAAAATATTTACTATATTTATACCATACATTATTTTTATAAACCAACATTATTTATCGCATGAGGCTCAATAAATATACGCACAAAGTGGTATTATACATCTCTATTGCCCTATTTATCTCATATTTCGTTTTGACATCTGTGCCTAAATTCGACACCGAAGAAAATAAAATTTACTTCAAATCACTTTACATCATCTCATTTGTCCTGCTAATCATTTACTCACTTTTAAAAAATGGAAAAAAATGAAACAGTTGCTGTTTTACACCGGTTTGTCTATTATTTTAGTAGCCGCATTTTCCTCCTGTTCTTCTGAAGTAGAAACGACGTCAAGTTTACAACAAATTTATGAAGAAGATGTTGATGTCCTATCTAGTGAATATGCTTCTTTATACAAAAATTTGGTCGGAACAATTTTTAAGGAATGTAAAAAAATTTCAGTATCCGAATCTGATATTGATTTAAATGAACACTTTAAGAATTTTTCAGATGTATATTTTAGCCAATTATCACCCAAAGAACTCGCCCTTATAAATCGGAAAAGCTATTCTTCCGAAACGCGTAATGATAACTCATCGGCAATAGTCATTCCTGAAGACTTTATCATGCAGATCAAATCTATAATGTTTGATGCGAATGTAAATTTACTAACTGAAAAAATAGAGGAGTTTTACGTTAGCCCATATTTTTTAACGCTACACCAAAATGAACAGAAAGAGTTAAAACTTCAACTTGAAACTCTTGCAAAAATACGAAATTCATGGATTGAGATTTTAATTGAATATTATCAACCCCAGGCAACAACCAGAATGTCGCCCGGTGACCGTATGATTTGGAGCGACATTGCAAAACAGATGAATCATAAACAACAAAGTAATTTAATCGATGCAAGTCTCTATGGCATAGGAATCGTATGTGGCCCAATTCCCGCTGGAGTCGTAGGTGCCATAGCTTTGGCAAAATCAATTTTTTGGCCATAGTCGATATTGATAAAAATAAAGATCGGCGAAAGACTTTTGCTTTCGCCGATCTTTATTTTTTAAAGGCTCTTGGAACACGACAGTAAAATCTACGACAAATCAGTCGTTAAAAAAGACTCTTTGAACTAATGCCCCTCATCCTTCTGCTGACTCCGAGCAAAAATCGGTTATCCCACAGTTCGTTACCAGTGTCGCAATCCCATCGACAGTGAGTTGTCCTGGACACAAAAAAACCGGCCGCAGCATAGGCAGACTAATCGGCGGCAGGGCAAAACGCACCGTCGTTTGGATTTTACCGCGGATTTTCATATTTTTGTATAAATACATCAATCCGACCGTATGTTCCTATTCGCACATATAGACTCCATAACGTTGCCGCTCGAAGACCCGATCCTGAAATTCCTGCTGATCCTGGTCATCATTCTGGCGGCACCGTTGTTACTGAACAAACTCAAAATCCCCTATTTGCTGGGGCTCATCATCGCAGGTGCGGTGATCGGCCCCCACGGCCTGAACCTGGTTCTGCGCGATAGCAGCATCATCCTCTCGGGAACGGCCGGCCTCCTGTACATCATGTTCCTGTCGGGGCTGGACATGGACATGTCCGATTTCAAGAAAAACAGCTGGCGCAGCCTCATCTTCGGGCTCTACACCTTCTGCGTGCCGCTCGGACTCGGCATCCTGGCCGGGTATTACATCCTGGGCTTCCCGATTTACTCCTCGATCCTGCTGGCCGGGCTCTTCGCCTCGCAAACCCTTATCGCCTACCCCATCGTCAGCAAACTCGGCATCTCGCGCGACAAGGCCGTCACGATCGCAGTCGGCGGCACGGTCATCACCGACACGCTCGCCCTGCTGCTGCTCACGGTCATCGTCGGGATGGCCACGGGCAATGTCGACGAAACATTCTGGTGGAGGCTCAGCGCCTCGGTACTGCTTTCGATCGGCATCATCCTGTTCCTGTTCCCGCTGCTGGCGCACTGGTTTTTCAAACATTGCAGCGACAGCGTATCGCAGTATATCTTCGTGCTGGCGATGGTATTCCTGGGAGCCTATCTCGCGCACATGGCCGGGCTGGAGCCGATCATCGGTGCATTCCTCTCGGGGTTGGCCCTCAACCGCCAGATCCCCCGCACCTCGCCCCTGATGAACCGGATCGAATTCGTGGGAAACGCCATCTTCATCCCCTTCTTCCTGATCGGCGTGGGCATGCTCATCGACTACCGGGCGTTCTTCCGCGACTGGGAAAGCATCGAAGTGGCGATGGTGATGATCGCCCTGATTACGCTCGCGAAATTCCTCGCGGCCTATTTCACACAAAAGACCTTCCGGCTCTCGAACGACCAGCGTACGGTGATCTTCGGGCTGAGCAGCGCCCATGTGGCGGCGACGCTCGCGGCCGTCATGGTCGGCTACAACGTCATACTCGGGCATACGGCGAACGGCGAACCGATCCGCCTGCTGAGCGAAAGCGTCCTGAACGGCACGATCCTGATGATCCTCGCCACCTGCACCGTCTCGACCTTCGCCACGCAACGGGGCGCACACAACATCGCAATGCGCAATGCGCAGGACGACGACAAGGAGCCGCAGGAGGAAGACCATATCCTGATCCCGCTCGCCAACGAGCAGACCGCCTACGAACTGGTCTGCCTGAGCATGACGCTCAAAAAGGCCAAGGAGCGGAACGGGCTGTATGCGCTGAACGCCATCGACAACAAGGTCGAAGACCCCAACCTCGAAAAACAGGGGCGCAAACTGCTCGACATGGCGGCGCAGGCGGCGGCATCGGCCGACAATTACATGCAGCAACTGCTCCGCTACGACGTGAACATCGCCAACGCCATCGTCAGCGTGGTCAAGGAGCGCAATATCTCCGACATCGTGATGGGTATGCACCACGACCGTACGCCGGGCGGGTCGGGCATCGGCAGGATGGCCGCAGACCTGCTGGGCTACAGCAACGTCACCACGTTCTTCTACCATCCCGAACAACCGCTCACCACCGTCAAGCGGCACCTGGTCATCGTACCCGAGAAAGCCGAGAAAGAGGCCGGGTTCCAGCTCTGGATGCAGAAATTACGCAACCTGGCCGAGAATTCGAGTGCCAGGATCGTCTTCTACGCCCCGGCCAGCACGATGCAATACCTGCGGCCTTCGCGCGGAAAACGCTCGTCGAAAGCCGAATACGTGGTTTCCGACTGCTGGGACGACCTGACGGCGCTGACCTATGAAACCAAACGCGACGATTGCCTGTGGGTGGTGATGAGCCGCCGCGACCGGCTCTCCTACCACCCCGCCATGAGCAAGGTGCCGGGGTATATGGAGCAGTTCTTCGCCGGGCACAGTTTCGTGCTGATCTATCCCGTACAGGCGGGCGATACGGACAACCGCTATCTGTAACGTACGCCCGGGCCACCGGTGCGGGGAGTTTCCCGTTTCCGGATTTTATACTACCTTTACGGGCGACGGACGCCCCCGGAAAACCCCGGACAGGTTTGGTTTTGCGTCCTCGTTGTATTATCTTTGCAGCGGATAAGAAACTTTTGCATATCTGCCTGAATGACAGCGTTGAGTAGAGAGAAAGAAAGTAGTTGGTAACGATTTAGCAACAATGCAACTGCGCTGAACCGCTGCGCTTGTATCTCGTCAAACAACTCTATGCAAATATAAATCAAAATCGGATATGGCAAAAGATATCCGTACATTATAATCCGTTCTCCAGTCTTTTCTCCAACAATGGCATAACCGTATAAAGGCTCTCCGCTTCTTGCGAAGCGGAGAGTTTTTCTTTTTCGGGGGGGGGCTCCGCCCTTTATATTGCGAATAGCGCAGGCACTATTCTTACCGTCTTGAATCTGCCTAACAATTCGTTTACCTCCGGTTTTGCTGTCTTCCCATCGTATTGTGGCGTCGTTACGTTGCAGGTGCAAAGATGTTTACGAGGTCTTCACGTACAAGGTCGCGTCTTGCGGTTTGGCGAAAAATCTTCCCTGCGCCTCGATGGGACTGCTGCTTTTTTATGCACCTTAACCAGGGAGGGCAATAAATATCATTTGATGAGTTCCCCGTTTTTATCGTAATTATTTTGGATAAATCCGCCGTCGTCTGTCCATTCGGAGGTGGAACTCAGCGAGCCGTCGGAACGATACGTTTCACGGTAAACCAGCTTGTCGTTCTTGTAGCGCCCCTTGTAATACCATCCGTCGCTGTCATGCGTTTCATAGGGTCCTTCTTTTCTGTCATCACGATAGGTATACACCGAAAGGAGTTTTCCGTGGCTGTCATAGCGTTTTACAGCGCCTTCGAGTTTGCCTTCGACATACTCCTCCTCCATTCTGAGTCTCCCGTCCTCATCGTACCAACGGGCCGTACCATAGCGTTCGTCGTCGAGATAGTCGCAGCAATATTCGATATTTCCATGCGGCCGGAACGCCGTCGAATCGGCATGGTAGGTCGTATATCGGCCTTGGGTCTCTCCTCCGGCATAGAAACCCTCGCTTCTCAGCTGTCCGTTGGGGTGATATGTTTTCACGGCGCCGTCGAGCTTTCCGTCGATGTAAGTCGCAGTCTTGGCAACGGTCAGTCTGCCGTCTATGGTGTAATATTCGCAATACCCGCCGTCGCATACCCCTTCTTTGACCTGTGTCGTAAAGAGATTCGGGAAAAAGGCCTTTCTTACAATTCCGGTCTTTTCGAGTCTGCCCGTAAAGGGCCTGCGATCCGCGATCGTGCAGATAAGCCCGGCGGAGTCGCAATAGTAGAGGTATTTTTCGGAGCTGAGCAGTTCGCCCTTTTCGTAGATCCGCCTGTCGTCCAGCCTGCCGTCTTGGCGGTAGTAGCTCCACGTACCGTCGGGAATCCCCGTCAGTTTCCGGTCGTGGCCTTTTTCACGGCCTTTGGCCATCATCTTGCCATCAGGGTAGAAGAACTCGCAAGGGCCGTCCGGTTCCCCATGCCGGTAAGTTTCGACAGACCAGACCGTGCCGTCGGAACGGTATTCAGTAATCTTACCGTGCCTTCGGAACCTGAGTTTTTTCCCGGTTTCGCAAACATTACCGTCCGCATCGTATTCCGTGTAGGAATGGGGCACATGATCCCGGATGTAGTTCTGGCCGAAAAAGATCGCCTGCAAGATTATGGCTACCGTTACCGGCGCAAGAAGGCCGATCCACCACGCACGGAAGTATACCTGTGCCAGGACGATAGAGAGAATGAACCAGACGATGCATACGAAGATGCTTGAGTAGATAAACGTAAAACCCCTGGCCATGCCCGCACCGGCCGGGTCGGTTCCGGCACTGAAATTTATAAGCCGGACAATCAGCGCAACGGCTCCTACCAACAACGGATAGACTGCCGCGGTCACAAAGAAGAAGAGGAGTTTCATTTTCATTTTAGGTCGGGGTAAAGATTTTTTTTACGGGTTTTCCGGGGACACTGTCCCGGCATATAAAGATAAATTAAAAATTACCTCCGGTTGTTATCCATTCGGATCAATTAGTTATTATTCGTCATTATTTTACGCTTTTTCCGCAAACCGGATCGGAGGCATACACATTCCCGGAAAACGTATGCAGCACTCCTTGCGGGCCGCTGCTTTCTATGCACTTTCCCCGAACACTCCGGAAAATTCGCAAACTTTACGCAGGATTTAAAATATCCGGGCTGCCGGATCGTCTGCATAAGTAGAACGCAGCGGCAATGACAGCACAAAAACGAAAGACCGTACTTTACACCTTCGACTGCTCCGGATGCGGTTACTGCACCGAAGTCTGCGACAGCGGGATCCTCAAGCTGGTCGACAACGGCACATGCCGCTTCGTCAACGTCGCAGACGCTTCGCGCTGCACGGAATGCGGACGGTGCGAACGGCGATGCCCGAACAATGCGATTTTACTTAAACCAATAGCATGAAAGAAAAACTAAAAATTGCAGGATACGCCCAGAGAGGCGTGGTTCCGCTCGCCCTGGGCGTCGCCGTGACCATGTGGCTGTGGAATGCGCTGATTCCCGAGATCGTGGGCTGGAAAGCCATCAACCACGGGCAATCGCTGGGCCTGCTGGTACTGCTGCGGCTGCTCTTCGGGCATTTCGGATACTTCGGCCGCGGAGGTTTCGGCCGTCCGCACATGTCGCGCCGGGAGCACCGCCGCCTGCACGAGGCTATGAGGGGCATGTCGCACAGCGAAAAGCGGGAGTTCATCCGCCGCCGGATGCGGGAATTATGCGAACGGTGCCGCCGACACACGGCAGGCGGAGAAAACACGCACCCATTTTAAAATCTGAACCGATGTATAGTAATGAACAGGCAAAGAATGTGACCTTCCGCACGGACGAGCGCATGACCTACGGTGCAATGAACTACGACGGCGCGGAGCTGATGGAGCAACTGTTGGCGCAGAAAGTATCGCTTGCTCAACAACCGGCCGTACAAACGCCTATTCTTCCCAAAGAGACACCATGAACGAAGATACACAACAGAATATGGAACTGACCGCACAGGAGGAGGCTTTCTGCGACCTCTATGTCCACGGAGGAATGGAGTTCGCAGGGCAGATCCTCAAATGCTACCGTAAGATCTTCGGCGGCACGGCATCGATGCGGGATTCGGCACAGGCTCGCAGCCTGCTGCTCCAGCCCCGCATGATGGCCCGCGTCAAGGAGATGATCTCAACGGAACAGTACGAGATGGAGACGGCCGCCGTGAAACTCCAGGTCGCCGAGCCCCTCAAGGCCGTGATGGCCGAGGCGGCGACACAGAACTACATAGACCGCTTCGGGGCGCCTCTCTCCCCGGCGTCCGTCGTTGCCGGCGGGCTTCCTGTCCGCGGCGGTGCGGTGCGCAATTCGAAAGACGCCGTCGACAAATGGATTTGGGGCCTCGGGCTGGGCATATGATAAAAAAAGGCTTTTGCCGCCGCCTGCCCTCCCATTTTCGTTTCCTGCAGCTCTGATTTGTGTTCAAAAAGTTGGAAAATGTTTGCTGTTTGTCCGAAAAAATCCATATATTGGGCATATAAACACTAAACATGCAAACATGTTCTTACGCTCCATTTTATCCGTCGCGGCACTGTTGTGCCTCGTCACGCCCGCCGTGTTGCGCGGCGCGGCGTATGCCGATTACGATCAAACAATATCCGAACCGCTGGAAATACGGATCAACGACAGCCTCAGCATCCGGATAAGATCGATCTCCAAAGAGGAATATGAAACCCGGAAACAGGCGGCGGAACACTTGCGGCATAAACCTTACCGGAAAATCGAGGATCTTGCCAAAGTGCAGAAAATCCTCGGCCGGAGACTGAAGGTTATCCCCAAAGATTATGGGGGCCGTATTGTCAAGGAGTTTGAAATCACTTTCGACGACGGAACCAAAGAGTACAAGGAGTACTTGGATTTGGAATTCGTCTTTTACGCCTACTATCCGGAGCTCAGGATATTGTGTTTCGATTCTGCCGGCGGTTACAGTAAGGTCGACTTCAACACCAATTCGGAAGAGTGGAACGGAAATATAAGCCCAGAGGAGTGGTCTGTTTCGCCCGACAAACAGTTGCGGATCAATGCCGATGGTCCCGACTGTATAGCGAGAGACGGCTACAGCTATTTTTTAGAGAAATGGAACAAGGAAAAGAGACGGTACGAGCATATCGGCGATTTGTTTTATACCGAGAATTTGCTCCGGTCGTGGACGGACGACGGCGACGGTTTAAATTTCGAACGTGTACAACATGTGATTCTGTGCTGGTACTACGGTACGGACTGGTCGTGGACGGACAATAATACGGTATTGTATACATGCCCCGATTCCTACACGGAAGGAGGCCGTCTCTACGGTGAAATGGAGATTATCGTAAAATAACGATCCTATGAAAAAAACAGCACTTCTATTGAGCCTGTTGATTTCCCTGTTCCTGCCCGGACTGCAGGCGCAGGAGAATTCCGCGATGCCGCGCTTCACGGAGTTTCGTACTCCCGAAGAGTTCGATAGCGGCGGGTGGCAAAACAAAATTATTGATGAAGCACAAATCGATTCCCGTATACTGCAACTGGTAACATCCAAGGATACAGTCGATTACTACAATCGATGGATATGTGTTCAGGTGCTCGATAAAACCACGCGCCGGCTCCTGCAGGAAATCGACCTGGCACCAGACGAAGAAGGGGGTGTGGGTGACATGCTTTGTGTCGATGACTACAATTTCGACGGCTACGACGATTTTTCCATGTTGGAAGGGGTATATGCGAGTGGGAATACATCGAGTGTTTATTTTCTGTTCGATCCCGGAACCGGCACTTTTTTCCTGAGTAATATCGGCGGAACCAACCTGGAATTTAACGACGTTTCCAAAACGATCACTTCGACGAACTATTGCTGCGCCGGAAGTAGAAAGATGGAGCAAATCTACAAACTGGTGGATAACCGGGCGGTGCTTATCGAACAGCACTGCCTGACCTGGGTAGAGGTAGAAGAAAAGGGCACGTATTTGGAGGACGAAGATGGATATCCGGTCTTCGAAGAAGAGGATTGCTATCCCGACAGCTATATCGATGTGGAATTGGAATCCGTCGGATCGAAAGATACTTGCCGGCTGAGGCTTGCGATTTACGATGAAGATATGGCAGGCGGTTTTGTTCAGTATAAAGATCAGAAGGAGCGGATACCCCTGTATCTGAATCATTCTCAAACCGTAGAGCCAGGCAGCGGCGGCGATCCCGATACACGCCGCCTGTTCTATAACGAAATGCGTCAGGGCGTTGCCGACGGGGAGTATGTGGTGACGCTCCGGTATCCAGACGTTATCGAGGTATATTATCTGCGCGGGAAAGAGGAACGGGAATTCATGTTGAAAAAAACAACGGAATGAAAAGAACTGCGGTCTTATTGAGTGTGTTGCTGTCTTTGCTTTTCTCTGCGCTGCACGCGCAGAGAACAAAGTGCCTGCGCATAACGAAGAAGGCGCTGGATATAGGGGTTTACGATTACGGAAAGGTCAAAAAATCTCCGTATAAAGTTTACTACGGGAAGCAGGCCGAGGACAAATTCACCGAAGTGCTGATGAAAAGCGAGCGGCTTATGAATTCGGGTAAATTCGGTCAGTATCGGACACCTGACGATTTTGTTACGGACGATGTTGTGGCTTACGAATATTGTCCTGAACTGAACTATGTGATGACCACGGGCGGGCATGGCTATGCCTTTGCGTATGATTTGGAAACTTTGGAAGAGATCTTCGTCAATCCCTCTACTTTTGTCTATTCTCCGTCGGGTTGCTATCGCTTTGGAACATTTGACGTCGAAGCAGGAACGGAGATTTATTTGGAGGTAAAGCAGGGTGATAAATGGGTTTCACATCTTAGAGGAGTCTGCCCGACCATGATAGAGGGCGTTTACTGGTTCGACGATCAGACGATACATTATCTGAAAAAAAAGGAAAGCCCCTCTGGCACAAGCTACTGGATCGGATATTCGATGAAATTCTCTTTTGAAAATGAACCGGAAGAATCCATCCGGCCATGACGCAGGCGGCTGCCCCGCATGCCGCGGCGGCAGGTCGCGGGCCGGATTGATCGCATAGCCCGCCGGACTGATTTCCGGCAAACTCCGTGAGGTGGTTATACACGGTGCAGTATTTCCAATAGCTGCGCAGGCTTTTGAGCTTGCCCACCTGCTTTTCGTAATCTTCGTTATGCTACCGGAATACCGCCAGCAGCGTTTCATGGTTCATACCCAATCCCAGATAGGCGTTACGCACTTTCTCGGCGGTTACATAGTTATCCCGGTCGGCGATCTTCCGGTAGGCCTGATTGATACCCACACGGATTTTATCCAGCATCCGGTTGTCCTCCTGCGCCACCACGCTGCGACCGGCCCGCGGCCGAACTCCACGCTCCATGATTTCTCCTCCACGTCCAGCTTGCAACTGCACTGTGCGATTTTACCGTTTACCGTAATCCGGCACATCACCGAAGCAAGCCCGTTCTTTTTCGTGGCGTTGCGTTTCAGATAGAATAAAACTTTAAATGTCGATCTCATAACTCTACAATTTTTTAGGGTTCAACCTCCGATCACAGATGGAGCAGAATATGCTTGCATACTATGCCCTGCAAGGAGGAGGTCGCCGCCGTTTCTTTGGCGGCAAAAATATTTCTTGCAGAGCTGTTTATCGATACGCAAAGACACAGCGAATCAGTGTAATAGCATTCGGAAACCGACTTTTTTCGAGGTGTGCTGCCCATAATCCGAAAATCCTGCTACATTTGCAGTCGCAATCCTCCGAATCAGGCTTGTAATTCAGCGTTTTGAAAGCCTCCCAAAATCTCCGCCGCCGTTTTGAAAAGAGTAACGGGATAGTAACGTAACTCCGGTTTCATTTGGCTTTTTGGCGGTTTCGCCTGGCTTTGCCTTTGCAATACGTTTTCCTCTAAACCCCTTATTTACAACCTTCCTGCGCTCATCTGCTCAATCTCTCATTTTTTATTCTTATCTTTGCAGCGGAAAAAGAAATAAAGTATGAGTCTCGTAGCAATCGTGGGCCGTCCGAATGTCGGCAAAAGCACCCTCTTCAACCGTCTGGTAGGCCAGCGAAAGGCCATCGTCGATGCCACGGCCGGAACCACCCGCGACCGCCATTACGGTAAGACCGACTGGAACGGCCGGGAATTTTCCGTGATAGACACGGGCGGCTACACCGTCAATTCGGAAGATATCTTCGAGGACGAAATCCGCCGCCAGGTATTGCTGGCGATCGACGAAGCCGACGTGATCCTCTTCCTGGTCGAAGTCAAGACCGGCATCACCGACCTCGACATGCTGATGGCCGACCTCCTGCGCCGCACGTCGAAAAAGGTGATCCTCGTTTGCAACAAGGTCGACAACAACGACCAGATATACTCTTCGCACGAGTTCTACGCCCTGGGGCTGGGCGACCCCTACTGCATCAGTTCGATGAGCGGCAGCGGGACGGGCGACCTGATGGATGCCATCCTCGCGGCGCTGCCCGCCGAGGCCGTGGTCGAAGAGGAGGAGAACCTGCCGCACATCACCATCGTGGGCCGTCCCAACGTCGGCAAATCGTCGATGACCAACGCCCTGCTGGGCGAAGAACGCAATATCGTGACCTCGATCGCCGGCACCACACGCGACTCGATCCACACCCGCTACAATAAATTCGGGATGGACTTCTACCTCGTGGACACGGCGGGCATGCGCAAGAAAGGCAAGGCGATGGAAGACCTCGAATTTTACTCGGTGATGCGTTCGATCCGCGCCATCGAAAATTCCGACGTCTGCATCCTGATGCTCGACGCACAGCAGGGGCTCGAATCGCAAGATCTCAACATCCATAACCTGATCGTCCGCAACCGCAAGGGTTGCGTGATCGTGGTCAACAAATGGGATCTGGTCGAGAAGGACAACAATACGATGAAGGAGTGGACGGAGTTCCTGAAGAAGAAACTCGCACCGTTCAACGATATTCCGATCATCTTCACCTCGGTTCTGAGCAAACAACGCATTTTCGACGTACTCCAGACGGCTATCCGGGTCTACGAGTCGCGCAAACGCCGCATCTCGACCTCGGCGCTCAACGATTTCCTGCTGCCGCTGATCGAAAATTACCCGCCCCCCGCGACCAAAGGCAAATACATCAAGATCAAATATGTAACCCAGTTGCCGACGCCGACGCCGCAGTTTGCGTTCTTCGTCAACCTGCCGCAGTACATCAAGGAGCCTTACCGCCGCTTCCTCGAAAACAACATCCGCGACCACTGGGATTTCTCCGGTGTACCGATGCAGATCTATTTCCGGCAGAAATAAGGATGGGTTGCGGCATCGCCCGGTCTCGTCACCGGAGAAATCCGGCCTCGACATTCCCCCTAAATCCCCCTTTGGCAAAGGGGGACTTTTACAAACCGGGATGCCGATGCAAATCTACTTCCGGCAGAAATAAGGATGGGCTGCGGCATCGCCCGGTCTCGTCACCGGAGAAATCCGGCCTCGACCCTGTCATTCGCACAAAACAAAAAGGGACGACATGCAGTGTCGTCCCTTTTTAAACTCCGTTACGCCTCCCGCCGTCGCGCCAATAGCTTACGCGCCGTATCGGAGAGCAGCACCACGGCACCGGCAAGGATCGCAGTATCCTTTATCACCAGCCGCCCGGCGCCCGAGAGCAACGGGAACCCGTATTCCCCGCTGCCCAGATCCGGCACCCAGACTTCGGGCGTAGTCACCAAAAACGACAGCGTGCCGAGCGTCATAATCACTGCCAGCACCTCCCCGGCCAGGCCGATGCGGGCCGAGAAAAACCCCAGGAAGGTCAGGATGCCGATTCCCATGATCAGCAACCCCAACCCGTGGGAAAAACCATAGGTGTTATTCTTTTCATGCCACGCATGCTTTGCAGCGTCGTATTCGCCCTCCTTGAGTTTATAATCCCTGTACTCGGGTGCTTTTTCGTTGTAGAAGAAACTCATGAAGGGACTGTTCGCCACGAAGGGCACGATGCCTTCGGCTTCGTAATTCCGGAATTTAAGTCCGCCGATCCAGACAAAAATAATAAGGATAGCCACCCGGATCATCCCCAGGCCGAGCCGTTGCGCGTTGGCCGCAATTTTCAGAAAGCCGTAAAACAGGCAGGAAAGTCTTTGCATCATATTCGTTTTTCGTTAATTGTCCGATGATGCAAAGGTCTGGATTCCGGATCGGACATACGATGGCAGGAATGCCGGAAATGTTGGAAATTATTCCCGTTTTTCGCGCTGCCGGAACCCGGTGATGCTCTCGCCGTTCATTTTGGCGAAGAAACGGCTGAAAGCCGCGGTATCCTCATAGCCCAGCAGATAGGCAATCTCCTTGGCGCTTTTCGTAGTATAGAGCAGCAGGCGGCGCGCCTCGGCATTGACCCGATCGTGGATAATGTTCAGCGGCGAGGGCTGTCCGCACGAGGCGAAAAGGTTTGCGAGCGTCTTGGGCGACCGGTGGAGCAGCCCGGCATAGTCCTGCACCCGTTTCTTCGTCCGAAAATGCTCGTCGACCAGCACATAGTAGCGGCGCACCGTGTCGAAGAGTTTTTCACGGTCGGCACCGACGGAGAAATGCTCGCGCGCGATGCGCGTACATATAATAATGAACCGCTTGAGCTGCATGCGGAGCATCTCTTCGCGCAGGCCGTCGACCACCCCGTATTCGGCCCGCAGATCGTCCACCACCCGTTGCAGGGCGGCCGTGCGCATTTCGGAGAGTTCGAGCCGCAACACTTCGGAACTGCCGTTGAAAAGCAGCCCGCTGCACGACACCTCGCCGTCATGACCGAAGATGCAGTAGAAATTGCTGTCGAAAGCAAGGATCAGGTATTCACCCTCGGCGCGCGTCACGTCGAGGGTATGGAGCGGCGTCAGGGGCAGCAGCATCCCAGCCCGGAGCTCCATGGGAATATGGTCGACTTCGAGCCGAAGGCATCCGCGCCTTACCCAGACGAATTTATAGAGCCCGGGGCTGCGATGCAGTGCGGCAGCGCGGTAGTCGCTGCACAGGACGAGGTTGCCTTTCAGGGGCGTGCTGAACGTCAGATCCATGGTTCGAAGGTTTAGGTTCGGGGAAACAATCGCAAGCGGTATCTCAAAGATAATGCACAAAAATAAAAATACCCGCATTTCGGGCCGAAAAATCGCATCCGCCTTCGGAGGCAGTCGGGCACGGTTTTCGACCTGTATAACTTCAGGTTATACCATCATCAGAATTACCGATTTGCAAATCCGTCAAACATAACTTATATTTATAAAAAATTCCAAACCGCATAATCAGAAAACCCCATGGACAAAAAGAAACAGCTTACCGCAGAGAACGGCCGGCCGATCGCCGACAACCAGAACATCCAGACCGCAGGCGTCCGCGGCCCCGTGACGCTGCAAGACCCGTGGTTCCTCGAGAAACTCGCGCATTTCGACCGCGAAGTAATCCCCGAGCGGCGCATGCACGCCAAAGGCTCGGGCGCATTCGGCACCTTCACGGTGACGCAGGACATCACCCAATATACGCGTGCGTCGATCTTCGCCCGGGTCGGCAAGAAAACCGAATGCTTCGTGCGCTTCTCGACCGTCGCCGGCGAGCGCGGCGCTGCCGATGCCGAGCGCGACATCCGCGGCTTCGCCATGAAGTTCTACACCGATGCGGGCAACTGGGATCTCGTGGGCAACAACACCCCCGTGTTCTTCCTGCGCGACCCGCTGAAATTCCCCGACCTGAACCATGCCGTGAAGCGCGACCCGCGCACCAACCTGCGTTCGGCCAACAACAACTGGGATTTCTGGACGCTGCTGCCCGAAGCGCTGCACCAGGTGACGATCACCATGTCACCGCGGGGCATTCCGGCATCGTACCGCCACATGCACGGATTCGGAAGCCACACATACAGTTTCTATGACAAGGACAACAAGCGCACGTGGGTGAAGTTCCACCTCACGACCCAGCAGGGGATCAGGAACCTGACGGACGCCGAGGCCGAAGCCCTTGTGGGCAAAGACCGCGAGTCGCACCAGAGGGATCTCTACGAATCCATCGAACGCGGCGATTTCCCGCGCTGGACGATGTACGTGCAACTGATGACCGAGGAAGAGGCGCGCAACTACAAGCTCAACCCGTTCGACCTGACAAAGGTGTGGTACCACAAAGATTTCCCGCTGCACGAGGTGGGCGTACTGGAATTGAACCGCAACCCCGAGAATTACTATGCCGATGTCGAGCAGGCGGCGTTCAACCCGATGAACATCGTCGAAGGCATCGGCTTCTCGCCCGACAAGATGTTGCAGGGGCGCCTGTTCTCCTACGGCGACGCACAGCGCTACCGCCTGGGCGTGAACCACACGGAAATCCCCGTGAACAGGCCCCGCTGCCCGATCCACGCCTTCCACCGCGACGGGCAGATGCGCACCGACGGCAACTACGGATCGGCAAAGGGTTACGAACCCAACAGCTACGGCGAATGGCAGGACACCCCCGCCCTCAAAGAGCCGCCCCTGGCCGTGAACGGCGACGTTTACAACTACGACGAGCGCGAACTGGACAGCGACTATTTCACGCAGCCCGGCCTGCTGTGGCGCGTGATGTCGGCAGAAGACCGGAAAGCCACCTGCGAGAATACGGCGCGCGCCATGGGCGATGCCGAGCTGTTCATCAAGCAGCGCCACACGCGCCACTGCTACTATGCCGACCCGGCATACGGCAAGGGAGTGGCCGAGGCGCTGGGCATCTCGCTCGAAGAGGCCCTCAGGGCCGAAGACCCGGCGCATCCTTCGTGGGATCCGCGTAAATGATCGGCGGAATTCCGCGCAGGCAATCCGCGCAGCCCGCTCCGGCAAACCGATTCGCACCCCACCGCCGGCCACGGCAAGCCGATGCCTGAAAACGGCAGGAGGAAAAACTGCCGGACAATAACGGCAAGGCCGGGCTTTCAGAAAGCCCGGCCTTGCATTTTACCCATGCAGGGGTATTTACGGCTGCTGCCGATTACGGAAACCTTCAGCCCGGCAACCAGCATGCCGTCTTTCCCTGTGTATCCCGCACGGACTACTCCCGGGGCACGCTACCGTCCGGCTGCGGGGTTTCGCCGCCCTGAGGCTTATCGCCGCGGCGACGGTTCCTGCCCCCGCGATGGCGATGTTTGCGGTCACGCGTCCCACGATTGCCTTCGCCGCGCCCGGAGGCGTGGTCGTTATCGGCAGGTGCCGCCTGAGGGACTGCGATCCCGGGATTTTCGGCAGCCGCCGTACCCCGTTCCCGGTCGTTGCGGCGTTCGCGCCCTGCGCGTTCGCCCTTGTCTGCGCGTCCGCGCCCACGGCTTCCGCCGTTCGAACCGCCGCGGCCACGGCCTCCGCCACGGCCACCGCGCCCACGGCCGTTATTGACGGCGGGATTGTATACGGGGCCCGCGCCCACGCTGGCCGGCAATTCGGCCTTGCGGATATCTTTCTCGATGAACTTCTCGATCGCGTGGAACTTGCCCTGCTCGTCCTCGCTGACGAACGTCACGGCGCTGCCCGTAGCCGCGGCGCGCGCCGTACGGCCGATACGGTGGATGTAATCCTCAGGGTCGTGCGGCACGTCGTAATTGATGACCAGCCCGATATCCTCGATGTCGATGCCGCGTGCCACGATGTCCGTAGCCACCAGGATCGACACCTTGTTGTTCTTGAAGTCGAGCATCACCTCCTCGCGCTGCGCCTGTTCCAGGTCGGAGTGCATGGCGGCCACATTGAGTTTCATGCGCTTGAGCGTGTGCGCCAGCTCCTTGACCTTGAGCTTCGACGACGAGAAGATGATCGTCTTCGAATCGGTCGGCTCGGCAAACATCTCGCGGATGATGCCCAGCTTCTGGTTCTCGTAGCAGACATAGGCCGACTGGTCGATCGCCTCGTTGGGTTTCGAAATGGCGATGTTCACCTCGGCGGGATTGCGCAGGATCGTCCTGGCCATCTCGCGTATCTTCGGGGGCAGCGTCGCCGAGAACATGATCGTCTGCCGATCCTTGGGCATATAGGAGACGATCTTCATGATGTCCTCGCTGAAACCCATGTCGAGCATACGGTCGGCCTCGTCGAGGATCAGGCATTCGACGTGCGAAAGGTCGATGCCGCTGTTCTGGATGTGCGAGATCATGCGCCCGGGGGTAGCGATCACCACGTCCGAACCCATCAGCATACCGCGCTTCTGCACATCCCAGCCCTTGCCGTCGCCACCACCGTATACGACCGTGGTCGACACGGGCAGGTAGTACGAAAATCCCTGGAACTGCTGGTCGATCTGCTGCGCCAGCTCGCGCGTCGGCACGATGATCACCGACTTTATCACATTGTCTTCGTTGCCTTCGATCAACAGCCTGTTGAGCAGTGGCAGCGTGTAGGCCGCCGTCTTGCCGGTTCCGGTCTGGGCGCAACCGATGATGTCGCGGCCCTCCAGGATCACCGGGATGGTGTGTTCCTGAACAGGAGTCATCTCCTGGAAATTCATATCGTCGAGTCCGTCGAGGATCTCATCCTCCAAATCGAGTTCGTCAAATCGCATCTTACGTTTCAGTTTATTATATCCTTAAATGATTTCTTCTCCGAACAGCGTCGCCGGGGTGCACCCCGTAATGCGCACGCGCACATAGTCGCCGACGTCGTGCCGGCCGCGGTCGAAGACCACGACCTTGTTCTGCGACGTCCGGCCCGAGAGCTGCTTTTCGTCGCGCTTCGAGCGCCCCTCGACCAGCACTTCGAACTCGCGCCCCACGTCGCGCAGGTTGCTCGCATGCCCCAGTTCGTTTTGCAGGGCGATGATCTCCGAAAGCCGCCGCGACTTCACCTCGTCGGGCACGTCGTCCGGCAGATGCTCGTGCGCGAAAGTCCCGGGACGCTCCGAGTATTTGAACATGTAGGCGAACTCGTACCCCACCTCGCGCATGAGCGAAAGCGTCGCTTCGTGCTCCTTCTCGGTCTCGCCCGAGAAGCCGGCGATCAGGTCGGTCGTGACGGCGCAATCGGGCAGGTAACGGCGGATGGCGGCGACGCGGCCGAGATACCATTCGCGGGTGTATTTGCGGTTCATACGTTCGAGCATCGACGTGGCACCCGACTGCGCAGGCAGGTGGATGGCACGGCAGATATTGGGCATCGAGGCCATGACCTCCAGCAGGCGGTCGCTCATGTCCTTGGGGTGCGACGTGGCGAAGCGCACGCGCAGCAGGGGCGAGATCGACGCCACGAGGCGCATCAGTTCGGGAAAGTCCACCTCGCCGGCCTTGTACGAATTGACGTTCTGCCCCAGCAGCGTCACTTCGCGGTATCCGTTCCCGAAGAGCGAGCGGGCCTCCGCAACGATCGTTTGCGGGTCGCGGCTCCGTTCGCGGCCGCGGGTGTAGGGCACCACACAGTAGGAACAGAAATTATTGCATCCGCGCATGATGGCCACATAGGCGCTCACGCCGTTGCGGTCGAGCCGCACGGGGGCGATCTCGGCATAGGTCTCCTCCGTGGAGAGCAGGACGTTCACCCCCTTGCCGCCCGCCTCGGCCTCGCGCACCAGGCGCGGCAGGTCGCGGTAGGCATCCGGCCCGGCCACGACGTCGACGCCGTAAGGGCCCTCGACCAATTTCTCCTTGAGGCGTTCGGCCATGCAGCCGATGATGCCCACGACGAGCCCCGGTTTGGCCCGGCGGTAGCGTTTCATCTCGGCCAGACGCCCCCAGATACGCTGCTCGGCATTGTCGCGGATCGAGCAGGTGTTGATCAGGATGACATCGGCCAGGCCGATATCCTCGGTGTAGACGTATCCCTCCCGCTGCATCAGGGCAACCACGACTTCCGTGTCGCCGACATTCATCTGGCAGCCGTAGGTTTCGACGAAAAGTTTGCGTCCGGCGCCCGACAGGGGGCGCAATGTATTCGTATTGAGTTTAAATTCCACGTTCCAAATTTCCGTTATTCCGCATGTATCTCGTTCTTGTCGGGGAACTGTTTGAACCCTTCGCCGAACGTCTCGTAGGCATCGGTCACGACTACGAACGCCGCCGGGTCGATCTCTTTGATCTTATGTTGCACGAGGTGCACCTCCTTGCGGCTCACGACCAGGAAGATCATGTCCCGCGAAGCGTCCGTATACATCCCCTTCGACTTGATGTAGGTCGCACTGCGGTCGAGGTCTTCGATGATGAAGCGTTTGAGCGCCTGATGGTGGTCGCTGATGATGAAGAGCAGCTTGTCGTACGACGCACCGTTGAGCAGGTAGGCGATCACACGCGAGGTGATATAAATCGTGATGAGCGAATAGAGCGTCAGCATCCAGCCGTTCGAAGCGGCTTCGCCCGTCCCCAGCCCGAAGCCGATGACGGCCAGGCCGGACAGCACGACGAAACCGTCGGCCAGGAAGATGCCCGACGAGAATTTGATGCCCGCGAATTTCTGCAACAGCATCGCCACGATGTCGGTGCCGCCCGTGGTCGCCTGCTGGCGCACGACGATGCCCTGCCCCACGCCGATGACGACGGCGCCGATGACGCACGTCAGCAGCAAGTCGTTCGACAGGTCGAGCCGCCCGCCCAGCAACAGCGACGGGTCGAGGCTCTCGACCGCCGCGGCGTCGGGATAGACCAGCCGCGTGAGCACGTTCATAAAGCCGGGCGTATAGAGCGCGGCCAGCACCGTACGCGTTCCGAACTGCCCGCCGAAAACCAGCATCGCAACGAGCATCAGCGGCACGTCGAACATATAGCCGAACGTACCCACCTGGATCGACGGAAAAATGTTGTGCAGCACGATACCCATACCGTACACGCCTCCCGGCACGAAATTGTAAGGGTTCACAAACAGCACGAAGCCGGCACCCATGACCGAACACCCGAAAAAGATCAGGAACCACGAGCGCCACCACGCCCACGAGCCCATAGGTTCCAGTAATGCTTTCGTATTCATACCCTGTTATACATTTAAAGTATGCAAAGATACGATATTCCCCCGAATCCGCCAGCAGAACGGCGCGGATTTTTCACGCAGGGCTTCCGTTTCCGGATTTTTTAATTATATTTGCATTACACAAACCCTTGGAAAACCGTTATGATCCTCACATATTACACCGCTACCACCATGATTATCATCGCCTATCTGCTGGGCTCGATTCCGAGCGCCGTGTGGATCGGCAAGAAATATTACGGCATCGACATCCGCGAATACGGCAGCAAGAACGCCGGCACGACCAACATGCTGCGCGTGCTGGGCAGGCGGGCCGCACTGCCCGTATTCGGACTCGATTTCCTGAAGGGTTTCGTGGCAGTGACGATCATCGACCTGATGAAATACGACAGCGTATTCGCCGACGGGGCCAATGAAAACTGGTTCTACATCCTGCGTTTCATCGCCGTGTTCGCCGCCGTGGTGGGACACATCTTCCCGATCTTCGCCAATTTCCGGGGCGGCAAGGGCGTAGCGACGCTCGTCGGGGCCATCATGGGCGTCAACGCCCCGCTCGTACTGCTCTGCTTCGGCGTATGGTTCCTGGTGCTGATGGTCACCCACTACGTGTCGTTGGCCTCGATGGTCGCAGGCTGTTCCTTTCCGATCTTTACGCTCATATCGCCGAAGGTCAACCACCTGGTGCCGTTCGTGGTTTTTTCGTTCATCATCGCCATCCTGCTGATTTACACCCACCGCAAGAACATCGAGCGGCTGAAGGCCGGCACCGAATCGAAGATATACATCTGGAAACCCCGGCATGTAAAAGTCGACCCGGAAGAAGCCAAGGACAAGGGAGCAAACAAATAAGGCTCCGGAAGCTTCCCCACAGGACTTTTTGGAGCAAAAAGTAAGCACAATAGGATAAAAAATGCGGGCACCCTGCTGGAAAATCGTTTTTTTGTCTATCTTTGCACCGGACATTAGGACGCAATCATGTTAGAGGAAAACCTGATAAAAATATACGAGACGAGTTTCCGCGAGAACCGTGAAATGCCAGCACTGACCGACTATTTCAAGGGCGAAACCTTCTCGTATTACGAGATGGCCAAGGAGATCGCCAAGCTGCACCTCCTGTTCAAAAAGGCCGGCGTAAAGAAGGGCGACAAGATAGCGCTGATCGGGCGCAACAATCCTCGGTGGTGCATCACCTACATCGCCACGATCTCCTACGGCGCCGTAATCGTCCCGATATTGCAGGATTTCGCTCCGGCCGACATCATCCACATCATCAACCACTCGGAGAGCAAGCTGCTCTTTCTGGGCGACAACTTCTGGGACATCATCGAAGAAGACCAGATACGCCAGATCGAGGCCGTGTTTTCGCTCACCGATTTCCACGCCATCTACGAACGCAACGGCAAGGCACTCACCAAGTTCCAGCGCGATATCCTGAAAAACTACCGTTCGAAATATCCGCGCGGGTTCAGCGTAAACGACATCAAGTACCCCGAGATCCCCAACGACGAGGTCATCCTGCTCAACTACACGTCGGGCACCACGGGCTATTCGAAGGGAGTGATGCTCACGGTGAACAACCTCACGGGCAACGTAAGTTTCGCCCGCGGCATGGTCAACACGCAGACCGGCACCCACTATTTCCGCAAGGGCGGACGCACGCTGTCGTTCCTGCCGCTGGCCCACGCCTACGGCTGCGCCTTCGACTTCCTCTCGCCGCTGGCCGTCGGCGGGCACATCACCCTGCTGGGTAAAATCCCGTCGCCCAAGATCCTGCTGGAAGCCATGTCCGTGGTCAAGCCGACGATCATCTGCTGCGTACCGATGATCCTCGAAAAGGTCTACCGCAAGCAGGTGATGCCGATGCTCGAAAAAGGCCCGATGTCGATCGCCGTCAAGATTCCGCTGCTCAACACGGCCATCTACTCGGTGATCCGGAAAAAACTGCTGGATGCCTTCGGCGGCAACGTCGACATATTCATCGTCGGCGGCGCCCCGATGAATCAGGAGACCGAATCGTTCCTGATGAAGATCAAGTTCCCGATCACCATCGGTTACGGCATGACCGAATGCGCGCCGCTCATCAGTTTCACACCCGACAACGAATTCAAGGCGGGCTCCTGCGGCCGCTACCTGAAAGGACTGCTCGACGTCCGGATCGACTCCCCCGACCCGGAACACGTGGCCGGCGAAATCGTCGTGCGCGGCGAGCATGTGATGAAAGGCTACTACAAGAACGAAAAAGATACGGAGAAGGTACTCGAACCCGACGGCTGGCTCCACACGGGCGACATGGGCACGATGGATCCGGACGGGACGCTCTACATCCGCGGACGCTCGAAGACGATGATCCTCTCCGGAAGCGGGCAAAACATCTATCCCGAGGAGATCGAGGACAAGCTCAACAACATGTACCTCGTACTCGAATCCCTGATACTCGACTCGGGCAACGGCAAGCTCAAAGCGATGGTCGTCCCCGACTACGAACAGGCCGAGGCGGAAGGCGTGGACAAGAACGACCTGCCGCAGATCATGCAGAACAACCTCACGGAGCTGAACTCGCTCCTGGCGGCATACGAACGGGTGTCGGAAATAATAATTTATCCGACGGAGTTCGAAAAGACACCAAAACGGAGTATCAAACGTTATTTATACAGTCCGTCGCTACTGAACAAATAAAAAAACATACACATAAAGGCTCAGCAGGTAACCACTTGGATTCTCTATCCCAAATTCTTCATAGTCACTGAATCCATTCCAACAATGAGGCGTCACTAATAGTTCGGTTACCTGCTTTTTTTACGAAAGCTACCCGGGAGCACCGGGTAACTTTTTTTTATTATCTTTACGACATGAAAATGACCCGCAAACAAACCGTCGGAGAAAACCTGCTCTACGTAATGGTGTGGGCAGCCATCATCCTGGTGCCGGTGCTCAATTCGCAGATGATGTCGGAACTGCACATCAGTTTCGAAAACGTACTCATCGCATGGCGGCAGATAGCCCCCTATTTCATTATCTTCATCATCCATAATTCCGTCCTCGCCCCGCGGCTCATGCTGCGCCGCAAGTACAAAACATACCTGCTCTGCGACCTTGCACTCATCATCGCCGTATTCTGGCTGGTGAACATATACGAAGAACACCTCACCGACCGCTTCCTCCCCCACGGCGACCCCGAAGCGTTCGACGCCTACCGGAAAGCTTCGTTCTCGAACCTGGAAATGTACTGGAACGTCGTGCTGGGGTTCTTCATGACGGGGGCCAACACGGGTATCAAGCTCATCTACCAGTCGATGCGCGACGAACAGCAGATGGAGGAACTCAAACGCCAGAACCTGGAAGCCGAAATGGACTATCTGAAATACCAGATAAACCCCCATTTCTTCATGAACACGCTCAACAACATCCACGCCCTGATAGACATCGACACCGAATATGCCAAAAATGCCGTGATCGAGCTGTCGAAGATGATGCGCTATGTGCTCTATGAATCGGGGCGCGAGATCATCTCCCTGAACAGGGACATCCAGTTCGTACAGAATTACATCGGGCTGATGCGCATCCGCTACACCGACGCCGTGGACATTCGCGTGGAATACCCGCACGACCTGCCGCCCCAGGTTTCCATCCCGCCGCTGTTGCTGATCGTATTCGTGGAAAACGCCTTCAAGCACGGCGTGAGTTACAGCAAACCGTCGTTCATCCACCTACGGATCGACTACGCCGACGGCAAGGTCGTCAGCACCATCGGCAACAGCCTCCACAGCCCGCAGGCGGAGAAGCACAACGCCGGAATCGGACTGGAGAACGTCCGCAAACGCCTCTCGCTGATCTACGGCCCGAAAAATTATTCGCTCGATATCGAAGAGACCAAAGAGACCTATACCGTAAAACTCGTAATACCTACCCTCAATGCTTAAATGTATCGCCATAGACGATGAACCGCTGGCCCTACGCCAACTGAAAAGCTACATCGAGAAAATCCCGTACCTGGAACTTACCGCGACGTGCAACAACGCGCTCGAAGCCCAGCAGTTACTGGCTTCGCAGCATGTAGACCTGATATTCGTCGACATCAACATGCCCGACCTGAGCGGCGTGGAGTTCGTCCGCTCGCTGGTCGACAGGCCGATGGTGATTTTCACGACGGCCTACTCGGAATACGCTGTCGAAGGGTTCAAGCTCGACGCCGTGGATTACCTGCTCAAACCCTTCAGCTTTGCCGACTTCAGCCGCTCGGCGGGGAAAGCCAATTCGCTCTACGAACTGCGCCACAACCAGCGTGCGGGGGAACCCGAGGCCACTCCCGAGGCACTGCCCAAAGACAAGGAATACATCTCCGTGAAAGCGGATTACAAGGTTTCGCTGGTCAAGATCAGCGACATCGTGTACCTGGAAAGCGAAGGGGAGTACGTGCGGATGCACCTTGCCGACGGCACGACGATCACCACGCTTTTCCGGCTCAAGAACATGGAGGCGGCACTCCCGTCGGATATGTTCATGCGCGTGCACCGTTCCTATATCGTCAACCTGCGTTGCATCAAAGGCTATGTCCGCGGCCGCGTGTTCCTGAGCGATACGGAATACGTCCCCATCGGCGAAAACTACAAGGAGAGTTTCCAGCACTACATCGAATCGAATTTCAAGAATTTATAGGGCCGAGAAATCGGGGAATCCCGACAACTGGACGTATTTGCCGTCGCGGTACTCGCAGCAGTAGTGCCGCAGGCCGTTGGTCAGGATCACGAACCGCGCCCCCAGCACCGAATTGTAGCGCACAGCCTGCGCCAGGGTTCGCTCGCCGATCCGGATTTCCGGCGCTTTGCATTCGGCCAGCACCAGCGGCTCGGCACGGTCGCCGACCACCACCACGTCGGCCCGCTGCGGCTGCCCGTTGACCGGCACGGCATATTCCTGCACGACGCGCTTGGGCAGCACCCCGCAGTGCGAAACGAGGTAAGCGATCAGGTGGCGCCGCACCCACTCTTCGGGGGTCAGCACGAGGTAAATACCCCGCAGGTCATCCCACACCTCGACCTGTCCCTCGCGGCGGCGGGCACGCAGCCGGATGGCAGGAAAATTGAGTTTGGGGAGCGCAGACATCTTAGTTCCGGAAAATTTACTATCTTTACGTGCACAAATATACGAACATTTTCGATACGCCGGGCCGCACGGGGCACTCGTTTGTCCGGGCGCAAGGAAATGGTCACAAAAAACAACCTTATGAGGAGTATTCTTTCGATCATAGCACTTTTTTCGTGCTGCACGCTGGCGGCACAGGAGTATATTCCGACCTACGGCCGCGAACCGATGCGCGGTGAACTGCTCGTCTACCCAAGCGCCCGGGAGGCTGCGGAGGCCGACGGCAGCGACAACAAATATTTCAAGCGCCTGAACGAATGGACGCAAAAGGGGAACAGTTTCACGACGGACTTCACCGTACCGTTCGCCTGGGCCAACCGGCAGGTATTGTTCCGGCTCGGGTGGGCATCGGCCGACTATGAGATCCGCGTAAACGGCGAGGCGGTAGCCTACAACAGCGACTGCAACGCCCCGGCTGAATTCAACCTCACGCGCCATGCCAAAGAGGGGCGTAACACGCTGGAGGTCATTCTCAGTTCCCCGTCGAAGGTCGAACGGCTCGAAAGCTGGAAAAACGACGCGTCACCGGCCATCGGAGCGGCATGGGTCATGAGCCAGCCCACATTGCGCGTACGCGACATACTCACCAAGACATGGCGCAGCACCGAAGAGGGAGACAACGTCATGGCCGAAGTCGGACTCGTCGTCAAGAGCGAAGCCCTCAACCCGCGCACGTCGCGCGTTCACTACGAATTGCTGTCCCCAGCCGGTAAGACCTCGGCAACGGGCTACAAGGACATCAAACTCAACATGCGCGGCGAGGACACCCTGCGGTTCCTGGCACGTATTCCGGACAGCCTGCTTTGGAACCCGGAAAAGACCACACGCTTCACCTTGCGGGTCAAAACCCAGCACGAAGGCCGCTACATGGAATATATCGAAGTCCCGCTGGGGTTCCGCACCGTAGAGGTGCAAAACGGACAGCTGGCGGTGAACGGCACACCCGTCACGCTCCGCACGCGCGAGATTCCCGCCCAGGCCTCGGCAGACGAGATCGCGGCATTGCGCGGACAAGGGTACAACACGCTTAAACTCCTCCCGGGGTCGGTGTCCCCAACGCTGTATGACACCTGCGACACGCTGGGAATGTACGTGATCGTACAGGCGCCGATCGACACCCGCAGCAGCGGTGAATCGAGGCGGATCGGCGGCAATCCGTCGAACGCCCCGGAATGGCTGGGAGCATATGTCGAACGTACGGCGGACAGCTACCATGCCTCGAAACGGCATCCGTCGGTAATCGCTTTTTCGCTGGCCACGCAATCGGCCAACGGCATCAACCTCTACGAAAGTTACCTGAACATGAAGAAGTCCGGCGACCCGCGGCCGTTCATCTATCCCGATGCCGCCGGAGAGTGGAACAGCGACAAACTGGAGATGCAATAAACCCGAAGTGGCTCTGCGATAACGCGAAAAGCTTTTATTGCAAAAAAATCCCGATTTTTTTGCAGGATTTTTTTGCAATAAAAAAAATTATCACTAATTTTGCACTCGCAATCGGATAACGATTGATGCCTCTTTAGCTCAGTTGGTAGAGCACGACACTCTTAATGTTGGGGTCCAGGGTTCGAGCCCCTGAGGGGGTACAAAGCAAAAGACTGATAATCAATGATTATCGGTCTTTTTTGTGTTTATACTATTCCTTCCCCTTTGGCATTTTTAGGGCAAAAACAGCCCGTTTGAGGGTGCAGAGTACACATTAGGCTCCACATAGAGAACTACACACCCAACTGCATATAACAATGTAATCAAATGACATTCAAAGTTATATGCCGCAAAGAAATTATTTATAAAAATTCCACCTCTCCATTGTGCCTTTTATTCTTTCAGGGCAAACGCAAAAAGGCAGTCGGATTGGGCGTTTCCGTTGCGCTTAAACATTGGGACGCAGAAGCACAAAAGGTCACGGACGACTGCCCCGACAGGGACAATATTCAGTTTCAGATAACAGCCAAAATAAAAGAGTACGAGAAGAAAATCCAGCGTTTAGAGGTTATGGATATTCCCGTAACCTTTGAAAATCTCTTTGAGCAGAACAGCAAACGATTGAATTGTTCTGTTGGAGAATATCTGAAACAGACCATAGAACGGCTGGAAACGCTCGGCAAATACGGCTCGGCATCCAAACACCGTTCCCTACTCTCCCGCTTGTCTGAATTTAGGTCGCTGAACACTCGGTTCGATGAAATAGATTTAGCGTTCCTGCGTGATTTTGAATTGTTCCTGCGTAAAGAGGGCAATGTAAACAACAGCATAGCCACGAAATTTGCCATCTTTAAGGCCGCCTATAACAAGGCTCTTGCAGAGGGTTTGTTTCTCCAAAAGATAAATCCGTTTGCAAAATACAAGGTCGGTAGCCTATGGACACGGACGAGGAAACGAGCCATCACGAAAGAGGATATACAGAAACTCGTTGCATTGGAGATAGCCCCTAATTATAGGACGAACTATGCCGAATTTGCACGGGACATCTTTCTGTTCTCCTACTACACGGCAGGCATTAATTTTACGGATATGGCTACCCTGCGTTACTGCGATATTGTGGACGGCAGGATTTACTACTCCCGCCACAAGACACAGAAATTGCTGTCCTTTCAACTCGTACCGAACGCCATGCGGATTATCGAGAAATACAGCAAGGCCAACCACGCACAAGAAGATTATATCTTCCCTATTCTCGACCGCACGGAACACAAGACAGCACAACAGATTTTCAACCGCACACACAAGGTTCTGCGGAAAGTCAATCGGGAGTTAAAGACGCTGGGTGAGCAGATAGGATTGGAAATGCCATTGACTACCTATGTCGCTCGGCATACGTTCGCCACCGTGCTGAAAAGGTCGGGAGTGAATATTGCCATCATTTCCGAATCATTGGGGCATTCAGACCTATCCACGACACAGATTTACTTGGACAGTTTCGAGAACTCACAAATCGACGCTGCAATGCAACACTTGTTATAGGAGTTTGGAGGTCGGCGGCCAATATGGTAACCGACCTTCTTTTTTCCTAATGATGTGTAGCCTCCTCATTATCTGAGGTGTTTTTCCAGCATATCATATGTGGCCTGTTCCCGTGACAGTCCCTCTCCTGTCTGGGGTTTCATAATCTCTTGCGCTTGTTCGGCAGTCAGTCGATTGATTTTCTCCACCATCTGAACAGTAAACGCCGTAGGGTCTGCCGCATTGCTGAATTTCTTGGAGAGGTGGGTAATCAGGTACTTTTTTGCCAAGAACGTATCTGGAAATTTGCCTTGCGCGGCCTCATACCATTTGACACTTCGTTCATACCATCCTGCCTCTCCAAATGCTTTGGGCAGTTCCTTACTCTTGACACAGGCCACAAGGTCTTTTGGTTTGAGGGAATTTGCGCCCGTACACCATAAGGAAATGGTTGCCAGCGGGCAGCCTTTGCTACGGAGGTACATTGCAAACTCAAAGACTTTATTTTCGACACCGAGCATCATTGCAGGAGCCGCCATATAATCCGTACCCGTCCACGTCTTTGTGCAGATATTCATTTCTGCAATCAGTGCCGCAATCGACATTTCGACATTCAGCGGCTCACAAATTACGAAGTCATCCAGATTCAGTTTCAAATTCAGATAGGCAACCAATCGGTGCTGACCGTCCAGCACGGCATAGTAGTTTTCGGTCTGGTCATCGGGAATGTCGTTCCCATCGAGGTCTACCAGATGACCGTCCATAAGGTAGACATCCTCTCCCTTAACTACTATGATGGGCGACAACTGCCCGTACTCCTTAATGGAATTTTCTTTGGCCTTAACCGTCTTGGCGTTGATCGCGCGGTTGCCCTTGACAAATGCAAACTGGCGTGCTTCGTTCTCGATGGTGATGTTCATCTTTTTCATAGCTGTGGATTACTCCGTCCTTTACGGAGGGGCTTCTATTTGCTTCAGACCATCGCCCTCTGGCTGGAGCATCGAGAGGAACGCCCTCCCGACACCACAAAGGTCGATAGAAATTCAGCCCTTATTAGGGAGTAAAACACAGGCCGATTTACTCACCCTCTTCTTTGGGGAGTTTCAAACCACCTGCATAAGTCTTGGGATGCCGTTGGTTGAAATCGAAATCTCCATATTGTTTGATATTTCCTTTCAACGCAGAATCACTTACCAAAAATACCTCCTTTCTCGATAGTCGGCAGAAATGGATAATCCGAGAAATAAGTAATAGTTTGCTGTATGAAACGGTACTACCACGTTCGGCTCGTAAATCGGGCATGCCGAGGACATCGAACAATACCTTAAATAATTTGTACAACAACACCTGTTGTTGAGCAGCACCAAATGATTTCGTGTAATTCCTGCACATAATATCAAGCGTCCATACCTTTAATTGTGGTGCTTCTTGGTATTTGTCAAGTTCCCGCTTCACGAATCGACGTAGATTTTGCAATATTACAGGGCTGTTGGTCTCATAACGGTAGCTTTTGCGAATCTCCTTATCGTCCGACAGGTAAAGAACGGCTTGTGGATGATTCTCCAGATAATCTTCAATTTCAACCAATATATCATAATCCGTCTTGCTGGCGTCTGCTGCATTTATTCCAAAATCCATTGTAATATCGTAAATATAAAGCAGGGCGAACCAGAATTTTTTTACATCTAATTCGTATCCTTCCAATGTAGCGATAATGTCTTTATTATCGAGGAATGCTTGATATGTGAACGGCGGTTTTATTACCGCTCTATTCATTCGGGAGAGAAACCGCAAATTCCAGTCGCTCAAACAATAGTCCTCGCCATCCCAACCGACATTGATTTTGTCTGTCAGTTTATTGACATACTCCATAGCTTCATCATTCCAATTTTGAGGTATCGTATAGCCCATAATCGTAAAGTTTTCGGTTACTCAAAGATAATGAAAGCCTGCAAGAACAGCAACCATAAGACTTCGATTAAATTTTTTTTGTAAAATATTATGTTAAAATTTGGATTTTGATTAAATGCTTTATACCTTTGCACATCATTGTCACAGACAAGGGTAATTCTTGTTTCTTCCATAGAAAATATGTTATAGGACGGATAAGGATGGCATTATATGCTGTCCTTGTCTTTGGTTGATAGTCGCATATTTTTTGTGTCGGAAATGAAATTCCCTTATAAAAAGATATTTCACACACAGAAAAAATGCGGTGAAATCCTTTACCACATTTTTTGAGTGTGAAATGAAGATTTCCTATAAAGAATATATTTCAGAATCAGAAAATGTGGAAGATTCCAATTAAAGAGATAGTAGGTTTTTGAATGACGGGATAGAGAGTTGCTCAAATCTGTCCTATGCAAACTGCTCAAAAGTGTCCTATATATACATTACCTACTTATACACTACCTATTAAAGTCTTCCCGACCATGTACTACCATATCAAAGACCGCAAGTGATTCGATAACCGTAAACAGGCCAAAGAACATTACGGCGTAGCCTGCTTCCGAAAACTACTGCACTTAAAAGAGATTATATTTACGAACAATCACAATTCCATTGCTAACGATGAATTATACCGTAATCCCCAAATCAATCGTGAACTTTCAGACGGGAAACAGTAAACCCGTCGATATTTACGTGTGAGCAACCATTAAATATTGCTCCAACCACAAGACGAATATTTCCCATGTAACAGAAGAAAAGCTATCCTTACTGACGGGATTGGATGAAAGAACTATACGACGGAGCATTAAACGCTTAAAGGATGCAGGTTATCTGACCGTGCAGACTACCATTAAAGAAGATGCAGACAGAGGATTTATAAAGCGGAACACGTACTATATAGCCCCAATAAAGACCAACTATTTCTTCCTCGATAATAGTTTCTTTCAAAAGAACTATCCCGCCAAGATTGCAGGGTTTCTGCTCTTATTAAAGGCAATATGCCTTAATAATACGGATACCATTCAATGAAGTATATCCCAAATTGCAAAGGGTATCGGATTATCGAGAAACACGATAACAGCTCTCATTAAAGAATGTCAGCAATTAGGGCTTATAAAGCCTATTTCTAATGGCTACGAACTGACAGCAGGCTGTTTTATCAATTCCTCTGTTAAAAAGACCAATGCAGGGATTTATAAGGAGCTATGCGAGTTCTGCCAATCAAAAGGAGTAACCCCACCGAACTGGGATAAACGAGCCATGTCCGTACTGCTTACCAAGTATAATGCAATAGGCTTATTGAGAACAGAGCCAATAAGCATAACCTACCAACTTAATAAACGGTGTAAGACCCTGCCCGAAAAAGCATCGTTGCCTTACTTTATAAAGGTGCTCGATATGCAGGAACAGTATAAGGCAGTTATAGAACAGGTAGAGCAAAACAAACTCGATAAGGAAGATTTCAAAGGTTTTGCATTTGAATAACAACCAGCAAATAATAGTCTATATACAGCCCTCATGCTTACGCATGCAGGGCTTTTCCCATTTAATGAGAGTATGACATATTTTGCGGATATTCGATTTATATAGACCTTATTAATTGTGTTATTCATCTTTATATGGCGTGCCGTAGGCACTCACTCAATAAGCCCAAGATTATAAAAATTGCATATATACCGCCCACGAACAAAGTGCCAACATCTGAATCTACTTGCCGAAAATGGACACTCACAGACTATGTAAAATAGATGGTGAAAATATTATAAATAATATTATATTAGTCATTTTCAAAATATTACAGCATAAAATTGTGTATTAAATTTAATATTGCTAATTTTAGGAAACCTTTAACTACTATGAATACAACTGCCAAAGGAAATAAATTTGAAGACAAAATTTATCAAATCTTCAAAGGGCTATTGGAAGATGAAAAATTACCTGTCAATAGGAAACAGAGTGTTATTAAGAAAAAAGAGAAATATTATTCAGAAGCTCGAAAAAAGCACATAATTACAGATATATCTATTGAAACGACAATGGAGATATCATCTTCATATAATATTCTGACAATTATTGAATGTAAAGATTGTAATCGTCCTACTTCTGTTGATGATGTAGAAGAATTCTACACGAAAATATCCCAACTAAAAGCACAAAAAGGCATTGTAATATCAAGACATGGATTTCAACAGGGAGCAATACAAGTAGCGGAGCATTATCACATTGGTCTAATCCGAATAAATGATGATGATTCTATGTTGACCATAGCAAATAGAAAATTCAAATCATATAGTGTAATTAGGGCTAAAACACTATTAGCAACGCCTAATATTCCTGAGGGGCAAGTTGTCATTCTTGATTCTGGGATATGCTACAACAGTTTTTTAGAATTGTTTGAGCGGATAGGGCTTATTTTTCAAAAAACACAGAATAGCGTTGTCCCATACCGCTCTCCAGAAGAGATAATGAAATTTATTAACGAGTTGGATATCAACCATTGTTATGATAATGGCTGTCTAAATATTGAGAAAATATGTCAACATATAGCATCAAAATATAAGATTCTATTTGAGGATCAACTATTAGACTTAAGAACATTCGGCAGAACTGATTTTCAGAACAACCTCATAGTATTCAATTCTCGCTTAAAACAGGACGAACATAGATACAGATTTACAATCGCCCACGAAATAGGACACTTGTTGTTGCATCGAAAATTACATTCTAATTTCGAGGAGACAGAAAGTTCTCAGAATATTATTTACAAAGAAAAATTGTCGAATAATGACATAATGGAATATCAGGCAAATATTTTTGCAGAACATTTGTTGTTGCCCCTAAGGAATCTGCGAATGGCTTTTGCCCAATTTATGGTACAAGAGAATATTACGAAAGTACCTCTTTATCTCGATAATCAGCGTTGTAATATTGCATTGGGATACAAGGCATGTTCATATATTGGCGATAAATTCAATGTTTCAAAACAAATGGCAAAAATTGCGCTTAAACACAATAATTTACTTAAAGATGCATCTGATGTTATTGACTATTTGCGAAATATAAAATTCACCTCTACAGGAGAATACTAACGACAGGTATTATAGAAATGGGTTATGCATAGCTTTTCCCTACTTACAAATTATCCACTCCCCCGAGCGGGTAGAGCCAATATGCTTGAGAATACCAGACTTGGAGAGTTTCAGCAAATGATATTTCACGCCGTCAGGGGAAATACCTGCTATTTTTGCCAGTTCCACACGAGTAATTTTCGGATTCTTCTGAATCTCCTCTAAGATGATTTCTTGGGTAGACTTTGGGGTAGCGTCTTGGTCAGTCAAAGTTTCAGCAATTACCCCTAAAATAAATTCAATAAACGGAGAACAACCCTCCTTGCCACCACTTATGGCAATCGCGTTATAATACTCTTTTTGATACTTATAGACGATATTTTCGATAGGCAAATTCTTAAATACGGAACGCCAACGAGAGAGAATTAACGTCTGCCACAATCTTCCTGTTCGTCCGTTGCCATCGCTGAATGGATGTATAAACTCAAATTCGTAATGGAATACACAACTTGCAATCAGCGGATGTTCCTCGGTTGTATTCAACCATTGGAATAAATCATTTATCAGATACGGCACACGCTCGGCATCAGGGGCATAATGAATAACTGTCTTACCCGAAACCACACCTGCACCGCCTTTGCGGAATTGCCCTGCATCGTCAATTAGCCCCGCTTCCATAGCCGCATGAGCCTTTAACAGATCCTCGACCTTATGGGGGTTGAGCGTTGCAAGCAATTCATACGCCTTGATTGCATTACGTACTTCCTGCACCTCGTTCATTGGAGCAATGACGGGTTTCCCCTCCAGTACCGCTGTCACCTGCTCGGTCGAAAGCGTATTTCCCTCGATCGCCAAGGTGCCATGAATGGTCTTGATGCGGTTTGCACGATGCAGGCGTAAATTCACCTGTGCATAGTATCCTCCGACAGCCTCGCTAATTTGTGCAACCAGATGGGTAATCTTCGGAGTGACGGTGTAAGGTGGTTGGTAGGACATGGCGTGATCTTGTTTTGCACAAAGATAAAGATAATTTCCTTTTTGGGTAGTTTATTGGGTAAATTATTGGGTAGATATATACTGCCCACGAACAGATACATGAATCAAAGCCCCTCCCCCTTATTGAATGTGAAATCAATAAAAAAGCCATGAAAACATTGGACAAAAAGGCGGCTGAAATCCTGCGTGGATTATTGGCTCTACAAACTGCAAAGATTGACAACTCGGACGGGGTATATATGCCCGTTCACATTGAGTTGATAGACCTCACGGAAAAGTACAACCACATTTCGCTGGCTCATTACGGACAGCAGAACGGTGATGCCATGCGTGATCCCGAAATGATTTTTGCACTCCACAAAGAAAGCCAGCAGTTCATTCCTTACTATTACCGTAACGATTATATGGGTATAGAGCAGAACAGCGTGAAATGGTCGGAAGATGGCGTCTTCCTGATCCGTCGCTTGCAGGCAGAACACACCGCATTCGCTAATCAATGGTTACGCAACATAGCCACACAACAGCACCTATTATGACAGCACAGCGATTGGTGGAGAACTGCGTACTGACGAATCAAACCGCAGTCGTGGATGAAATGCTGAACAAGCACCTGCTACCCGAAGAATATATCTATCCATTCTTGGGTGATGTCATGGAATGGTGGTTGATTGACAGCTGGCTGGCAGAACGTCTGAAAAGAGAGGGAGAGGTAATCATTGAGGAATACGGTTGCTGTTGGTGGGGCAGGTTAGCCAGCGGACAGTCTGTCTGCATGGACAACGTGATTAGAAAGATTGCAGGTGAATAAAACTCGGCTTGCATATCGACATAGCAAATTTGTAAATTACAGAGATTAGGGGCATTGCAATTCCGAGAAGATTTTGCAGTCCCTAATTTCTGTTTTACGATGGCGTAAGGTCGATAATAATTAGTTCTAATCACTTAAAATCCATAGTTTGTAAAATTTCGCTTACATAAAGTTGCGAAATCGGATAAATATTTTTAATTTTAACTAATCTAATTAAAAATTACAACGATGGAGAAAGCAAATGTTGGAGATGTGGTCATATTGAAATCAGGTGGCCCGAAAATGACGGTTACTCATATTATTGGAGGGCATACTGAGCCTCAATACCGAATGCTGGACCATGCCTGCTTAGTCAAAGGCTGCCAAAATGGGGATGTTGTTTGCGAATGGTTTAATGGCTCTGAACGGAAACAGGACTGTTTTAAAATAGCAACGCTTGAAGAAGTTCCCAAAGAATAGGTCGTCTGTTTGCAATACGATTAAAAAGTCTATGAAAAATTCATAGACTTTTTTTATATTAAGTAACAGTTCCGAGAAATCGGAAAGATGTTTTGCTTTTTAGTTTGTCTTGTCTATCTTTGTGGGACATACGACAAACACGGAAAGTGTTGCTTATTCTCGTCAAACGAACGTAGGAAGTCTTAGATGACGGTTTGTTAATCTGTTAATATTCAGAAATTTAAATCGAAATATCGCTCTAATAAGCAACAATACAGACACAAAATTAAGGATTTAAGCGATTAATTGCTTTTTTACTTTGCAGTTGTTTTCTGTCTTTTCACTTGTTGGCATTCGCAGACTTTTTTAGCAATAATGCTCGACTTGCATACGCTCATTTTCGTTTCATGGCTACGACTGCAAAATCGCATAGCCTATTATTGCATCCAAAAGAGAAAGGAGACAAAGCGCTATTTCATCTCGGATTCTCCACATCATCTTGTTCTCGGCTATGATTGCTTTTTACGGCATAGGCATACCGAAAAACAAATATGCCTTTCTAAATATAGTTTACTTCAGTTTAGCATATATATGGCTAACCGACCAAACTAAACCGAATTTCCGGCTTCTTTCCTCTCTGCTTTCTGAAAACGCACAGCCAAAAGAGAAGACAATATTTCTGCGTATTTTCTCTTTTCGCTGCAATCTTGTTAACGATACTCCATATTTTCATGGAATCATCCACATATCGAGGGTTAGCTGGACTAAGGCTCGAACTTTATAAGGAGTTAAGCGAGAAACAGTAGGTCTTCTTAGAATTGAAAAGAGGATTGGGGAATGCGCAATTCTCCAACCCTCTTTATATATCGGCCATTGCCGGTTTTGGGGGCACTGCAAGTACAATGACAACTTCTTCACTGTAAGTGCAATTTCTTCCGATTTTGGTTAGCATCTTTGCCGATTATATAAGCACAACGGGCAAGCCCATTGTCCACTGAAATCTTTTCGGGGTAGCCTAATACCCCAGTCGGCTTGCGCCATCGGGCAAATTGCCTATCCTCTGCAAGCAGAGAAAGTCTTTTGTGGCCGTTGAATCTCGAAGCGAGAGTGGCAAGCTCCAACTCAAGGCAACAAAGGTTATATATCGTTTCTATAGCATAAGATCAGAAATACGAAAGTTCCATTCACAATTCTGCCAGACAATTTTTGATATGAAATAATGACCATTCTTTTAATGCCCCCAGATTCTCTACTCAGTTTACTCTACATCTTAACGATGGAATAATATTGATAAAATTTCTGACTGCACTTTGTCTGTGATAGCTTTGCCACATATTGAATTTAATTCTTGGTCGCAAACAGAAATTCCGTCAAGGCAACTCCTTCCTAATGCACTATCTTCCGACGTGTAATAGCCTTTGGTAAGTTCATTCCAAAAGAGCCAATTAGCGATTGCCTGATATTGGTTCCTAATACTCAGTATACGTCGTATTTTATCATACAACTCCATTCCTTTCCTAAAATCATCCCATGCCTTTATGCGGTCATCATTAATTGATGCGACTTTAATCATTGCATCAGAAAAATCTTTTATTTTCATAATTAATAACCCTCTTTACTTAGAATCTTTATATGAATTATGCTTCATTGATTCATCAAACTCTTTTTTGAGTTTGTATAACTCTGATTTAGGGTTTGCTATATCGCCTCGATAATTCTTATAGAACTGTAATATATGCAGATATTTCTTATTGTCTGTCAATTCTTCTATATGATTGAAATCATTCTTGAAAATTATTGGATATAACTCCGTTCGTTCTTCATCAGTCAATTCCAACATGGCTTTGCGCCATTCCTGTGTATATCCCAAATGCTCAAAGAAAAATCGGAACAACAGGAATGTTTCAGGCATAATGAGCAACTCCATATATTCTCTTTCATTTCGACCGAAAGCTTTCTCGAAGAACGATACACCTCTGCCTATTTTTCCTTTTGTAGCATTGAGAATAGCCTGAACTGCGCGAATGTACTTACGATTCCAATATTTGCCTATGTAATCTCTGTCGTGGCTATGTTCACCTGTAATCGGGTGATACTTCATCGGGAATGAGTATATGCTAACATTCAGGTTCTCACATAAATCCACATTTATTCGCATACGATGATACAACTCTTCCGGCTTATCGGTAAAATTGTAGAGAAGGTAATTGGAAAAATCTTTCATTCCATACTCCTCGCTCATCGTAAGCGCTTTAGTATATTCCGGCTCCGTTTTAATGTTGTCGAAAGCGATACGAAGAGGGCGGACTGGGATCTCTGCCAATAGTTTAACAATGCGACGACTGAATAATCTTGCATCAACACCTTGGTTAAAGTCCACGAAACGCAGACGACCTAACCGCTTCTTGAACTTGACATCGAAATAGGGTGCAAAATCTTTGTATGTGGCAATCAAAGCTTCTCGCGTGCAGGTTTCGGGATGCAGGAAACCATTCTTTTCCCGTAATGCGTATATTTCAGTCCTTGTTTTCTCGTTGAACGATTTATAGTTATTCAGTTCTTGAAGTAACTTGAATGATTTGCGAATGTATGCACGGTTATTGATTCCCAAACGAAGATTTCTGATAGCAATTGTATACCAGTTTGGCTCATAATATTTAGCACCTTTGGTAAATCCGCAAGATTTGATATCTTCAATGATGTCTTCTAATCTGTTAGAGGCTAACACATTATTATCCATCAGCAAAAGATTTTGCTGCTCACCATATAACTTCCGTGTTCGGTCGATACGTTCCCGTAAAGGTAAATATTCTTGATATTCCGGCTCGATTCGCCAAACGGCACAAAAGGAGCATTTTCGTATACACCCTCTTGTAGAGTAGCTGTAATATGCGCCACTATCGGGATACACATAATCTATCTCGTCAAGAATAGAATAATCCAAAGGCAGTTCATCAATGATATAAGGATTGTCCTTATCAATGTCTTTATATGGTGTATGGAGGGTGCCGATATGAGGACGAATACCTGTCGCCTTTTCAATCTCATCGGGTTGGATAGATGCCATTACACCTCCAACCATAATGTTTTTCGGATCTTTCGCCATCAATTTTGCAAACTCAATAGTCTCAATGGTGATATCCCAATAGAAAGTAAATAGCGTTGTTACTCCAACCCAATCCCAACGAGGGTATTTCTTATACTCTCCTGAATGATAGAATTTCTTATAATATTCGACCCAAGGCCCTAATATAGCAGCAATCTCAGAATCCTCAATACCCACCTGTTTTAAATATTCATGCTTCCTATACCTGATATATAGAGCGATTTTGTCTGAACGTAGCTTCCAGTTTACGGAGCCGTCAAGATCTGATAGTTTGGCCACGCATTCCTCGGTGATTTGATTGATAACAAACTCTTTCAAATCTCCTTTGTAAAAGATGACATCATCTCCACGCATCCTAAAATAGGTTGCGAGTTTCATTAGCCCGATTGGTGGAAATTTATTCTTGTAGTTGGGCTCAAGCAGTAATACTCGGCGACTCATCTCGTCAAATCCTCCTCGATAACTTTTATCAGAGCCTCTCTCTGACGTTCATCGGGTATAGCGTTTGCAATAGACGCATATATCCGTCCAATGAGTTTCCGTTCAGCCTTACTGTACTTCGAGTAAATAGGACTATCTGTTCTGTATTTTGTCTTTGGAGTTGTTTCAGGCTCGTCTGGTTGTGATGCTTTTGTTGAAGGTAATCCGTTATGCAATTTATCGGAAGTCGGTATTAACTTATCGATAATTTTTCCCAACGGAGAATCAGAATCTTCAATTTTAGCGCGTCTTTTCTCTAATTGCTTTATAGCTTTTTCGGACTTCTTCTTATATTCTTCGAGCTGTTTTATTAAATCAACATGCTCTTTTTTAGAGATATAATCACTTTTGTCTTTTATTTTCTCTTCGAGTTCTTCTGCCTTGTCAATAATTTTTAGGTTGTTTCTTATATCGGATGCGTCATAACACATATCTTTAAGATGCATAAAATCATGTTTCACGCGCTTCTCAAACTCATAAAGATATGTGTTCTCCCCAAAATAATCTCTACGAGAATTTGGGATAAGATATTTGCTTGTAGCGTGGATTTCGCCAAAATAGTAAAAAGAGAATCTTTGGTCAGTTGTTGCAAAAAATTTCTTACAGATTTCCTCGTCACCAATCTGAATATTCTCTTTTCGCAAACGAATACCTCGTGCAATATTTATTCGCTCCATTTGTCCACCCAAATGAGATAGCGAATACCATCCCCAATAGATTATATTGCCATCACTATCTTTTGATAGTAAGAAATCGACTCCAAGTATGTCATCGATCGCTTTTTTGCTTCCTGGAATTTCTTTGTATATATGTGTCGTATATGGCTTATAAATCTGTTCTTCGTTAATGTATATATTATATGCGTCAACTTTTAATCCATTATCTTTTATGAATTTATTGATCTGAGAGCGATATATGAATTGCGAAGATATATCAACGGGCGCAACCATTGAAAGGTAATTCTTGACGCGCTCAACATTGAGCAATTCGTCAGAGGTTACATTCTCCAAAATAACCTTGAAATAGTGTTTATCCGCAGCCTCTTTTTTGTGAATAGTATCTGTTACACGAGCCAAAACATCAACCGCTTCTTCCGAATTGTCGCGGTCATTGATTATTTGCTTTAAGAGGTCTGCATCCCAAGTCATAATTGATTTGACCTCCTCGCCGGCGAATGTCGTTTCGAATATAAGCTTTGAACAATAACCCAATCCTCCTAATCGACCAATGCCTCGAAATCCTTTATCTTCCCCTCGCTTCTTTGTCGAATGAGCAATATTTCTCAGGATAGGAACGACTTTGTCTGATGATATACCTGTTGCGTTGTCTTCAATAACAATACAACGTTCTTCGGGGTTAATAGTAATGTGAATCTCATCTTCACCTGCATTTATCAATTTCTCAGCGACAGCCTTATCAACTTGGTCTGCAGAGTTCTGTATATACTCTCGATATATGAATCGACAATCTTCATACATACCGAGAGTTAAGGATTCTATAACATCTTTTCCTATTCTTGGGTTATCAGTCATAATAGTTTAATCAAAATATTTATAGATAGGTAGCGGGAATTTTATATTCAGCATAGAACGGAACACAGGATTCTGAATAATGTATTCACCTTGTTTCATTCGAGTCAGCATCGTTTTGTACACGTTGGGGACAAATCTAAAATCTTCCCGCGATATTTCAATGGCATTTGTGCGACCAAATGCCTGTGTTGCACAGTTGCCTTTTACTCGACGATGAATGTCGCTTACAAACTGTTCTGCGCCAAACAGGACAATGCCCAATGATCGACCGCGTTCCGTAATGTCAAGCAGTTGATGGAGGATCGGAGACGACTTCGGCACATCCGTAGATGCGTATTTATTCAACTCATCAATAAATATCACTATGCGGTCAGGAATATCGGAATCAACACGGTCAGTAGAACCCAACTTGAGATTATAGACAGCTCGCATAACATCGCCGAAAACAAATCCTTGTGATTCTTCGTCGAGTTTAGCAACATCAATTACCATCACATCATTTTTACCAATTTTTGCAATTTGGTCTCGCAAACGTACACCACTACCTAATTTGTTAGTAAACATCTGCTGACATTTCTGATAACTCTTATTGAATAAACGATAAAACTTGCGCCAACTCATAACGGATATTTCTTTTCCGGCTTTGCTGGCTTTATCCGATTGTGTTTGTTTATATAGTTCACCCTTGAAATCTTCCCAAGTTTCAATGCCATTAAAACCACCACCGTTTGATATAATGAAATTAATTATTGACTCTATCGTGTCATTCGGGTCGTCAACATTAGCAAACAGCAAGTCAAGACATTCCTTATCTTCATCCGTTTCAAATAAATACTTATACTGCAATGCATTCCCCGCTTCAATCCGAGCCTTTATAATATCTTCTTTCTCATAAGTGTAAGAAGTAAAGTCTTTTGAGTACGGATAAAAGTATTTTACCTGTTTGAATGGCTCAAACTCTAACTCCAGCAGATCATAGATTGGCTTTATCTGCTTAAGTTCATCCTTGCGAGTGTTCTTTTGGTCTATCTTTAACAAATCGGTCCCTTTCACGTTCATCATAATAAATGCAACAGACTCTTTCTCATCTTTGGCTGCATAATCTTGAATTGCTTTCATTAGGAACATAGCATATGAGGTCTTGGAAGCCAAACCGGATATTCCTGATATATTTAAGTGAGCGCCCTCCGGTCCAATAAGAAAATGTGAATTGAAAAATACGGGAAGCGTCTGCTTGTTCGCACCTTCATACATCTCAATATATCCAGCCGGCAGTTTATGTTTTACATTATTCAAACCAAGTGCTTCCATTATCTCATCGCGTTCAGCAAGATATACTTTTTTACCTTCTTGAACAGGGATGTAGATATTCTTCGTGTTACCAACTACCTTGCACTTCACATAGTTCATACCGATACGTTCTGTGTATAAGGTTGATTCCACCTGTCCGAAATCGCTTGATATATAGCCTGCTAATGCGCTCGGAGAGTCTGTCATATGGGAGATCTCCTCAATCACTCCAAATGTCTTTGTCGGCTCACCATTTACATCTTTCACATGCTCAACGACAACAACATCAAAAGGCTTTAATTTCAAATCCTTTCGAGTCCAGAAGGTAAACTCTTCTATCGTTGAAGGTTGTTTCTCTGTTGCTATAATTTTACCAATTGCTTCCATTATCTCGCTTAAAATAAACCCATAGCGAAAAAGTAAATTTGAGCGAAGCGTAGCGAATTAGCTGATAGAGCGTTCGTTACGCTTTGTTTTTCTATGGGACAGAGCCAACGAAATACCACCTCGAGGCCAAACGGTGCAGAAGTTCAGTTACCACCTCGTTACTCCCGCAACGGG